>CAXXGJ010000024.1:0-10190 GCA_963677895.2 Treponemataceae bacterium | reverse complement strand
GATGCTCATCCCGACCGGCGGGGTCAGCATGCCGATCATGAGGTTGAATACCATCACGAGGCCGAAATGCACGGGGTTCACGCCCGCGGCCACGAGCGTGGGCAGCAGGATGGGCGTGAAGATCATGATGGCAGCCGTGGTTTCCAAGAACATCCCGGCGATGAGAAGAATGACGTTGGTTAACATTAAGCAGGGCGATGGGACTGGAGGAAATGCCGAGAAGCGCGGCGGCGATCTGCTGGGGAAGTTGTTCGACGGTGAGCGTCCAGGCGAAAATAGCGGCGGCGGCTACTATGAACAGGACCGAAGCCGTCGAAACAAGCGTCTCTTTGGCAACCTTGACCAGGCCCTTGAAGGTAAAGCTTCTATAGATGATGCCGAGCAGAATCGCATACGTTATAGCCACCGAAGCCACTTCGGTCGGCGAGAACCAGCCCGAAAGCATGCCACCCATAAGAATTGCGGGCATGAGCATTGAGGGAAGCCCTTTCTTGACGATGTCAATCACTTCGGCTTTCTTCCACTTTCCTTCTATGCCTCGGGGCCATTTCTTTTTCCTGGCGAAAAAATCCACCATTACCATGAGGACGGCGGTGATCAGGAGCCCGGGAACGACGCCACCCATGAGCAGACGCATCGATGAAGTCTCCGCGGCCGCGGCATAGATGATCAACGGGATGCTCGGAGGGAATATGGGTCCTATCGTGGCGGAAGCCGCGGTTATCGCCGCTGAATCCTCCATGGAGTATCCCTGCTTCCTCATCGCCTCGATTTCTATATTGCCCAAGCCGCCGATATCGGCGAGGGCGGCCCCGGAAATTCCGGCGAATACCAGGCTAGCGACGACATTAACCTGGGCGAGCCCGCCCCTCATCCTACCTACGAGCAGTTTCGAAAAATCGAAAAGCCGCCCGGTTATGCCCGAGTTGTTCATGAGGTTGGCCGCCAGGATGAACATCGGCACCGCGAGCAGGGGAAAGGAGTTGAGCGACGTCACCATTCTTTGGATGACGGTGCTGATGGGTATCTGGCTTACGAGCATATAGATGCCCGCGGGAATCACCATACTGAAGGCGATCGGCAGGCCAAGAATCATGAGAAGGACAAAGAGTCCGATTATCACGCCGCCGCTCATTTGACTGCCCCCTTGCCCTTTATGGTCGTGATGAAATTATCCAGCGAAGCGACAACATTGAAGAGAAGGCCGAGCGCGACCGGCAGGTAAAAAATGTAGTTGGGCATACGCAGCGCCGCCGTCCGGACGTTGTAGTTCATGACCATGATCCGCGAAATGGCGATGATGAGGAAGATAGAACCGGCGCCGATCACGATCTGGATCACAAGATCGAATCCCTTGCGAACCGGAACGGCCAGCATGTTGAGGACAAAATCCACGATTATATGCTGTTTTCTGACCGTAAGCACGGGAATCATGAGGAAAACGAGAGAGACGAGGGAAAACCTCGCGAGTTCCTCGAGAACAATCGAACCCGAAGCGAAGAAATTCCTCATTATGATCTGAATAAAGACCGACAGGCAGAGGACCACGAGAAACACGATCGCGATACTCTCAAAAGTATCGCATAAGACACGAACTATACGCCTCATAGTTTTCCCTTGAAAAATCGTATTTTGGAAATCGGGGCTGACGAAAAACCAGATTCGGAACGGCTTATTCGTCAGCCCACGCGACAGGGTGTACGTTACTTTATCGCGGCGATCTGATCGTAGTACTTGCCCCACTTGGCGCCGAAGCGTTTGGCCACGACGGCGTTGACGGAAGCCCTGAACTCGTCGATCTTGAGGCCTTCGGCCACGCCGATGACCTTCATGCCCTTGTCTTTGAGGGTCTGGAGGTCTTTGGCTTCGCTGTTACGCACATAGTCGGATGCCCATTTGCTGGTCTCGACGGCGACTTCCTGGAAGATTTTCTTGTTCTCTTCGGAAAGAGCCTGATAGACTTTTTCGTTGATGACGACAGGCTCGGAACCCATGATGTGGTGCGTCTGCATGACGTACTTCTGGATTTCATAGAGCTTGCTGGTCACGAGGGTGCTGACGGGGTTTTCCTGGCCATCGGCGACGCCGGTGGAGAGGGCGACCGGCACTTCCGCCCAGTCGATGGGGACCGCCACGGCGCCCATGCCTTCGACGGCGGCGAGATAGATGGCGGAGGGAATGGCGCGGATTTTCTTGCCGGCGAGGTCCTTGGGAGAATATACGGCCTTGTTGGAGGTGAGGTCGCGGGTTCCGAAATAGAAGGAATAGAGAACGCGGACGTTGCGCGTCGCAATCAGTTTCGCGTTGAGTTCCTTCAGCACCGGCGAAGTGTTGGGATCGGTCGCGGCCAGAAGATGGTCGACATCGCGATAGAGGAAGGGCGTGTCGAAGAGGCCGAGGTCCTCGAGGAGGGGCTGCAGACCGCCATAGGTGTTGTGGTGCAGGGCGATGGAACCCATGGAGACCTGTTCGGCCATTTCGCTGATGGAGCCGAGCTGGGAGTTGGGATAGACCGTGATCTTGACGGCGCCGTTTGTCCTCTCGGCGATCTTGTCGGCGAAATACTGCGCCTGGAGCCCGTTGGGGCTGTTGGGGGGATTCATGTGCGCGTAGCGCAGGTTAAGCGGTTTCTGCGGCGTCTGTGCCGTCACCGACATGGCTCCGAACGCCATGCAGAGAATCATCGCTGCGAACAGTGCCTTTTTCATGTCAAATGCCTCCTTGGAAATGCGTGATATTCTTCGCCGGTTCCCGCCGGGGACCGGATATCGCCTTCAGTTCTTTTGGGCGCGGGCTTTGGCCGCCGCGGCCACGATGTCCTTCACCGACATGCCGTACGCGTCCAGGAGCTCGTCGGGGAAGCCCGATTCCCCGTAGCAGTCCTGCATCCCGAGCCGCACGAGCCTGGGATTCGCGCTTCCCGACGGAACTCCGGTCAGGCCTTCGGCGATGACTTCCGCGATGGCGCTGCCAAGGCCGCCGATCACGTTGTGGTCCTCCACCGTGACGGCGCAACCGCAGCGGCCGAGGACGGATGAAATGCCCGCCACATCGAGCGGTTTGATCGTCGCCACTTCCGCCACCGTCGCGTTGATTCCGGCTTCCTTGAGTTCCTCGGCCGCTTTCAGCACGCGGTTGGTCACGAAACCGTGGCAGAAGAGGGCCACGTCGTCGCCGTAGGATTTCATCACCCGGATCTTGCCGATCTCGAAGGGCGTGCCCTCGGGGAACACCCGCTCTTCCTTCCCCGACCCGATCCTGATGTAGACCGGCCCATCGATGTCCACAGAGGCGATGACGGCCTGTTTCACCTGGTCGCCGTCCGCCGGGCAGAGAATCGTGAAGCCGGGAATGGTCCGCAGGATGCCGATATCTTCTATGAATTGATGCGACACGCCCTCGCGGTTTCCGCCGAAGACGCCGGCGTTCACGCCGACGAACCGCACTTTCGCTTTCGGATAACCCACGAAGGTGCGCATCTGCTCGCAGGCTCGCATCGTGAGGAAACCCGCGTAGGTGCAGAGATAGGGCCGCAAGCCCGCGCTCGCGAGGCCGGCGGCCAGCGCCACGCCGTTCTGCTCGGCTATGCCCACTTCGATGACGCGGTCGGGCCAGCGCTGGGCGAAGGGTTCGCCCTTCACCACCTTGATGGAATCGGTGGAGACGAAGACGATGTCGTCGCGCTTTTCGGCCAGGGCGACGAGTCCGTCGCGGAAGCCGATCCTGGTGCTGTCGTATACGCCGCTCATAGCGCCCCCCCGAGTTCCCGCATCGCCTGTTCGTACTCCTGCGTCGTGTAGACGCGCTTGTGCCAGGTATTGTCGCCGATCATGAAGGATATGCCCTTGCCCTTCACCGTTTTCGCGATGATAGCCGAAGGACGATCCTTCTCGAGTTTGGCCTTCTCCACCGCTTCCAGAATCTGGCCGACGTCGTGCCCGTCTATCGACTGCGTGTACCAGCCGAAATCGCGCCACTTCTCCTCGATGGGATAGACGCCCGAGATTTCACCCACGGTGCCGCCGCTCTGGTAATTGTTGTTGTCCACGAAGACGGTCAGGTTGGACGCTTTCTGGTGCCCCGCGCACATGGCGGCTTCCCAGATGAGTCCCTCGCCCAATTCGCCGTCGCCGGTGACCACATAGACGCGGTAGTCGAGCTTGCGGATGCGCGCGGCGAGGGCCATGCCCAGTCCGACGGAAACGCCGTTCCCGAGGGAACCGGTCGTGGCGTCGAGGCCGGGAAGCTTGGGGGCGTAGGGGTGTCCCTGCAGCCGCGAATGGAGGAAGCGAAGCGTTAAAAGCTCCTCGGGGGCGAAGTAGCCCCTGCGGGCGAGCGCCGCGTACATGGCCGGGCAGGCGTGGCCTTTCGAGAGGACGAAGCGGTCCCTGCCATCCCAGTCGGGACGGGCGGGATCGATGCGCAACACATCGAAATACAGGGCGGCGATGATGTCGGCGGCGGACATGGATGGCGACGGATGCCCATCGCCGGTCTTGTACACCATCTCGACGACATCGCGGCGGATCTGCCTCGCGTGTTCCTCGACAGCGTGAATTCTTTCGGCGTCGATCATCTCAGTTCTTGCCCTCCAGCATTTTCTTCACCATTTCGATGGCCAGCCGCGGGCTGGAATACACCGTCTTGCCCGTAAGTTCGCGCAAGGGGGCTTCCATGCGCCCCATGGAGCCCTGGGCCAGGAGAATGATGTCGCAGTCCGCGGCGACCTTCTTCGCCGTCTCGGCGAGGAGCCTGTCGTGGGTGGCGGCGTCGCCGGCGGTGATGGCGGGAAAGGCGCCCTCGGCGACGGCGGAAATAGTCGTGATCGTCTTGCCGGCTTCCGCGGCGCAGCGCCGCAGAAGGGCGATGGTCGGATCGATCGTGGTGGAAAGGGTGGCGAGGACGGCGATCCTGCTGGCCTCGGCCACCGCTCGCCTGGCCATGGCTTCGTCGATTCGAACGATGGGCACGGGGATGAAGTCCCGGGCGGCGTACACCGCCTCGCCGATCGAGGAACAGGTGTTGAGGATGAGTTCGGCGCCGGCTGAGGCCGCGGCGTCGTAGTAGGAATAGAGGCGGCGGCGCACGGAGGCGGTAAGCCGACCTTCGGCGATGATCTCGGCAATCATGCTGTCGTCGAGAATATTCATGATGCGATAACCCGGCAGGGCTTCCTTGAGCTGGTCGGAAAGCGGCTTTACCAGGGCGACGCCGGTATAGATTGCAGCGATTGTGCGCATATTCAAAAACCTCGCTTTGTGGCCATCCACACATAAGATGTATGATGTCCTATGTTTGATATCATCAAGGCAGTTTTCAATTCTGTCAAGGATAATTTTTACGGAATGCAAAAAGTGGTACCAACGATGTGGGGAGGCTTTCCGGGAGGCTGTGGCGACAAAGTTCGCGACGGGGTCTAGGGCATCTTTCGGCCGCGGGCGGCCTCGAAAAGGCGATACCACTCTTCTCGGCTCAAGGACAGGTCTGTCGCCCTGGCGCAGGCTTCGAGGCGCCGCGGCGTGACCGTCCCCAGCACGGGCATGATGCATGCAGGGTGGCGCAGGAGCCAGGCCAGGGCGACGGCTTCGGGAGGCACCCCCCTCTCGGCGGCAAGAGCCCTCAGCTCGATGGCGGCACCGCACTGGCCAGGGTCCAGGCTCGAGAGCTCGGCGCTCGCCAGGAGTCCTTTGTCCAGCGGACCCCATGCCTGGAGGGAGACCCCCCGCAGGCGGCAGTATTCCAGGACGCCTTCCCATCCCTGGAGGTTTCCGGCGCTCTCCTGGTTGAAGGAGATGCCGGCCTCGACGAAGTCATGGTGGAGGAGGCTCATCTGCAGCTGGTTCGCCACGAGGGGGTCGGGCAGGAAATGCTGGAGGTATTCCATCATCCCTCGGTTCTGGTTGGAAACGCCGAAATACCGCACCTTGCCCGAAGCCTTGAGCGTCGCGAAAGCTTCGGCGATTTCTTCGCCCTCCCAGAGGCTGTCGGGGCGGTGGAGGAGGAGGATGTCCAGGTAGTCGGTGTGGAGCCGCCCGAGCGAGCCCTCGACCGAGGCGAGGATGTGCTCGCGGCTGAAGTCGAAGCGGTGGGGAGCGCCTGGCGGCTCGTCGGCCCAGCGTATGCCGCATTTCGATTGGATGACGATCTTCGCGCGAAGGCCGGGCCTCCGCGACAGTGCCCTGCCGAAAATTTCCTCGGCCCGGCCGTAGGCGTAGATATCGGCGTGGTCGAAGAAGTTGATGCCTTCGCCCAGGGCCCTGGCGAGAAAATCGTCGGCTTGGGCCTCATGGACTTCGCTCAGCTCGAGGCTTTTTTCCCAGCCTCCGCCCAAGCCCATGCAGCCCGCTATGAGGCGAGAAACGCGCAGATCGGTGTTCGCAAGCTTGACGAATTCCATAGTGTGCTCCTGAGCGGCCCGCTAGGCGGCTATTGGACCGCCAACCCTCAATGCGTATACAGATTCCAGCCCAGGTACCGCTCGATGGCCTCCCGGAGGACCCGGGCCGACAGGCCACGCGCCATGGCCACATGGTGTTCGAATCCTTCGCGCGTCACGTGGCGCATGAGGCCGCGGACATCTTCAATTTTGCATACGGCTATGCCGCCGTCCATGGCGAAGGGGTTGGCGGTGAACTCGCCTTCCCCGAGATATCCCTTGACGAATCCCTTCCCGTCATCGGTCGAAATCCTGAAATAGGTGAATTCCCCCGGCGCCACGTGGCCTTTGATCGCCCCGAAGCAACGCTCAGCCCCGAAAGTTTCGCCGAGGAGGTCGAGGTTGGAAATCTCCACCTCCGTGCCCATGAAGCCCTTCGGAAAGTTCGAGCAGTGGGTGCCGACGACGAGGTCGGGCCGGCCTTCGTAGTTGTTGTTCCAGTCGAGGAGGGCGGCGGGATTCCCCGAGGCCAGGGAGAGGGCGTACATCGAAACGGCGCCCGTGACGTCCACTTCGCAGGCGCTCGGGCGCAGAGCCTCGCCCGACATGCTCATCGTCAGGCAGCTCGAGCAGCCGTAGTTTTCTTCCATCGAGTTCCAGCACTGGATCGCGCTCGCGTCGCATTCGTTCCTGTCCAGCCAGCGCTCCACGGCGACGGAGAATTTCGCCTGCTTCACGATATTGGAGGGGAGAATCGTGGAAGGAACACGGCCGTAGCCCAGGACTTCCTCCACCTTGGCAACTACTTCTGGGGCTTCGTCGCCCAGGGCGCCGGCGGCGGCGAAGATCTCCGAAAGATCGACGGGAACGACGGTGATGCCGGCCTTCTGCAGGAGCTTCTCGCTGTAGCGCACGGTCTGGAAGGCGCCGGGGCGGGTACCGATGGCGCCGATCCTCGCCGTCTTCAGGCCCTTTACCGTCCTGCATACGCGAGCGAAGAAATCGAGATCGGCGGCGAACTCATCGCTTTTCAAATCGACGGTGTGGCTCGTCGTGTCCGTCCAGGGGATGCCGTACTGGTAGAGATTGTTGCATACCGATATTTTGCCGCACCAGGAATCCCTCCTGCCCGAAACGCCCAGCTCGGAGAGCCGATCGGGGCAGGCCTGTACGAGGACGGGGACGCCCAAGTCCGCCTGCCGGATCGTCTCGACGACGCCGATCTCGTCGCCAAAATTGGCCAGCACGACGATGATGCCGTCAATAGCTTTCTTGGAAGCCTTGAAAAGCGCGGCGTATTTCCGCGCGTCCTCGAAACTCGCCACGGCCCCGTCGGAGGTGAGGCCGGGGGCGCCGATGACAGCCTGATGGCCCTGCCGCTTGAGTGCGGCGAGGATGTCTTCCCTCGCGCCGATCGCGTGGGCCGCGTTGAAAAAGAGCCGCGAACTGACGATAACGCCGAAGCAGAGCGGCCTTTCCACCGCCGTCATATTTTCCCGCATCCAAGTCTCCTTGAAAAAATATTCATTCCACTTTCCTGGAAATCGCCTGGGCGACGGCCGATTTCCAGCCTTCGGCCAGAGCCTTCCGCTGCCCTTCCGCCATCGAGGGCGAATAACGTCGTGAATCGGCGGCGAGGCTTTCTATCTCCCCGGTTGAAGCCCAGAAATCCGAGCCGAGGCCTCCCATGTAGGCCACGCCGAGGGCCGACAGCTCCTCCCTCGCTGGCGCGAGGACGGGAATGCCCAGCATATCGGCCTGGAACTGCATGAGAAACGCGTTGCGCGACGGACCTCCGTCCACGTGGAGGGACGCTAGGGGGGCGGGCGCGCCTTTGTTCATGGCGTCGACGAGATCCATCACCTGGAAACCTATCGATTCGAGGCCGGCTCGCACGATATGCCGCCTGTCGCTGCCGTGCGAAAGCCCCGTGATGCAGGCCCGGATGCCGTGCTCCCAATAGGGAGCGCCCAGGCCCGAAAAGGCGGGTACGAAATAGACGCCGCCGTTGTCGGCCAGGCCGGCGGCTAGGGCTTCGGCCTCGTCGTCGTTCGAAAAGAGCCCCAGGTTGTCCTTCAGCCAGCGGAGCGTGTAGCCAGTGGAATGGATATTGCCCTCGAAAACGTAGGCGGCTTTGCCTCGAATGCCCCAGGCGAGCGAGAGGACGATGCCCGGAGGAGGGGGACTCGCTTGGGCGCCGATATTCAGCATGAGGGAGGACCCCGTGCCGTAGGTAGCCTTGGCGTCACCCGGATTCCATCCGCGGTGGCCGAAGAGAGCCGCGTGGGAATCGCCCATCGCGCCGGATATCGGAAGGGTCATTTCGGGATCGCTCAACGTCGCCTCCCCGAACCCCGCGTCGGAACAGCGCGGTTCGGGAAGAAGAATCCCTTCGAGTCCGAAAAGCCCCAGAAGTTCGGGATCCCAAGCCAGCTTTCTGATATCGAAGAGCATCGTCCGCGAGGCGTTTGAATAATCGGTGGCGAAGACTCTTCGCCCGGTGAGATTCCAGATGAGCCAGGCGTCGACGCTGCCCGCCATCAGCCTGCCCGAATCGAGGGCGGCGAGGGCTTCGGGGGAGTTCCTGACGAGCCATGAAAGCTTGCTCGCCGAAAAATAGGGATCCAGCTTGAGGCCTGTCCTCTCCCTCACGAGAGGGCCGAAACCCTTCGCCTCGAGTTCGGCGCATATCGAGGCGCCCCTTTCGTCCTGCCAGACGATGGCGTTGTGCACCGGTTCGCCCGATTCGGCATCCCAGGCCACGATCGTCTCCCTCTGGTTAGTGAGGCAGAGCGACGCGATTTCGGTGGCCGGAACGCCGGTCTCGGCCACGACGGCGGCGATCACGTCGAGGCTGTTGCGGTACAGTTCGATGGGATCATGCTCGACGAAGCCACTGGCGGGATAGATTTGGCGGTGCGGTTTCGCCGCCTTGGCGACGAGGCCGCCTGTTTTGTCGATGAGATATGCTTTCGTCGCCTGGGTGCTCTGGTCTATGGCGAGGATGAGGGAGCCGCCCATGCCTCAGCGCCTCCCCGTCGAGGCGTCGAGGCCCGCCGCCACGGCGGCTATGTTTTCCGCGGTGAATCCGTAGTGTTCGAAGAGTTCGGCCGATGAACCCGCCGGCGCCCATTCGTCGGGGAAGCCGAGAATGCGCATCGGCAGCGGGCTGGACTGGACGACGACCTCGGCGACGGCGGCGCCGAGGGCCCCCGTACATGCTGTGCTCCTCGACGGTCACGATGAAGCGCGTCTCCCGCGCCGCCGCCTCGATCGCCTCCGTGTCGAGCGGCTTGAGCGACCAGCAGTCAAGCACCCTCGCGCGGATGCCGCGCTTCAGGAGAATGTCGGCCGCGGCCAGCGCGGGCTGGACCATCTCCCCCACGGCGATGATCGCGCAATCGTCGCCCTCGCGAAGGACATTGGCCTTGCCTGGGACAAACTCGGGCTTCGCGCCTAATGCGCCCGCATGCGGCGCGCCTGGCGAGGCGCCCGCCTGCGTGGCTTCTCCGTACACGTCGCCCACGGGGCCCCTGCCTATTCGCATATAGGCGGGCTTACCGCTCGATGCCATGTATCTCGTCACGGCCGCCGTCGAGACCCGGTCGCAGGGCAGGAAAACCTCGAGGCCGGGAAAGGCGCGCATGACGGCGATGTCGTGCAACGCGTGATGCGTGCTTCCCAGGGGGCCGTAGCTCACGCCGCCCGAAATGCCAACAACCTTGACGTTCGATCGGGCGTAGGCGACGTCGACCTTCACCTGATCGAGGCTGCGTGCGGCGTAGAAGCTCGCCGGACCGCAGGCGAAGACCGT
>CAXXGJ010000023.1:0-8249 GCA_963677895.2 Treponemataceae bacterium | reverse complement strand
CTGTAATTTCACGCTCTACTACAGGCTCCTCCGCGGGCAAGGGCGTCTCGTCTTCAAGGATTCCGAGCTCAGGACCTACCTCGCCATTTTCGGCGTCGCGACCCTCATCATCGCCCTGGATCTGCGCGGCCACGGCATGTTCGGCAATTTTTTCAACGCGTTGCGCTACGCCGGCTTCCAGAGTTCCTCCATCTTGACCACCACGGGCTTCGCGACCGACGACTTCACGAAATGGCCAGCAGCCTCGCAGATGATGCTTTTCCTGCTTATGTTCGTCGGCGGATGCGCCGGCTCCACGGCCGGAGGCGTCAAGGTCATCCGCATCATCACCCTCTTCAAGATGTCCTTCACCGAGATGCGCTATATCATGAACACCAAAGGCGTCTACGCGATATTCGTCAACGACAAACCCATCAGGAAGAACGTCGTATACGATACGGCCGCGCTCGTGTTTCTCTATATCGTCATCATGACCATTTCCTTCATCCTCATCGGCATCGCGGGATACGACATCACCACCTGCGTGACCGCCACGATGGCCAACCTCGGGAACATCGGTCCAGGCCTGAGCCTGGTGGGACCGGCGGCGAATTACTCGTTCTTCCCCTGGTGGATCAAGATATGGCTCACCTTCATCATGCTGGTGGGAAGGCTCGAGGTGTATACGGTATTGGTGCTCTTCACGAAGAAGTTCTGGAGGTTCTAGCCGCGCTAGGCCTTGATGCCCGAAAGCGTCGTGCCTTCGATGATATAGCGCCTGAAGATGAGGAAAACGACGATCACCGGAATGATCCCCAGGGCGGCGCCCGACATCATGAGGCCGTAATCGTCCACGAACTGGCCTCGGAAGCGCGTCAGGCCCAGCTCAAGCACGAACATCTTCTGCGAATTGGTGATGACGAGGGGCCACATGAAGTCTCCCCAAGCCGTCATGAACTGGAAAATCGCCAGAGCGACGGCCGAACTGGCCGAGAGCGGCACGATGATCGCGAAGAAGGTCCGCCAGAGGCTCGCGCCGTCGATCTTGGCCGCTTCGATCATCTCGTCGGGAATGGCCTGCATGTTCTGCCGTATGAAGAAAATGCCGAAGCTCGAAATCACGATCGGGAATATGAGGCCGGTATAGGTATCGATGAGCTTCAGCTTCACGCTGAAGACGTAGAGCGGGATGATGTAGCACTGGAAGGGTATCATCAGCGTCGCGAGGACCAGGAAGAAGAGGGTTTTCTTGAAGGGAAAGCGGAATTTCGCGAAGACGAAGCCCGCGGCGAGGGAAGAGAAGGTGGAGAGGACCGTGCCGACGACGGCCACGATGCTGCTGTTGAGGTAGTAGCGCAGGAACTTCGCGTCGCTTATCAGCTCCCTGAAATTCTCGAGGTACATTTCCTTCGGCAGGATCGTCAGCGGTACCTTGTAGATTTCGGCGTCGGACTTGAAGGCCGTCACGATCATCCAGAAAAACGGGAAGATGATGACGATAGACGACAGGGCGAGGGCGATCTCCGTGACCGCGGTATTCACCCTCTTTTGCGCTTTATAGCTCAGGCTTCCCGTCATGGCTTATCCCTCTTCCTTGGCCAGCCTGAACTGGATCAGCGTCATGACGAGGACGACCACCATGAGGATCATGGCCTCGGCCGACGCGCTGCCCATCTTGAAATACCCGAAACTGCGCGTGTAGATATCGGATACGAGGACATCCACCTGAGCCCCTCCGCCCTGCTTTCCCATGGTCATGACATAGAACTGGGTGAATACCTTCAGGTTGTTGATGACCGACATGACGGTGACGAAGAGGGTGATCGGCTTCAGGAGCGGCAGGGTGATCTTGGAGAAAATCGTCCAGGGCCGCGCCCCGTCCATCTCGGCCGCTTCGTAATAGGTCCGCGAGATATTCTTAAGCCCGACTGAGAATATCATCATATTGTAGCCGATGACCTTCCATACGCTGACGATGATGACCGATACCATGGACATCTTGGGCTGGGCCAGCCATGCCACGCGCGGCAGGCCGATCGCCTGAATCATTACGTTGATGAAGCCGTTCTCCCAATCGAAGAGCCACATCCACACAAGGCAGACGGGAACGAAAGTGAGGACGACGGGAATGAAGATGACCGTCTCGTACACCGAGGAGAAAGGCACCTTCTTGTTGATCAGATAGGCGAAGAAGAGGCCCAGCACGACGGAGAAGAGGGTCGTGTACAGAGTGAAGCTCATCGTGTTCGAGAAGGCGGAATAGAAGGTCTTGTCCTGGAACAGCTTGACGTAGTTCCGGAAGCCCACGAAATTGCCGAAGCCGTCGATAAGGCTCCAGTTGAAGAAACTGCCCGTAAAGGTGATGCCGATGGGAATGAGTCGTATGATGAGGAAGCCGAGCATCGTGGGGACGAGTATCGCGAGGATGAAGCCGGCTTCCTCTCTGTTGGTGAAAAGCTTTTTCCTGGCTATCGTCGGCATCCGAAGTCCCTCCGCGGGAAGGGTGGGGGCGCCCGACGGCGAAACGCCGTCGGGCGCCCCCGGTTCCTGAACATGGTTTGGCGCGGTCCGCTATTTCGCGTAGAGGCCTTCGTCCTTGAGCATGTCGTCGACGATGACGCCTACCTTGTTGATCGCTTCGCGGATCTTGGCCTCGTTGCCCTGAAGTGAGCTTTCGCGGAAGAGCTTGGTGATTTCCTCGCCCACCTTGATCATGATGCCGTTCTCGGCCGTGAGGCGTTTCTGCCAGATGAACTTGAGGTCCTTGGGATTATCGACGCCGGCCATGAGCTGGGGAGCGGCTTCGAGCAGCTTCGAGTAGTCGAGATCGGCGCGGGTAGAGAGCCAGCCTGTCTCCCTGACCATCCGCTCCATGACGGGCTTGGAATAGAAATAAGAGACGAATTTCCAGGCTTCTTCCTGATTCTTCGAGGCTTTGGGCACGAACATGTTGCGCGTGATGGCGAAGGTGCCGCGCTGCGTGCCCTTGGGGAGGGCGGCCGCGCCGTAGTTGAGGTTGGGCGCCGCGGTCTTGAGGGTTCCAACGACCCACTGTTCGCGCTGGAACATGGCCGCCTTGCCCTGGGCAAAGGCGTCGGAGTCCTGCTTCACGTTGAAATCCGTCACCTTGTATTTATAGATGAGGTCGAGATAGAGATTGAGAGCTTTGTAGCCGGCGTCGTTGGCGAAGCCGTTGTGGAACTTGCCGGGGCTGGTCTTGCTTTCCTCGAGTATGTCGCCGCCAAAGGGCATGAGGCCGAAGGCCCAGAATTTCTCGCAGGTACCGGAGGGGTTGCCGGCGAAGCGCATCGAGAGGCCCGAGCGGGTGACGTTGCCCTGGGCATCGTACTTGGTCAGCTTCCGCGCGTAGTCGATCATCTGGTCGATGGTGTCGGGGGGGCCTTTGAGGCCCGCTTCGGCGAGCATGTCCTTGTTGTAGTACAGGACTTCACTGTAGAAGCAGAAGGGAAGGCCCATCATCTTATCGCCATAGAGCACGTCGTGGAGATACTCCTTGTTGATGACGTCCATCGTGCTCTTTCTCACGTCGGCGGGTACTTCGTTGAAATACTTGGTGGCGAAGGGGAAGGATTGGAGGCTGATGAGTTCCAGGATATCAGCCGATGTCTGGGAAGGCACGGCCATGCCCAGCTTGTTGCTGAGGTCGGCCAGCGCGAAGGTCTGGATCTCCACCGTGATGCCGGGGTTTTTCGCCGTGAAATCCTTGGCCACGGATTCATAGAAGCCCTGAAGCTCAGGGTATCCGCTCCAGAGCGTGAGCTTGACGGGTTTGTCCGCCGCGCCGACGCAGAATGCGGCGACGAGAAGAGCCGCGACGATAATCAAATGTTTCTTGTTGATCATACTCCCCCACCTTTCGCCCGATTCTTATGCTCGGATCGCGTACGCGGTCCGCTATATCGATATTATGAAACTAAATACTATGTGAGTTTATTTGCGCCGTCAAGGTTGAAAGCATTTGTGATGATTTCCGCGGTCTTTGCCGATTTTATGCATTATCCTTTATATTATATCGATATCAACACAGAGGAGTCGTCCATGAAGAAGACGGTGAAGGGGAATGTGTCCTGGGTAGGGAAGATTGACTGGGAATTGAGGAAGTTCCACGGCGAGGAATATTCGACCCATAAAGGCTCCAGCTACAACTCCTATGTCATAGAGGAAGAGAAGACCGTCCTCGTCGACACCGTGTGGCTGCCCTTCGCGAAGGAATTCGTGGACAATCTGGAAGCCGAGGGGATTCTCGGCAAGCTGGACGCCATCGTCCAGAACCACGGCGAAGTGGATCATTCCGGCGCCCTGCCCGAATTGCTGCGCCGCCGGCCCGATCTGCCGATATACTGCACGGCCAACGCGGTGAAATCGCTGAAGGGCCAGTACCACCAAGACTGGAACTTCAAGGTGGTGAAAACCGGCGACAAGCTGCCGCTGGGCAACGGGAAGGAACTGGTATTCGTGGAAGCGCGCATGCTCCACTGGCCCGACACCATGTTCAGCTATCTTTCGGGCGAAGCCCTGCTTTTCTCGAACGACGGCTTCGGCCAGCATTACGCTTCCGAGCTTCTCTTCAACGATCTCGTGGACCAGGCCGAACTCTACGCCGAATGCATCAAGTACTACGCGAACATACTCACCCCTTTCAGCGCTCTCGTCAAAGCCAAGATAGAGGAAATCGTCGGGATGAAGCTGCCGCTCGAGATGATAGCGCCCAGCCACGGCATCATATGGAGGAAAGACCCCCTCCAGATCGTCGGAAAGTACCTCGAATGGTCGCAGAACTACCAGGAAGACCGGATCACCCTGCTTTACGACTCCATGTGGAGCGGGACGAGGCGTCTGGCGGAAGCCATCGCCGAGGGTATCGCGGAAGCATCTCCCTCCACGGAGATCCGCCTCCACAACATGGGCAAGTCCGACAAGAACGACGCCATCACCGATGTGTTCCGCTCCAAGGCCATACTGCTCGGCTCGCCTACCATCAATACCGGCATTCTTCACTCTATCGCGGGCATTCTCGAGGAAATTCGGGGCCTGAAGTTCAAGAACAAGAAGGCCGCCGTTTTCGGCTGCTACGGCTGGTCCGGCGAAGGCAACAAACTTCTGGCCGAATCAATCAGAGCCGGCGGATTCGAAGTGCTGGGAGAGGGTTTGCGGAATCTATGGAACCCCGACGAAGCCGGCCTCGCCAGCGCTAGGGAGTTCGGGAAGAAATTCGCGGCGGAAACGGCGCTTCTCTAAGCGCGGCCTAAAAATTGCCATCAGGAGTATAAAATGAAACGGACCGCAAGACTGTCCATCCTCGTCGCCCTGGCCATGGCTTCGGCCAGCCTCTGGGCGGAAACCAAGAAGCCCCTCGACCTCGTACCGGCTCTAGACCTCCAGCGCTATCTCGGCCGCTGGTATGAGGTTGCCCGCTACCAGCATGGGTTCGAGAAGACGCTCGTCGGCGCCACCGCCGAATACGCCCTCAGGGATGACGGCAGGGTTTCGGTGCTCAACTCCGGCTTCAAGAAAACCCTCGACGGGAAGTATACCGACGTGAAGGCGGTAGCCTGGCGCCCCAATGACGCCGTTCCGGGCGCTCTCAAGGTGAAATTCTTCGGTCTTTTCAGCTCGGATTATCTGGTGTTCGGCCTCGACGACGTGGACTACCAGTGGGCTCTCGTGGGCAACAACAACAGAAAATACCTGTGGTTCCTCTCCCGCACGCCCGAGGTGGCTCCCGAGCTTCTCGAAAAGATGAAGAGCATGGCGGAAGCCCAGGGCTACGATCTTTCCAAGCTCTATATCGTGCCCCAGAAGGCTCGCTGAGCTCTCAGGGGGCGAAGAACGACGCCAGAAGCGGGGTCAGTATCAGCACGAGAATTATCCTGAAAAGATGGAAGGTCATCGATATGGGCGTTTCGGCGCCCCCGTCGGTCATTGAAAGCGCCATGCCTGAGAGGCCTCCGGGCGCTGTGGCGAAGATCGCTGTCCTGATGTCGAGATGGAATACCTTATTCAACACGATGGCGAGCCCGAAACAGAAGAGGGTGAGCACGACGATATAGCCGAGGGCGATGGGCACGACAGCGGGATTTTTCTTGATGACCTCG
Source organism: Treponemataceae bacterium (assembly GCA_963677895.2). Taxonomy (GTDB): domain Bacteria; phylum Spirochaetota; class Spirochaetia; order Treponematales; family Rectinemataceae; genus UBA11090. The sequence continues at coordinate 2,154 of CAXXGJ010000023.1, read as the reverse complement.
AGGTCGGAGTTCGAGACAAGGACATAGGCGACGAGAAGCTGGGAAACGACGGAGAGGGCGCCGCCAGCCGGCAAGCTCGCGGAGGAGAAAAACCCCTTCGCGAGGAGTCCGGCTATCATGCCGCCCGTGAGGTAGCCCGAAGGCAGCCTCAGCCGGTTGCCGAGCCATGCGCCGACAAGAATTGCCGCGATGATGATTCCTTTTTCCTTCATGATGTTCTCCTGATCGGTTTCTGCCGGCTGGTCCGGCCTAATGAAGTCCTAAAATAAGCGAAAATCCCCGAGCTGCCGCGCGAATCCCGATTTATCCCGCCAGATGACGAAGGATTCGTCGAGGTTTTCGGCCCAGACGGTTCGCGCTCGCGCGGGATCGCGGGTCTTGAAGGCTTCGAAGAGTTCCTTTCTATGCATGACGCTCCGCTCGAGGTGCTCGGGCAGGACTAGCCGCATTACGCGGTAGCGGTCGAATATTTCCCGCTGCGCCCACACCTGCTCGAGGAGCTTGGCCGATCCGCAGGCGCCGAATATGATTTCGTTGAACTGCTTCACGAGGGGGAAGAGCCGTTCGAGAAGCCGGTCGCCTTCCAAGGTGGCGCTGGCCTCCTCGATCCGGTCCAGAGTTTTCGCCAGCGCGTCGAGTTCGGGGGCGGCGATGCGGGTGGCGGCGTACTGGACGGCGAGGGTCTCCACCGCCTTGCGGATCGCGAAGCAGTGGGCGAGTTCGAGCGCGGACAGCCCGCATACGCGGTTGCCTTTCATGGGAATGCGTTCGATGTAGCCGCCGCTCTCGAGTTTTTGCAGGGCTTCGCGCGCCGGAGTCCTGCTAACGCCGAATTCCCCGGCGATTTCGGCGTCGGTGAAGCATGTATCGGTCGCGAGTTCTCCGCTGACGATGGCTTCCCGGAGGCGGTCGAATATGATCTCCCTCATCGGCTGGGCGCGAAGATCGGGTTTGTTTTTCAGAATGCTCATCGCTGACCTCCTCTCGTTTCCATCGGGAATTCCCTGTCGTCGATAGTGAATGTGATGTTGTATACCGTATTCTGTATACACAAAAGCATAAACCTTTACCCTCAAGCTGTAAAGCGGGGGGAGGCGGCGGTGGAGGGGCGGCGCCCCTATTGCGCGAATCCTTCGGTCTGTACCAGGATGGGGCTATATGGAGACGAAGAAAGCGAAGGCGGCCGCGCCCGTTGTGGAGACTTCTCACGACAGGGCGGCTTTGGCCGGCCGGCCGGCGGATTCCGTCCTCGGGGCGAAAGAAGAACGATGGGCGAAAAAGCTCGCCATGGCCAGGGAACTGGCCGAAGGCGGTTTGGGAGAGAGCGCCTGCCTGGCCGTGATCACTCTACGCATGCCCGCTTCGCTTCGCACTTCCGGAAGGTTCAGCGAGATGGCCCTCGCCCTGCACCGCTCATTCGCTGGGGCTCTTCGCGGAAGGGATATCGTCATCCTTCGCGAGGAATTTCGCGTCGGGGGCGATGGGCCGGAATCCTACCTCGCCGTCGCCGTCGACCCTGTCGCCATGAAGAGGCTAGCGGTTGACTGGGAGACAAATCACCCCTGGGGAGAGCTGGCCGATCTCGACGTCATGGACTCGGGCGGCAACCCTGTCGGTCGCGCCGACTTGGGTTTACCGCCTCGCGTCTGCCTGATCTGCGGGGAGGAGGCGGCCCTCTGTACGACGGAGAGGCGGCATGATTTAGCTTCCATCGAAGCGCGTATACAGGAAATCGCGGCGAGGGATTGCGGCGAAGCAGATAGGCGAATAGGGAGCCTCGCCCTTGCTGCCACCCTCTACGAGGCATCGGCCGCGCCCAAGCCCGGTCTCGTCGATCCGCTGTCCAGGGGGGCCCACAAGGACATGGACTATCTCACCTTCATGTCGAGCTCGGCGGCCATCGGCCCATGGTTCGCCGAATTCGCGAGGCTCGGGCGTCTGCATCGCGGCGAACTCTCCGGGCTCCTCCCCGCCCTCCGCGAAGCCGGCAAGGCGGCGGAGCGCGACATGTTCGAAGCGACGGGCGGCGTCAATACGCACAAGGGCCTCATTTTCTCGCTGGGGCTGCTCTGCGCGGCGGCCGGCCGCCTGGGGGCGGCCGGCCGCGCCTACGAGGCGCGGTCCTGCGCCGCGACCGCGGCGGAAATCGTGCGC
>CAXXGJ010000022.1:0-63103 GCA_963677895.2 Treponemataceae bacterium | reverse complement strand
TTCGCCTTTGTCGGCCTGCAGCGTGCCCGCGAGGATGCGGAGCAGGGTCGTTTTTCCCGAGCCGTTGAGCCCCACGAGGCCGATCCGCTCGCCCGATTCGATGCCCAGGTCGAGCCCTTCGAAGAGAAACCCGTCTTTCAGCGCGACGGCGGCGCCGGATATCGAAAGAATGTTCATGCGGCGCCCACTATACCATGGTTCCGGGCGGGGCTTCTACGCGGGCTTGAGTCGCCGCGCCGCGGCCAGGCTGCGGCCAAGCCGCGGCCGGGAAGTCGACCGCGGCGAACGGGGAGGGTATGCCAGGACCGGCCGCAACGGCGCAATGAACGATATTTTCCCCAAAAAGTGGATATAACGATCGATTAAACGATATGTTAGTAAAGTATGGGCGACGCAACCATGAATCGACGCCCTGATCGAGGAGAGAGGAACATGAAAGGCAAACGTTTTCTGCTGGCGGCGGCGGTCCTAGTCGCAGTGCTGTTTTCTTCCTGCTACATAACGGTCAAGGGTGATGTCTATATCGGTTACGGTTGGGCCTGACGTTCTTTTCAGTTTTTCCGATACGAATCCATATATACCGGCTGATTATATCGTTGAAGACAATTACTACCAGTCGCGTACCGGCGAATATTGGACCGACTATACCTGGACCAATTACCTGACCAGCGCCAGGTATGTTTTCAAGTACTACCTTGCCGCGGACTACTCGACTTTGGGCGATCCTTATGGCCCTTATGATTCGTATTTCTATATCTACCTGGACAGTGCCGGTCCTGTCATCTACGATCCCATATACCGGGGTCTCGACAGCGGCGCGAAGAGCGTTGATGGAAAGACAGCCAAAACAATGGCGGTGACGGCGCCCTCTTCGGTGGTAAATAGGGAAGCTCTCGGCGAACCCACCGGCGTCATCGAGAAATCCTCGAACGGCTACACCATCCACCTGGAGTACTGGAAGGTCGAGTAAGCCGGCTTTTTCGCCGCGATTCGCGCCCGATCCATTGCTGTAGCGCGATGCCCCGCAGAATAACGAACCTCGCGACAAGCCGCGAGGTTCGTTGATTTATCGGCCACAATAGCGGATGATAATCGATATGGAAAAATCGGCATTGTTCAGCGCCGCCGCGCATCCTCTGGAAGGATCCCTGAGAGAAGCGCTCGGCGAGACAGCCTTCGGCGCCTACGAGACGCTCTTCGAAAGGCTGCGCAAAAACCACCCCGGAATGGTCGAGAACTGGTCCTATTACCGTGACACCAAATGTTGGCTTCTCAAGGTCTCCGCGAAAGAGAAGACCGTGTTCTGGCTCGGCGTCTATGACGGATATTTCCGGACGACGTTCTATCTCAAGCCCGACGAGGGAGACGCGGTGAACGCCGCGCCCTTGCCCGAAGCGGCCAAGACGCAGTACGCGGAATCGAAGGGGAAGAAGTATCACGGCATATCCCTCAATATCGGCGCCGCGGATGATGTGGACTCTTTTTTCGCGCTGCTTTCCATCAAGCTCGCCGAAATGCCCTCCGGTTCCGGTACCACGAAGATCGCGCGCATAACGTATCGCAAAGCCAAACCCGCCGACATGGGAGCCATACGCGGACTCATCGAGGAGTATATGGCTTCCATGGCTTTGGACCTTTGTTTCCAGGGTATTGATGAGGAGTTGAAGACCTTGCCGGGAAAATATTCCGAACCCGACGGAGCGCTTCTCGTCGCCAAAGCCGGCGGCGCGTTGTGCGGCTGCGTCGCCCTGAAGAAAATCGGCGACGGCATCTGCGAGATGAAACGCCTCTTCGTGAGGGACGCCTACAAGGGCAGGGGCGTGGGTAAGAAACTCGCGCTGATGATAATCGAGGAGGCTCGCGCGAAGGGCTATCGGCTTATGCGCCTGGACACGCTCAAATCCATGCGGCCCGCCCTTTCGCTGTACGGATCTTTGGGCTTCCGCGAAACGGGCGCCTATGTGTACAATCCTCTGGAAGGGGCGGTCTATCTGGAAAAGACGCTCTGAGCGCCGCGGCGACGCTTGGATGCCCCAATCGGCGCGGCCAGGATTCTGAAGGAGAACGACGTGGATATTGTCAGCTATAACAGGGAAGCCTGGACCAAGGAAGTGGCCGAAGGCAACAAGTGGACCGTTCCCGTATCGCCTGAGGAAATCGCGGAGGCCAGAAAAGGTCAATGGTCGCTGCTCCTTACGCCGACAAAACCCGTTCCGCGGGAATGGTTCGGCGAAGTGAACGGGAAGGATATTCTTTGCCTCGCTTCCGGCGGAGGCCAGCAGGCTCCGATTCTCGCCGCCGCGGGAGCGAAGGTTACCGTGTTCGACAACTGCCCCGCCCAGCTCGCGCATGACGACATGGTAGCCCGACGCGAAGGGCTCGACATATGCCAGGAACAGGGCGATATGAGGAATCTTTCGCGCTTCGCCGACGGCAGTTTCGATTTAATATTCCATCCGGTGTCGAACATCTTCGTCGACGATGTGCGGCCGGTATGGAAGGAATGCCACAGAGTCCTGAAAAAAGGCGGCGTCCTCCTCGCCGGCTTCGTCAACCCTATTCTCTACATATTCGACCTGGAGGAATGGGACACGAACCAGAAGCTGAACGTGCGCTACAAAATTCCCTATTCCGATATCGCGCAACTTCCCGAAGAGCTGCTGGCCAAAAGAATGGCGGCCAAGGAAGCGCTGGAATTCGGCCACTCCCTCGAAGACCAGATAGGCGGCCAGATCGCCGCCGGATTCGCCGTGACGGGATTTTTCGAGGATTCGTCGGGCTGGGGAGACCTTCTCGATCCCTATATCAATACGTTCATCGCCACGCGAGCGGCAAAATTCTAGCATCCGGAGGCTGATCTTGAAAAAACTGTATTTGAGCGCCGATATCGAAGGCACCTGCGGCATCGTGGACTGGAAGGAAACCGATCTCGGCGACGCGCAGAGCGCGTATTTCAGGTCGCAGATGACGAAGGAAGTGGCGGCTGCCTGCGAGGCAGCCGTCTTTTCCGGCGTGGATGACATCCTCGTCAAAGATGCCCACAGCACCGGCAGGAATATAGACCCATCGGCCCTGCCCGAAAAGGTGAGGATACTGCGTTCCTGGACGCGGGATCCTCAGGTCATGATGGCGGGTCTCGACTCGACCTTCGAAGGCGTCCTCTTCACTGGCTATCATTCGCCGGCCGGCTCGGACGGCAATCCTCTGGCCCACACGATGAACGGCGGCAACGTCTGGGTGAAGGTCAACGGCATACAGGCGAGCGAGTTTCTCATGAACGCCTATACGGCGGTTTCCCTCCGCGTGCCCGTCCTCTTCCTGGCCGGCGACGAGGCGTTGTGCGCTTTCGCTGACGGATTGGATTGGGGAATAAGGACAGCTCCCGTGAGCAGGGGCATTGGCAATGGATCGATATCGATTCATCCGAATGTCGCCCAACGCATGATCCGGGATACGGTGGCGGAAGCCATCGCGAATCCTCCCGCGATCGAGAAACAGTACATACCGAGACGCTTCGACGTCGAGATTCGTTTCAAGGAACATCATCTCGCACACCGGGGCTCCTTTTTCCCGGGAGCCCAGAAGATAGGCACGCACGAAGTGGCGTACAGCGCGGCTTCGTGGCGAGAGGCCCTCGTATTCCTCTTTTTCGTGCTTTAAACTGGGAAGTGGAGGTGGATTATGGGCGAAGAGAAAGAATGCTGCCCGGTTTTCGACCCTAAACCCTGGGACGGCGTCGAACACGTATGGAAGGATAAGCCTTTCCTGAAAGGCTCGATTCCGCAGCTTTTCCATATGCCCATTCCGGGCTTCCTGGGACCCGGCATAGGCAGACTCTGGAAACAGGCGCAGGATCTGGGCATCGCGTCCGCGACGGAGGATTTCCTTCTCCTGATGCACGATCCTTCGCCGTGGAAATCGGAACTTTTCCTCTCCGTCGCGAAGGAAGGCCCGGGAACGGTGACGTTGAGCGGCACCTTCATCAGCAAGGTCTACGACGGTCCCTACAACGACGTTCCCAAATATATCCGGGCCGTGGACGATTATCTCGCCATGAGGGCGAAAATCGCCAAGGACTATTACTTCTATTATACGACGTGCCCGAAATGCGCCAAGAAATACGGGCACAACTACATTGTCGTCTTCGCCGAAGTATAGCCGGGAGACACCGGCCCTCCTGAGGAAGACTATCGTCATAACCGGCGCCAACGCGGGCATCGGCAAGGTGACGGCTAGGGAACTCGCTCGCGGCGGCGCCGGCGTCGTTATGGCCTGCCGCAATGAAGGGGCCGCCGGCGCCGCTGCCGCGGAGATCAGGCGCGCGACCGGCAACGACAACGTCACTACCGTTCGCCTCGATCTCGCGTCCTTCGCTTCCGTGCGCGCCTGCGTCGCTGAACTCACCGCACGGCACGACCGCATCGATGTCCTCGTAAACAACGCGGGCACCTATACCCAGGGCGATACACTTACAGAAGACGGCATCCATCCCACAATGCAGACCAACTATTTCGGTCCCTTCCTCCTGACGAACCTCCTCCTTCCTATAATTACAGCTTCCGGCTCCGGCAGGATCGTCAACGTGACCTCGGCCATGTACCGAATCGGCAGGCTTGATCTTGAGCGGCCCGGGTTCCTGACGCATAAAAACGGCTTTTCGGCCTACGCCGCATCCAAGCTCGCGATGCTTCTCTTCACTTTGGAGCTGGCCGAACGACTTGCCGGAACGCGGATCACCGCCAATGCCCTTCATCCAGGTCTCGTCGATACGAAAATAATGTCCCTGGACAAATGGTACGATTCCATCATCAGGCTTTACATGCGTTGGAAATCGAAGGACGTGGAGGAGGGCGCCGCAACGAGCGTCTATCTTGCCTCATCCAGGGAACTGGACGGGATTTCTGGCGGCTATTTTGTCGATTGCGCGGAGAAAGCCCCTGACATCGGGTGGAAATATATGGACATGCGGAAGACTTTGTGGGAAAAAACGAGCGCGGTCGTAGGGCTCTAGATGGACGTTTCGGGAAAAAGCGGCGGCGGCCTTCGTGGGCCGCCGCTTTATTTTCGTTCTTGACTGGATCCGCTTTTCTTATTTGATGGAAGGACCTTTGCCGGCGGCGAACTGATGGGCGAAACCGGCGTTCAGGGTCACCGCCGGACTGCCCTCGTCCAGGACGAGGATGACGCCCGCCGTGGCCATGGACGCGGCGCCGAGGCGATATTTTCCGTCGAGCTTGAAGCTCAGCTCGGTAGTCGGAGAGCTGGGCCAGAGAACGCTCCATGTGTAGTCGACGGTGCTGTAATCGTAGGTCTTCAAGCCGCTCTCGGAACCGACGAGCCTGTACTCGAAGGCGAAGGAAGCCTCCCAGGGCATGGCGACCCAAGTAAGAGCCAGTCTCCCCAGGGCCGTGTCGGGGGCCAGGGGAGTGGCGAGGAAGGGTCTTCCATCGACATAGCCCTGCGGCCAGTTGGACATGACTTCGTACTGTGCGGTAAAGGCTTCGTTTGGAGCGCCGCTTTGTCTGCGGTAGAGATACCTGGAGAGCAGATAGCCCTCGGCGCGGACATTGAGACCGCCCTTGGGCACCTGGCTCCTGCCTACATAGTATGTGTAATCGGAATCGTAATACTTGGCCCCCGTCGTCTGGGAACCCGGAATGAGGTTCAGGTCCGTGCCGACCGAGAGACCGATGGCCGTCGGGTTGGTGCCGGTTTCCGTGCCGAGCATAAAATCGTCCAGGATGAACTGGCCGTAGAAGGCGAAGGTATCCTTGGGGGTCCAATTGAAGTCCAGGCCTGCCATGACGTTCTGGTGGTTGTTGAAAAGGTTGTGGTAGAAGAGGAAGGGGCCCCAGTCCTGGAAGTCGGGATTCGCGTCCGCTATGAGCGTGTATTCGTTGATTCCAATCGTAAAGTATTTGCCCGTCCAGGAAGCCCGGTGGAAGAAGTAGTATTTGGGTTGGGTTCCGGTTCCCGTGAAAGCGTCGTTGGACCAGCGCTGCAAGCCCACCGCGACATAGTCATAGCCCAGTTTCCCGCTGCCGATCGGCACGGCCAGCGATGCCGCGACATGGTCGTAGAAAGGGTTGCCGGAGGAGATTCCGAGGCCGTAGGTGCCGGGACCGTCCTTTATCTTCCTGCGTCCCAAAGAAAGCCTTATGCCGTTGGAATCGTAATCCACATAGCCGACGTTGGGATAGAAGGTGCCGAGGTCGATGATGTCGGGAGCCCAGCCTGTCCTGGAATCCGGCATGTTGAAAATGGACTGTTTATAGAGCTTGGACCAGATATCTTGCTGGAACTCCATGATGCCGATGGCGGTGATCGGTCCCGTCTTGAAATAAAAGCCGCCCGAGCCGAAAGCGGGCTTGTTGTAGAACTCGCCGAAGGCCCGGTCTGAGATGTCGGAGCCGGTCGTGACCTGTGCCTGGGTCGTGTACTCGAACATAGGGAAAAGATTGAAGAAGAATCCGGCCTCCATAGTAGGCCCTGTTCCTTCGGCAAATCCGGCGAATGTCGCGACGCAAGCGAAAATGAGCAAAGCCGCGCTTATTTTTTTCTGCATTTTGTCTCCTTTCCAGATTGGTGAAAAGACAATGAAAGATGTTGTCCTGAAAGCAATTCCAGGGCGGCATCTTTCATATGGGAAGGATTATAACACGGAAAAACGGCGCTGTCACATGACTGCGGTGATCTTCGCTCCGCCGCGCATCGATTCCGGGAGCGCGTCTATTTTCTGCGTTGAGCTCAGGGCGCCGGCTATGGAGTAGGGAGCCGCGGCCGCGATGGAGGCCGCGAGCGCCTTGAAGTCGGCGGGCGAGGCCGCCAGGATCTGGGCACGCATGACTTGCCTGTCCTCGTAGCGGTACCCTGTCATGTAGTGGACAAGGGAGGTGAAGCCCTTGGCGTCGGGAAGGAGATAACTGTCGACGCCGCCGATGGTCCCGATGATGGCGCGGGTGAGTTCCTCCTCCGAGATTTCGAGTTTATCGAGATATTCGGAAGCCTGCGCGAAGATGTCGAGGGTTTTTTCGAGGTTCGGGTCCCTGTAGGAGAGGAAAACGAAAACGCCCGAGTTGAGGTCATACATGGAGAAGCCGCCGTAGGCGCCTCCCTGCACGCGCACCTTTTCCCAGAGGAAGGTGGTGTCGAGATATTTTTTCGCGACGAGAAAGGCTCCCGAGGGTTTGCCGCCCGCGGCGGCCATCGGATATGCCTTGCCCACGAAATTCACCTGGGTGGGGGCGGTCAGCAGTTCCATGGCGGGCGCGCCGGCCGTTCCAGCCAGTTCCCGCGGGGTTGCCGTTCCAGCCTGCCCCTGCGGGAGCGCCGCGACGAAACCTTCCAGCCGCGGCCTCAGCCTTTCGAAATCATTCCTGTCGATGGTGACGTTCACGATCGCGCCCGCGGCGCTCACCACCGCGTCCCGCGCCGCCCTCAGGTCGGCGAGCACGCCTGTCCAGTCGGAATCGATCCTCTCGGCGAGCGCGCGGAGGAAGAAAAGCTGTTCCAGGCCATTGATGGATTCGGACATCCGGTCCGCCTCGGTGAGTCTCGAAAGGAGCCTCAGCCCGACGAGACGGTGGCCCGAAGGAATGAGCGAGGCCTCGGATTGGGCCTTTTCCTCGAGAACGATCTGCTTGAACCGTTCCCTGTTGTCCAGTTTCGCGCCGAGGAGAATGGATTCGAGAAGGGCCAGAAGTTGCGGGACCTTCTCCACGATAGCCTTGGACCTGAACACGAAATAAGCCGCGGCCTCGGGACGGTTCCACTTCGTGGTGAGCACGCTTGTCGTACCGATGCCGCCGGTATGCTTGCCGATTTCCTGGCTCATCGTCACATAGTCGGCGTCTTCCGTTCCCATTTCCAGGAGAGCCCGGCCGAGAAGCCCCATATAGGGGAGGAGCCTTTCGCCCAGCCCATTCAAGGGGAAGGCCAGATCCAGGTAGAGGATGGAACTGGTCGGAAGATCGTGGAAGAGCAGGGTGGAGGAAGCGATCGTTCCCGTTTCGGAGGGTATTCTCGACGCGTTTTTCGGCAGGTCGGCCAGTTCCAGCGAGGGAATGGTGGCGAGGGCCTCGGGACTGTCGGGAGCGTTCTGTCGCAGCTGAAGCTGCTCCGCGGCGGTCGCCGCCGACTTCAAGTCTGTCTCGGACATAGCGGCGCGCGCGGCCTCCAGTGCCGCCCTCTCCTCCGCTTCCCGGCGCGCGCCGGCTTCCGGATCGGGCAGTATCGTCACGGTGCTCCGGTGCGGATTGTCGAGCAGCCATGCGCGGATGAGCCTTTCGAAGTAGACGCCGCCATCCGTCGCCTCTTTCTTGATTTCGGCGAGGGATGCACCGAAGGATAGCGCCCTTATCGGGTCCTTGTCGTAGAGCCACTCGTTGAGCGCCTCCAGCATCACCGCGAGCCCGCGGGGGAATCGCCCCGAATTCTTCTCGCGCAGGGCGAACTCCACTGTGTTGATGGATGCTTCCACCGTATCAGGATCGATGCCTTCCTCGGCCAGCCGCGAAAGTTCCGAAAGGATTAGATCCTCGACCTCGGCCACCTTGTCGGGCCGCACGCCCTTGAGCCCTACCGACCAGGCGCCGAGCCTCATCGAGTCCTCGAGGCCGAATCCTGCCAGATCCTCACCCAGCCCAGAATCGATGAGGGCCTTGCGAAGGGGAGATGCGGGCGTGGTGGTGAGAATGTGCGAGAGAATCGAGAGGCCCAGTGTTGTCTTCTGGTCCCCATGTTCGGCCAGCGCCCAGTTGACGGCTGTCCAGGCCTTGGGTTCCTTGCCTTCGTAGACGGCCGTGCGAGTGATGGGCGCCGCGAAAGGCGCCTGCAGCCCAGGCAGCGAATCCACTTCGATGCGCGAATAGGGCGCGAGCCACTTGTCGATGAATGCCAGCCTCTCGTCCGGATCGTCGTCCCCGTAAAAGTAGATGAAGGAGTTCGAGGGATGGTAATACTTTTCATGGAATGCCAGGAAAGCGGCATAATCCAGCCGGGGTATGACGGCGGGATCGCCTCCGGAATCGAGACCGTATGCCGTGTCCGGAAAGAGCGAGCGGCGGCACTGGTCATCGTGGAAGTCGTCGGGGTCGGAATACGCTCCCTTCATCTCGTTGAAGACCACGCCTTTGTAGGCGAGGGCTCCCGTTTCGGCGTCGACCTCGTAGTGCCAGCCTTCCTGGCGGAAGGTGTCCTCGGTGATGCGCGGCTTGAGTACGGCGTCCATGTAGATGTCGACGAGATTATAGAAGTCCTTCTTGTTGGTCGAAGCCACGGGATAGACGGTTTTATCGGGATAGGTGAATGCGTTGAGGAAGGTGTTGAGCGAGCCTTTCATCAGTTCGACAAAGGGTTCCTTGACGGGATATTTTTCCGAGCCGCAGAGCACCGAGTGTTCCATGATATGGGCGACGCCGTCAGAGCGCGAAGGCGGGGTCCTGAAGGTGATGCCGAAGGCCTTGTTTTCGTCCTTGTTGGCGATGGAAAGCAGGCGGGCGCCGGTGGCGTCATGTCGATAGAGTCTGGCTATGGAATCAATTTCCGGAACCGGGCGTTCCTCTATAAGCGTAAATGACATAAGTACTCCTGCGTTTATTCATATGGTAACCGCCAGACGGGTCTTGTCTTCGTACATGAGCCCATCCAGCCTCTGGATGAAGGTATCGATATTCCTGTCTCTTTCCAAATCGAATATCGCTTTGCCCATGCTCGCGGAGAGCGTATAGGTCTTTTCGGCGCCGTTGGCGGCCTTCATGTTGGCGCGTATCCTTTCGATGACCTCATCCACGACGGCGCCGTCGCCAGTATCGAGGATCACGATGAACTCGTCGCCGCCGTAGCGCGCCACGAAATCGGTTTTACGCACCGAGGCATGAAGGATTCTTGCCATTTCGATGAGGGCCTGGTCGCCGGTCCCGTGACCGCAGCGGTCGTTGATCTGCTTGAAATTATCCAGATCGAGCATAATTCCGGCAAAGGTTCTGTTTCTGCATGCCTTCCGCACCAAGGTGCCCAGGTATTCCTGGAGGCTCGAACGGTTGAAGGCGCCCGTGAGGTAGTCGCTGTCGATTTGCCTGTTCTGGACATTGATGAAGGTGAGAAAGACGGCGATGACGGTGGCCGCCCAAAACAGATTGGTGCCGTAGACGAACTGCTGGAGTATTCCCCCAATGGTCGGCATCACCGGGTAGAGGATGAGGTTGTAAAATGAAGGGCTGGGTATGGTTCTGCGCCGCTTCACGAGTACATAGGCCGGGAGGAGTCCCATGACGGTCATGAGTAGGTTGAAGAAACCATTGAGCGGGCCCCTGAAATAGGTGTTGTTTTCGTCGAGGTAGAATAGCAGGCCTTTGATAGGACCTAGAATGGCGAAGAGGGCGCCCATCACGGCGACCGCTATGGCGGTCCAGAAATAGAAGGACAGGACGAGGGGCCGGTTCGGCGCGGTGAAGTGATCGACATAAATAAGATAGACACCCATCGGCGTGAAGATGAGGGCATAGAAAATGACGTTGACGACATAGCTCGCTATCCTCATGGCGGCGCCGGGCTTTCCGTCGAAGATCCAACTCAGCCCCTCGAAGATGATCACAAGGCTTATGCTTACGATCAGCCGGAGAAAGAGTCTGGAATCCATGAATTGGTGATCCCTGTTCCTGATGATGATGGAGCCGCCCATGATGGCCAGGATGGCGAGCGCGAAAAGGTCGATTTGTACGCGTAACAAGGTTTCCAGCGACATCTTATGGTTTTCTGTTTCCTTTCATGAGCCAATGGGAGTAGGCGAGGTAGATCATTCTACCAACTGCGTTGGCAATTGCAAGTCCGGCGGCGATGGCAAAAGCGGTCATGAGCGTAGTCATGACGAGTTCGACCGTTTTCGTCGAATTGCCCTCGAGGGTGGAAAGCATCGTGTAGTACATGCCGCCTCCGGGCACGAGCGGTAAGATGGCCGCTATCGCGTAGACGGTGGCCGGCCTGAATCGCAGCCATCCGATTATTTCGCTGTAGAGTCCCGCCGCGAGGGCTGCCAGGAAAACCGCGAAGGCGGGCGAGCCCGCGTGAGGCACGACGAGGAATATCGCCCAACCTACCGCCGCTCCGCCCGAGGCCAGCAGGATGTCGATCGAGTGAAGACCGAACAGGAGCGAAAACGCCGAGGTGGCTATGGCCGCGAATGCCGGACCCTTGAGCCAGCCGACTATGGAGAGCAGTTCAGGGCTCATCGGAGGCCTCCGAGTTCGAGAAGCTTCCATATCGCGAAAGCCCCGCCGGCTCCGGCCGAAATCGCCGCCGCGGTGATGAAGGCGTCCACGCCGCGGGCGATGCCTGCGACCAGGTCCCCCGCGATGATGTCGCGTATCGCGTTGGTGATGGCCACGCCGGGGACGAGGAGCATGATGACGCCGATGATGGTCATGTCGGGGTTGATCGGGGCGATGAGCGCTTGAATGCCCAGCGAGGCGATGGCCGCGTACCCTCCGCCGGCGAGGCTGGTGAGGAATTCGGGCAGCTTCAGGCGCTGGAATCCCCGTATGAGAAGGTAAAGGGTGGCGCCGATGGCCGCGGCGGCGAAGGCATCCGCCGGTTTTCCGCCGAAAAGAAGGGTGAAGAAGGCGGCGCCGACGGCGCTCGCTCCCATCCTTATGGCAAAGGGGCGTTCGCGCAGTCTTTCGATGACATCGAGTTCGCGGGTCGCTTCCAGAATGTCGATCCTGTCGGTCTGGAGTCCGCTCACCATCGTGTGGATCCGCGACGCTTTTTCCAGGCTCATCTCGCGGTGCTTGACCCGCCTGACTACCGCGTGGACCTTGCCGTCCTCGCCGGTGAAGGAGAGCATGAGCCCCGTGCTCGTGGCGAAGCATTCGGCTTCGACGCCGCCCTGGCTGGTTATGATGTTCATCGCGGTTTCTTCGGCGCGGTAGGTTTCCCCGCCGCTTTCAAGCATGAGTCGCGCCGCGTCGGCCGCGAAAAGCAATAAGTCTTCTGGCTGCATCGTCCTCTATACTACTTCCCGCGGGGCGATCCATCAAGAAATATCGAAGGAATTTGAATGACTAAAAATGTTTTAAAAGATAAAAAATTATCGGTTTTTATGGACGGACCTTTCCCACAGTGGTATATTTCTTCTCGAGCGACCCGAACATCCTCGCGCCCGCAAGGGGCGAGCACTCCGTCGCTCAGCCAGTCGCCTCGCATGAGGGACATATCCAGCGTTCAGGAGACTTCCATGAAACGCGCCATCTTCTCACTTCTTTTTTTGGCTCTTCTTTCCTCATCCTGCGTCATCGCGGTCACTCCGGGCGACTTTGTCGGAAACGGGAAGGTTGTCACCGCTTCGTTGCCCGTTTCTGGGTACGGCGCGGTGAAGAACATGACCTCGGGACAGGTTCGCCTGCGCATGGGATCCTCCAGGTCGGTCAGCGTGACCATCGACGAGAACCTCGTCGAGTACCTGGATATCCATACCGAGAACGACGCGCTCGTCATCGCCCTGCAGCCGGGTAAAAGTCTCTACCGCTATACGGAATTCACGGTTGATGTCACGCTTCCCACGCTGAATGAAATCGGCGTCTACGGCTCGGGCAATATTTCCGTTCTCAACCGTTTCAGCGGGCAATCGATCGTCATGACCGACCAGGGTTCGGGCGTCATTTCCGGCGATTTCGAATACGATCACGTCACCGCGACCATTCTAGGTTCTGGAAATATGAAGCTATCGGGCAGTTCCGATCGACTGGACGCCAGAATCTACGGATCGGGGAACATTCAGGCCACGGGTTTCACCGCCGGCGAGGCTGTCGTGGCGATAAACGGTTCCGGATCCTGTACTCTTCGGGTTCTGGACTCCCTCGACGCCAGGATTTACGGTTCGGGGTCCGTGTATTACCGCGGCTACCCCAGCATTTCCGTAACCGATTTTGGATCGGGCGAAGTAAGGCAGTTGCTGCGCTGACCCTGGAGGGGGAGAGTGTCCTGATACTCTCCCCCGGTACTACCCATTTCTCCGGGAAATCTTTATCATAAGCGGAAATTGCTGTGCAAAAAAATAGCATATCGCCCCGATCAGGGATGATGGAGGATTTCAGTGCTGTTTTTTCTCCGCGGAATTCTCTACCTGACTGCGGTCGTATTTTTCTGCATTTTCTGCTACAGCATCGCGCACCGGCACAATCAGCTTTCCTCTCTCTTCGCCATCATGTCCATAGCGGTCATGATCTATGTCGCCGGCTATGCCTTCGAGCTGGGGGCCCAAAGCCTGGAGGAGATCAAATTCTGGCTGAAGTTCGAATACTTTGGCCTGTCCTTCATTTCCACGGTATGGTTTTTCATCGCCCATAAATCCAGGGTCAAGCGCGAGCCATCTTTCGGCATCTATCTCGCCCTCCTCCTGATACCCACCCTCACCATTTTCTTTTCCGCGACCAACGATTTCCTTCATCTCCATTACCGCGAAGTGTCGGCCATCGTCGTGGGCGGGCAGCTCCTCGCAAGGCTGGACAAGGGACCCTGGTACACCGTGTTCGTCATCTATTCGAACGCCATGATGCTGTTGAGTCTCGCGGCTTTTTTCATGCAATGGAGGACTTCGAAGCTGGGGACGGCCAGCACTTCGTTCTGGATGATGCTGGGATCCGCCTGGGTAGGGCTCTTCGAAACCTGTTATCTGTTCGGCCTGTCTCCCTACGGCATCGATCTTGCCCCTTTCGGGTTCCTGGGGGCGGCTTTCTTTTTTTCGGTAGCCATCGTGCGCCACGATTTTTTGCAGTCCGACCAGCTCGTCAAGGACATCGTGTTCTCGGGCATCAGCGAGGGCATCCTCATCCTGGATTCCATGGACAAGATTTCGGACTACAACAAGGCGGCGGGCTCCGTATTCTCCTGGCTCAGCGCCGACGCGATCGGGAAGAAGCTTGGCGATTTTCCCGAAGGGGTCGCGCTGGACGGCGCCGCTTCACGGAACAAGGAACTGAAGATCGTCCGGAACGGCCGGACGCGCTACTTCGAAGCCAAGATGACGAAGCTCATCGACCGGAAGAAGAATGTCGGCCGGGTATTCCTGTTCAAGGACGTCACGGGGCTTCACCGTCTGCTGAGGAAGCTTTACCGTCTCGCCAACTACGACATGCTCACGAAAACATTCAACCGACACAGGTTTTTCGACGACGCGGAAAAGGAAGTATCCCGTATCCAGCGCTATGGCGGCCGAATAGGGCTTCTCATGATCGACCTCGATTTTTTCAAGGTCGTCAACGACAGGTACGGGCATCAGGCCGGCGACGCGGTTCTCGTCGCCGTCGCCCGGACATTGAAGGAAAGGATTCGCGCTTCCGACATACTCGGCAGGTATGGCGGCGAGGAATTCATCGTCGTGCTTACAGCCATCGATCCCGAAAAGGTTCTGGCCGTGGCCGAAGACATGCGGGAGAGTATCGCGGCGCTTCGCGTTTCCTATAGGGATGAGAGTATCGCGACGACGATCAGCATCGGGGTGGCGGTATCCGATGAGGGCGACAGGACCGCGACGCTGGAAAAGCTGCTTATGGAAGCCGACTTGGCCCTCTACAGGGCCAAGAAGGAAGGCCGCGATCGGGTCTGTTCCGGAGAGAAGTCATAGAGGAAGGCGCGAAGCGATGAAAAAACCCGGAGATGTCTCCGGGTTTTAAAACTTCGTTATACAATCAAATCAGTAACTTCTCGCGAAGATGGCCCTGTGCTTGGCGGGAGCTCCGCAGAGAGCGCAGACTCCGTCCACGCCCTCCTGATGGCCGAGGGGCAGGCAGCGCAGGGTGGCCTTGACCTTGGCCTTGAGCCCGGCCTCGCACTCGGCGGAACCGCACCAGAGCGCTTCGGCGAAGCCGCCGTGGGCGTCGGCGGTACCCATGCCTTCGGCGCCGAAGAAATCCATCAGCTCTTTGTTGGAGCCTATTTTCACGGTATTGGCGTCGCGGAAAGCCACGGCGCGCTCGTAGAGCGAGGTCTGGATTCCGTCGAGGAGCTTCCTGACGGCGTCGGCCGCGTCGGCCGCGGCCACGAAGGATTTTTCGCCCGTATCCCTGCGGACCAGGACGAGTTTTTCCGAAGCCATGTCGCGGGGGCCGATTTCGATCCTCACCGGGGTTCCCCTCATCTCCCACTCGGCGAATTTCCAGCCGGGGCTCGATGAATCGTCGCCGTCTAGGAGGGCGCGGATGCCCGCCGCCTTCAGCGCGGCCAGGGTCTTCTCCGCGTAGGCGAGGATGGCCGCCTTGTTGTCGTTCTTGTAGATCGGGACGATGACGGCTTCCTCGGGCGCGAGGGTGGGGGGCAGCACGAGTCCCTTGTCGTCCGAATGCGTCATGATGACGGCGCCGACGAGTCGCGTCGAAACGCCCCAGCTCGTCGCCCAGACATAGTCGAGACCGCCTTCGCGGGTCTGATACTTCACGTCGAAAGCCTTGGCGAAATTCTGTCCCAGGAAGTGGCTCGTCCCCGCCTGGAGGGCCTTCTTGTCCTGCATCATCGCCTCGATGGTGTAGGTGTTGACGGCGCCGGCGAACTTTTCCGTCTCGCTCTTCACGCCGACGACCACGGGCACGCAGAGATAGCGCTCCACGACGTCGCGGTAGACTTCGATCATGCGCAGGGTTTCCTCGACCGCTTCCTTTTCGGTTTCATGGGCGGTGTGGCCTTCCTGCCAGAGGAATTCGCTCGTCCTGAGGAAGAGACGCGTGCGCTTTTCCCAGCGGACGACGTTCGACCACTGATTTATGAGGAGGGGGAGATCGCGCCAGGACTGGATCCAGTCCTTGTACTTCGCCCAGATGATGGTCTCGCTCGTGGGACGGATGCAGTAGGGCTCCTCGAGTTCCTCGCCGCCTCCGTGGGTGACGACGGCCAGCTCGGGGGCGAAGCCCTTGACGTGATCGGCTTCCTTCTTGAGGAAGCTCATGGGGATGAGGAGGGGGAAATAGGCGTTCTGATGCCCGGTTTCCTTGAAGCGCCTGTCGAACTCGTCGCGGATGCGCTCCCATATGGCGTAACCGCGAGGCCTAATCACCATGCACCCTTTCACCGGCGAATAGTCCGCCAGTTTCGCGTTGAGGACGATGTCGATGTACCACTGGGAGTAGTCGACTTCGCGGGGCGTGATTTTTTCGGCCATAGGTCACCTCACCATGGAAAAAGATAAGGAACTATATATAAAAACGAAGGCTCTTTCAATCGGATGGGCTGCGCATCCTGCTTCGCGGAAAGCGAATCGCGCCTCCGGGGGCTTCAAGCGGGCTTCTTTTCGCGCTATCTTATCGACTGTGACCCTTCAGAACCGACGACGCACCTATTGGATTCTCTTTGGCGTGAGCGGCGCCATGTTCCTGCTCGCCCTGGCCTTCTCGATTCTTCTCATCCTGCGCAGGGATGTCCCGATTTTCCTCATCGAACGCAAAATCTACAAGGTCCATACCATTCTAGGATGGCGAATTTCTTCCTTCGCGCTTTCCCTGGCCGACGCGCTTTCGGCCGCTTTCTTCGCTTCTTTGGTCGGTGCCTTCATTCTGAGGACCTTCAGGAAGACCGTTTCGGCCGAGATCTTCTTTTTCGCCTTCTGGCTCGCCACGGTATCCTTCGATTCCCTAAGGCTCGTCCATCTGTTCGTGGGATTGAACGGCGGCTCTGATTCGCTGCTGGCCGTCATCGACAAGCTTTACATCGGCACGAGATTCCTGGGCTACATCGCCATATTCATCTCCGGTCTTTACGCGTCGGGAATGCGGAACGACAGACAGTTTTCCATAATGGCCGCCTGCGTAGGCATCAGCATAGCCCTCGTCTCAATTCTGCCTGTCAACACGGGCATATGGACGCGGAACATCATATTCAAGGTGGGCTATGGACGCCTCATCGAAGGGTTTTCGCTCGCGATCATTCTCATAACGATAGCGAATTATCTTATAGCGGTGAGGGTGAGAGGCGATAAGGCATATTATCTGATAGCGCTCGGCATCGCCGCCTTGACGGCCGGCACGCATTATCTGAGCCGCGATGGATCGCCGGCGCTCAGTCTCGTGTCGTTAGTGACCATGGCGCTGGGAAGCGTCCTCTATATCTACAAACTGCATTCATTCTACCTCTGGCAGTAGGTTTTCCGGCGGAAGCTCTCCTGAAACGGCTCCCCGCTAAAACCCCATGAGCGTCGCGGTCAGGCCAGCCGCGAGGGGGAGGAGAATATTGTCCCAATCCTTGGCCGGCAGCGCTTCGACGAAGGTGGAAACGCCGGCGATGATCAGGGACGGGCCGAATTTGCGCGATATGGCGAAGGCGGAAAGCAGGGAAACCAAAAAACAGGTAAGGCTTCCCTCGAGCGATTTGCCCCTCGTGAAAGGCATTTTTACTTTTCCTATGGTTTTGCCGACGATGCTGGAAAAGCTGTCGCCGAAGGCCAGAATATAGATGGCTATCGAGGCCGAGGTTGGGCTGAAGAGCAGTACCGACGCGAGCGCCCCGAGTCCAAGCGTCACCGGCCCTTTGACGAAGCGGCCCGCGTCGCGGAGCCGGGCCGCCTGCGCGGTTATGGCGGAGATCAGCGGGATATGGATCCCTTTCATGCGCAAGGTCTCGAAGACGGCGTAACCGCAGGTGCCGACCGCCAGGAGAGCGATAGTCAGCGTCTTCGAGATCGACAGGAGAAGGGGAACGAAGGCTATCAGAAGATGGATGGATTTGCGCGTGAGTTCTATGACGACTTCCTGACGCGTGGCTCTTTTTCGCGTTTTTATCCCGGAAGGATATCCTGCGGGTATGCTCACGTTTTCCTGTCTCATCGTTTCTCCGCAAGCCGCTTCTTGACACGCTGTCGGGGCTTTGGTAGGATGGCCACCAGTCGAGAGCGTTGGGTGGGCGATTAACTCAGCGGGAGAGTGCTACCTTCACACGGTAGAAGTCATTGGTTCAATCCCAATATCGCCCACCGAACGCTCTCTTTTTATGTCCATTCGGTCTTGTTTCCCTGTGGCTTGGCTGGGTGGAAGACCGGTAAACCGCTCCGCCACCCACTACAGTATACCTCCATTAATCCCGAATTTCCACAGAAGCCTCCCCGGCGCCTTTCTGGTCGATTCCTGGAGCGCTTTCCGGGGCGATTTTTGGCCGCCTGGCCAGCGTTCGATCCTCGATCTTGCCCAGGAGCCAGAGCAGGCCCGCGGCGACGGCGGCTATGGCGCCCACCAGAGGCCAGGCGGCGTCGAGGCTGGTGGCGTCTATGAGCCTGCCGATGACGGGAGGGCTTATGGTCCAGCCTATTCCCCCGATGAAGGGCAGCACCGCCTGGAATCTTCCACGGTGCGAGATGGGCGTGTGGTTCGCCACATAGGCGCCTTCGTTCGTGGCGTTCACGATTTCTCCCAGCGTCCACAGGATCGTGGACAGGTAAAGAAGCCAGATATTGCGAGACAGTCCTATCATGCCGAATCCCACCGCGTAGAAGACTCCGGCCAGCGCCACCGAATTGATGGGCTTCCATTTTTTCGAAAGGGCCATCACGGGCGTCGAGAGGAAGATGACGAGGACGGCGTTCAGCGTCATGAAGGTTCCGAAGATGGCCGCTCCTGATTCGCCGAACAGCGCTTTCGTCTGGAGAGGCAGGGCGAAGCGGTGCTGGTTGTAGACGAAGCCGTACCAGGTCACGATCATCGTGAAAACGATGAGGAAGGGCCGCGACATCAGGGCTTGGACCAGCGAGCCCTTGTGGGCCTCCTCTGTGCTTCCCGTGCCGATGGTCGCGTCGATCTGCTGCTGGGTAGGCTTCGTTTCGCCCACCTTGGCGCCCACGATGGCGGTGGCGGCGAAGACGGCCAGCGCGTTTCCCCAGAAGAGCCATGACGATGCGTGCTCGAAGAGGAAGCCAGCGATGAGCGATCCCACCGCGAAGCCGAGATTGTGGACGAGGTACTGGAGCGAGAAGGCGGTGCGCCTGTTCTCCGGCGTGGTGAGATCCGTCATCATCGCCGACCGGGCGGGATCGGTGATTCCGTCGAAGAACACGCTCAGGAGAATGAGCCAGGGAACATACTTCGAGAACATAGGGAAGCCGCAGGGGATGTACAGGGCCGCCGAGATTATCTGCGTGACGACCATGAGCCGCTTGCGTCCCCATCGGTCGGCCAGTTTCCCGCCTATGAAGTTGCCCGGTATGTAGACGATCGAGATGAAAAACATGAAGTTGCCCGCTTCACCCTGGCTCATTCCGGACCTGCCGGTGAGATAGAGGGTGAGAAAGGGAAACACGAAAATGCCCATCGAGTTGATGATGGTGGCGATGCACAGCATGTAGAGGGGTTTTGGAAGCCCTCTGTACACGCCGAATAGTCCCACCGCCTTGCGGCGCAGGGCTGGAAGAAGATTGTCGATGCTTTTTTTTGCGGCTTGCGTGCCCATGATTTTAATGCTCCCGCACGTGGTGCGGTACCGTTCCGGAGGGAATAATCCCTGCCGGCATGGCGATTGCGCTTTCGCTTTCAGCGCAGCTGACTGGTGGCGCGGAGATGCTTAAGGATGTGAGAAAGGGGGTGTTCTTTCTGTACTCGAGCCTTAAGCAGCTGCGCGTACGTTTCGGTACGATGACGTTACGTTTACAAACACTGCTTCGGCTCCTTTCTTGAAGATTTCGTGTATCGTCGCAGAATTTCATGATATAGTCAAGACGGAATTTGACGTCGGTGAAATCCGGCGTTGGGCGGAGGACTTTCATGGAAGGAACGTTTTTCCCGGACATAGCGGCCAAGCTCGAAATTCTCGATCCCGGTCTTCTGTCGCGCAAGGTGAGGGCCTACGGCGAGAAATCGATGGTCGTCGAGGTGATTTTCGAAACCGGGGTCGTGGGAGCCGAGCATCAGCATCCCCATGAGCAGATCTCCTATTGTCTCGACGGAAGCTTCGATTATTTCGTGGGCGCGACGACCTACAGGCTGGAGCAAGGGGATTGCGTCCTTGTTCCCGGCGGCGCGCGGCATGGAACCAAATGTCTCGCCAAGGGGCGGCTCCTCGATGTTTTTTCTCCTCCCCGCGAAGATTTCCTTGCGCGCTGACCGCGTCTGGAGGCAATCATGAAAGGCTGCATGGGCAAGCTGCTCTTCGTCGATCTGGGGAGCGGCGCCTTCGAGACGCGGACACCGCCAGAAGAAATGTACCGCGAGTGCGCCGGCGGGATCGGCCTCGCGGCGCGAATTCTCATCGACGAAATTCCCGCCGGCGCTGACCCGCTCGGTCCCGAAAACCTGCTCGCCTTCATGTCGGGGGCGCTGACCGGGACCGGGTCGGTGATGACCGGCCGCTGGATGGTGGCCTGCAAGTCGCCCCTCACCGGCGGCTGGGGAGACGCCAACTGCGGCGGCACCCTGTCCCCGGCGATAAAACGCTGCGGCTACGACGGCATCTTCTTCAAGGGAATCTCGGCCCAACCCGTCGTTTTTTTCTGCGATGACGAAGGCCCCCGGCTGGAACCGGCCGGGGATCTCTGGGGCAAGGACGCCGTCGAAACCGAGGAAGCGATTTTCGCCTCGTGGAAAGGCGCCAAAAAACCGGCGATGGCCGCCATAGGCTACGCCGCCGAGAACCTGTCGCTCATCTCCGGTATCTCCAACGACGGCGGCCGCTACGCCGCGCGCTCGGGTGTGGGCGCCGTCATGGGTTCGAAGCGCCTCAAGGCCATCGTTCTATCCGGAAGCGCCAAAATACCCTGCGCCAATCCGCAGAAGGTGATGGAACTCTCCAAGCGATTCACCGAATCGGTGAAGAATACCAACATCCCGGCCTTCGTGAAGGGCAAACACCTGGCCTTCGTGGGAAAAATGATGGGACTGCCCCTCGTCTTCCGCATGGACGGCATCCTGAGCGCGGCGTTTTTCAAGCGCTGGGGCACGATCTACAACAATACCGGGGGCGTGGTGAACGGCGATACGCCGGTGGGTAACTGGAAGGACGGCCCGGCCGAGTTCCCGAAGGCGCAATACGAAAAGCTCAACGCCCAGAAGGTCACGGACCTCGAAACGAAGAAATACCATTGCTATTCCTGCGTTATCGGCTGCGGCGGCATCTGCGACGTGAGCGGCATCATCGCCGGCGGCGGCCATATGCACAAACCGGAGTACGAGACGCACGCCGCTTTCGGCCCGCTCCTGCTCAACGACGACCATGCGTCCATCTTCAGGTGCAACGACATATGCAACAGGAGCGGCCTCGACACAATTTCCGCGGGATCGACCGTGGCCTTCGCCATCGAGTGCCGGGAACGCGGAATCCTGAGCGAAGCCGCGTTGGGCGGCATTGACCTGAAGTGGGGCGGCAGCGAAGCCATCGTGGAGTTCCTCGAGCTCATGGCGAGGCGCCAGGGCATAGGCGAGCTCTTCGCCGACGGCGCCGCCGCGGCAGCGAAGAAACTGGGGCGTTCCTCTGAATCTTTCGCGGCGCAGGCGGGAGGACAGGAGCCCGGCATGCACGATTCGCGGGCCGATCCGCAGATGGGAGTGTCCTACTCGGCCGACCCAACGCCGGGACGCCACACGATCGCCTCCGGCGTCTATTACAACGTTATGCGGCTCTGGACGAGGGTGTCCTGGGCGCCGAAGGTGCCGCTCGTATACCTGAAGTCGCGCGAGTACGGCGCCACCGAGGAAGAAGCGATGAAGGGAGTGGCCGGCACGCTCTACAAACAAGTGGCCGACATGGCGGGAGGCTGTCTCTTCGCCATGATCACGGGCGTACAGCACTGGGATCTTTTCGCCTTTTTCAACGCGGCGACGGGCATGGAACTGTCGCCCGACGAGTATATGGAAATGGGCAGGCGAGCGCAGACCCTGCGCCAGCTCTTCAATATCAAGCAGGGAATCCATCCGCGCGACTGTTTCGTCACCGAACGCATGCGCGGCGCGCCTCCGCTTTCCAACGGCCCCTTGAAAGGCAAGACTCTGCCCCTGGCCGAAAAGGTCGGCCTGCACTGGGCGGCTATGGGCTGGGATGGGGAAACGGGAGTGCCGACGGCGGAAACCCTCGATAAGCTGGGCCTGAAGGGCTTGGCCGCGAGGCATTTTCCCGAGGGATCGCTTTTCCGATGAAGGAAAACGAGGCGGGCATGCCCAAACCTTCCCCTCGAGCGAACATGAGAAGCGCGGCGTACATCGCCGCGGTGTTTTTAGTAGTCTTCGCGCTCCAGGCCTTCCTGTCCGCCTACAAGGCGCCACGCGACGCGCTGCTTGCGGAACCCTCGGCGGCGATCGAGAGGGATGGAGTCTCTCTCGGGACAAAAGCGCTGCCGATCCTCATTTCCTGCACAGGCGATGCCTCCTTCCAGTCCGGCGGCTATGTATTCCATATGAAGCTTCGCGTTCCTGGCGCGATCGCGGGCGGCGAAAACTGGGCCATCGTGTTTCCGCAGATGGCGGGAAGCTCGCTGGCGGTGACCCTCAACGGCCTGCCTATAGGCGTACGCGGCGATCCAAAGGATGGGCGATCCAGCATATGGAACGCGGTGCATGTCTTTCCCGTTCCCGCCGGCCTGCTTTCGATCGAAAACACCATCGACGCCCGCATAGCGGGCACCTATGAGGCGGGAATCACCGTATTGCCGTATCTGATCGACGCGAACCGCCACGGACCGCGGCTCTTTCTCTTAATGCTCTTTTCCAACGGCGCGATCTGGCTCTCGATGGGCGCGATCCTGGCGTTTTCGATCATCGTCCTGAGCATGGGGATCTTCAACGACCTGAGCAGGCTATCCAACATCCTTCTGGGCATCGCCGGTATCGCCGTCGCCGTTTTCCTCGCCGATTTCGTCTATCTGGAGCGTCTCCCGATCTCGCTCGTGGCTTTCAAGAAAATCGTCGTATCGCTGCGCCACCTGAGCGCCGCGCTTTTCGTGATAGCCTACCTGAAGCTTCTCGACAGAAAACCGGATATTTTCGCCATCATCTTCACCGCCATGCAGCTGGCCTGCTTCGCCCTAGTTCTCGTCTACCCGGGCGACATCGTCGCCATAAAACGCCTCTACGGCTATACCTATCTCGCTTTTCTGCCGCTGCAGACCTATCTTTTGGTGATCGTGGCCGGCCAGGCCCGGAAGGCGGGTTCCCTGCGGATCATCGTCTTCGGCGTCGTCGTGGCCTTCCTCAGCGCGACGCGCGACATCATCCTTCTCGTCCTGGTGGACGATCCCGGGGCCATCATGGTCTCCCATTACGGTTTTATCGTGCTGGCATTGGCTTCCTGCGGCTTCGTGGTTTACGATGCCTTGGGTCATTACAGAGCGCTCATCGTGGAGCGGCGACGGGCGGCCTCGTTCCGTGAAGAAGCGCTCCACGACGAACTCACGGGATGCTACAACCGGAAAATACTGCCGATTCTCGCTGACGATCTCAAGAAGCCCTTTTCCGTATTGGCCTTCGATATCGACAACTTCAAATCCATCAACGACAGCTTCGGCCACGCGACGGGCGACGCCATTCTCGTCGATCTGGTAAGGGTCGCCCAGAGGAACATCCGCGCCGACGATTGCGTGGTGAGAACCGGAGGCGACGAGTTTCTCCTCGTCCTGCGCGGTTGTCCTCTCGAGGTAGCCAACACGATCGCCGATCACCTCGTTTCGGATTGCAGGCAATCCGGCGTCGCCGCGGTCCAGGACGCGTCGGCGGTAAATGGAGCGCCGAGAGTCGTCGGATACACCGTTTCGGCCGGGGTGGCATTCTGCTGCGGCGGCGAGCCCAGCTTCGAGGAGCTGACGGCGACCCTGCAAATGGCCGATCGCGGGCTCTACAAGGCGAAGAACGAAGGGAAGGGCGGGTGGTGCGTAGGCTGAACGCGCCAATTGACGTGTTGACGTTGTGAGAAAGGATCGTCCTGAAGAAAATGAAGCAAATATGGTCTTTCTTTATCGATATTTATGCAATCATATTGTTTAAAACTGGATTTAAATGAATAATAGAGCGAATAGAGCAAAAAGGAATTATTCCAGCTCAAGAATTCTACAACAAAGGTTGAACAAGGATGAAAACAAAGTCACGAGTTTTTGGACTCCTCACGCTTCTCGCCGTTTTCTTGATACTATTCGTTTCTTGTGCGAGCACGGGCGATAGTTCAGTCAAATACAAAGCCGGGACCTATGAAGCGGCGGCGCCTGGCATGCATGGGGATGTGATCGTTTCCGTAACCGTTAATTCGAACAGCATAGTGAAAGTCGGCATCGTCTCCCAGAGCGAGACAAAGGGCATCGCGGACGCAGCTCTGGAGAAGATCCCCGCGGCCATCGTCAAGGCGGGAAGCGTTGACGTAGATTCAGTCGCTGGAGCCAGCGTCACTTCGGCAGCCATCAAGGCAGCCGTGAAGAAGGCCCTCGAAAAAGCTCAAGGTATTGTTGACGAGAAAAAGGACATACCTCTTGCCTTCATGAATCCTGACGTTATCGTCATAGGCGCGGGATCGGCAGGAATAAACGCTGCGATCGAAGCGGCTGATCGAGGCGCCAAGGTATATCTCATCGAGAAAAATGGAGACATAGGCGGATCGGGACGTTACGCGGGAGGTACCCTGAGCGGAGCCGGTACGAAGATGCAGAAAGCCGCGGGGATCGAGGATACGCCGGAAAAATTCATGGCCGACATCAAATCGATGGGTGGTGGCCTCAATATTCCTGAGCTTACCAAGAAACATGTCGACAACTCCGCGGCGGCCGTGGACTGGATGGATTCGCTGGGCGCCGATTTCGGCGACAGGATCCCGACCCAGCCCGCTACCTACGATGCGTTCGGAACGCCCCGGGAACACAGGGTCAAGGGGAACGGAGTAGCCATCCTGGAGACGATCAAGCCGCTTCTTTACAAGCATATCAAGAATGGAAAAATCGTTCTTCTCCTGAATACTCGGGTCCAAGACATCATAATCGAATCAGGAGCCGTAACCGGTGTCGTGATTGCCGACGCAGCAAAGACCACTTACAAGGCCGCATCGATCATTCTGGCTACGGGCGGGTATGGTCACAATGAGGAGTGGATACATCGATACAATTTCAAGAACGTCCTGACGGATTCACCGGATTTCGTGACGGGCGACGGATATGTATTTGCGGAAAAAGCCGGCGCTGTCTTCTCCAACATGAGTTATCTGCCCGCCTATGCCGGAGGAGTTCCCGTCTCTGACAGCGGATTTAAGCACACCGTGACCGCCTTGAATACGAAATACCCGGGAGTTATTTGGGTTGCCAAAGACGGGGAACGCTTCATCGACGAATTCGGGTGCACGGACGGAAAGAAAAAGCAAGCTTGGGCAACCGCGTCTGAGAATATCGTCTACATGATCCTCACCCAGAAAATGAAGGAATCCCAAACCCCTCTCTTCGTCGTGAACAACAAACCGGATCAAAATTGGGCGCGCTTTGACGCGGAAGCCGTCAAGGGCGAAGTCGTTTTAAAAGCGGATTCCCTCGAAGCTTTGGCAAAGGCTGCTGGCATTGATGGAGAGGCCCTGAAAGCCACCGTCAAGGCGTACAACGCCTCATGCGCGTCCGGCAAGGATGAAGAATTCGGCAGGACCGGCTCCCTGATTCCCCTGACGGAAGGTCCCTTCTATGCCGTCAAGACAGTCCCTTACGTCATGCTCACGAAGGGCGGTCCTAAGATGAATCCGCTTGCGCAAGTGCTTGACGCGAAAGACAAACCCATTCCCGGCCTGTTCGAATGCGGAGAGCTGGCGGGCGGAGCCAATATCGGCGGCGGCGCATCCATCGGCGGCTTGGCGAATACAAGCTGCATAGTATGGGGAAAAATCGCGGGAGAAAGCGCTGCCCAATACGCCCTCAAGAAATAGATAACACTCGCACGATCCATTTAAATTATAACAACAGGATATCTCCGCGTATTTCGCGGGGATATCCTGTTGTTTATCGGCAGCGCTCGGATTCGCCGATCAATATGGACGCTATCTCCGCCACGCTTCATTGTCCTTCGCTCAGCCTTGCCTAATAGCTGCCGGGGGGCTAGAATCGACGCCATGAAAGGGATCATCGTCGCAGCCGGTTATGGCACGCGTTTTCTGCCCGTCACCAAGACCGTTCCCAAGGAACTCCTGCCCGTCGGCGTGAAGCCGAGCATCGCCTATATCGTCGATGAGTTCATCGCCTCGGGCATCAAGGATATCATCATCATCTCATCGCGGAGGAAGAAAGCCCTCGAGGACTATTTCGACCGCGAGATAGAGCTGGAAGGCCTTTTTGCGAGGGAAGGTAAAGCCGACAAGCTTGCCTTGATAAGCCCGCCGCCGGCGCGCATTTCCTTCGTGCGCCAGACGGAGATGATGGGCACCGGACACGCGCTGCTGCAGGTGAAAAACCTCATCGGCGGCGAACCCTGCGTCGTGGCTTATCCTGACGATCTGGTCCTGGGCGATATCCCCCTCGCGCGCCAGCTCATCGACGTGTACCATAAAACGGGCAAGTGCATCCTGGCCACGATATTCGAACCCGGCGACGTGTCCCGCTACGGTATCGTCGATCCGGAAAAAGACGGCGTCGGCGTGAAAGGCTTCGTGGAAAAGCCGGCTCGCGGCAGCGAACCCAGCCACGAAGTGTCCATCGGCCGATATCTGTATACTCCGGAATTTTTCGACAGGCTCGAGGAAGGTTGGGCGAAACATGGCAAGGGCGAGTATTATCATACGTACGCCTTGGACCGCATGATCGAGGCGGGCAAGATGGCCTTCACGCGCGTCGCCGGAACGAGACTCGACACGGGCGATCCGGCCGGCTATCTGGAAGCGATCCTGTTCAACGCCGCGAATGATCCGTCGCTGCGGCCGACGTTGGACGCTTTTCTGTCGTCTTACGGCGCGGGCAGACACCAAGAAGCGAGGAAATAATGATAGTCGGCATAGATATCGGCGGCACGACGACCAAGATCGTCGGCCTCGGACCCAATAAGGAAAGAATCTGCGCCACGGTCAAGGCGAGCGATCCCGTCACTTCGGCCGCGGGGGCCATCGGGAAATTTCTTTCCGTGGCCGGAAAGAAGATGGGCGACATCACGAGGCTCGCGGTGACCGGCGTCGGCTCCAGCGCCATCGGGGAGGACGTTCTCGGCATAAAGGTCGAGCACGTGGAGGAATTCCAGGCCGTTGGCCTTGGCGGATTGGAGCTTTCCGGCGCCGAGCGGGCCCTGGTCGTCTCCGTGGGGACGGGAACGGCCATCGTCCACGCCGAAGGCAGGCAGGCGCGCCATGTGGGCGGCTCGGGCATCGGTGGAGGCACGATCCTGGGGCTCGGCAAGGCCCTGGCCGGGATCACGGATTTCGACACTCTTGCCCTCGCGGCTTCGCGGGGCGACGTGAAGGGCGTCGATCTGACCGTCGGCGATATTTCTTCCAAAGAAGTGGGTACGCTGCCGCGCGAAGCCACCGCGTCCAATTTCGGCAAGATGGCCGATCGACCAAGCGTCGAGGATTTCGCGGCGGGCATTGTCAATATGGTGTTCCAGACCGTGGGCATGCTGGCGCTCTTCGCTTCACGCGCCGAGCGCGACTCGACGATTGTCGTCGTGGGCAACACGATGCAGATTCCGGCGGCGGTCACCGTGCTGGAAAAGCTCTACCCCATCTATGGCATACGCTTCATCGTCCCCGAACTCGCCCAGTACGCGACCGCGCTCGGCGCGGCGCTGTATTTAAGCGAGTAAGGCAAAGCATCCCTCCCCGCCGTTCAGTCGACGGTTATGGACTTGGAGACGTTTTTCGGCGCGTCGGGATGGACGCCGTGGTCGGCGACCCCCAATTCATTGAGCCACTCCATTTTTCGCACCGACATCCTGTAGGCAAGGTATTGGAGGACGATCGCCGCGCCGAACACGAATACGAACGGATCGTCCGTGTGGGGAATCTCGATATATTTGGACCAATATCCATCGCTCCCCATCGGCTTGCCCTCGACGGCGAGGGCGAGATCCTGCCGGCGCTCGGCTATGAGGATGATGTCGGCACCCCTGATTTTGTGCGTGTGGATCTGGCTGATGGTGATCCGCGCGTCGCGGTCATCCGGCGGGCATACGAAGACGAGGGGATAAGCGCTGAATAGTCTTTCGATGAGGGCCGGATTCCGAATGAAGATCTCCTTCGCGCTTCCTTTGGCCATCGTCCCGTCGCTCATCACCATCGTCCTGTATTCATCCAGCAGGAGTTCCATGTCCGAAAGCGAAAAAAGCGTGTTCCGTCCCAGGATGGTATTGGGACCATGCTTGAATTCCGCGGCATCGTACCCTTCGGTGTGATTGAGCACCACCTCTCTTATTTTCAGCGCGCCTTCGCGAGCCAGGCCAATAAGGCTCGTTCCGAGGATATGGATCGAAGGTTTGGCGAAAAGGCGCGTGGCGGCGGTTTCGATATCGCCCATCGTCGTTTCCATGCTGTCTTCCATCAGCGCTTTCGCCGCGACGAGCTTTTCCTTCACTTCCCTCTCGGATAGAACGAGACTTGATGCCACGAGGTACAGGATGGCCAGCTGATTTATAAAGGACTTTGTCGCCGCAACGGCGATTTCAGGTCCGCAGAGGATGGGCAGATAGAAGTCGGAAAGTTCCTGGGGAATTCTCGAATTCTCGTTGTTGACGAGACAGGCGCGCCGGATTCCCGGATACTTTTCCTTGGCGTCCTGGAATATGTCGACCAGGTCTTTCGTCTCCCCGGACTGCGTGATGCCCAGGATGAAGTCGTCGCCGCGCATGCACGAGAAATACATGGAACGGAAAATGCCTGGATTGCAGGGATAGATAGGAAGATGCGCGATTCCGTTGAAGAAATAGGCGGCGGTGAGGGCCGCGTGGTACGAGGTGCCCGAGGCCACGAGATAGATTCTGCCCCCGGAATTGTTCGTCTCGGCGAGCGCCGACTTCAGTTCGCTGAGGTAGCGCAGCACGGCGCGGCGCTTCCGCCACACGAACACCGAATCCATAAGCGCGAGGTCGCCGGCGCGTCGCGGCCTCAATCGTTCCAGCTCGTCGAGAAGCTCCGCCTCATCCGAGACAAAGGCTTGCTTTTCCTCGGGGAACTTTCCGGCGGCCGCGACGCGCGCGCTCACGTCGGCCCAGGAAGGCGATGTAAATATCGCTTCCATCTCGTTCCTGAGCAGTTCGTCGCCGAATTTTTCCGACAGGCCGGCGAGCGCGTCGGCTGATTCCTTGCACTCGTCCTTCCTCTCCTCGAATATGGCGCCGAGCGTCTCCTCCTTGGGATTCCTGAAATAGTAACGGAGAATCTGATCCATGTTGGCCGAGCTTCCCATTATTTCCTGCTCCATATAATGCTTGAAGCGGGGATTGAGCTGGGTATCCCTGACCGACAATTTCGAGCGCCTGAGCTTGGGTCTGGAGAAGGCGGGCGTCCCCTTGAGGTTGAAGAGCAGATAGCTGTTTTCGGTGAACCAAAGCCCTTCTCCCTCGGAAAGGGGAATGAGGGCTCGCGTCTTGGACAGCACCGAAGTGAGATCCGACGAGACGACGATGAAGTTGCCGCGGGCGTCGCTGCCTACGCCGGCGTAGAGCGAGGATCCCGATTTGATGGCGAATACGCCCGGGAGTTTGGGGTCGGCCACGGCGGCCGCGTAGGAGCCTTCCGCGAGGGCCTCAGTCTTTCTGATGGCATCGATCATGCGAAGGACGCCGTCGGGGACGCCGTCGCGCAGTCCCGAGGCCGCGTAGGCTTGGCGCATGCCGGCCAGGTCGGCGCTCGAGAGCCTCTGATTGGACGCGTAATGTTCTTCCACAAGATGGACGATGATCTCGCCGTCGTTGTCCGAAATGACGGCATGGCCGCGGGAGGAAAGCCATGCCTTGAGCGAGTCTGTATTGGATATATTGCCGTTATGCGCGCCCACCATCTCGATCTTGCACCTGACATGATGGGGCTGGCTGTTGACGTCGGTCACGGCGCCATAGGTGGCCCATCGGACCTGCCCGATGAAACGCTGGCCGGAATGCTTGCCTATGGAGAGGGCCGGGCAGACCTTGGAAGGCGCGCCCGTTTTCTTGAGCAGGACGATTTCTCGCTTGTCGTCTATGAAGGAAGCGCCCGTCGAATCGTAGCCCCTGTACTCGAGGCGTCTCAGAAGGGCTTCCGCTTCCTTGCCCATGTCCGGATTTTCTGTCTTATAGATCAAAGACACTATTCCACACATCTGTCACCTCTGCCCACAGTATAACGCGACTTTCACATGTTGTGGGATATTGATATAGTGTCTGATCATGTCAGTTCAACCTTACGAGACGAAACACAAAATATGGGGATACGACTGCGGCTATGGCGGGCCTTTCAGCCCGCTGGCGCTGGCCAATTACTTTCAGGAAATCGCGGGCAACCACGCCTATGAGCTCGGGGTCGGCATGGGAGCCATGTTCGCCAAGGGCCAGACCTGGATGCTCTCCCGCATCGATATCGAAATCGAAGACCTTCCGCGCGAGGGCGACGAGATCCTCCTGCGCACCTGGCCGGCTGGCACCGATCGCATTTTCGCGCTCCGCTATATCGAAATGTATTCGGCGCCGGGCAGGCGCCTGGCGGGCGCCCTCTACGATTACATGATCGTCGACATGGAAAAGCGCAGGCTGCTGCGGCCCGAACGCCTCCTCGATCCCGCCATGAAGGCGGACCTTCCCGCGCCCTATCCCGATCTTTCGACGGGAATACAGCATATGGAGGGCTTTGCCGGTTTTTCCGGAGGCCTCTCCGACGGCTGGGCCGAGTCTTTCAGGCTGAACGTGGGGAATCGCCATATAGACTATAACGGTCATGTCAACAATGCCCATTTCATCAACTGGCTCTGCGACGCCATACCCATGGAGGAGCGCGGTTCCGGACGCCTTGCCAGACTGAAGGTCGATTTCGTGTCCGAAGTGAAGCTGGGCGAGGAAGTCGCGGCGTTCTGGACCGACGACGAGGCTTCCGGCGGCAAGCTTTCCCTCCTGACGAGGGGCGGGGACGTTGTCGCGAGAGGCTTTACCCGCTTTCTATAGTCGTTGTTGACCCTTTCCGGCGCTTATATTAATTTATCGTAATATCTAATCGATGATGAGGCAGAAGAGCCGATGCTTCGGGGAAATCCGCTTCTGGAGGTGAAAAATGTCCGTAGTCCGCAGCAATCCCGTGCCGAGCGATATCGATATCGCCCAGGCCGCGACCATAAAGCCTATTTCCGAGATCGCCGGGCGTTACGGCATCGATGAGCGTTACCTGGAGCATTACAGCGTCGACAAGGCCAAGGTGAGCCTGGAATTTCTCCGCGACAGGTCGGCCGCCGCCAAGCGCACGAAATATATCGATGTTACGGCCATAACCCCGACTCCCCTCGGCGAGGGCAAGACTACCGTCACCGTGGGCCTCGCCCAGGGGCTCGGCTGGATAGGGAAAAAAGCGATAGCGACTATACGCCAACCCTCGCAGGGACCCACGTTCGGCATAAAGGGCGGCGCCGCCGGCGGCGGCTACAGCCAGATCGTGCCTATGGCCGATTTCAACCTCCATCTCACCGGCGATATCCACGCCGTGAGCGCCGCGCACAATCTCTGTTCCACGGCCCTCGACGCGCGCATGTATCACGAGAGCCGCTGGTCGGACGCCTATTATGAGAAGCTGGGGTTCGGCAAGCTCAACATCGACCCCTTCAACGTGCTGTGGCGCCGCGTCATGGACATGAACGACAGGACGCTTCGGAAGATCATCGTTGGCATTGGCGGTCTGGAAAACGGGCCCTTGCGCGAAACCGGGTTCGACATCGCCGTATCGAGCGAGGTGATGGCCATTCTCGCCCTTTCCACGAGCCTCGCCGATCTCCGCGAGCGCATGGGTAGGATCGTCGTGGCCTTGGACAGGTCGGGCAAGGCCGTCACCACCGAGGACTTGAAGGTGGCCGGCGCCATGACCATCCTCATGAAGGACGCCCTCAAGCCGAACATTCTCCAGACCCTCGAGGAACAGTTAGCCTTCGTGCACGCCGGCCCCTTCGCCAATATCGCGCATGGCAACTCTTCCGTCCTGGCCGACCAAATGGCGGCGCGGGCGGCCGACTATGTCGTCACCGAATCTGGTTTCGGCGCCGACATGGGCTTCGAGAAATTCATCGACATCAAATGCAGGACTTCCGGGATGATGCCCGACGCCGTTGTCCTCGTGGCCACGGTGAGAGCCCTGAAAATGCATGGCGGCGGTCCCAAGGTCACCCCGGGGAAACCTCTGGCCTCGGCCTACACGCATGAGGATCTCGCGCTGCTCGGCAAGGGTCTCGACAATCTCAGGGCGCATATCGGCATCATCAGGAGCTTCGGTCTGCCCGTCGTTGTCGCCATCAATGCCTTCCCGAGCGATACGGAAGCCGAGCATGGGCTCATCCGCGAAGCCGCCCTCGCCGCCGGCGCCTCCGACGCCTGCCTTGCGAGGAACTGGGAACTCGGCGGCGAGGGCGCGGCCGATCTGGCTCGCGCCGTGGAAAAGGCCGCCTCCCAGCCCTCTTCGGTGAAGTTCCTCTATCCCCTCGAGATGCCGATCCGCGACAAGATTGACACCCTCGCGAGGGAGGTCTATGGCGCCGACAGGGTGAGCTATTCGCCGGAGGCCGAATCCGAGATGGAGAAGTTCAGCGAGCTCGGCTACGGGAATCTTCCTATCTGCATGGCCAAGACGCAGTATTCCCTCTCGCACGATCCCGCCCTCAAGGGCGTCCCCAAAGGCTATGTCTTCCCGGTCAACGATCTCCGTCTGGCCGCGGGCGCCGGTTTCATCTATCCTCTTTCGGGGGAGATAACCACCATGCCCGGCCTGCCTTCCAAGCCCGGCTATATGGGAATGGATATCGATACGGAAACCGGCAAGATCACCGGTCTGTCCTGACCGCCCAGGCGCCGCGTCCGCCGAAAGCTAGGTCTATTCATTGACCGGCGCGCGGGGTCGTGGCATGATGTGCAGCCATGATACCAGACAAGGTTAAGGCAATTTTGGACGCCAACGGTCTCGCGGCGCTAGAGTTTGAAGAGGGATCGACGCCCACGGCCGAATCGGCCGCGGCGAAGATCGGGGTGGAAGTCGGGCAAATCGCGAAAAGTCTGCTCTTTCAGGGAGCTTCCGGCCGCGCGGCCATGATCGTCTGCGCAGGGGACAAGAAGATTTCATCCGGCAAAGTCAAGCGGCTTTGCGGCGAGAAAATGTCGATGACCAGCGCTGAAGAGACCTTCGCCCTCACCGGCTTCTGGCCTGGCGGCGTCTGCCCTTTCGGCGTCGAGAATATTCCAATATATATTGATGAAAGCCTCTCGCGATGGGAAACCATCTACCCCGCGGCGGGCACGAATTCCACGGGCGTGCCGATGACCTTCGCCCAGCTTCTGTCCATCGCGGGCGGAGCGGCCTGCAGCGTCACGGGCTAGAGGCACGGTTTAGGAACTTCAATGTAGGAGCGCAGCCTAGAGGCGCTGCCGCTCTGGCGGCGCCCCTAGGTAACGAAGATTCAGCGTCCCTTCCAGTCCCCGAGTATCCGCTCGTAGCGCTCCGCCACCATGCCGATCACGCTCTCCCAGGATCTGTAAAGCGTCTTGTAAGCGCCCTGGCCGGCTTTGTCCATCAGGGCCTTGTCGGCGAGAAGGACCTGCAGCTTGTCGGCCATGCTTTCGGCCGAATTCCCCGCTAGGAAGCCGTTTTCGCCGTCGCGCACGCCGGCGGCTGTCGACGATCCCCGAACGAGAAGGGAAGGCCGGCGCATGCCCGCCGATTCCTTGACGATGAGGCTGGACGTGTCGTAGAGCGAAGGGAAGTAGAGGAGGTCGGCGCGTGCGTAGGCCTGCTTGATCTGTTCCCTGTCGCGGATGATGCCCTTGAAGGTCACTTTCTCGCCGAGCCCGAGGTTTTTCGCCTTTTCCTTGAGCGCGTCGGCGTGATAGCCGCCGCCGATGAAGACCATCCTGAAATCGACGCCCCTGGCGTGCAGGACTCCCAGTGAGTCCATCAGGATCTCTAGGTTTTTTTCCTTGATGTGCTGGCCGATGTAGAGCAGCATCGGAATTCCGGCGGGTATTCCGTAGAGTTTTTCGCCCGAGGAACGCAGGCCGGGAAGTTCCTCGTCGGTCACGATGAGGTCGGTCCCGTTGGGCATGACTTCGATATCGCCCTTGAACCCATAGGATCTCAGCGTCTCGATCGTTTCCTCGCTGGGTACCCACACATAGTCGACTTTTTTGTAGAATTCCACGAGCTGTCGCACGGCTATGTCCGTCAGGAGCTTGCTCTTCATGGCAAGCATGAAATCCTCGCGGTACTTGGTGTGGAAGGTCGTGACGAGGGGGATGTTCCATTTCTGAGCGACGCGGTAGGCGAGCATACCCGAGGAAAAAGGACTGTGGGTGTGGACGATATCGAAGGGGATGCCGAAGATGTTTGTGTGGAGGGTTTCCTTGATGGAATTGCCCCGAAGGCGACGTTCCTTGGCTTCCCCGATGAGGCTGACGCCGAATCTGTAGGGGGGTCTCACCGACAGCGGCATGGATGGAAATCGGTAGACGGGGAACTCTTCCTGGTCAAAATAGTCGGGCATATCGGGCGTCACCACGCAGGAAGGTCCGGCGATGCGGTTCAGCCAGAAGGCATAGCTTTTGGTGACCATCGCGACGCCGTCGGTGATGGGCGGGTAGGAGTCGTTGAATATCCCGCTGATTATTTCCTTCTTCATAGTCCCTTTACCTTTTCGATGGTGGCGGCGATCACCTGGTCCATATTGTAGTATTTGTACTGGGCGAGCCTTCCGATGAAGAGATGGGTGCCGGACGCCTCCAGCTTTTCCACTTCGCCTATGTAGCGTTCCCGTTTGGCCATGTTTTCATCGGTCATGACGATATAGAAGGGTTCGCCCTCGGCCTTGGAATACTCGAAGCACACGGTCGTCCGGGGCGATTTTTCATCCAGAAGTTTCTTGTATTCGGTGATTCTCGTCCAGTCGTAATCGTTGGGATAGTTCACGACGGGCGCTTCCTGATAGCTTTCCACGTCGAAGGTCTTGAGGACGAGGTCCAGGGACCGGTATTCGAGCTTGCCGTATTTGTACCCGAAGAATTGGTCCAGCTCTCCCGTGAATATCGTCAGGTTTGTGGCGTAGTCGTCCTTGATCTCGAACCAATCCGCTCCGAGAAGAAGGGAAATGTTCGGATGGTCGAGTATGGCGTCCACCATGGCGGTGTATCCCCTGGAGGGAATGCCCTGATAACGGTCTGAAAAATAGCGCCCGTCCCGGTTGGACCGGACGGGTATACGCTTGGCGATGTCGGCGGAGAGGAGAGCGGGGTCCCGTCCCCACTGCTTCCAGGTATATTTCTCGAAGAAGAGGGAGTAGAGGCGCTCGCCCACCTGGGAAACGACGGCATCCCTGAAATTCCGCGGAGGGTCGTTGAAGGTCGCCTGGGCTACCTGGGCGGCCAGGAATGCCGGCACCTCGTCCACGCCGATGGAGATCCCGAAGACCTGATTGATGGTATCGGCGTTGATGGGGAAGGGGATGGTCTGCCCGTCGGCGTAGGAGAGGACTCTGTGCTGGAGATAGTGGAAATCGGTGAAACGGTTCACGAATTTCCACACTTCCTCGTTGTTCGTATGGAAGATATGCGGCCCGTAGGTGTGAACCGTGATGCCATGTTCGTTGCGGTAATCATGACAATGTCCCGCTATGTGGCGGTGCTTTTCCACCACGAGTACCTTTTTGCCCTTGTCCGCCAGTATGCGGGCGGCTGTCGAGCCGCTCAGGCCCGCGCCGACGATGATGGCATCATAGTTCATCAAATATTCCCTTTATTCGCGGCAAGTAGCTTTTTCGCCGCTTCGAGAGCGCTCTTGTAGTCCGGCTCCTGGCCGATTTCCGGTACCTGCTGGGTGTAGACGACTTTATCGTCCTTATCGAGGACGACGACGGCGCGGGATAGGAGGCCGGCCAGCAATCCATCGAGGATGGCGACGCCATAGTCCTTTCCGAAATTCCGATTCCGGAGTTCCGAGAGGGGCACGACGGCCTTGATGCCTTCGGCTTCGCAGAACCTGCTCTGCGCGAAGGGCAGGTCGCGGCTGATGGTGAGCACGACGGCGCCGCCCAGGCCATCGGCGGCTTTGTTAAAAGCCCTGGCGCTCGCGGCGCAGACGCCGGTGTCGAGGCTGGGCACTATATTCAGTATTTTTACCATTCCCGCGAAATCCGCGAGAGTCGCGTCGCTCAGGTCTCTTTTCGTGAGAAGAAAGTCGGGCGCCTTGCTCCCAAGGGCGGGCAGGGCTCCAATCGTGGAAATCGGGTTGCCTTTATGCGTTATTTTGGCCATGGATGGTCCTCCTGATATTGGATTTAATTTTTCTTCCTATAACATAGCGCTGAATTTTCGCGGCGGCAAATCCTTCCTCTCCTTCCCTACATTTCGTAGGGAAAGAGCATGGTCTGCTTGTCCTGGAGGCGCCTTCTCACCGTGGAGACGATGGCCTCGAGATCATGGGAATCCTCCACGAAATCGAGCCTGTCGCCCGGCACGGAGAGAACGGGAGCGAGGGTGAACGACTGTATCCATTCTTCGTAGAGCGTATTGAGTCCCTGCAGGTAGGAATCCGGTATTTTGGCTTCGAAATCCCTGCCGCGCTTGGCTATCCTGGATTTCAGCGTCTTGACCGATGCCCTGATGTAGATGACGAGGTCGGGGGGCGGAAGGATGGCGGCCAGCGTGCGGTAGAGTTCGCGATAGGTCGCCCACTCCTGGTCGCTGAGGGCTCCCTGCAGAAAGAGGTTTTTCGCGAAGACTTCGGCGTCCTCGTAGAGGGATCTGTCCTGCACCACCGAGCGCGGGTCGCTGACGAGTTCCCTGTGCCCCTTGGCCCTGCTCGTGAGGAAAAAGATCTGCGAATGGAAAGCCCA
Source organism: Treponemataceae bacterium (assembly GCA_963677895.2). Classification (GTDB taxonomy): domain Bacteria; phylum Spirochaetota; class Spirochaetia; order Treponematales; family Rectinemataceae; genus UBA11090. The sequence continues at coordinate 26,184 of CAXXGJ010000022.1, read as the reverse complement.
GCGCTTCATGTCGCCATAGAAGTCCTTCAGGAAGGGATTCTCCGCGACGGGTTCGAAATAGGGCATGAAGTCGAGCTTGTCGGCCAGAAGGCTGACGAGGGTGGATTTGCCGGCTCCGATATTGCCGGCCAGGACGATGTATTTCTTCATTGTTCTTCGGCTTTGGGCCAGCTATACCGTATAACCTGCCCGCCATTTTTTCAAGCAGGCAATGCCGACAGATCTTCGGAGGAGTCCGCCGCGAGCCGCAGCACGAGGGAAACCCTTGAGAACGCCGGCAGGAGGGCTTCGTCGATCGTCGTCCTTTCTCCCGCGTCGCTGGGGTCGAGCGCGGCGATGGCCCGCGAAAAATCGACCATGAGGGGAGGGATGGCGCCGAATTCCTGCTCCATCATCGTCACTCCGACAAATCGCCTTTTATCGTTGCCGGCGATGTCGGGCATCTGCCGACACAGCGCGAAGGCGGGTTCTCCGCATTTGTCCAGCACCGAGCAGAATCCGAAGAGGCGGCAGATGAGGGGTCTGGCCGGGTAGATCATGCAGTTGTGCCCGGGCTTGTCGGCGTCCCAGAAGGGGCAGGCCGCGTCCATAACCGCGGCTTCCTTTCTGTGTGCCATGAAATGGTCGATCATTTCTTGTTTTTCGGTAAGAAGGTAATAGGCGAGCCGATCCGCCTCGATAGGCGTCACGTCGGGGACGAAATGGAGGCAGCATGTTCCGCAGAGACTGGGGCAGGAGATCGGCGAGCCCTTGTCCTCGGCGGTTTTTCTGAATTCGGATTGGGCGCGTTCGACGCGCGCGTATATCATGTCCAGCGCGCTGATGCGGCGCATCAGGGTAGTATCCCAGATAGGTGTGCTCATGCTGCTTCTTTCGCGCAGAAAATATTGCTTAAATCGCGCTGACGCATGATACAAAACTAGTCTGGGTTTGTTCAATAGACAGTATGCCAAAGCCTGCCCGCCATGGTATATTTGTCCGATATTGTCCTCAGCGCCGCCGGATCAGGCGGTCGAGCGTATTTCAAGGAGAGAGAATGAAATCATCCTCTATACGAAAAATAAAGCCTGCGGCCAGAGTGGCCGCGGCGCTGATCCTGCTGTTCGCCGCTTCCGGCCTTCTTTTTGCGCAGACGCAGGAACCCGTAGCCCCGGCTTCGGAACCGGCCGCCCAGGCTTCAATCCCCGTCGTTCCGGCTGCGGAGCCCGTCGCCCCGGCTTCGACCCCGGCCGCCAGTTTCTTCGCTGACGCCGTAGCGGCCGATCGCGAGATCATCGCCAAGGCCGAAGAACTGGCTACCCAGGGGAAATGGCATTCCGCTTGGGCGCTGCTGTCGGAATACGACACGGCGAACGCCAATGCCTTTATCCTGGCCGAAAAGATCCGGCTCGCTCTCGACGGCTATGCCCAGAACACGCTTCACCTTGTATTCGGATTCGTCGATCTCGCCGAAGGCCAGGACCTCGAATTTGCCCGCTCCGGCGGCGTGGATATAAGCGATCCCGTCGAATTCAACCCCGGAGACCTGGCCAAGGCCATCGAGGACAAGGGCGAAGCGATTCCCCCCGTCCTTTCGATGATGCTGGGCGATTTCTATCACACGGTCTGGACTAATTATCAAGGCCAGTGGCTTCAGCCCGACGAGGAGATACTCGCCAAGTGCGCCGAGAATTACGAACGCGCCCTGGCCTACGACACCTTCACGGTCCAGAGCCTGGACAGGCATTCCGCGATACTTGTGGCTCTTCAGCGCTTCGAGGCGGCCGAGTCGGTGCTCGGCAAGCTTCTGGCCATCGAGCCGGATAACCATCTCCTCAGCCTTAGGCTGGCCGAGATTTACTTCTCCACGGGACGTTACGCCGAGATATATCCCCTGGTGGACAAGGTGATAGCCGTGGCCGTAGACCCCACCGAGCTGAACAATGCCTATGTCCAAGCCATCAAGGCGGGGCTGGCATCGTCGGATAAGGTGACGCTCGAAAAGTATGTGACTGGTTTCGAACTGAGTTTCCCTTCGGAGTACATTCCGGGCCTGATCCGTCATGTCGTGGCGGTGCAGCTTGGAGACGCCGTGGCGGCCGATGCCGCGGCCGATGCCGTGACCGCGGCTTTCCCCGGCAATCCCGATGTCATTCGCTCCGTTCTTTCGACCTGGCTCTCCGTCAATGATTCCGAGTCCGGTTTCAAGTATCTGGAGCGCTCGATAGCGAAGGCGGAGGGCGATGAAGCCTTGGCCGCGCTCCATTTCTACAAGGCCCTGCTTTCCGGCGAGACGGCGCAGACCCCGGAATCCATAACCTTGGCGCTCACCGATCTGGAAAAAGCCGAGGAATATTTCAAGAAATCCTATCCGGAAGGCAATGAAGTCTTCGGAATGATCGCGGAGCTGAAGACGCAGTGGACCGAGGCGCTCAAGGCCGCCCAGGCCCAGCAGAGCGCGGCTCCCGCGACCGCGGCTCCGGCGACCGAGGCCACGGCAACCGCGACGACCGTGCCAGCCGATGCGACCGTCGCCCCTGCCGATGCCGCGGCCACGACGACCACCACCGTCGCGCCGGCCGAGGGCGGAACCACCGAGGCTGACGCAACATCGGGCGCCACGGAATAACGTTCCATACGTTCCCAAAATCGCTGAAGCGCCGGGGCATTGAGCTCCGGCGCTTTTTTTATATCCTCATTTATGCTTATTATATGCTAAGCGAAAAACGCGGGGAGTAATATGCCATCTATCTGCATCCACAATGCCACCGTAGTCGCCGGCTACGCCCAGATGCCCGAGAGTGCCGTTCTCATCGAAGACGAGATCATCGTCGATGTTTTTTCGGAACGCCGTTTTCTCCAGAAACATTTTTCCGCGCAGGATACCATCATTGACGCCGATGGCGCCTATCTCGTGCCGGGGCTTATCGATTCGCATATCCACGGTTTTGCCGGATACGGCACCGAAGACCTTTCCACCGATTCCATTCTCATGATGTCAGAGAAACTGGCGGCGTTCGGCGTCACCGCCTTCTGTCCCACTCTCTATCCCATGTCGGAAGAGGACATGACGAAAGGCATACGTTCCATCGTGGCCGCGATGGGGCTCGAAAAAGGCGCCACCATCCTGGGCGTCCATATGGAAGGCCCTTTCATTTCCTCGGCGAGACTGGGCGTCCAGCGCCCGGAATTCGTGCGTTCCGTCGATCTCGACCTCATGCACAGGCTGTATGGCGCTAGCGAGGGGCACATCATCAACATGACCGTGGCCCCCGAGCTGAAAGGCATGCGCGAGCTGGCCCTCTACTGCAACAAGGTCGGCATTGTCCTCCAGGCCGGCCACACCGATGCCAGCTATGAAAACATGCTGGAAGGCATGCAGGCCGGCATCCGCCATTCGACGCACTTTTTCAATGCCATGAGCAGGCTCGACCACCGCAACCCCAACGCCGTGGGCGCCATACTCATCCAACCCGACCTTTCCTGCGAGATCATCGCCGACGGCAAGCACGTCCACCCCGATCTCATCCGCCTTCTCGTACGGGACAAGCCCGATACCAATATCGTCCTCGTCACCGACGCGCTCAAGCCGACCGAGCAGGCAGAGGGGCCTTTCATGGCGAACCATGAGATCGTGTACCTGAGCGACAAGCTTTTCTATAGAAAATGCGACGATGTCATCGCGGGCAGCTCGCTCACCATGCTGAGCGGGCTCAGCAACCTCGTCCAGTTCGGCATTCCTCTCGAGGTAGCCGTGAAGATGGCTTCCTCCAACCCGGCCCGCATCCTCAAGCTGCCCAAGCGCGGCGAGATAAGCCCCGGATTTTTTGCCGATTTGGCTATCCTTTCGCGAGATTTCTCTGTCATAATAAACATGGTCAAGGGCAAGTTCGTCCATACCGCTTGACGGGGCAGCCGGCATGAAGGCTGCTTATTTTTGCGCCAGAGGTGAAAGGAGACAACGATGAGAGTCATCATTCAGCGGAACAGCGCCGGTGTGGCCAAATGGGCGGCGGATTACGTCGCGGCCAAGATAAACGGAGCTCCCGCCGGTCGTCCATTCGTGCTGGGGCTGCCCACGGGATCTTCTCCCCTTGGCATGTATCGCCGACTCATCGAAATGAACCGCGCGAAACTGGTTTCCTTCGCGAATGTCGTCACGTTCAATATGGATGAGTACGTCGGTCTGCCGAAGGAACATCAGCAGAGCTATTACCGATTCATGTGGGATAACTTCTTCTCGCATATAGATATTCCCGCCAAGAACGTTCATATACTCGACGGGATGGCTCCCGATCTTGTAGCCGAATGCGCCGCCTACGAGGATAAAATCCAGAAAGCGGACGGCATCGATCTCTTCGTGGGTGGCATAGGTCCCGACGGCCATATCGCCTTCAACGAGCCCGGTTCCTCCCTCTCCTCCCGCACCCGCATAAAGACGCTCACCATGGATACGAAAATCGCCAACGGACGATTTTTCGACAACGATCCCGCCAAGGTGCCATCCACAGCTCTCACCGTGGGCGTCGGCACCGTCATGGACGCAAGGGAAGTCATGGTGCTGGCCAACGGCCAGAACAAGGCCAGGGCTTTGCGGCATGCCATCGAGGAAGGCGTCAACCACATGTGGACGATCAGCTGCCTCCAGCTCCACCGGAAGGGCATCATCGTCTGCGACGAGGACGCGACCCTCGAGCTCAAGGTCGGCACCGTCCGCTATTTCAAGGATATAGAAGTCTCCAACCTCTAGAGAATGGGCAAATATTGCCCGTTTTTGCATACGCGCTGATTTCGGGGTTCTCTGTAGTCTTATGTAAATATATATTACATAATGAATAGATAATTATATTATTGTTGGCATGAATCCTGCTTATATATTTATACGCCACCAGGAGATCGAAAAAGACCCTGTGGCGAAAATGTAGAACAGGAGCATCGAAATGAAAAGAACAGTACGCGCCATCGCCATCGCGCTGATGGTTTCCCTTTCTCTCGCGACGGCCGGAGCGGCCGGAACCCTTACGGTTTACGGCAATGCCGCCGCGAAGGCCGACGACTCCCTCACCATAGAGGATATGCTCCTCTATGCCGCCCAGGACGAATACTTCGCCCGCGCCGAATATGTCGCCATAATAGCCAAGTTCGGCACGGCCAGGCCCTTCAGCAACATAAAGAACGCCGAAGAGAACCACCTCGCCTGGCTCAAGGACGCCTTCGCCGCCTACAAATTGCAGTTTCCCAGGGACGAGGCAGCCAATTACGTTCAGGCGCCAACTACCCTCCTCGATGCCTACAAGGCCGGGGTACAGGCGGAAATCGACAATATCGCCATGTATGACAAATTCCTGGCAAGCCCGCTTATCCAGGGGAGCCAGTACGCGGACCTGAGGACCCTTTTCACCAACCTGAAAAACGGTTCCGTGAACCACCTGAACGCTTTCCAGCGGCAGGTCGGGAAGTACTGACGGTCACGGACCGCCTCTCCTACGCAATCGATAAAGCCGGCCGGGCTCAGTCCCCGAATCCGGCTTTTTTCAATTTTGGGGCTATGACGACGGCGCAGTAGCCGTAGTTGGGATTGCGACGGTAGAAGTCCTGGTGGTATTCCTCGGCTATCCAGAAGTCGCCGGCCGGCAGAAGTTCAGTGACGATGGGAGCGGGCCACCAGGGTTTCTGTTTTTCGATCGAAGCGAGGGCCGCCGCTTTCTGGCTTTCGCTGGTATAAAAGATTGCCGATCGGTACTGGGAGCCGACATCGGCGCCCTGACGATCCTTCGTCGTGGGATTGTGTATCTTCCAGAAATACTTCAGAAGCTCATCATAGCTGACGCGAGCGGGATCGAAGGCGATCCGCACCGCTTCGGTGTGGCCGCTGGCGCCCGTAGATACGTATTCGTAGGTAGGGCGGGGCGCGGATCCGCCGATGTAGCCCGAAACGACGTCGACGACGCCGGGGAGGTTCTCGTAGACGGCTTCGAGACACCAGAAGCAGCCGCCGGCGAGCACGGCGTATTCGAGACCGCCATCGCCGGCGAGGGGAAGGGGTTTCGCGAAATCATGGCTTGCGAAGGGAGGGGAGGCCGACCAGGGGGGAGGAGGAGCTGGAGTCTTTGTCATTGTATTCTCCTTGGGAAGAGTTCGGGATGGAGATGGCAGCATTTCCGAGGGTGAAGGTTGGACTGTCTGGGCGTCGAGTTTCCCCGCGCAGGAACCGAGTCCGAGGGCGGCGCCGAGACCGAGAATCAGTAACAACATTTGAGTGCCATATTTCATTCCTGAAATATAATAATAATTGAATAGAAAGACATTCTTGAAACACTCTCTGGTCTTTGCCTGAAGATCCTGTTGGGATGTTTCAGGGGGCGACGAGAAAAGCGATTTTCGATATAGTACCGCTATGGCTACAACTGACGACAAGAAGATCATTTACTCCATGTACCGCGTTTCCAGGCGGCACGGCGTGAAGCAAGTTCTCAAGGATATCAGCATATCGTATTACTATGGCGCGAAAATCGGCGTCATAGGATTGAACGGCTCGGGAAAGTCGAGCCTTTTGCGGATAATGGCGGGTACGGACGGCGATTTCGCGGGCGACATCAGCCTCTCCCCTGGCTACACGATCGGATTCCTCGAGCAGGAACCCCATCTCGAGGCGGGGAAAACCGTGCGCGAGATCGTGAGCGAGGGTGTCCAGGAAATCGTGGATACGCTTGCCGAATTCGACGCGGTGAACGAAGCCTACGGCGATCCCGACGCCGATTTCGACAAACTCGCAACGAAACAGGCCGCCCTCCAGGAAAAACTGGACGCCCAGAACGCCTGGGATCTCGACTCGCGGCTCGATTTCGCCATGGAAGCGCTCCGCTGTCCCCCGGCCGACCAGATCGTGGATCAGCTTTCCGGCGGCGAGCGCCGACGCGTGGCCCTCTGCCGCCTTCTCCTCAAGAAACCCGACATCCTCCTCCTCGACGAGCCCACCAACCATCTCGACGCCGAGACCATAGCCTGGCTGGAGCGGCACCTACGCGACTACCAGGGTACTGTCATAGCCGTGACGCACGATAGATACTTCCTCGACAACGTGGCCGGCTGGATCCTCGAGCTGGACCGCGGCGAGGGCATCCCCTGGAAGGGCAACTACTCGAGCTGGCTCGACCAGAAAAAGAAGCGTCTCGAGCAGGAAGAGAAGGGCGATTCCGAACGCGCCCGCACCCTGGCCCGCGAGCTCGAATGGATAGGCATGAGCGCGAAAGGCCGGCACGCCAAGAGCAAGGCGCGCATCGAGCGCTACGAAAAGCTTCTCGCCGAAGACGGCAGGGAGAAGATACGCGAGACCAAGATCGTGATCCCGGCCGGTCCGCGGCTCGGCAAGATGGTCATCCGCGCCGACAGCCTCGCGAAAGGCTTCGATTCCAAACTCCTCTTCGACAATCTCAATTTCGAGGTGCCGCCCGGCGCCGTCGTCGGCATCGTAGGCCCGAACGGCGCGGGAAAGACCACCCTGCTCAATATCATAACCGGACGGGAAAAGGCCGATGCGGGGACGATAACGTTGGGCGATACCGTAAAGCTCGCCTACGCCGACCAGATGCGCGCCAACCTCGATCCGGACAAGTCGGTATGGGAACAGCTTTCGGGCGGTCTGGACCTCATCATGCTCGGCGGCAATCGCGAGATCAACTCGCGCGCCTACTGCTCCTGGTTCAATTTCTCAGGGCAGGACCAGCAGCGCAAGGTGGGCGTTCTCTCGGGCGGCGAACGAAACAGGCTCAACCTCGCCATGATCGTCAAGGAAGGCGCGAACGTCCTGCTCCTCGACGAACCCACCAACGACCTCGACGTCAACACGATGCGCGCCCTCGAGGAAGCCCTCGACAGCTTCGCCGGCGTCGCCCTCGTCGTCAGCCACGACCGCTGGTTCCTGGACCGCGTCTGCACCCACATCCTCGCCTTCGAAGGCGACTCCAAGGCCACCTGGTTCGACGGCAACTGGACGGAATACGCCGAATGGCGCCGCTCGACCCTGGGCATCGACGCCGAGAGGCCGCACCGCATCGTGTACAGGAAGCTGGAGCGCTGATCGATGATGGATCGGTACATGTCCCGGCAAACGGCGGGAATAGCGGCCATGGCCGGATGCGCCTTTCTCTGGAGCCTGGCCGGCATCTTCATCAAGCTCATCGATTGGCAGCCTTTCGCCATAGCGGGAGGACGCAGCGCCATAGCCGCGCTCTTCCTCCTTGCCGTGATACGCCGCCCGAAGTTCAGCTTCTCGGCGCTGCAGGTGGGATCGGCCATCGCCTATTCCTCTACCATGCTCCTCTTCGTTTTCGCCAACAAGAATACGACATCAGCCAACGCTATTCTCATTCAGTACGGAGCCCCCATCTATGTGGCGCTCATAAGCGCGGTCGTTCTCAGGGAAAGGCCCAAGATAGAGCATTGGCTCGCCCTCGTCGCGATATGCGGCGGCATGGTGCTGTTCTTCATGGACTCCCTGGGCAAGGGGAACTTGATCGGCGACATCGCGGCAACGCTCTCGGGCATGACCTTCGCCCTGAACATCGTGCTCATGCGCAAACAGAAAGACGCCTCGCCCCTGGACTCCCTCCTCCTCGGACATATATTCACCGCCGTCATCGCGGGTGTCATTTCCCTCTTCATGCCGGCGCCGACGATCACCGCCGGGTCGCTTTTCGCGATCACGGCGCTCGGCGTCGTTCAGATCGGGCTGGCGGCCGTGCTGTTCTCCTATGGCATAAAGCGCATAACGGCACTGGAAAGCATCCTCATCGCCGTCATCGAACCGCTCTTCAATCCGGTCTGGGTGTTTTTGGCGACGCGCGAAGCGCCCGGTTTCCGTTCCATTCTGGGCGGTCTCATCATAATCGCCGCGGTGCTGGCTTCCTCGTTCGTGTCTGTGCGGCGGACGGCGAAAGCGATACGATAGGGCGGAAGAGGAAGGGAACCATGAAACAAAGTTTTTTGTCGGCCACGATTCTTCTCATACTCATCACCGATCCGCTGGGAAACGTGCCACTTCTGCTGGCGGCGCTCAAGCATGTGGATCCGTCGCGCAGAAGGCACGTGATACTGCGCGAATGCGCCATCGCTTTTCTCGCGCTCGCGATCTTTCTCTTCTTCGGGTCCGCTTTCCTCGACGCGGTGAACATCTCCGATGAATCTTTGAGGATTGCGGGCGGCGTCATTCTCTTTCTCATCGCCATCAATATGGTATTCCCGAAGTCGGGCGGCCAGCTGGTCGAGGACGAGGCGGGAGCCGAACCTTTCATCGTGCCCCTGGCCATACCCCTCATCGCGGGACCTTCGGCCATGACGACGGTCATGCTTCTCGCCAAATCATCGCCCAATAGAACCTTCGAATGGATAGGCTCCATTTTTATAGCCATCGCGGTGACGACAATCGTGTTCCTGGGCTCTTCCAGGCTGGAGAATTGGCTTGGCGATCGTTTCCTGAGCGCCATCGAGAAATTGATGGGACTCGTGCTGACGGCCATATCCGTGGATATGCTTCTCGGCGGAATCACCAACTATATCAGGATAATTCAGGGCTGAGACGGAAAGGCCACCCCCAGATCGTCGCCGATGCGTTTCAGCCGCTCCGCTACCTTCGCGGTGAGGGGAACTCCGATCCCATCGCTAATGACTTCCGATTCGTGTTCCTTGAGTCCCGCGTAATAGACGCGGCTGCAGCCTTCGGCCGGCTCGGCGCCGGTAAGCTCGGCGAGCATACGATCCATATCGGTCTTGAATTCCTCGGGATCGCGGAACAGATCCAGGCGGATCGCGCCGAAGAAATGGCATACGCGCGCCGATGTGGCCTCGCTGTCCATAACCGATTTGCCGAAAACTCCCCCCGAAGCGATAGCCGTCATGATGTCGACGAGGACGGCGAGGCCATAGCCCTTATAACCGCTGAACAGCTCGCCTTCGCCGCCCAGGGGGAGGAGACCGCCGCCGCGCTGGAAAAGCATGTCCTCCAGGAGGCTATGGGCGTCGGCTGTCTCCTTTCCCTTCGTGTCCACGGCCCAGCCGAGAGGGAGGGCCTTGTTTTCGCGGTCGTAGACTTCGACCTTGCCGCGCGTCACGCAGGTGGTGGCCATGTCGAGAGTGAACATCCGGCCCTTCAGCGCGGGGACGGACACGGCGATGGGATTGGTGCCGAACATGGCGCTGCGTCCGAAAGTGGGGACTCCCAGCGCAGCCGTATTGGTCATGCAGATGCCTATCATGTCGCGTCGCGCGGCCATTTCCGTATAAAAGCCCGCTATGCCGAAATGGTTGGAGTTGCGGATGGAGGCGAAGGCCGCGCCGACGGCTTCAGCTTTTCCGATGACCCGCTCCATTGTGTGTTTGCTCAAGGAGAGGCCCATGGCCCCCTGGGCGTCGAGGACGAGGGACATGGGCGTTTCGCGCAGGACTTTCGACTGTACGCCTCCCGACATGATGCCTTTCTTGATGCCGTTTTCGTAACGCCAGAGGCGGCCGACTCCATGGCTTCCGATGCCGCGGGCGTCGGCCGCCACCAGGATTTCGGCCGAATCGACAGCCTCGCCGCGGGACAGCCCCAGCTTCATGAAGACATCGGCGCAGAATCGTTCCAAATCTTCGCGTTTTATCCTAATTTCTCCGCTCATGTCACGCTCCTCTCGGGTCCTTGCTTAAATATTCTCGGCGCTCAGCCTTACAATAGCGCGATGGGATTCGCCTGGCGAGAGTGTAACAGGGTAGTCGAGACAATTGGCCGATTCCACGCAGACGAAACGTTTCCACGCTTCGCGGATTTCCGGATTGGCGCCGCCTGCGGCGGCGCCCGGATTCCATATCACCGTCGCGTCCATGCCCTCCTGCTCCACCCGCACCATCCGGCCGGCGGAATGGTCGACGAGCTCGCACATGGCAGGGGCGCCCATGTAGGCGTTCACCGTCTCCCCGACGAATTTCGCCGGACCTGACTGCAGCGCGCGGACGTCGCCCCTTACGCGGTCGATGTACCCGAGGCCATCCAGGCCGTGGACCTCGCAGGCCGAAGGGGCGCCGACGCGGAAATAGGTGTGGAAGACTTCCTCGTACCGAAAAGCGGATTCTCCGCTGTTCCTCACCTCGAGCTCCATTTCCAGCCTCTCGCCGACGGTGACGGCCAGCGCGAGGCTGAACCTGAACGGCCATTGCGTGCGGGTGCTCTCAGCGTCGCCGAGAGTAAAGACGGCGCTGGTCCTTCCGTCCGGGAGAAGCGCCGCCGACGCGAGATCCCAGACGCGAGTGCGCGCAAAGCCGTGAAGGGGGAGATCACTCCGCGAACCGTGCTTCCCGAACCAGGGAAAACAGAGGGGAATTCCTCCGCGGATGGGTTTTCCCTCTTCAAAAGCGCTGTATGGGCTCATCCATAGCAGCTCCTCGCCGCCCACGGGGCGGAAACTCGCCACATGCGCCCCATAGGGATAGACCGAGCAGTCCCCCGCGTCGCCGTGAAGACGCAGGAGCGGAAGGCTGCCATTGCCGTTCTCGACCCAGATGCGTCCCGGTACATGGAAACGATTTAAAGACGATATATCGGTTTTCATTTTTCTTTTGACAGATCCTTGGTATCAAGATATCATCTATCTAAGATATCAGCAAGATTGAATCCGCAAGATCGAAAAGGAGGTCTATCGTGAAGAGAAAAGTGACACTACTAGTAGCCCTCATCCTGGTACTGGGCCTGTCGTTCGCCGCCGCGCAGGCCACCGGCAAAAAGTATGTGCTTAAGTTCAACCACGTCCTGACGACCCAGGATCCCTACCACAAGGCATTCCTCAAATGGGCCGAAGCCGTGTCGGCGAGAACCAACGGCAACCTCAAGATCGAAGTGTTCCCGAGTGCCCAGCTGGGCGTGGAGGAGGACATTCTCGAGCAGATCCGCCAGGGGGCGAACGTGGGGCAGAACACCGACGCCGCCCGCCTCGGACAGTATGTGCCAGGAATCGCGGTCATGAACGGTCCGTATTTCGTGGAGAGCCTTGAGGAAGTCCAGAAGCTGAACTCGCTGCCCTCCGTCCTCGGCTGGAAGGCCGAACTCGAGAAGACCCAGGGCTTCAAGATCCTCTCCTTCATGTGGGTCCAGGGCTTCAGGCAGATGGTCACCAACAAGCCCATCAGGAAACCTTCGGACTTGGCAGGTCTCAGGATCAGGACGCCGCCCGCCCCGATCTGGCAGGAATCGATCCGCGCCATAGGCGCCACCCCAGTGGCCATGGCCTACGGCGACATGTATTCGGGATTGCAGACCAAGGCTATCGACGGCGTCGAACTCTCCTTTACCGCCTCGGCCAGCGGAAAATTCCAGGAAGTGACGAAGTACGCCTGCGAAACCAAGCACATCCTCCTCATCAATTTCGAAGTGATCAGCATCAAGTGGTTCAACTCCCTTCCGGCGGAATACCAGAAAATCCTGGAAGAGGAGTGCGACAAGGCCGGTCTCGAGGTTTCGCGCAGCTATCTCAACGACATCGACCCCAAAAGCCTCGCAGTGCTCAAGGCCGCGGGCATGACCTTCATCCCCGAGTCCGAGATTGACATGGCTGCCTTCAGGGCCGCCGGCGAAAAGGCTTACCAGAAGCTGGGCATCCTCGCCGTGAGGGACCAGGTATACAAGGAATTGGGCAAGACAAAATAGAAGGCTGGCGGAGACTTCCATCCTGGAGGCTTCCGCCATTCCACACCCCCGCATAGCAGGAACCGCAATGAAAAAGCTCTACGACTTTATAGGCAAGGCCGAAGTATCAGTTTCGGCCTTTTGCTTCGCCTCGTCCTGTCTCGTCATCTTTGTGGCCGCGATCGCCAGGACGCTGAGACAGCCTATCAATTGGTCCCAGGACCTTTCTCTCTTTCTTTTCACCTGGAGCGTCTTTCTCAGCGCTGATGTAGCCTTGCGCGCCGACAAGCTGGTGAGTATCGACCTGCTGGTGAAAAGCTTTTCCGCGCGGACTAAAAAGATCATAGCCGTCGTCACCTACATCATAATCTTCGCCTTTCTGGCCGCCCTCTTCTTTTATGGCATCAAGCTGAGCCTGTTTTCCCGGCGAAGGGTGTTTCAGGGCATACCAGGCTTCAGCTACAGCTGGGTAACCTTGAGCGTGGTGGTCGGCAGCCTGCTGCAGATGGCCACGGTGATTTTAAAATTGAAAAAGATGCTTTCCCGGAACAAGCCAGAAATCGAAAAGAGCGAGGCCTGACATGCTCATAACAAGCGTTCTTTTCCTGGTTTTCCTGGCTTTGGGCATGCCGGTGGCCTTCGCCATCGGAATTTCGGGGGTCGCCTTCTTCCTCCAGCATCCGGAGCTGCCCTTCACCATGATCATCCAGCTGCCCGTGGCGCAGACACAGAACTTCACTCTTCTGGCCGTTCCGCTCTTCATCCTCGCCGGCAACCTCATGAACACATCAGGCATCACCAACCGGCTCCTGCGGCTTTCATCGGTGCTGGTGGGTCACATGAGAGGGGGACTCGCTCAGGTGAATGTCCTGCTTTCCACACTCATGGGCGGCGTTTCGGGTTCGGCCATCGCCGACGCAGCCATGGAAGCCCGCATCCTGGCTCCCGCCATGATCAAGCAGGGTTATTCCCGGGGCTTCACCGCCAACTGCACGGCCTGGACGGGGCTGATCACCGCCACCATTCCGCCAGGCGTGGGAATCATCCTCTACGGAACGACGGGCGACGTATCCATCGGCCGCCTCTTCAGCTCAGGACTCATGGTCGGCGTGATCATGACGGCCGCCTACATGCTGACCGTATGGGTGGTATCCAAACGCCAAGGCTATAAGCCCGAGCGGGAAAAAGCTTCGTCGGTGAGGGAAATATTCGCGTCGCTGAAGGAAAACATCTGGGCGCTTCTTTTTCCCGTCCTCCTCCTCGTCGGGCTGAGGGCGGGAATCTTCACCGCTTCCGAGATAGGGGCTTTCGCGTGCGTATACGCCATCCTGGTAGGCTTCTTCGCCTATAAGGAGCTGACGCTGGCGAATTTAGTCCAGACCCTGGGCGCCTCGGTGCTCGACATGGGCGGCATCATGTTCATCATCGCCCTCTCGGGGATTTTCGGCTACGGCATTCCCTTTGAAAGGATTCCCGATCTCATCACGAGCCTCTTCCTGGGGATATCGGTCAACAAATTCGTCGTGATGTTCCTCATCATCATCATCATGATCATCCTCGGGATGTTCATGGACGGGTCGGTGATAATCCTCCTCTTTACGCCGATCTTCCTGCCCCTGGCGCTCAAGCTGGGCTGGGACCCGGTCCATTTCGGCATCCTATTCTGCACGATCATCACCATGGGCAATATGACGCCGCCTGTAGGCATGGCGATGTACGCCGTCTGCTCGGTGATGGAGGTGCCTATGTCGGAGTACATCGCCAATATGTGGCCATGGCTGCTCACTACGGTAGTCATGATCGCCATCCTGGTTTTCTTTCCGCAGATTACCCTGTTCCTGCCCAATCTGCTCTTCGGATGAGGAGGCCAAGCCTTATGAAACTGAAAGGGAAAGTCGCCGTCATAACGGGCGCCGCGCGCGGGATAGGCAAGGAAATCGCTTACAGGTTCGCGGCCGAAGGCGCCAGCGTCGTGATAATAGATCTCAGGGAAGCCGTCGACGCGGTGACCCAACTCAGGCAGCGCGGATTCGACGCGATGTCGCTTTCCGTGGATATCACCGACATCGCCGCGGTGGAAAAAGCCGCGCGGACCATCGTCGGCGTAAAGGGATCGATCGATATCCTGGTGAACAACGCCGGCATCATCGCGAGGGGAGGCATCATGGACCTGAGCCGGGACCAGTGGCTCCAGGTGATGGATGTCAACGTCAACGGCAATTTTTACTGGTGCAGGGCGGTAATCCCCCAGATGATCGAGCAGAATGGCGGCAGCATACTCAACATCACGTCCGTGGCGGGGAAGATGGGCGATATAACGGCCGCTCCCGTATATGGCGCGTCCAAGGGAGCGCTCAACGCGCTGACGAGATCGCTGGCGCGCCAGCTGGCGGAATACGGCATCAGAGTGAACGCCGTGGCGCCCCACGCGATCGAAACCGACATGAGCGCCGAGTGGTCGGAGGAAAAGCGGCGTTCCGTCGTGGAATCCATACCGCTGAAGCGCATGGGTACCGCCGGCGACGTGGCCGAGGCGGCGCTGTTTCTCGTATCGGAGGGAGCGGCCTTCATAACCGGCGAGACGCTGAACGTCAACGGCGGCTATCTGATGGACTGATCTCCGGGATTTACGGCTGAACCTCTTCTTGGGCGGCAAAGAACTCGCCGCTCAGGATATTTTGCCTGCTGATCCTCAGATGCTTTTCAATGATGGCCACGGCCGTCGGCGAATGGCTCGCCAAGGCGTCGACGAGGTCGATGTGGTCCTTGAAGGTCTGGGAGACATTCGGCTTTATCCCTATATCGTACATGTAATTCATGTTCATATGGAGGTTCAGTTCTTTATAGGATTTGCTTATGAACTCGTTGTCGGCCAGATCGCACAATCCCATATGGAATTGCCAGTCGTACTTTATGTACTTCTTGAGGTTGATGGGATCTTCAGCCAAGGCCGCCGACATCGCGCCGATCAGTTCGCGCAGGCGGGCCAGCCGCTCGCCGTCGACGGAAGGATAGGCCAGCTTCACGCAGTACACTTCCAGCAGTTCGCGCACCGCTATGGCCGACAGAATCGTCTTTTTGGTGGGCGTCCGGAACAGGCACATGCTGCGGGGACGTATCTCTATGAGCCCGTCCATCTCCAGGCGCTTGAGGGCTTCCCTGATGGGCATCATGCTCACCTGCAGCTCTTCGGCCAGACGCTTCGTGCTGATGGTCTCGCCGTATTTGAATCTGCCGCTGCTTATGGAATTGCAGAGGTACAGATACACCTGTTCCGCCAGACTCCGCTTTTCTATGGCGAAATTGTCCTTTTCGTCCAAATGATTGCCCTTTCAAGCCAATGACCAGGCCGTGGCGAGTACTTCATGATCGGCAGATAACTCTGCCATCATTTTTGAAGGATATCATAGTTCCATTTTGAAGACAATAATATCAGCCGCTGGTATCTATTATCTATTATATCAGATTCTGCTTCGGGCCAAGGAGAGTGGAAAGAGGCTCCTGGAGGCATGCCGCTTCCATAGGAGGCCCCGAGACGCTCCGAGGCTGCTCTCGTCGCCGCCCGTGGCCAAGCTCATGGCCATGGGCGGGCGACGGCGAGGTCAGAGTGAAGCGAGTATCAGCTCGGCGAATGCTTCGGGCGTGAAACCGAGGTGAACCGCGACTTTCTCGGCGGGGCCCGATTCGCCGAAACGCTCGATGGACAGAATGCGCTCGACGGGAGCTATTCTCTCCCAGCCCATCGCTATGCCCGCTTCCGCGACGAAAACCTTGGCCGGTGGGGAGAGAATGACGTCCCGAATCGGCGCCGGAGCCCTGAAGAAGGCGTTCCTGTCGGGGACCGATACGACGCGTATGGAGAGACCGGGCTTCTGGACGCTCACGAGTTCGGCGGCTTTCATGGCAAGCGAAACTTCGGAGCCGGAAGCCGCGAGGACGATGTCGGGCTCTTTCGGCGCGTTGCGCGCCACGTAGGCGCCGACCGCCATGCCCTCCTGCCAGAGAGGATCTTCCTTGGCGAATACGGGGAGATTCTGCCTGCTCAAAAGGAGGGCCGTCGGGCCGTCGGTTCTTTCCATGGCCATTTTCCAGGCCACCACCGTCTCTTCGGCGTCCGCGGGGCGGAGGACTTTGAGGCCGGGTATCGCCCTGAGGGAGGCGAGGGTCTCGATGGGTTCGTGGGTCGGGCCGTCCTCGCCCACGAAGATGGAATCGTGGGTTAAAATATAGATGACCGGCAGCTTCATCAGCGCGGCGAGGCGCAGCGCTGGCCGCAGATAATCGGCGAAGACGAGGAAGGTGGCGACGAAGGGACGCAGGCCGCCGTAGAGGGCGAGGCCGTTGGCGATGGCCGCCATGCCGTGTTCGCGCACGCCGAAGCGGATGTAGCGGCCGCCGGGGTTGTCCACCGCGAAATCGAGAGGCAGGCCGGAGGGGTTGGCGGGAAGCTGGGTGACGTTCGGGCTGGTGAGATCCGCGGAGCCGCCGATAAGGTTGGGCCATGCCTTGGCTATGGCCGTCAGGCATTTGCCCGACGCGGCGCGCGTGGCGAGCTTCTCGCCCTGGGCAAAGGCCGGCATTTCGAGCTGATGGATCGGGCGGTTGAAATACCATGCGCTCAACTCTTCGGAAAGGGCGGGGTTGGCCTTTCCCCAGGCCTCGAAGGCTTTCTGCCAGATTGCCTTGGTCGTCTTGAGTTCCTTCCTGTGTTTCTCGAAAAAGGCGTAGGCCTCTGGCGCCACGAAGAACGACGCGTCGGCCGGGAGGCCGAGGGCCGCCTTAGTCTTGGCCACTTCCTCGTCGCCGAGGGCGGCGCCGTGCACGCCCGCGGTGCCCTGTTTTGTCGGCGCGCCCTTGCCTATGACGCTCTTGAGGATGATGAGGCTGGGCTTGGCGGTTTCGGCTTTGGCTTTTGCCGTCAGCGCCGCCAGCCCTTCGAAATCGTACATGTCGCCGCGCAGCACTTGCCAACCATAGGCTTCGAAACGTTTTCCGACATCCTCAGTGAAAGCCATAGCCGTAGAGCCGTCGATGGTGATCGAATTGGAATCGTAGTAGGCGATGAGCTTGCCGAGGCCGAGGTGGCCGGCGAGGGAACAGGCTTCGGAAGCCACGCCCTCCTGGAGGCAGCCGTCGCCCACAAGCGTGTAGGTGTAATGATCGAAAATTTTCGCGTCGGGCGTATTGAACTTCGCCGCCATCATGCGCTCGCCGATGGCCATGCCCACCGCGTTGGCTATGCCCTGTCCGAGCGGGCCTGTCGTGGTCTCCACGCCGGGAGTGACGCCATATTCGGGATGGCCGGGGCATTTGGAGCCGACCTGGCGGAAGCTCTTGATGTCGTCGAGCGAGAGGGCGAATCCCGCCATGTGGAGGATCGAATAAAGCAGCATGGAGCCGTGTCCGGCCGACAAAATGAATCGATCGCGATTGATCCATGAGGGATCCTCGGCGTCGTAGTTCATCGCGGCGCCATAGAGGTAAGCGCCGAGTTCGGCCGCTCCCATGGGGAGGCCGGGATGGCCTGAGTTGGCTTTCTGCACGGCGTCGATAGTCAGGCTGCGGACGGAATTGGCGATTTTTCCAAGCGAAGCAATATCCATTGGGTCACTCCTTCGGGAAATAATGATCTATAATACCCTGCTTCCATGGTTTTTGGCAGCCGGGGAGGCTCTCGTAATCTCGAGGAAACGCGCGAATTTCATATTGTCGGCGGCCGGCCGCTGGCCGCCTTTCTTTGCCGCCTATCTTGGGCGGCAGGGCTCCGGCGGCCCTAGTTCGCGCCATAGGACAGGGCGGCCTTTTCCCTGACGGCGAGGGCCTTTTCCAGGGAAATGCCCGCCGCCTTGGCTATGGCCTCGGGTTCGGCCACCGCGATGGCGCCCAGCGACCCGAAGCTCTTCATCAGACGCTTCGCCCTCGCCTCGCCGATGCCCTCCACCGACTTCAGCACGGTGAAACGCAGGTCCTTCGTTCGAAGCTTCTTGGAAAGACCGGTCGCGAAGCGGTGGGTTTCGTCGCGGATGGCGACGAGGACGCGGAGCGCCGGCGAATCCTTGGGCAGTACGACGGGGCCGAGCCTGTCCGGCAGGTAGATTTCCTCGTTCTTCTTGGCCAGCCCGGCGAGGTCGCAGTCGAGGCCGAGCTGGTCGAGGATTTCCTTGGCGGCGGAAACCTGGCCGGCGCCGCCATCGATGAGGATGAGGTCGGGCAGGTCGGCTTCCTCGTTGATGAGGCGGGTATAGCGCCTCGCGACGGCCTCGCGGATGGAGGCGAAGTCATCGATGGCGCCCCCGAGGCTCCGTATGCGGAAATACCGGTAGTTTTTCTTGTCGGGGACGCCGTTCTTGAAGCTGATGAGCGAAGCGACCGTGTTTTTGCCCGCCAGGTGGGCTATGTCGAAGCCCTCGATCCGCGTCGGGACCGAGGAGAGACCCAGCGCCGATTTCAGTTCCAGGAGCGCCTGCGTGTCGCCTATCTCCCTGCGCTTCTTGATGAGCTCTTCCTTGGCGTTTTGGGCCGCGAGGTTCATGGAAGCGCTGTGGCGCTGTTCCTTCGGCACAAGGAAGCGCGTCTTGACGCCAAGCTGTTTCTTGAAATATTCGGCGACCGGCTTGGTGCCTATAGCCTTCATCAGGTAAATGAAAGGAGGGGGGGAGGCGTTCGGCGCCGTAATAGCTGGTGAGGAAGGCCTGTATGGCTTCCTCCTCGGTGTCGTAGAGCGGCGAGATGAAGCTGTCGCGCCCTTTCAGCCTGCCGTCCCGCATCGTGAACACGATGAAGGAGACCAGATCGCCGTCGCAGTGCCACGCGAGATAATCCCTGGCCGCCGGGTCGAAGTCCTGCACGTTGCTTCTGCCCACGAAGAGGTCCACGGCCTTGAGGGCGTCGCGGAGGCGGGCCGCTTCCTCGAAGCAGAATTCCTCGGATGCCTTACTCATCCGCGTCTTGAGGTCGGCGAGAAGTTCGGCGGTTTCGCCCGAAAGCAGCTTGCGTATCTGCCCGACCCGCTCCAGGTAAGCTTCCCGGGTAATCTTCCCGGCGCAGGGGCCGGAGCAGCGGCCGATATGGTAGTACATACAGGGCGTCTCGCGCTTGCGCATGGTTACGCAGCGACGCAGCGGAAAGAGCCTTTTTATGAGTTCGAGATAGGTGTCTATCGTCTCGGAGCTGGGAAATGGGCCGAAATACTCGGAACCGTCGTTGATGATCCTGCGGGTCTTGAAAATGCGCGGGAATTCCTCGTTCGTGATCCGGATGGACGGGTAGGTTTTCCCGTCCTTCAGGTTGATATTGTATTTGGGAGTATGTTCCTTTATCAGGTTGTTTTCGATGAGGAGGGCGTCGTATTCGCTCCCCGCCAGGATCCATTCGATATTTTCCACGCGCGAGACGAGATGCCGCGTCTTTATGTCTTTCTTTCCAGAAAAATAGGAAAGCAGACGGTTTTTCAGTACCTTGGCTTTGCCCACGTAGATGATATGGCCTTCGAGATCGCGCATTATGTAGACGCCGGGCGAATCGGGAGCCTGCCGCACCAGGGCGCGGAAGCGGGCGTTCTTTTCGGCCGCGGGAGAGAGCCGCGGCGATTTGTCCTGTTTTTCGGGGAGGCCGGGCGTCTCGTATTCTTTGTCGTTCATACCTATACTGATAGTATGGAATTTTCGAGCGTCAGGGAAGCCGGCGATGCCGCGGGAGCCGCGGATGCCGGGATGGTTTTCAAATTCTGTCCTTCCTGTGCGAGCCCACGCATTTCTTTTCTCGAAGGAAAGAAGTGGGTTTGTCCCGACTGCGGCTTCGAGTATTTTCACAATGTGGCGACTTCGGCGACAGTCATCATCGACGTGGAAGGGTCCATCGTGCTTTTAAAAAGAGCCAGGGATCCTCGACGGGGCTTTTGGACCCTACCTGGCGGCTTCGTCGAGCCGGCGGAGCGCGCCGAGGATGCCGCTATGCGCGAGTGTCGGGAAGAATTGGGCTGGGCGCCGACGTGGATGGAATTTGTTGTGACTTTTCCCAATACATATCGCTATAAGGATATTCCCTATGCGACCTGCGATCTGTATTTTTACACGTGGGCTAGCGCCGTCGACGTCGCCAGTTTCGTCGCCGATATCGGAGAGGTGGCGGAGGTCGCCAGCTTCCCTGCCGAGACGATTCCATGGAACGAGATAGCCTTCGATTCGGCGCGGTCGGCGTTGCGCGCGTATGTTCAGGCGAGGGGAAATGGCTTAAGTCTGGGCCGTCAGATACGTTCGATATGAAACGGAAGCGATACGGGAGGAAGAAACATGGATAAAAGAACGAAGATAGTCGCGACGACAGGTCCGGCTTCGGAAAAGCCCGAAATCATCCGCGATATGATACGCGAGGGCGTGGATGTCTTTCGGCTTAATTTTTCACACAAGACTTATGAAGAAGCGGAGTCGGCCATCCGCATGATCAGGGAAGAACAGAAAGAGACGGGCAAGCCGATCGCCATCATGGCCGATATAAAAGGGCCGGCCATCAGGCTGTACGGCTACAAGCAGAATATCTCGATAAAAGCCGGTGACCAGATCGCCATCGAAAGCCGCGACCCTGTCGGCATAGAGGCGCTCGTCGCCGGCCAACCGAACCTCGTGTATACCAATCTGCCCGATATCGACAGGATCTGCGCTCCGGGCCAGAAGGTCATTCTCATGGATGGCTATTTCGCCGGAAGCGTCGTCCAGCGCGGGACGAAATCCGTGACCGTGCGCATCGACAACGAGGGCGAGCTTCGTCCCAAGGCGCACCTGACGATCCCCGGAGCCGACTATCCCATTCCCTTCCTTTCGGAAAAAGACATAGCCGACATACTCTGGGCCGTGGGGCACGACATCGATTACATCGCCCTTTCCTTTGTCCGCTGCGCCACCGACATAGAGGAAGTCCGCAGGCTTATCCAGCGCGCGGCGGTCTCTTCCGGCAAACGCTCCGCCATCAAGCTCATAGCGAAGATCGAAACGGCGCGCGGCCTATCCAACGTCGACGAGATAATCCGCGAGTCCGACGGCATCATGGTCGCGAGGGGAGACCTCGGCGTCGAGATGCCCATAGAAATAGTCCCGATCGCCCAGAAGAGCATGATCCGAAAAGGCTATCTGGCCGCCAAGCCCGTGATCACGGCGACGCAGATGCTCGAATCCATGATTGAAAACCCGATGCCCACGAGGGCCGAGGCATCGGACGTGGCCAACGCCTGTTTCGACTCCACGAGCGCCGTGATGCTTTCGGGCGAAACGGCCATGGGCAAGTATCCCGTCCAGGTGGTGCGAACCATGCATTCGATCATCGACGCCGTAGAGAAGCAGTTCGACTATGTCGATTTCCACCATGACGTTCCGCCCGAAGTGAAGACGGGCGACATCCCCGCGATAATGTCGTACAACGCGGTTTCGGTCGCCTATCTCTGCAACGCCAAGGCGCTCGTCGTCCTCACCGAAACGGGGCACGCCGCGCGGCTCCTCTCGCGCCTCCGCCCCCGCATGCCGATCTACGCCTTCCTGAGCGACAAGAAACTCTTCAACCAGCTCGCGCTCAACTGGGGCGTCCGCCCCTTCCTGCACAGCGGCACGGGCACGAGGCTCGATGCCGTCGTCGACGAAGCCATCGCCATCTGCAAAAAGGAAAAGCTCCTGAGCGAAGGCGACAAAGTCGTCATCGTCGCCGGCCTTCCCCTCTCGCAGCAAGGATCAACGAATATGATACGCGTGGAGACGATTCAATGATAATTCCTTCCATCGAACAAGTGATACGACAGGACATGCGGGCGCTCCGCGATTGCCCCGGCGCCGACAACTGCGCCGGCTGCGCCGAGGAAGTCTGCGTCATGGTGGCCTCGGTCGCCGATTTTCCCAGCGAATACGGCCATTTTTCCATCGTCGGCTTCGTCAACAACAAAGATGGCAAAGACCATGTCATGATCATCAAAGGCGATATCGGCGACGGGGAGAACCTCCTCCTCCGGATCCATTCGGCCTGTCTCACCGGCGACGCCTTCGGCAGCCGGCGCTGCGACTGCGGACCCCAGCTCCACCGAGCGCTCGCCCTGATCGAGGCCGAGGGGCGCGGCGCCGTCCTCTACCATCAGGCCGAAGGCCGCGGCATCGGCCTCGTCAACAAGCTCAGGGCTTACGCCCTCCAGGACGGGGGCTACGACACCTACGACGCCAATATCGCCCTCGGTTTCAAGGCCGACGAGCGCGATTACGCCATCCCCGCGGCCATGCTGAAAAAGATCGGCATCAAAAGCGTCCGCCTCATGACGAACAATCCCGAGAAGGTAGCGGAGCTGGAAAAGCACGGCATCGCGGTGCTGGAAAGGGTCCAGCACGAGCTGCCCGCCCACGAACAGGACAAGGCCTATTTAGAAACGAAAAAGGAGCGGTTCGGGCATTTCCTGAAACTTGACCACGACGATAATAAATAACTTGTGTATTGACAATTAGGGAGTTTCCCGCCGAAAATTGTGTATGGATTCAAAAACGTCGTTCATTTTTCTGATCAGCGGAAACTTCCTGATTCTCATTATGCTCTGCGCCTATCGCAAGAAATATACCGAAGAAGCGATCCGCTATCATTTTTTCGCCCAGCTGATGATGACCCTGTCCTATGTCTTTGTCCTGTTGAGGCTCTGGCGTCCCCTCGAAATATTCGCGATCCTGAACACCATGCCGACCATGGTCAGCGTCTATTTCGAATCGCTCGCCCTGCTCGGACTTTCCGACGCGTTGACGGCGAACGTCAAGAATAAGCTGCGCATCCCTCTTTTCGTCGGCCTCGCCCTTTACTGTCTATCCGTCATAGCCGGCGTGGATCCCTATATCCGAATCATCGTCATCACGGTCTTCGACATGGTGATCATCCTTCCCGCCGTCCTGCGCGCGCTCTTCATGAAGGATGGTTCTTCCCTTCGCATAATCATGGGTGTCCTGTTCGTGTTGATGATGATCTCTTTGGGAATCCGCATCGCCGACGCTCTCCGCCTCGGCCCGGCCCTCGTCATTTTCGGGCCTTCCCTGGGCGAGGAAGTCACGATCGTGGGGCTTTATCTCTACATGATCCTGGGCGGAATGGGCATGATCCTTTTCGCGAAGGAGAAAACCGATGCCCGCCTGATCCGCCTCGCTCATTACGACGGAGTGACCGGCGTCTACAATCGCGATGGTTTCATCGACGCGATGATGACGGCGATCGACAAGGCCTCCTACGACAATGCCGCGTTTTCCATGCTGCATCTGGATATCGACGGACTCAATGAAATCAATGAGCTGCATGGCTACGTGATCGGCGACGGCATCATCCTGAGCATAGCCGAACGCCTCCGCGACGAAGCGGGTGAGCGCGGCTTCGTCGGACGCTTGAGCGGCGATGAGTTCATGGTCTTCCTGAACAGGGTGGATCGCGAACACCTGGATGGCGTCGTTTCAGCCTTCCGCGCCTCCGTTTCGCGCAAATCCCCCGACGGGATAGCCTGCAGCGTCTCGATCGGCGCCGTGGCCTTTGACAATCCGGCCGGCCGCGACATACATTTTCCCATGATTTACGCAACCTGCGCCGATGCCCTCAAATCGGCGAAAAAGAAGGGGTACAGCGAAACGGTCATCGCGTTGGCCTGATTCGATTCCTATGATCAATGAAACATTCCCTGTTCCCCTCGGTCCCGCCAGGGCGGAGATCGTCGTCGTCAATTCGCGCTTCATAGCGAGCCTCGACTACGTCGAGACGGTGGAGGAAGCGCGCAACTTCATGGCCTCCATACGAAAGGAATTCCCTGATGCGTCGCACAACGTTCCCGCCTTCATCGTCGGAGGCGGCAAATCCAGCACTGAATTCTGCTCCGACGACGGGGAGCCCTCGGGCACTTCCGGCCGCCCGCTTCTCTCGGTGCTTCGCGGCTCGGGCCTGGGCAACGTGGCGGTGGTGGTGACGCGGTATTTCGGCGGGACCCTCCTCGGGACGGGCGGCCTCGTCAAGGCATATTCCGAGGCGGGCAAGAAGGTGCTGGAGGCCGCCCGTCGGGGCGAGCTCGTCGAAGTTGTCCTTTTTTCCGTCGCTCTGCCCTACAGCCTCTACGAATCCTTCGGGAGAATGGCCGAGGCCTGCCGGGCGAAGCTGCTCCCCGCCGAATTCGCCGAGCTTGTCCGGATGGAGGTGGAAGTACCCAGCGCCGCGCTGGATCTGTTCAGGTCGCGTTTCGCCGACCTGGGCAGGGGAGAGTTCAGCCTCCTCCAGCTCGGCGTCAAAACGACAAGAATCCCTCTCGCCTAAGGGTCCTTCAGCTCACTGCAGGTTGTCGGCGCCGACCTCGTGGCGGAGGGTGAGCACGATGCCCGCCGCGGCAGTCGCCGCGATGACGAGGAAGCTGCCCCCTCCGAGGGAGGCCTCGGGGCCTGCCGCGCCGCTGTAGATGCCCACGATCGACCAGGGCACCCAGGGTCCCCAGCCCGTGGCGGCGAAAATCACGGCGAGGAGGAGGGTGAAGATGGAATAGCCCAGGGGCGCGAAATATCCCCTTGTTTCCACCGCGACCCAGGCCGTGAGGAAGGAACAGCAGAGGGACATGAGGGCTAGGGCGAGAAGGCGGCCGGCGGCGGCCGAAAACAGGGAAGCCTGCAGAGTCCCGAGGCCTACCAGGCTCCCGACGATGAAGGTTCCCGGGAGCATATAGAGCGTCAGGCAGCCGAACCAGGCGGCGGAGACGAGGATCTTGGCGAATACGAAACTGCGCCGCGCCACCGGCAGGGCCAGGAGGTTCTTCGCCGTGCCCTCGGCATATTCCCTGCCGAAGACATAGGTCACGATGACGGAGGACATGATGAGTCCGCCGATTCCGCCCATCTGCGCGATGAAGCCCAGGAAGGTGGCCCAGTCGATAGGCTCGCCGCCGAAGGCGAATTGCGCCTTCTTGCCGAAAAGGCCGAGGCTCTCGGCGAGCCCTGGATTCTTCATGAGCCACATGAAGAACCCGCCTATCCCCACCATGAAGGTGTAGACGGCGAGGGTGATCCAGGGAGCCTTGCTCCTGCGGAGTTTCAGGAATTCCGTGTATACGACTGCCGCGAATCTCATACCGCACCTCCCGTCAGGCGCATGAAGTGGCGCTCCAGATCCTCTTCCTCGGCGGCGAGCCGCTCGAGGCCTATGCCAGCCCCGACGATGGCTCGGGCGATGGCTGCCGGCTCGGCGCTCTGGTCCGCCACGCGGAGAGTCTTCGCGTCCGGGCGCGACACTTCGAGGAAGCCCAGGCTTTCCCTCAGAATCTTTTCGGCCTTGCCTGAGTCGTCCACCGTGATGACGATGGAGATCTTTCCCAGCTCGCGCAGCTCGCGATAGTCGATTTCCTCGACCAGCTTTCCTTCGTGGATGATCCCGACCCTGTCGGCCAGCTGGGCGACCTCGTCCAGAAGATGGCTCGACATGAAGATGGTCACGCCCTGTTCCGCTGCGAGGCGGCGCAGGAGGGATCTGATCTCGATGATGCCGGCCGGGTCAAGGCCGTTGGCGGGCTCGTCGAGGATGAGCAG
>CAXXGJ010000021.1:0-129735 GCA_963677895.2 Treponemataceae bacterium | reverse complement strand
CGCATGAAGAGGTCGAGACCCCAGCGGCCCGAAAGCTCGGGGTGGAACTGGCAGAGCAGAATCCCCGGCGTTTCCGTCGCCGCGTCGAAGCGGCCTTCCAGCGTCGCGGCGAACTTCTCCCCGTAGACGCAGGATGCCGTGACATAGCCTTCCGGCGCCTCCGCGACCATGTACGAATTGGCGAAATAGGCCCAGCCTGGCTTGAGGAAGCTGTCGCCTGGCGCCGGCCGCAACCTGTTCCAGCCCAGCTGGGGCAGGGGAAGCTCGGTCTTGAGCTTCCTGACGGCGCAGGGGATGGCGCCGATGCCGGGCACGCCTGCGGTTTCCTCGCTCGACGCGCAGAGCATCTGCATGCCGAGACAGATGCCCATCGTGGGACGGTCTTCGGCGATGCGCGCCGCGAGCGCCTTGTCGAGGCCGGAGCGCCTGAGCTTGGCGAGCGCCGCGCCGAAAGCCCCCACGCCGGGGAGGAGGGCTCTCTCGGCCTTGTAGAGAACCTCGGGATCTTCGGTTACGAGGGCTTCGACGCCGGCTCTGGCGCACATGGCCTTCACCGACGCCAGATTGGCGGCACCCGTTGCCGCGATGGTGAGAATTGGACCCTTCATTCGTTTTTTTTCCTCGCTGGCCTTTTCCCGCTTCGTCACCTTGATCACCGTCGTTCCCTTCGTGCTCGCAGGGGCATTCTCGGCATCAGAGGCCGACGCCATGGCAACGGCCGGCGTGAGCGCCTCCCGCAGCGCGAGAGCGAGCGCCTTGAAGGCGGCTTCCGCCTTGTGGTGATCGTTGGAACCCTTGAGGACATCGACATGGAGGGTCAGGCCAGCGTTCGTTGCGAGACTGGCGAAGAAGTGGCCAATGTTTTCGGTCGCCAATTCGCCGATCGCCTCTCGCTCAAGCTGGAGATCGCAGTCGCAGAAGGGGCGGCCCGAGACGTCGACCACGGCCCTGGCGAGAGATTCGTCCAGGGGAGCGTAGGCATACCCGAAGCGGGCGATGGCGCCGCGCTCGACGATGGCTTCCCTGAGGGCGATCCCGAGCGTGATGGCGCAGTCCTCGACGCTGTGGTGGTCGTCCACTACCATGTCGCCTTCGCAGTCGAGGACGAGAGACCATCCCGCGTGGCAGGCTAGGCTCGTCAGCATATGATCCAGGAAACCGATGCCGGTGCCGATCGAGATGGGACCGGGAAAGAGGCCGAGTTCGACCTTTATGCTGGTTTCCTTGCTCTCTCTCGTGGCGATGATGTAGGTCTGTTTCGTCCTTGACGCGGTTCTGTCGTTCTTCAAGCTTTCCATGAAAATGCCTCCATGCGCGAAAGCGCCGATTGCAGTCTGTCGAATGAAGCCTTTTCGCCGGGGCAGGTGATACGCGCGAGACCTTCGGCGTCCGGGTTGCCTGGCCAGTAGCGGATGAGGATTCCTCGAGCCTTGAGCGCGAAGACGAATTTTTCGGCGTCCGGTACGAGGGCGCTCACGAAGTTGGCCTGGGAAGGCCAGGTCCTCGCGCCCATGCCGGCGAGGATTCCTTCCAGGATTTTCCTTTCCTCGGCGACGCGTTTCACGAAACCGGCGTATCCCTCCCTGCCTTCGGCGAGGGCGAGACGGGCTGCCTCGATGGCGGGCGACGAGAGAGAGAAGGGCGGGCCGGCTTCCCTCATGCTCGCGATGAGGCCCGCGGTCGCTTTGCCCGTCATGCCCCAGCCTGCCCTGAAGCCGGCCAGCCCCCTGGATTTGGAGAAGCTCCCGGTGAGGAGGACGCCTGGCGTTTTCAGCGCCTCGTCGAATATCGAACTGTCGTCGGCGAAGTCGATGTACGTGACGTCGAGGAGAAAGAGGCTGCCCCTCGCGGCGCAGGCGGCGATTTTCCTGAAATCATCCAGCGCGAGCATGGTGCCAGCGGGATTGTCGGGGCTGGCGACTATGGCTATGGCCGGTTTTTCGGAATCGATGAGGGAACAGAATCTTTCCGTGGGGAATGCCGATATCGGTTCCCTTCGGACGGGGACGAATGTCGCCTTCGTCCGTTTCGCCGCGTCCAGGAATTCGACGAAACCCGGCACCGTAGTTAGGATTTTGGAGCCAGGGCCGGCCAGAGCCCTGAAAACCCGCTCGATGGCATCGTCGGCTCCGGCGGTCGCGATGACTTGATGCTCGTCGACATTGAAGAAGGCGGCGATATCCTTTTCCAGAAGATCGGCCCTGGGATAGCGGCGCGCTACTTCGGGAGAGAGCACGCGGCCCAGCTGTTCCTCGCTCAGGATGCAGCGGCCTTCGTTGGCGTCGATCTTGAGCCAGTCGGTTCTTTCCATGATCGGGCTCTCCTTCATGGCACGAGCTGGCTGAGCTGGGTGACGACGATGTCGGTGCCGCCGCGGCGCTTGATTTCGGGAATGAGGGCCGCCAGCTTGTCGCGGGGAGCGGCTACGCGCACGGCGAAGTCCTTGCCTCCTTCGAGGGGGGAAAGGGTGGGGGACCTGAGGCAGGGCAGGATGCTGATAACTGATTCCAGGTCGGCGGCGGAGACGTTGACTTCCAGCATAACCCTCCTCCTCGCTTCCAGGACGGAGCGAAGGATCAGGATGAGGGCGTCGGCCGCTTCACGTTTGGCCGGGTTTTCCATCGCTTTCCGGGATGCGTAGAGGCGGGTGGAGCTTTTCATGATCGTGTCGATGATGACGAGGCCGTTGGCCCTGAGCGTGCTTCCCGTCGCGCAGTTATCGACGATGAGGTCGGCGTCCTCGGGGGGGAACACTTCGGTGGCGCCGTAGGATCGGATGAAGGTCGCGCCCGAGATGTGTTTCTTCATCCATTTCCTGGCTATCGTCTGGTATTCGGAGGCGATGACAGGGGGCCTGCCGCAGGCTTCTTCCCAGGACATTTTTGGGTTGGCGAGGGAGCCGATTTTGGCCATGAGGGTTTCCGGCGCGGCGGCCACCACGCTGACGGGGTCCATGCCCGTGTCGAAGAGTTCGACGAGGTCGACATCGAGTTCCTTGACCCAGTCCGCGCCGGCGAAACCGATGTCGCGGCTGCCGGAGGCGAGCATTTCGACGATGTTCTGGGGCTTAAGGAGCTTCGCTTCGTACTGGAGCATGGTTGAGCCGACCGCGCTGGAGGAATCGCCGCCGATTCTCGGGCGATATTCCCTTTCGTCGACGTTCACGGGCAGGCCGGCGTCGGAGAGAAGCTGGATGACCTTGCCCTGCATCCTGCCCTTGGGAAGCCCGATTCTCAGAAGATTGTCCGAATTATCCATAGTGTCTCCCTTTTGCCGCGCCCGTCTTGGCTGCCGGCGCTCTTCAGGGAAACCGTCATGGTCCACGGTTCTCTAAATAAAAACGCCGGCTTTGGCGAGCCGGCGTTTTCCATAGCGTGCTTTATCCCTTAACGGACCTAAGCCCTACTCGACCCCGGCGATCTGAGATGATGACCGTGGCTATGATGGAGGGTCGTGAACCCGTTCGTGGCACTGACTGTGCTATTCATGATATTGCCCATAGAAACACGATCCTGGGGCATTTGTCAATAACCCTGTCGAAAATCCGCTCAATATTGCATAAATTTTCATTTTGGCGTTACTATGACATCATACATATGGGAAAATACACCGTTTCAGTTCACGACAGGGGAGCGGATCAGTCCTCGCTGGTCTACCCTGTCGT
Organism: Treponemataceae bacterium; assembly: GCA_963677895.2. Lineage (GTDB taxonomy): Bacteria > Spirochaetota > Spirochaetia > Treponematales > Rectinemataceae > UBA11090. Next base: position 126,071 of record CAXXGJ010000021.1, on the reverse strand, counting down.
TTCGAGGCGCTCGGGCGGCCTCTCCGTGGGAATCAATCTCTTTCCCGACGGCAAGCGCTGCAGTTTCGACTGCCCCTATTGCGAGGTGCGGCCTTTTGCCGGCGGCGTGATTTTTTCCGCGGAGGCGCTCGAGGCTGAACTGGAAGCTTTTCTCGCCGTGGACTACAAAGCGGCATGGGCGCCGCGGCCCGTCCGCGACCTCTGCGTTTCGGGCAACGGCGAACCCACGCTCTCGCCGCATCTTTGGGAGGCCCTGGAAATCTGCGCCGCGGCGCGGCGCAGACATCCGGCCATCCTCGCCCCCGGCGCCTGCCCCATCGTCATCATCACCAATTCGACCGGCTTTATGGATGGGGAGACCGCGCGCCGCCTCGCAGAGTTCGCGCGCCGCGAACCCCTGGATATCTGGGCGAAACTCGACGCCGGCAGCCAGGAACGCTTTGCCTTCATGTCGCGCTCATCCTACAGCCTCGACGACATTTCTGATGCCCTCGGGAATTTCGCCCGGTCGACGCCCATCACCATCCAGACCATGGTCTGCGGCATGGATGGCGCCGCCGATGCCGAAGCCTTGTCCTACGCCGCCCGCGTCAACGCCATGCTGGAAAAAGGCGCCGCCATCAAAGCCATCCAAGTATACACGCTCGCCCGCGCGCCTCTGGAAGCCGGAATCAGCGCCCTTTCCGACGAAGCGGTCATGCGATTCGTCCGCCTCGTCTCAGGCGCGCTGAGCCGGCCCCTGCCGGTGTACGGCTACGGCGAGCGGGGCACAGAGCCCCTGCGGCAGCGATGATAGATCTCCACACACATTCGACCGCTTCAGACGGAGCGCTTTCTCCTACCGAACTGGTTAATCTGGCCAAAAAGACGGGCCTCAAAGCCCTCGCCCTCACCGATCACGACACGGTGGCGGGCGTGGCCGAGGCGCGCCGCCGCGCGGCCGAACTCTCCATGGCCTTCGTGTCCGGCGTGGAAATCGAGATCGACTTCGATCCGGGAGAATTCCACCTTCTGGGCTTGGGGATAGACGAAAACGGCCCGGGACTCCTCGAGGCGCTTTCCCTCCTGGCCGAGGCGCGGGTGATCAGGAACGAGCGCATCGTCGAACTTTTCCACGTCGACGGCATTTCGATCGATCTCGACGAGATAGCGGAGATAGCCGGAACCGAACGCATAGGTCGGCCGCACCTGGCCGAAGCCCTCATGAGGCGCAAGATAGTGCGTACGAAACAGGAAGCCTTCGACCGGTTCCTCGGAAAGGGGAAACCGTTTTATCTTCCGAAGGATTGTCTACCCTTCGCCAAAGCCCTGCGCCTCATAAAAGACTCAGGAGGCGTAGCCGTCATAGCGCATCCATACTCGCTCTTTGTCAGCAAGACAAGACTCGCCACCCTCATGGACGAATGGAAGGAAGCGGGCGTGGAAGGCATCGAAGCCTATCATCCGACGGCTAAATTGGGGCAGTGCAGGATATTGGAGCACATGGCGAGGGAACGGGGATTTCTCGTCACGGCGGGATCGGATTTCCACAACGCCGAGAAGCCGGCCTGCGGCCTCGGCAGGACGGCGGGGGGAATCCCCGTCGCCGATTCCTTCTATGAGGAACTCTGCTCGTCGCTGCCGGGATTGGTCGCCTTGACCTGATCTATCTGGTCATAGAGCTCGACGGCCGAGAAAAAGATGATGACGATGAGCGGACCCAATATGAGCCCGTTGAAACCAAAAATGCTCAAGCCCCCGACGATGGCGAAAAAGATGAGGAGGGGGTGCATCTTCAGCCTGTCGCCCAGCACCATCGGCCTCAGGAAGTTGTCGGTGAAAGACACGAAAAAGCCAGCCAGCGCGCAGAAAAGAAGCGCCGTTCCGACATCGCCGGTAAGCCCTATATAGAGGGAGATGGGAATCCAGACGAGGGAAGTTCCCACCATGGGTATGAAAGAGGCCACGGCGGTGAGCGACGCGAGGACCAGAGGTCCCTCGAGCTTGAAAATGAGGCTGAGAATGAACATCACGACAGCCTGGTAAATGGCGACGAGGAAAAATCCCAGGACGAGCTGGCGTCCTGATTCGCTCATCTTCTGCATGAACATTTTCGTGTAGGTGCGCTCGATCGGCACGGCGGAAACAACGAGGGAAGCCAGGTGCTTTCCGTCGACGAGCAGAAAATACAAGGTGAATATCATGAATGCAAGGGTGGTTAAAAGCGCGACGCCGTTCTTGAGGATGGTGCCGGAAAAACCGATGATCCGGCTGGAGCTGGCGATGAGAAAGCCCTTCGCCTCGTGGAGGACATTGATGCCGCTCAGGTCGATGGAGCCGGCCGACAGCCGATAGATGAAGCCGCCAATGGGACTCGTGTGGCTCAGGGAGAAAATGTCCGGATGTTCCTCGATGACCCTGATCATGTTGCCCGAGAGATCGACGACCTGTTTGAGGAGGGCTATGAACAGGAAGGTGAAGGGAACCGCCAGGACGAGGACCCCCAGGACGGCGAAGATGCCGCCGAGAATATTCTCCACGATAGATCGTTTTTTATCTGAGAGCTTGTCGCGTTTGGTGAAAACCTTCGCGCAGCGCTCATATAGCGGGGCGATGAAGGCGTAGATCACGCCCGACCACAGGATTACCGTCAAGAAAGGATAGAAGAGTCTTGCCACGAGCAGGAACAAGGCTATGAAAAAAATGAGGAAAATCTGTTTCTTGGTGGTACCTGATGTCATCCTGCTAAAATACCTTCATTTGCCTGCTTTGTCGAGCTTTGACGCGCGATACCTGCGCTTTGAAACCGCTTCCGCAAGTACGGCCGCTTCTGTACAATAAAAAAAGCAAGCAATGAGGAGAATCGGGCGATGGGTGAACTTTATATCGTGGGAACGCCGATAGGAAATCTGGGGGATATAACGCTGAGGGCGCTCGAAACCCTGAAAAACGCCGATACCATAGCCTGTGAGGATACGAGACACACGCTCCAGCTCCTCAACCATTTCGCCATCGCGAAACCTCTCCTCTCCTGTCACGCGAACGACGAACTCAGGGCTTCGGCGCGCATCATCTCCCTTCTCGATGCCGGCAAGAAAGTAGCCTACTGCACCGACGCGGGCACGCCGGGACTCTCCGACCCGGGAGCCGTGCTCGTCCGTTCGGCGCGCGCGGCCGGCCACCGCGTCATCCCGATACCCGGCCCCTCGGCCTTCGCCACCCTCGTGAGCGCCTGTGGCTTCGGCGGCCGGGGCCTCCTTTTCGACGGCTTCATGAGCCCCAAGGCCTCCCGGCGCCGCGCGCGCCTCGCCGTCCTCCTGGAGAGGGAAGAGGCCTTCATGCTCTACGAATCCCCCTTCCGGATCGCCAAACTCATCGCTGACATAGCCGGTCTCGCTCCCGGGCGCCAGGTCTGCGTCGGCAGAGAGCTCACCAAGATCCACGAACAGATCGCCATCGGCAGCGCCAGTGAACTTTCGGCCCGCATCGCCGGAGGGGAGGGCGAGCCTATCCCTCAGAAAGGCGAGTTCGCCGTTCTCGTGGCGGGCAAAAGCGACAAATCGGAGGCCGATGACGAAGCGGAGGAAAGCCGCTCCGAAGGCTGACCGCTGTATGATCCAGGTGAGACAGCTATCCAAGCTCCACGGCGTCGCGAGGACGCGCAAATGCGCCATTCTTCTCGAGAGAGTGCAGCTGGAGCTTTCCGAAATCGGCGAAGGATTGCCTATAACACCGCGTATGGCCGAACTGCTCGCTTACGCCCGCGATCTGGCCGCCTTTCTGGCCGGCGATGGCGAATCCACCCCCAACCTTGCGGCGGCCGCCAAGGCTTGCCTCGAGGGTCTCGCCCGTCAGGAATATTCCCTCGCCTTCCGCGCCATCGACGATTTTCGACATGCGCTCATGAAGATTTCCGGCCAAGCGCCCGCGGACTGGGATCTCCACGACTTCTTGTCGCCCAGAGGACGCGCGGCCGAGGGCCTGACGCGCAATTTCCTTCCGGGACTCAAGGTCTACCTCGAGGACATACGCTCGCCTTTTAACGTGGGAACGATCCTGAGGACGGCCGAGGCTCTCGGCTTCGAGGAAGTCCTCCTCTCCGCTGGCTGCGCCGATCCTCTGCATCCAAGGGCGCTGCGCTCATCCATGGGAGCCGTCGATCTCATCCCCTGGAGGCGCTGCCCACCCGACGAATTGCCGGGCCTTGGACCTATCTTCGCTCTCGAATTGGGCGGCTCTCCCCTGGACAAGTTCGCTTTTCCCGACAGAGGGCTGCTTATCCTCGGATCGGAGGAGCTGGGCGTTTCAGAATCATGCCTTGCCCTGGCCGAAGGGCGTCGCGTAAGCATCCCCATGCGGGGAATCAAGGCCTCGATAAATGTCGCCGTCGCCTTCGGCATAGCCGCCCAGGCATGGATTTCCTCAATCTGAGGATGTTCGCGGGCAGGCTATCAGATGGCTCCCATATTCGTGCGCTCGATCTGGCCCAGTTCGAAAGCCTGCTCGGATATTATCTTGTCCTGATCGTTGATGAGCGATTTTACGACATCGCCGATGGATATGATTCCTATGAGCTGGCCGTTCTTCATGACGGGAAGGTGGCGAAATTTGTGATCCGTCATCAGATTCATGCATTCGCCGAGCGAGGCTTCGGGGCTTACGGCTATGGGATCGGCGGTCATGAGCTCGGCCACGCGAGCCGTTTCGCTGTTGCGGCCTTTGACGATTATCTTTCGGACGAAATCTCTTTCTGAAAAAATGCCGGAAACCTTGCCCGTTTTGTCCGTGACAAGGACGGCGCCAATGTTGTTCTCCGCCATGAGCACGAGGGCGTTGAGGACGATCGCGTCCGAATCGACGGTTATGACCTTGGATCCTTTCATCTTGAGTATGTCGCTTACTGTTTTCATCGTGTAGCCTCCATAAACTAATATAATTCATTTTTGAGGAATAGGCGTGAGCGTCGCGTCGTCCGTCGGGTTCGCGGGCTGTTCGATGTGTTTTAAGCGTTGACCGGCCGCGGAAATCGGGTTAAACTGAAAAAACTAACATAAACCCCTAAAGGGAGGCAGTATGGCCAAAGTTGAACTGAAGAAGATCGGAAAAGTGTACGATGGCAATGTCCGCGCCGTGAGCGACGCGAACATCGTCGTCAACGACAAGGAATTCGTCGTTTTTGTCGGCCCGTCGGGATGCGGCAAGACGACTACCTTGCGAATGGTGGCAGGTCTTGAGGACATCACCGAAGGCGAACTCTACATCGACGGCAAACTGGTCAACGATGTTCCGCCCAAGGACCGCGACATCGCGATGGTCTTCCAGAATTACGCCCTGTATCCCCATATGTCCGTCTACGACAATATGGCGTTCGGACTAAAGATCCGCAAGATTCCCAAGGCCGAGATCGACCAGCGCGTCAAGGAAGCGGCCCGCATTCTCGACATCGAAAAGCTCCTCGACCGCAAGCCCAAACAGCTTTCGGGCGGCCAGCGCCAGCGCGTCGCCGTAGGCCGCGCCATTGTCCGCAAGCCCAAGGTTTTCCTCTTCGACGAACCGCTGTCCAACCTCGACGCCAAGCTCCGCGTGCAGATGCGCGCCGAACTGATCGAGCTCCACGACAAGCTCCAGGCCACCATGATCTACGTTACCCACGACCAGGTCGAAGCCATGACCATGGGCGACAAGATCGTCGTCATGAAGGACGGCCTCGTACAGCAGATCGGTTCGCCGCTCTACATGTACAACAACCCGATCAACAAGTTCGTCGCCGGTTTCATCGGCTCCCCGCCCATGAACTTCCTCACCGTCAAGGTTCTGGAAGAAGGCGGAAAGGTCATAATCGACGAGGGCTCGTTCAAGCTGATCCCGGACGCCGCCCATGAATCCTTCCTGAAGCCCTATGTCGGCAAGGAAGTCTCTTTCGGTATCCGTCCCGAGGATCTCGATGTGGCGAACCAGAAACTCGAGATCGGTGTCATCAAGGCCAAGGTCACGGTCGTCGAGCCTCTCGGCGCCGAGATACATCTCCAGGCATCCACACCCACCCAGGGCATGGTCGCTCGCATTGGTCCTCATTATGTCTATAAGCATGGCGACGAAATCGTCTTCGATCCCACGATGAGCAAGGCTCGATATTTTGACAGGGAAACCGAAAAATCCATCCTCCCCGTCAAATGGAACGAGCAGGAAGACTGAACGGAATTCCATCCATTCTTTACATGAAAAGGGCGCTCCGAAAGGGCGCCCTTTTTTATCGCTCGATCATATCATCGCCGCTTATTGGCCCACCGGCCGCGACGTAAGCATTTTTTCGATATCAGCCTCGAGTTTTTCCGGCGTCACGAAGGATTCGTAGCGCTTGACCCGCCTGGCGCCCGGCGAGACAAGGAATTTCGTGAAATTCCATTTGACGGCGTCGCCCAGGATGCCGGCGGTGCGTTTGCGCAGAAGGAGGAAGAGCGGATGGGCTTCGGGCCCGTTCACGAGAACCTTCGACATGAGCGGGAAGGTGACGCCGAAATTTACCTGGCAGAAACTCGCGATTTCCTCGTCGCTGCCCGGTTCCTGATGGGCGAACTGGTCGCAGGGAAAGCCCAGGACAACGAGCCCCTTATCCCCATATTTCCGGTGCAGCTCCTCCAGCCCCTTGTATTGAGGCGTGAAGCCGCATTTGCTCGCCGTGTTGACGATGAGGAGGACTTTTTCCTCGAGCCCTTTGAAGGAGAATGGCAGGCCCTTGCCTGTCCGAAACTCGAAATCATAAAAGTTTGATTCTTGCACTGGTTTTTCCTTTGGAAACTGCTATACGATAATATTCGAAAAATCGCACGCGAATGTCAAAGGCAGGGAAATGGGCATGAAGACCCGAATCGATCTCATCGTCAGCGCTCGCCGCATCTATACCGTGGATGAAGCGTTCTCAGTCGCCGAGCGCGTGGCCGTCGACCGCGGCCGCATCGTCGCCGTCGGAAGGCGCGACGATATCGAAGAAGCCTTCGCGCCGCGACGGCGGCTCGATTTCGGAAATGCCGTCGTCTACCCCGGCTTCATGGATCCGCACTGCCATTTCCTGAGCTACGGCTACGTCCTTCAGCGCGCCCAGCTTTTCGGCGCCAAGTCCTGGGAGGAAACGGTGGCGAGACTCGTCGCGCATGCCGCGAAAAGTCGCGAGCCCTGGGTCCAGGGCCGCGGTTGGGACCAGAATACATGGGCGTCGGGGCAATTCCCCGGCAACGAGCTTCTGGACCGGGCTTTCCCGCAGACCCCTGTCCTGGCGATCCGCGTCGACGGACACGCCGCCATGGCCAATTCGGCCGCCCTCGCCGCCGCGGGCATAGACGCCGCGACCCGCGTTGACGGCGGGACGATCGTCCTTTCGGGCGGCCGTCCCACGGGCCTTCTTCTCGACAACGCCGTCGACAAGGTGAAGAGCGCCATTCCCGCCCCGAACGAAGCGGCCACGAGAAGCGCTCTTCTGGCGGCGCAGGAGAAGTGCTTCGCCGCGGGGCTCACCTCGGTTTCCAATGCCGGAACCGAAAAAAAACGACGCGCTCTTCATGGAAAAAATGCAGGGGAAGGGGGAGCTCTCCGTCCGCATCTACGTCATGCTGCTGCCGACCCGGGAGAACATCGATTATTTCGCTTCGGGCGGTCCCAGAGCCGGCGAAAGGCTCACGGTCCGCTCTTTCAAGATGTTCGCCGACGGCGCCCTGGGTTCGCGGGGCGCGCGTCTTCTCGAACCCTACACCGACGATCCTGGAAACCGCGGACTCTTCACGCTGAAACCCGATGAGCTCGCGCGAGTCTGCGGAATCGCCAAGGCCAGCGGATTCCAGATGAATGTCCACGCCATCGGCGACGCGGCCGCCCGCCTCGTTCTCGATACCTACGAAAGATTCCTCGAACCGGGCAACGATCTGCGCTGGCGCGTCGAGCACGCCCAGCTTGTCCACGACGACGACCTTCCTCGTTTCGGCCGTCTCAACGTCATTCCCTCGGTACAGACCAGCCACGCCACCTCCGACATGGCCTGGACCGAAACACGCCTTGGTCCTGAACGCATGTCCCGCTCGCACCGCTACCGCGACCTCCTCGCGCAGAATGGCTGGCTGGCCAACGGCAGCGACTTCCCCATCGAAAGGGTAGAGCCGCTCCGCGGTTTCCGTTCGGCTGTTTTCAGGAAGGACGACGCATGGCTGCCCGATGGAGGCTATAGGCCGTCGCAGGCCATATCCCGAGCCGACGCCCTGCGCGCCATGACGATCTGGGCGGCGCGCGCCAATTTTGAGGAAGGAAACAGGGGAAGTCTTGAGCCCGGAAAGTGGGCCGACTTCACCGTTCTGGATACGGATCTGCTCACCGCCGAGGAAGCGTCGATAAAAGAGGCGAGGGTGTTGATGACTGCCATAGCCGGCGAAACGGTCTTCGAAACGTCTTGAAGGACAATCGCGTTTCCGGGATTTCTTTTCCTCTTTTCTGAGCCTCAGTGTTAAAAGCCAGTAAAAGTTAAATAAATAAAAATATTGACAGCGCGAAAAAACCAACTTATCATCACTCATCCGCTGAAGAGTAGCGGAAGTATATTAACAAGGAGCCACATATGGTGTATTTCAAGAAAGCGGCCATCGTCCTTCTACTCCTATGCGTTGCTTTCGGGACAGTTGTCGCGCAGGGCGCGTCGGCAGATATCAAGCCGGCCACTTATACGTGGGTTGCTGGAGGCATGGGCGGTGGATGGTACACCGTTGCTGGCGGCTTCGCTAACCTCGTGAACGAAAAAGAACCCCGCATCACCATCAAAGTAGTCCCGGGCGGCGGACTCACGAACCCCATCCTCCTCGCTCAGGGCGATGCGGATATAGCCTGGGGCGTCGCCTGGCTGGATAAGGCGGCCTACAAGGGAGAGGCGCCGCTCTTCAAGAAAGCCTACACGAACATCGCCTCCATCGCCGGAGCCCTGTCTGCGGACCGCTATCATTTCCTCGCGGCCAAGGATCAGAACGTCTCGACCTTCGAGGAGTTCGCGAAGAAGATAAAGAACGGCGAGAAGCTCAAAGTCGCCGGACCCATGACGGGCACTTCCGAGTACGTGCTCATCGGCAATGTACTGGCTTACTACGGCGCTTCCTACGACATGATCAAGAAGAACGGCGGTACCTTCACCCAGGCCATCTATGGCGATATGACCAGCCTCTATAAAGACAGGCACGTCGATTACGCCCTGACCTGCGTAGGCCTTCCCGCCGCCATCATCATGGAAATGGCGCTCGGCCGCCCCTCCACCCTCATGGCCGTCAGCGACGCCTGCGTCGACCACTTCGCCGCGACGATGGGCCTCGTCACCAGAGCCTCCGGTCTGTCCATCGTGCCGGGCGGCACCTATACGGGCATGCCGAACGACATCCAGGCCATGGCCCATGCCACCGAGATCCTCGTGAGCCCCAAGATGTCCGACGCCGTCGCCTACACCCTGGCCAAGATTCTCAACGAGAACAAGGCTTTCCTCGTTCAGATGGGTTCGAGCTACTCTGTTTTCGATCCGAAAACCACCGCGACCGCGGTGCAGGTTCCCCTCCATCCAGGTGCCGTAAAGTACTATAAAGAAGTCGGGGCGATCAAATAAGTTTTTTCTGAAAGACACCGGCGGATAAACCCGCCGGTGTATGCGTTCGATTGTCACACACCTACACGGCAAGGGGAATTAGATGAGAAAATTATCGGGACCTCTCAAGACAATACTTGGAATATGGTCCGCATTGATCGCGGTCTTCTTTTTGTACACGGCAATTTTCGGAGCCTTCCAGCCGCGGCTTCAGCGCGGAATTAGCCTGCTCTTCCTCTTGCCGCTAGGGTTTCTCCTGTACCCGGCCACCAAGAAGTCGCCCCAGGACAGGCCGAGCGTCCTCGACTTCGTCTTTGCCATCGCGTCGATGGCGTCCACGCTCTACATAATCATCTTCAACGACACGCTGAACATGCGCCTGACCCAGGTCGACCCGGTCACGACGGTCGAACTCATCCTCGGCGCGATAAACATCGTCCTCATCATCGAGGCCATAAGGCGCGCCGTCGTGCCGGCCATGGCCATCCTCATCGGCGGATTCATCGCCTATACCTGGATCGCGCCTTTCCTTCCGGGAGTTTTCTACGCTCGCCCCATTTCGATAGCGCGCCTCGTCGAGATGTGCTACCTCGGCACGGACGTGGGTATTTACGGTTCGCTCTCGGGCATCATGGCCACCTTCGTCGCCGTCTTCGTCATCTTCTCCTCATTTATGGAGGGGACGAATACCGGCGTCTTCTTCACGAACTTCGCCTCGAGAATAGCGGGCAGGGGCCCCGGCGGCGGAGCCAAGATAGCCGTCGTCGCGTCCGGTCTCTTCGGCACGATCTCGGGCGTCGGCGTGGCCAACATGTACGCCACCGGCACCTTCACGATTCCCCTCATGAAGAAACTCGGCTACCGCCCGCAGTTCGCCGCGGCGGTAGCGGCTTCCTCATCGACGGGAGGTCAGCTCATGCCGCCCATCATGGGCGCGGCGGCCTTCGTGATGTCGGAAATCAGCGGCATCCCCTACTGGACCATCGCCCTGGCGGCGGCTTTGCCCGCCACCTTCTATTATGTCAGCATCTTCATGCGCGTCCATTTCGTCGCGCTGCGGGACAATCTCAAACCGATGGACGAGAAGGATATGCTTCCCTGGAAACAGCTCATCAAGGATTCCTACCTTCTTCTCCCGCTCGTGGCTCTCGTCGTCATGCTTTCGATCGGCTACTCGCCCTTCAAATCCTGCGTCATAGCCATCGCCACGACCTTCGCCCTGAGCTTCCTCAATAAGAACACGATGCTCACGCCCAAGAAACTCTTCAAGGTCTTCGAGAGTTCGGGCTTCAGCTGCGTCATGCTGGCGATCACCTGCGCCGGCGCAGGCCTTGTCATCAGCGTAATCACCTACACGGGACTCGGCCTGGGCATCGCTACCGTCGTCGCGAGGTTCTCAGGCGGCTTCCTCCTTCCGGCCCTGATGCTCATCATGATCACCTGCATCATCATGGGACTGGGAATGCCCTGCACGCCCGCCTACATCATCTCCGTGGTGATCGGCGCCCCGGCCATGAACGCCCTCGGCATAGCCACGCTCCCCGCCCACCTCTTCGTCTTCTACTTCGCCATATTGGCCGAACTGACGCCTCCGGACGCTATTGTCGCCTACTGCGCCTCCACGATCGCGGGTTCAGACCCCTGGAAGACGGGCTGGGAAGCCAGTTTCCTGGGCATCATGGGCTACATCATCCCCTTCGTCTTCATTTACAACGGCGCCATAATTCTCCAGGGGCCCATCTACGCCATCCTCGCCACGACGCTGCTGCTCTTCATGGCCGTCGCCATCAACTCCGCCGCCGTCACAAAATTCCTGTTCAAGCCGATCGGCACGGTGACGCGCATTCTTCTGTGGATCGCCGCCGCGGGGCTCGTCGTCCTTTCCTGTCAGGAAAAATTCCTGGCCACCTTCAGCTTCGCGATGATCGTCATCGTCGTCGGGGTAGCTTTCCTCGTGGCATATACGTTGCTGAACCGAAAGCTTGTGAAACGCTTTACGTTGGAACATGCATAAGATGAAAGTGCGCGGCGGTTTCACCAACTACGGCGAGGAACTGGGTATCCTCATGCTGGACACCCGATTTCCCCGGATTCCCGGGGATATCGGGAACGCGCACAGCTTTCCTTTTCCGGTCCGCTACCGCAAGGTGGCGGGCGCCTCGCCCAAGCGCGTCGTGGAAGAGGGGGATTTGACCCTTCTCGAGCCCTTCATCTCGGCGGCGAGAGAGCTTGAGGCCGAAGGGGTCAAGGCCATCACCACGAGCTGCGGCTTCCTCGCCATGTTCCAGAAAGAGATGGCTTCCGCAGTTGGGATTCCCCTGTTCACCTCAAGCCTGCTTCAGATTCCTTTCCTGTACGGCCTTTTCGGCCGGCGGGGCGAGATTGGCGTCATAACGGCGCGCGCGGCCTCGCTCGGCGAAAGGCATTTCAGCCAGTGCGGGGCTTCGGGCCTGCCGCTGGCCATCGCGGGGTTGGATGAAAGCCCGGAATTCACGCGTATTTTCCTCGACAAAACCGATCCTTCCATCGTCCCTGTCCTGGACAGGGATCTGGCTGAAGCGGAGATCCGGGCGGTGGCGGGAAGACTTGTGAAGGAACATCCTGGAATAGAATTTATCGTACTGGAATGCACGAACCTGCCGCCATTCAGAAAGGCGGTTCAGGAAACCACGGGCAGGCCCGTTTTCGATATCATCACGCTCGCTGGCTATATTCATTCCGGTTTGGCATTGGACTGAGAGCGAAAGGGGGCTTTGGTGAAACCAGTTCTCGACGAGCGCGACACGATGGTGCTCGAATGCATCCGCGACGCCGGTGAAGCCATGGGTTCCTGGAGCCTCGTGGAGTCCCTGGAGCGGAAGGGATGCAAGGTAAGCTCAGCCTCGATCGGGCGGATCCTGTATAGGCTGGAATCGATAGGCTACGTGGAAAGTCACATGAACAAGGGCCGCCTCCTTACCAAGGAAGGTCTGAAAGCTATTGAAAAAGTGAAGGCCCTGGCCTCTATCGACAAACACAGGAAGCAGCTGGAAAACCTCATAGACAGCCGCGTCCTCGACGAGTTCATCATGGTGCTCCAGGCCAGAAAAGCCATCGAGCGCGAGACGGCCCGCATGGCCGCCGAGAACATAAGCGAAGCGAGGCTCCAGCGTCTCGAGGCCATCATCCTGGAACAGGAGGAAAAGGCCTCCAAAGGCGAAAGCATCGCCGAGGTGGATATCGCCTTCCATAGGGAAATCGCCGAATCTTCCACCAACTCGGCGCTGCTCGCTCTGTACGGAATCCTGGCGATGATGGGGCAACAGTCCGAGCTTTTCGAATATATGCGAAGGAAATTGGGACACAACTACAGGACGGCGCATCGGTCGATTCTGGAGGCGCTCAAGCTTCACGATCCGGATAAAGCGGAACAGTGCATCATCGGCCACATGGACTCCCTCATCGAAGACGTGAAAAAGTACTGGGAACATTATAGCGAACAGGATGGAAGAGCAAAGTGATTTCCGACAATGGGCTCGACGTGTGAGAAATGTGAGAACAAATCGTTGACAGCTTTATAAACCTGATCTACTATCACTCATCAGATGGTGAGTGATATAGGTTGTGAGCGTAAAATAGTAGATAATAATTTCGCCGCGATGTCGCGGCAGGTTCATTTAAGGCAGGCGGTATGACTACGAAAACTGACATTCTGATCCTGGGCGCTGGAGTAAACGGACTTTCCATCGCATATGAGCTGTGCAAACGGGGAAAGAGCGTCATCGTCGCGGATAAGGCGGCGATGGGCGCCGGAGCCTCGGGCGCCTGCGACGACCAGATTCTCCTCCAGTCCAAGAAACCCGGGATTCTTCTCGAGATGGCTTTCAGAAGTCTGGAACTGTTCAAGTCGTTGACGAGCGAGCTGCCCTGCGACATCGAGTTCGATACGCGCGGCGGCACGATTCTCATAGAGGATGAGGAACATCTCTCAATTATGGAAGAGTATGTAAAGAGCCAGAACAGCTACGGTCTCGACGTCGAAATCATCGACCGAAAACGCTTGCTGGAACTGCAGCCTCTCGTGGCCGACGATATCATCGCCTCCACCTACAGCGCGAAAGACTCCCAGGTGAATCCCATGATGCTGATGAAAGGCTTCATGCTCGGCGCCAGGAAGCGCGGGCTGGTTTTTATCAAAAAAGCCCTGCCCGTGAGCATAGCGAGACATTCCGGCGTATGGGAAGTCGGCTTTTCCTCGGGCGATGTCATCGAGGCGGAGGCTGTCGTCAACGCGACGGGCGCCTGGGCCAACGAAGTGATGAAGCTTATCGGCTTCGAGGTTCCCATTACCCCGCGCAAGGGTCAGGTCATGGTGACGGAAGCCATTCCTCCCATCGGCGTGACCAACGTCTGGAGCGCCCAGTACATCGTGTCGAAACTGAGGCCCAGCGCGGCCACGACGGGAGCGCCCGGTCAAACCGGCGCGGCCAAGCCCGGGGAAAAGTTCGGCTTGGGCTTCGCCTTCACCGGCACGCACAGCGGGAATTATCTCGTCGGAAGCACGAGGGAAAACGCGGGTTTCGACAGGACGACCGATCCGGAAGCCCTGGCCTTGATAGCCGGCCAGGTCAAGCGCTTCTTTCCCGTGATGGCCAAGATCAACTTCATAAGGACCTTCGCGGGACTGCGCCCTTCCACGCCCGACGGCATGCCTTTCCTTGGGGAAATACCCGGGGCGCCGAGATTCTTCATCGCGGCGGGGCACGAGGGGGACGGCATCGCCCTATCCCCGATAACCGGCAAGGTCATGGCCGATCTCATAATGGGTGACAGACCCGAATTCAATCTCGAAAAATTCTCGCCCGCGCGGTTCAGGACCGCGGCGGATAAGGTGAATACGTGAAAATAAACCTCGACGAACGGGACCTGCTCGTGCTCGAATGCATCCGCGACGCCGCCGGACCCATAGGCTCCTGGAGCCTCGTGGAGGAGATGGAGCGCCGTGAATGCAAGGCGAGTTCCGCCTCGATCGGCCGGATTCTGTACAGACTGGAATCCCTTGGCCTCGTCGAAAGCCAGACGAACAAAGGACGCATCCTGACCAAGGAAGGGCTCAAGGCCATCGAAAAGGCCAAGGCCTACAAATCCCTGGACTTCCATCGGAAGAAGCTGGAAAGCCTGATTGACAGCCGCGTTCTCGACGAATTCATCATGGTGCTTCAGGCCAGAAAGGCCATCGAGCGCGAGACCGCCCGTCTCGCCGCGGAGAACATCGGCGAAGCCAAGCTTCAGCACCTCGAGTCCATTATCCTGGAACAGAAAGCGAAGGCCCAGCGGGGCGAGAGCATCGCCGAGGTGGATATAGCTTTCCACAGGGAAATCGCCGAGGCCTCGACCAATTCGGCCCTGCTCGCGCTCTACGGAATCCTGGCCACGATGGGACAGCAGTCGGAGCTCTTCGAATATATGAGGAGCCAGGTGGGCGGCAGCTACAGAAGCGCCCACCAGTCGATCCTCGATGCCCTGAGGGAGCACGACGCGGACAAGGCGGAACAGTGCATCATCGGGCATATGGACTCGCTCATGGAAGACGTGAAGAAGTACTGGAAACATTATAGGGAGTAAGGTGATGGACGAAGAAAAAGAAAAGCAAACCGAAAAGTATATCTGCCGATGCGAGGAAGTCACCGAGCAGGAAATCAGGGATGCTGTCCGCGCGGGCGCCCATAGCGTCATCGAAGTCAAACGCTGGACGCGAGCCGGCATGGGCATCTGCCAGGGCAGATCCTGCCGCCGCCTCATAGAGCGGATCATCGCCGAAGAACTGCATCTCAAGCCTGAGGAAGTGGAGATTTCCTCCTTCAGGCAGCCAGTGCGGCCGGTATCGATACAATCCTTGGATAACGAGTAAAAAGCATGAACGGATCACGCAGCCTCGCTGACTGCGAAAAACATGGAGGATCGAAAATGGACTTTGGAAGACTGATTGTCGCCATGGCCACACCTTTTCGCGAGGACCTGGAACTGGATCCCGGAAAAGCGGTCGAACTGGCAAAGCGGCTTATCGCCGACGGCGTCGACGGCATTGTCCTGAGCGGAACGACCGGCGAATCGCCGACCTTGACGCGTCAGGAAAAGATTGACCTCATCAAAGCGGTGAGGAAGGCGGTCTCCGTGCCGCTCATCGGAAACGCCGGCACGAACAGCACGGCGGCTTCGATCCAGAACGCTCTAGACGCCGAGGAAGCCGGGGCCGATGGCCTTCTTCTCGTCGCTCCTTACTATAACAAGCCCGATCAGGGGATGCTCTACGATCATTTCGCCGCCATCGCCTCGTCGGTGAAGATTCCCTCGATGCTTTACAATGTCCCGGGAAGAACGGGTATAAGCATCAGGCCCGAGACCATCGTGAAGCTTTCGCGCGACGTGCCGAACATCACGATGCTCAAGGACGCCGCCGGCGTCCTCGACGACACGACCATCGTCATCAAGAACGCGGCGCCGGGATTCAGGGTCTATACGGGCGAGGATTCACTCACCCTGCCCACGCTGGCGATAGGCGGCTATGGCGTCGTGTCGGTGACGGGACATGTAGCCGGAAGGATCATGAAAAAAATGATCGAAGCCTACCTGGCCGGCGACAACGCCGAGGCGGCGGCCCTGCATGTGAAACTGCAGGCCATCAATAAGGCCCTCTTCCTCCAGCCGAACCCTGTGCCGGTGAAAATGGCGCTCAGGCTCTGCGGCTTCGACGCGG
Organism: Treponemataceae bacterium; assembly: GCA_963677895.2. GTDB lineage: Bacteria > Spirochaetota > Spirochaetia > Treponematales > Rectinemataceae > UBA11090. The sequence continues at coordinate 109,755 of CAXXGJ010000021.1, read as the reverse complement.
GTTCCCTGCGGGCTCCCCTCAAGGACGCCTCGACGGAAGTCACCGCGGCGCTCCATGCCGCGCTCGCCGATTTGGGGCTTTTAAAATGAAGGACGGCAGTATTCAGGAAGGCTCGAGAATCGGCCATCACGCCATTCTCGGCGACCTCGAGGCGACGGAAGAAGTCACCATCTTCTTCGAGGGGAAGGCGCTGAAGGCGAGGGCGGGCGAGCCGATCATGTCGGCTCTCATCGCCGCCGGCGTCAAGGTGTTCCGCTACACGAAGAAAGGATCTCCCCGCAGGATGTTCTGCGGCATCGGGCGCTGCACCGACTGCGTCATGATGGTGGACGGCGTTCCGGGCGTCCGCACCTGCGTGACCGATGTGCGTGACGGCATGACCGTCGAGCGGCAGAAAGGCGTGGGAAGCTGGAAAATAGAAGCGGAGGCCGGCGATGGAAACTGACAAGAAACCCGCAATCGTGGTCGGCGCCGGGCCGGCCGGGCTCTGCGCGGCGATAGAACTGAAAAAAGCGGGCGCTCCGGTGATACTGATGGATGAAAACTCCAAGCCGGGCGGACAGCTATTCAAGCAGATACACAAGTTTTTCGGCTCGCGCGAGCACAAGGCCGGCACCAGGGGCTTCGAGATCGGAAAGGAACTTCTGGCCGAATCGCTCAACCTCGGCATCGATGTGCGGCTCAAGACGGAAGTCGTGGGCATAGAAAGCGGACTGAAGGTGTGGGCGGTGGAAAACCGCACTCGTTCATATACGATAGAAGCGTCGAAACTCATCCTCGCCACGGGGGCGACCGAGAACGCGCTCAGCTTCCCCGGCTGGACCTTGCCCGGCGTCATGACGGCCGGCTGCGCCCAGACGCTCATCAACGTGCATCGCGTCCTGCCCGGAAAACGGGTGCTCATGATAGGATCGGGCAACGTCGGCGTCATCGTGGCCTATCAGCTTATGCAGGCCGGAGCCGAGGTGGTGGCGGTGCTGGAAGCCCTGCCAAAGTTAGGCGGTTACGGCGTCCACACGGCCAAAGTGGCCCGCGCCGGCGTGCCCTTCCGTTGCGCCACGACCATCCTCCGCGCCGAGGGCAAGGAAAGCGTGGAGCGCGCGGTCATCGCGAAGATCGACTCGCGTTTCCAGCCCATACCGGGAACGGAAGAGACCCTCGAGGTGGACACCATCTGCCTCGCCGTCGGCCTCACGCCCTCCATCGAACTGGCATGCATCGCGGGATGCAAGGAAATATACATTCCGGAGCTTGGCGGCAATATGCCGGGCCATGACCGGTACATGCGTTCCAGCGATGAATCGATCTACGTGGTCGGCGACATAGCGGGCGTCGAGGAAGCGAGCACGGCCATGGAAGAGGGGAGGCTCGCGGGCATCCATGCGGCCTACGCCATGGGATATCTGGACGAAGCCACGATGAAGGCCAGGACGGACGAAACCGTACAACGTCTGAGTTCCCTCCGGCAGGGCGTGTTTGGGCAGAAACGCTTTGCCGCGAAACAGAGGATTCTTGAGAAGGGAGCGGCCAAATGAGTGACAATCAATCGCTGAAAACGACGGGAGCGCCTTCCCTGGAAGAGCTGCGCGCCGTCGGCATGCTGACCACCCTCGCGGACCTGGAGGAGAAAGCCTGTCTCTGCATCGAATGCGTCGAGGAAATTCCCTGCAATCCCTGCGAAACAAGCTGCCCGCAGAACGCGCTTACGGTGGGCTCCCCCATAACGAACCTGCCCGTCATCGACAGGGAAAAATGCATCCTCTGCGGACTCTGCATCCCTGCCTGTCCGGGACTCGCCATAACGATTAAAAGCGTCGATGGCGACAAGGCGAGGATTCGCTTCCCCTGGGAATATCTGCCGCTTCCGGTGAAGGGACAGAAGGTGGAGATGGTGGATCGCCAGGGACAGGTTGTCTGCCCCGGCGTGGTGATCGCGGCGATCAATCCCGCGAGAAACAACAGGACGGCCGTCGTGACGGCGGAGTTCCCGAAAGAATTCGTAGAAAATGTCATCAGCATTCGGAGGAATCATGAAATCCTATAGAGTCGCGGTGGTGGGCGCCCTGGGCGCCGTGGGCACGGAAATGCTGAAAACCCTCGAACAGAGGGACTTTCCGGTATCGGAGATCATCCCGATGGATGTCGAGGCCATGGCGGGGAAGAAAGTGACCTTCAAGGGCGTGGAAAAAACGGTGAGGGCGGCCAAGCCGGGCGCCTTCGGCGATGTCGACATCGCTCTCTTCTCGGCGGGCGCCGAGGCCAGCGAAATCCTCGCTCCGGCGGCGGCCTCGGAAGGCGCCATCGTCATCGACAACTCCAGCCAGTGGCGCATGGACCCCAAGGTCCCCCTCGTCATCCCCGAAGTCAATCCCCAGGATCTGGCCTGGCACAAGGGCATCATCGCCAACCCCAACTGCTCGACCATCCAGATGCTCGTGGCGGCCAAGCCTATCCACGACGCCTTCAAGATCAAGCGGATCGTCGTCGCGACCTATCAGGCGGTCTCGGGCACGGGAGCGGCGGCCATCGCCGAGCTGCAGAACCAGGCGAAGGAATACACCGAGGGCAAGCCCCTCACGGTGGCGGTCTACCCGAGGCAGATACTCTTCAACGCCCTGCCGCACATCGACGTATTCCTGGACAACGGGTACACGAAAGAAGAGATGAAGATGGTGCACGAGACGCACAAGATGCTGGACCCGAACATCCAGGTAAGCCCGACGGCGGTGCGCATCGGGGTGACGAGAGGGCATTCGGAGTCGATCAACATCGAGACGGAGAAGCCCTTCGAGCTGGCCGAGGTGGTGGAGCTTTTGAAGAAGGCGCCCGGGGTGCTCGTGATGGACGATCCGGCGAACCTGGTGTATCCTACGGCCCTGGACTGCGAAGGCCGGACGAGGTGTTCGTCGGACGGATCCGCAGGGACCCGACGGTGCCCAACGGACTCAACCTCTGGGTGGTGTCGGACAATCTCAGGAAGGGCGCCGCCCTCAACGCGGTCCAGATCGCCGAGTGCCTCGCGGCGCGGGGACTCGAACCAAGGAAACTATAGATGGCGTTGATCGTTCAGAAATTCGGCGGAACCTCGCTGGCTGATCCCGCCGCGAGAGATATGCTCGCGAAAAAAGTCGGCGCGTCGCGCGGAGCTGGGGATGAAATCGTCCTCGTCGTTTCCGCGATGGGGCGGAGGGGAGATCCCTACGCCACCGATACGCTGCTCGATCTGCTGGGAGAATATTCCGGCGGCACAGGCACAGCGGACGGCGCGGGCTCAGCCGACGCCGCCGCAGCCGCCGATGCGGCTGGCGGCATGGACGGGCTCACCAGCGACCTTTTAGCTTCCTGCGGAGAAGTCATTTCGGCCTGCGTGATAGCGGCCCTCCTGAATTCCAAAGGCATCGGAGCCGTTCCCATGACGGCGCACTCGGCCGGAATTACGGCTAGAGGTCCCTTCGGGGACGCGGCGCCCTCGGCGATCGGCCCGGCGCGTCTCAAGGCAGTGCTTGCGGCCGGGAAGGTTCCCGTCGTGACGGGCTTTCAGGGCGTCGACGCCATGGGCAACATACTCACCCTCGGCCGAGGCGGCAGCGACACGAGCGCCGTCGCGATTGGGGCGGCGCTCGGGGCCGATTTCGTCGATATCTACAAAGATGTCCCCGGCGTGGCCAAGGCCGATCCGCGGCTCGTGAAGGGCGTCCCCTTCATGAAATTCCTCGATTATGACTCCATGTTCAGGCTGGCGAATCATGGCGCGAGAGTGCTGCACGACAAGTCCGCCCTGCTGGCCAAGGCCAGCGGCCTGAAGATGCGCGTGCGTTCCACTTTCGATGACGGCGAAGGCACGCTCATCGGACCCGCATCCAACGGTGCCGAGGTTCCCGATTTCCTCGGGCTCGCCACATGCTCCGGACCAGGGAACAAGCTTCGCGTGACCGCGGTCTTTTCCGCGGCGGCCGGCGCGAAAGGCGTCGTCCAGGCTCGGGAATCAGTGCGGACGATTGGACTCGACGTGATCGAGCTGGACTGCGACGATCCCTGCGCCGTGGTGTTCCTCTGCCCCAGGGAAACGTCGGCTGTATTCGCTCAGAAGCTGTTCGAAGCCTTGAACTGAAACGCGAGCGTGTGGAATCTCGTCCTGAAATCGGCGATTTTTTGCGTCGTCTCGTTCCTGCCGTAATACACTCGGTTCGTGAGGATGATCGCGATCAGGCGCTGCCGCGGCGAGACGGCGAGACTCGTTCCCGTGAATCCCGTATGCCCGAAGGATGAAGCAGGCCATAGCGGACCCGTAAAAGTCTCCGGCTCCTTCATCCTGAAGCCGAAAGAGCGTCGCTCCCCTAGTTTGGGGGTCCTATCCGTAGTGAGATCGCGAACGAAGTTCTCCCCGAGGAACCGTTTTCCGCCGGAGACGCCTCCTTCCAGCAGAATGGAAGCTGTCCTGTATACGTCTTCGAGCGAGACAAAGAGGCCGGCGTTGCCTGCGTGACCGCCGAAACAATAGGCGCTCTCATCATGGACCTGGCCGCGAATCCGTTTCTTCCTCCATCCGCAGTATTCGGTCGCGGCGGCATCCTTAATGTCCAGAGGTTCGCCGGAGGGGCCGATGCCAGGGGCGAAGGCGGCTCGCGGCAGACGCAGGGGCTCGGCGACCTCGGTTCTGTAAAGATCTCCCAGGAGCATCCCTGATATCCTTTCCAGGACAAGGCCAAGAAGCATATACCCCGTACAGGAATACACGACCGCCTCCCCGTGGCCTTTCTCGGGCTGAATTGAGCAAAGCTCAGAAACGGCGGCCTCCCTGTCGATCGAAAGCGGCGAGGGGAAGCGGCGTTCGATGGAGGGGATGGCGGGCAATCCGCTCGTATGCGTCAGAAGGCTATGAATGGGTATGTTCCGCGCCCGGGGATTCTCGCGGGGAAGGTACTGCCCCAAGGTTCCGTTCAGGTCGATGACGCCCGCCTCGCAAGCCTTCAGGACGAGCAGCGAGGTCGCGAGAGGCTTGGTGAGCGAAGCCGCGTCGAACAAGGTTTTACCTGAGATGGGGGTATTCCCGGCAGTTCCTTCTTTATCCGGATCGGTGAATCCCGCGTACCTGACATATTCCTGCCGTCCATCGATCCATAGCCCGCATGCGATGCCGGGAAAGGTCCTGTCGAGCAAGGCTTCGTCGATGAGCGTATCGAGCGAGCCGTCGTTTTTATGGGGAGTTTGCTGGGAAATCGTTTTGACTTTCGACATACCCGGCTATGCTAGCATAAACCGCTGGATCAGGGCAGTCTCCATTGGAAAACAGCAGATATTTACATCATTGAAATTTCTATTCATTCAGGCATTTGTATTGAAAAAATTCTTGTGCGGTCGCGGAAACCGGGCTACACTATGGCGAATCGCGCGATATGTCATATCCCCGATATGCTTACCTGGAGGAACGTAGATGAAGAAGGTGATGGTTTCAATCGTTTTGGCGATGATTGCGGCTTCGGTTGCTTTTGCGCAAGCCCCGGTGGTTCCCGGACTGAAGGGAAAAAATATCGAGATCAACATGTGGACTCATGACGACGCGAACCGCGGACCTCTCGAGAAGAAGTATATCGCCGAGTTCATGGCCGCCAACCCCGGCGTCAAGGTGAACTACTCCAGCTATCCTTCGGGGAAAATCCTCGAGACGCTCACCACGGCATTCGCCGCCAACCAGGGCCCCGACATTTTCAACGTGGCGATCACCAGCGCCATGCCCTTCCTCGACAACGGCCGAATCGCCCCCGTCAACTACAAGGCCATCGGCTACAAGGATGCCGCCGCCCTGGAAAAAGCCTACCTTCCGGGCATGCTCGCCGCGGTCACCCGCGACGACGACATCTACGGACTGCCCCTCGAGCTGACCAACATGTGCCTCTATGTCAACAGGAAGATGTTCGTCGAAGCCGGGCTTGACCCCGACAAGGACGCCCCGAAAACCTGGGAAGACGTCATGGCCCTCTCCGAGAAAATCGTCAAGCGCAACGGGCAGATCATCACCCGCCGCGGGTTCGACTTCCGCTACGATGCCTATCCCAATACCTTCGTCCCCATGGTCGAGCAGCTCGGCGGTGAACTCGTGTCGAAGGATGGAAAGACAGCCATCGTCGGCGACGCGGCGTGGCTCAAGGTTCTCCAGTACGTGAAGGATTTCGGCCCCGGCGCCAAGAACCTCGGCTCGCCCACCTATACCGCGGCCAGGACGGAATTCGACAAGAACACCGGCCTCGTCGCGATGTCCTTCTCGGGCCTCTACCAGGAAGCGAGAATGAAGGCGTCGAACCCCGGCTTCCTCAATTCCAAGGATTGGATGGTCGTGCCCTTCCCCCAGTGGAAGGACGCGAAGAAGCGTGTCACAGCCAATTATTCGGGGCACTATTACATGGTCAACGTCCAGTCCGACAAACTCAAGCAGGAAGCCAGCTGGATTCTCCTCGACTATATGCTCGGTCACGGCGACGAGTACCTCGACAAGGTGGCCATCGTCCAGCCGACCCAGAAGCTCAATGAATCGGCCGTCCTCAAGGCCATGCCCTATTCGGATGTCTTCATGAAAGACTTCGACGCGGCCAAGATCGTCTATATCGGCAAGGCGAGTTCGCGCCTCAACGCCCTCCTGAAGGAAGCCTTCGAGAGCGTGATGCTCGCGGGCGTGGAACCCAAGGCGGCGTTGGACAAGCTCCGCAAGGCGGCTCAAGCCGCCCTCGACGAGGCTGACTGATACCCAGCTCAGCGCTCACAGCGTAAAAACTCGAATGGAGGCCGATGCCCTTAAGGCGTCGGCCTCCATATTCCGGAACTCCACAGGAACCCAATGATGTCAGCTTCCCGCACAAGACGATCCCTCGAAACGAAAAGGAATGGCTGGGGCTGGGTCTTCGTCGCGCCCGGCGTCCTCTTCTTCTCCACCTTCTCGCTCTATCCCATCCTCTACGCGATATGGACCTCCTTTCACAACAAAAAGCTCCTCTCCCTCAAACCCCCGAAATTCATCGGTTTCCAGAACTACGAGAAGGTTCTCACCTCCCCTGACTTCTGGAACTCGGTGCGCGCCTCGGCGACCTTCTGCCTGGGGGTGTTCGGACCGATCTTCGTGGCATCCCTTCTCCTGGGCGTCCTCATCGCCTCCAGGAGCAAGGGCAGGAGGTTTTTTCAGCTGGCCCTGTATTCGCCCGCCGTCCTCTCCTCTGTCGTCACGGCGAGCGTGTGGGCCATACTGTTCGATCCCCGCGGTCTCGCCAACCAGTTCCTGAACGGAATCATGGGCACGCCCGGCATCGACCATCGCTGGCTCGCCGACGCTGCCATGGTCCAGATATCCACGATGCTCGTCTACATCTGGAAAACGGTGGGCTACTACTGCATCCTCTTCGTCACGGGCATCGGGAAAATACCCGTCAGCGTCATCGAGGCCTCGATCATCGACGGAGCCAACGCCTGGCAGCGGCTGACGCGCATAACGATTCCTCTTCTGAAACCCACGATGGCCTTGGTATCCGTAATGATTTTTACGGGCAGCCTGAAGACCTTTTCGACGCAATATCTCTTCACCCAGAGGGGAGCGCCATTGCGGCCGATCAACGTCCTGACGCTCAACATCTACAACACGGCCATCGTGGAGCAGAACCTGGGCAGGGCCAGCGTGATGAGCCTCCTTCTCTTCATCACGCTCCTCGTCCTCGCCTGGCTGCAGGTGCGCGCCGGCGGCACAGGGGAGGAGATGTGAATAAAACCAACCCAAGCCTGTCGCGCGCTCCGGGACGCGTCAACGCGCATCGCGCCGGGAGCTTCCTCGCTACGATCATCCTCGTGGCGGTATCATGCATCGCCATCATGCCCTTCGCGTTCATGGCGGGAGCCTCTCTCATGCCGGGTTCCGACGTCACGTCGATTCCCTACCGCTGGATTCCCCAGAAGCCCCTCTGGTCCAACTACCTGCGAGCCCTGCAGGGAAGCGACGGCGACTGGATGTATCTGCGGAATATCATGAATTCGTTCATCGTCGCCACCACCGTCGCGCTCTCCTCGGTGACGCTCGCCTCCGTCACGGGCTACGGCCTCGCGAAGTTCAAGTTCAGGGGCAGGAACATCGTTTTCATGGGCATCATGTCCACCATGATGATTCCCTTCGAGGCGGTCATGATACCGCTCTACCTTACCGCCGTGAAGCTCGGCCTTCAGGACAGCTACGCGGGCCTTATCCTGCCTTTCCTGACGAGCGCCTTCGGCGTCTTCCTCATGCGGCAGTACCTGCTCGGTTTTCCCGAAGAACTGCTGGACGCGGCCAGGATCGACGGCTGTTCCGAACCGCGCATCTTCCGCAGCATCGTGTTCAAGAACGCCAAGCCCGCGGTGGCGACTCTCGCGATTCTCGCGTTCAGAGGCCAATGGGACAACCTCCTCTGGCCGCTTCTCATCACGCAGTCAGACAAGCTCAAGACGATCCCCTCCTACATCATCCGTTATACGGCCGATCTCACCGCTGACGAGGGCACCATGATGGCGGTAGCGGTCATCGCGGCGATGCCCGTCTTCGTCCTCTTCTTCTCCATGTCCAGGTATTTCCTCCAGGGCGCGGGCGTCTATTCGGGGAGCAAGACATGATCGACCTCTACATTTTCGACGAAGGCGGCGTGCTCATCCGCAACCATATGGTGCTCGGCGACGTGGCCGCCGCCATGGGGATGGAGAAGGAAACCCTTTTAAGGCTGCTGCCCCCCGATATGATCCTCATGTCCAATGGCGAAATAGATTCGGGCGAATTCTGGCGCCGCTTCGAGGCGCGCACGGGAATCAAGGTTGAGCGAAATTGGTGGGCCGAATGTTTCAAGCCCACGCGCGACGAGCCGACCTTCGCTCTCGTGCGCGAATTGGCCTTGGGCGCGAGAACCGTCTGCGGAACGAATACGATCGACTGCCATCACGCGATCAACGAGAAGTTGGGTATGTACGAACCCTTCCACGCGGTGTACGCCTCGCACATAATGCACAAGAGCAAGCCCGATCCGCTTTTCTGGCGGGAAATCCTCGAGAGCGAAGGGGTGGCGCCCGAGCTGGCTTTTTTCACTGATGACAGTCCGAAGAATGTCGAGGCGGCGCGGGCGCTCGGCCTGCGGGCTTTTCTTTATACGGACGCGGCATCGCTAAGGAAGGACCTTCTCTCCGTGGGCACGCCTGTAGCCCGCTGAAGCGGCCGCATCGCGGCGGAAATCGCGAGAATCGGGGCAAAAAAAAGAGACCGCTTGCGGCGGTCTCTTCGCTTTTCAATAGACGTTTTCAATCTTCGGTTTTGGTATCCTTCTTGGCCTTTTTCTCGGCGCGCTTTTCCTTGAGCGTCTTCTGCGGCTTCTTTTTCTCCGCCGACTTCGGTCTGTCCTGTGATTTCATATGCGATCCTCCTATTAAGAGTAGAATTTCCTGAGTCCCGACAGGGGCTGGGCGGGTTGCTGAGCCCGATTGCGAGCGCATTAAGGCGCATCCCCTATTATCGGCAGTAATCGGAGAATTATCAACATCCCTCACGCGGTTTTCGATTCGGCTTCGCCGGAGCGAACCTTGCCCATCACGAGGAAGGCCGCGACCATGCAGATCGAGCAGAAGAGGAAGATGCCTCTATAGCCGACGATGTCGATGATGGCGCCCGTGAGGATGGGCGCGAGGATGGCCGCTCCCTGGCTCGCCGTGTAGTAGAGCCCCGTGTAGATTCCCATGGTTCCCCAGCTCGCCATCTGCCAAAGCATCGGGAAGGAGTTGGTTACCACCGATACCCAGAACATGCCGAAGACGAACATAATGAGCCAGAAGCTGTAGAGACGGAGGGAGGCCGGGAGGCTAGCGGTGAGGGGGTCGTGGAAAAACAGCAGCGTGGTGAGACATGCGATCACGATGAGGCTCGTGCGTATCGTCTTTTTACGTCCATTCTTGTGGGCCAGATAGCCCGAGGGAATGGCGAATATCGCGTAAGCCACGCCCACCATGCCCGCGGCGAGGGCTGCCGTTCCCTGAAGAGGTTTTGAGAATGTCGATGGAGTACTTGCCGATGAAGGGAAGGACGCCTTGATAGCCCAGGAACCAGAGGAAAAGGGAAATGAGGATGTAGAGGGCGCTCTTGTCCGACTGCCCGGCCACCGCCTTGAAGCTCGCGAGAAGGGGCTCCTTCTTTTCGGAGGAAGAGCCGGAAGAGCGTGTTTTTTTTCTTTGACGAAGAGGAAGAGCAGAATCACCGCCAGGACCACGAGGATGCCCGCGAGCGGGAAGGGCAGGCGGTCTTTCGTGCTGCCGAGGATCGGAAGCACGATGTCGATATCCATGAGGCGGGCAAGGCCGATGGTGCCGACTATCGTCGCTATGCCGCCCATCGTGTTGATGACGCCGTTGGCCTCGGACCTGAATTCGGCGGGAATTATGTCGGGCATGAGCGCGACAACCGGGCCTCGAGCCCCTTGTTTCGCGAGATTAAGGCAGAAGATGAGCGCTATCAGGGCGCCGAGCGACGCGGCGGCTGCGTACGGCATGGCGCCGAAGAAAATCGCGGTCAAGGGAAGAAGCGTGACGATGTATGGCATCCTTCGGCCGATCTTCGTGTTTGTCCGGTCGGAAAGGACGCTGGACAGGGGAATGAGGAAGAGGGCGAAGATGTTGTCGAGCGTCATGATAAGGCCGACGAGCGTCATCGATGAAACATATTTCCCCAGAAAGATCGGCACAAAGGTGTCGTAGAGCGGATCCATGAGACCCATGGTGAAGAATCCGAAACCAATCAGGAAAGTCAGTTTCAGGTAAGGCTTGAAGCCTTTCTTGTCATCTTTCATCGAACGCTCCTTGTGGGTTTTCGATACATACTACACCGAAGGGACGGATTCGCAAGGGAAAAACGCAGAATGGCCCGAATAGGGATTCCATGAGGGCCTTGTAAGCGGGCAGCTTGGCGCCGGGCAGGTATGTCTGAATCGTGCCCGCGAAACCTCCGCCATGAACCCTGCACGCGCCGTTTCCGGCGAGGAAGTCCTCCGTGGCGGCGAGGGCTATGAGAAGCCCCTGTTCCGATGGGTTTTTCGGGGAATATAAATTCTGGAGATATTTCGCGCTGGAATCGCCTGAATCGCATATCGTGGCCAGGTAGGCGCCGATATCAGCTTTCATGATCGCTTTCCGCAGCGCGGCGGGACGTTCCGTTTCCTTGACGAAATGCCAGGCGCGCAGGAAAGCCCTGTCGCCGCAGGATTTCCGTATTTCCCCCGCTTGGGCGAGGAGACCGGCAATGGATGTGCCGGCCAACGTTGAGGCGCCGAGAACCGCAGCGACCGCTTTCATTTCGCCGGGAATCGCCGCATAGTCCTCGGTAAGATCGGCATGGCTGCCGCCGGTGGCCACGATGACGAGGGCGAGACCGTATTCGCTTGGATCGAAACGCAGGAGGTTCACTTTTACCCTGTCCGTGTCGCCGAAATCGAGGGCGGCCGTGTTGCCGAGGGCACAGGCCATCTGGTCCATGAGCCCGCAGGGTTTGCCGAAATATTCATTTTCCGCGAATTGGCCGATTCGGGCTATTTCCATGGGCGATATCTCGATGCCGGAAAAAACGCCGAGGATTCCGCCGATGAGCACTTCGAAAGCGGCTGAACTGGAGAGGCCCGAACCGGGAAGGATTTTAGATTCAATGTAAGCGTCGAAGCCTTGGATTTGATGCATTGAGCCGCGCCGCGCCGCGAGCTTCGCCAACCCGGCCGCCATTCCCCTCACGATGGCCGCCGAACCGCCTTTTTCCTTCGGCCGGACCGAGAGGTCGGCAAGATCCACCTCGAAGGCGCCGAAGCCTTCCGAGACGACACGGACGAGCGTGTCCGAGCGCGGCGCGGCTGCCCCGATCGTGTCGAGGCTGATGGCGGCGGCCAGCACCTTTCCATTGTTGTGGTCGGTATGGTTCCCGCAAAGCTCCGTCCTGCCCGGCGCCGAGAAGAAAAGCAGCCCCGATAAAGCCTGCCGATCCGGAAAATGCCCGTTCAGCCTGTGCTGCCCGTCCGGTCCCGTCGACCGATCCGGAAAATGCCTGAAAAACTCTTTCTTCAGTTTCCCGTATCGAAGTCTCTGGGCATCCAGCGTCTCCGGCGGATAGAGCGCGTCGATGGAAGCGAGCAGCGGAATCCTCGACGGCAGGGGCAGGGCATCCCGAGCATCCATGTCCAGGTCGCCGCCCGGAGCCGCAAAGTCGCCGCCTGGAGCCGCAAGGCCGCCGCCCGGAGCCGCCAGATCGCCGCCCGGGGCCGCAAGGTCACCGCCTGGAGCCGCCCGCTCGCCGTCCAGCCCCACCGAGCCGCCGTACATTGCCGCTGAAACGCCATCAGGTGCCGCCGAATCGCCGTCCAACGCCGTCAAATCCTCTTTGTTTTTCATCCTCTCACCTTGGTTGCGAATCCGATCCCAGTATGCAAAACAACTGTCCATTTGTACATGGATCATATATACTTTTTCCATGATCCGCAGGAAACAGAGAGTGATGAACGAAAAGCGGGAGCCGTCCAGCAAAGCCGCGCCATCCAGCAAAGCCGCGCCATCAGACAAAGCAAAATCGTCCCAAGATTCAAAATCCGCCCCAAAGAAAGGCTGCGGCCGTCGGCTTAAAGCGATTTTCGCGCTGGCGGTCTCGGCGATTCTTGTCGCCGCCCTCATACAGATGTTCCTGCCGCTTCCTGACCGTTCCGATCCCGCCCTGCGGACTCCCACATCGTTCATCAACATATATGAAGAAGGCGGGGATCTCTATTTCCTGCCCGCGGGTTCGGAAAACGCCGCGCTGGGCTTCATAATGTACCCGGGAGCCAAAGTGCCCAAGGAAGCCTATTCCTACCTGGGCCGCGCGGTGGCCGAAGCGGGCTATCCGGCTGTCCTCCTCGATGTCAGGCTGGGATTCGCTATTTTCGATGGGCAGGCGGCTTTCCGCTCCATGGCCGCGCTTCCCGGCGTCCGGAAATGGGTGCTCGCCGGGCATTCGCTCGGCGGCGTGGCCGCCTCCGGCTTCGCGAAGAAACATCAGGACATCGTCGACGGGATCGTCTTCCTCGGCTCCTATCCCTCAGCCTCAGGCTCTCTCGCCGAGACCAGAATCAGGGTCCTCAGCATCTCGGCGTCCAACGATATGCTCGCGACGCAGGAAAAAATCGGCAAAGCCAGGACCCTGCTTCCCGATTCGGCCAACTACGTCAGAATAGCCGGCGGCAACCACGCCCAGTTCGGCGATTACGGAACGCAAAAGGGCGATGGAGCGGCCGAGATACCGCCCAGCCGTCAGCAGCGATCAGTCGTGGAATCCGTGCTCGCCTTGCTCGCCAGCCTGCAGTAAGCTTCGGCCGTGTGGAGGATCTTCTTCATATCTTCCTCGCTCGTCGCCCTGACGATCTTGGCAGGGCTGCCCAGAACGAGACTGCGCGGCGGAATCTTCTTGCCTTCGGTGACGAGGGCTCCCGCCGCGACGATGCATTCATCGCCAATCTCGGCTCCATTGAGGATGATCGAACCCATCCCAATGAGACATCGGTTCCCCACCTTGCAGCCGTGCACGATGGCGCCATGGCCGATCGTCACATCGTCGCCGATGAGGCAGGGGAGCCCGGTGGCGACATGAAGCACGGCGCCGTCCTGCACGTTGGAACGCTCGCCTACCCTGATGGGGGCCAGGTCGCCGCGGAGAACGGCATTGTGCCACACCGAGGAATCCCTGCCGAGGGCGACGTCGCCGGTTATGGAAGCGCTCGGCGCCACGTACGCGGGACCATCGGCCATGCCGGGAGCCTCCGGATCGTTTTTATCAGCCATACTATTTATTCCTCAAAGAAAGAAAGACGTCTGGAAAGATGATCGCCTTTCGCGAGCCGCTTCGTCAACCGAAAAGGGCAAAAAAAAGCGGCCGTTTCCGGCCGCTTTTCTTGAACGGTGAAAATTGATTACTTCGCCGCTTTAAGCGCCTCGAGGACGAGGGCGATCTCGGTCTTGACGGAGATTGAAACGCCGGAGATGGCGTCGGCCTTGCCTTTGGCGTCGATCGCGATCTTGGAAGGATCGCCTGCCTTGATGATGGCTTCCTCTACGCGGGCGGCCTGCACATGGTACTCGCCGTTCTTGGCGTTCATCTTGTAGGTGCCGGCCACGCTCTGCACGAGCTTGGACTTGGCGCCGGCGGTCTGGGGAAGGCCATTGAGGACGACATCGACGATGGAACCGTTCGCCACGGTGACGAGGGCGCTGATCTTCCAGCCCGACTTGAAGGCGGCTTCTTCGGCGTAATACCAGCCGTCCTTGTAGGAACCCTTGGCGACGGGACTGGAGGCGAGAGCCTGCTGGGCGAGAGCGAAGAACTCGGAAACGGTCATGGTGGCGCCGGAGATGGCGTCGGTCTTGCCGCTCGTGTTGGCCTTGAGGTTGACATCCTGGGTCTTGACAAGGTAGTCGGAGACCGTTTTAGCCTGAACATTCCATTCGGCCTTGATCTTGGATGCCTTGATCATTCCGTACTTGCCGGCGGCGGCATACGCCACCTTGTCCGCGGCGCCAGCGATATTGGAAACGCCATTCCACGTGGCTTCCACGATTTTGCCGTTGGCCACTTCGAGGATGACTTGTTCCTTCCAGCCGGAACTGGAAAATTCCTTGCTCTGGGCGAAATAGACGCCGTCTTTGACCTTGGAAAGATTGACCTGGGCGAAAGCCGTTCCCGCGACGAGTGCGAGCGCGAGAATCAGCAGTATCGATTTCTTCATAATGACCCTCCAACTACAATAATATGCTTGCCACTATATAGGGCAGCTCTAATGCAATCGATATAAAATCCACGATTATAATAACAAGTATCCATGTATAATGACAAGTACTATATATAGCGATTACTAAATGAAAATAGTTTTTGGGGCGGGTGGCCGCTGGCCTTAGGGTTCCGGCTAAGGCTCCGCCTTAGGTGTCGGCTCAGGCCTCTGCGTGTGGTCCGGCGCGGGGCAAAAAACCACCGGCTTCCTTGACAGACGGCCGAAAGCCCCATAATCTTTTACCATCATTTCCGTGGATCGGAGCCGATTCCGCGGACTCAGGAGCGTACGATGAATCAACTGGCCGAAGAGCTCAACGCCGTCCTTTCCAATTCAGCGGCGAGCCGCCTTCTATCGGAAATGGGGCGCCGCATGTATTTCCCCAAGGGAATCCTCACGCAAAGCGCGGAAGCCACCTCCAAAGCCCATCGCTACAACGCCACCATCGGCATGGCCTATGAACTGGGCGAACCCATGATGCTCGACGCCCTCCGCGAGGCGCTTCCCACGCTCACGCCCAACGAGGCAGTCGCCTACGCGTCCACGGGCGGGGTGATGGCCCTGCGCCATGAATGGAAAGCGGCCATGGTCAAGAAAAATCCCTCCCTCAAAGGCAAATCCTTTTCCCTGCCCGTCGTCGTTCCCGGACTCACCGCCGCGGTCTCCTACCTGAGCGATATGTTCATCGAACCGGGCGATACGGTCGTCGTGCCCGACCTCCACTGGCCGAACTACAGGCTCATCATCGAGGAGAGGAAGATGGCCGCCGGGCTCACCTTCCCGATTTTCGCCGAGGGCGGATACAATATCGCCGGCCTGGAAGCGGGCCTGCGGGACGCGGGCGCGCGCAGGGGAAAGGCCGTCTGTGTGCTCAATTTCCCCAACAATCCCACGGGCTATTCCCTGACGCTGAAGGAAGCCGACGCCATCGTCAAGCTGCTCGTATCCATCGCCAAGGAAGGGACCGACCTTCTCGTCATCGCCGACGACGCGTATTTCGGTCTCCAGTATGAGGAAAACCTCCTGCGCGAATCCATCTTCGCGCGCCTCGTCGACGCCCACGAGAACATCCTCGCGGTCAAGGCCGACGGTCCCACCAAGGAAGACTATGTCTGGGGATTCAGGGTCGGATTCGTCAGCTTCGGCGGCAAGGGCCTTACCGAACCCCAGCAGGATGCCCTCGTGAAAAAGCTTTTGGGCATCATCAGGTCTTCGGTGTCGAGCTCGAGCGGACTTGCCCAGAACCTGCTGCTCAAGGCGCTCCAGTTCCCCGGCTACGAGGATCAGAAGGCTCGCTACCGGGAAATTCTTGAAGGCCGCTATAAAGCGATGAAGAAATACTTCGCGTCGCACGCGGCGCCTGCCTGCATCGCGCCGCTTCCCTTCAACTCAGGCTATTTCATGAGTTTCCTCTGCAAGGGCATTTCCGCCGAAAAGCTGAGGGTGGATCTCCTCGAAAAGCTGGGCATCGGCACCATTTCGATGCAGGACAAATATCTGCGCGTGGCCTTCTCGAGCGTGGAGGAGGAACAGGTGGACCCGCTTCTGGACGCCATCTACGCCACGGCGGTCGCTTTAGTCAAATAAGGATTTTTCTCAGTTGTCCCGGGGCAGAGAGATTTCGACGAGGACCAGGTTGTGGTCGGAAGTCGGGATCCTGCCCGGCCCCGGCGATGGCCTGATCACTTCAACATTTTTCTTATCGAAGCCCGCGGCGAGGATTGGCGAAATCAGGACATGATCCAATATGCTCGAATACCTGGAATCGACGAAGGTTGGTTCGGCCTGGCGGTAGCTGTAGTTCGCGTCGAGAAAATCGTTGGACTTGTCCGCGTCGTCGGCCAGCCTGAGGGCGCTCAGCGTCGAAGCCTCACGGCGAGAAAATCGGAGTCATTGGCCGTGTTGAAATCCCCGGCGAGCACGATGGCCCGGGAAGTCAGCCCTTCGCCGTAGGCGGCCAGCAGGTGAAGGCCCAGGGCTTCGGCCTGGGCTCGTCTCGCTTTTTCCGATTTTTCGTCGCCCATGGCCTTAAAATGGAATCCGTAAAGGTCCAAGGAGCTTGAGCCTGTCTGAATGGACGCGCGGATGCCCGGACGCGGCCATGGATCGGTCTTCGCGGGTTCGAGGACAGGTCCGTAATCGGCGATCCTGTAGCGGGAAAAAACGGCGAGGTCGTCCTCGCCCCTCGCGTTGACGACGGCGACGAAGGGCATGGCCCAGCCTTCGCGGGCGAGGGCCACGGAGAGGAGGGCTATGTCGCCGCCCTTGCTTTCGTCCGACTGTATTTCCTCGAGGACGATGATGTCGGCGCGCGCGGCTTTTATCGACCGCGCCACATAGTCATGGAGGGCGACGCGGGAGTTGGAGGCGGCGTCCAGTGCGGCGCAGTCGCGGACGTTCCAGGTAGCGACGCGCAGGCTGGAGTCGGCAGCGCCGAGCGTGCCTACGGTGCCGGGGGCGTCTTGCGCGGCCGGCGCGGCCGGCTCCGTAGGCGCGGCCTTCGGAGTATCCTGCTTTAGGGGAGCCGGGATCGAAGGAGGCTGGATTTCCGGCGCGGGATTTTCCTGCGCCTGGAGAAGAACGTTTTTGGGAGCGCCGGTAAAGGCGCTGACGACAAGGAAAGCGACCGCGGCGATGGTCAGGAGGCTCAAGACGGCGGTCGCCAGCGACCGCCATCGCGCCTGTGGGCTGCCTCTCACTTCAGAATGTATGACTTGAGGGGCGGAAAGCCGTTGAAATAGACGGAAGAATAGCTCTGCGTGTAAGCCCCCGTCGTGAGAATGTACACCCTGTCGCCGATACGCGCCTGATCGGGCATCATGTACTGCGTCTTCTCATAGAGGATATCCATCGAGTCGCAGGTGGGTCCGGCCAGGATGACGTCCACCGCCGTGCCTTCGCCCTCGAAATAGATGGGATACTTGATGGCTTCGTCCAGCGTCTCTATCAGTCCGCCGAACTTGCCGATGTCGAGGAAAACCCAGGGGTAGCGCTCGTGCACCGACTTTTTCGCGATATTGATGATTTCCGAGACGATGACGCCCGAATCGCCCGCCATCGAGCGGCCGGGTTCGATGATGATTTCCTCGGGCCAATCGTTCTTGAAGGAGTTGTCGAGAAAGCGCTTGATGTCGTCGGCGTACTGGCCGAGGGAATCCGTCGGCTCCACGTAGTTGGCCGGGAATCCGCCGCCCATGTTGATCATCTTGAGGTTGACCTTCAGATCGTCGCGCGCCCAGGTGAAAAGCTGGGATACCGTGGTCAGCGCCGTGGACCACTGGCCCACGTCGCGCTGCTGGCTGCCGGGATGGAAGGAGATGCCGTAGGGCTGGAGGCCGAAGCGCACAGCAGTCTTGATGAGCTGGCGCGCGAGGTCGGGGTGGGAGCCGAACTTCTTGGAGAGGGGCCAGTCCGCGCCCAGGCCCTCGGTGAGGAGCCTGAAGAAGACCTTGGAGCCGGGTGCCGCCCTGGCGATCTTGTCCACGTCGGTTATGGAGTCGGTGGCGAAGATCCGGACGCCTTTTTCGTAGAAATAGGCTATGTCCTTCTCTTTCTTGATCGTGTTGCCGAAACTCATTCTGTCCGGTTCCACGCCGAGGCGCAGGAGCTGGTCGAGCTCGTAGCGGGTCGCCACGTCGAAACTCGAGCCCAGATCGCGCAGAAGGGAGACGACGGCGTCGTCCGGATTGGCCTTGACCGCGTAGAATATTTTCGCGAAGGGAAGAAATCTCCGGAGATCCTCGTAATTCTTCTTGATGATGTCCAGATCGATGATGAGGCAAGGGGTTTCCTTGTCTCCCGCAAAGGCCTTGATGCGCTCGAAGCGTTCCTTCGTGATGAAGTTCTCGAGCGGGAAGTGGTACTGATCTTTCACTGCCGTACCCCTTTCACCTGTGTGTTTGGACCCGGCCGAACCAGGAAATATCGGCGGGCGGAGCGTCAGACCGGGGTCCGGCGACGTATCCAAGACCTACAATACATATCTACTTGCCCAAAGGTCAAGAAGGTAGTATAGACACTATATGATTGGTTTCTTCATCAAAAAAGCGTTTTTCGACGGCTGGGACAATCTCTTCTCCCTGGCGGCCTTTAACATCGTCTACCTCGCGCTGGCGATGCTCTTTATGGCGCTCCCGCTTTCCCTGGGAATCGGGGACGCGCTATCCATCGCCTGTCTCGTCCTGGGCATTCTCGCCATATCGCAGTGGCAGGCGGTTTCGGCCTTCGCGATGGACGGAGTTTCTGATTACAGGTCTCCCGGATTCAAGTCCAGCTTCGCCTTTTTCGGGAAATCCTGGAAATCGGGGCTCGTCGTCGGGCTCCTCAATCTGGCGCTGTTCTTCTCCTTCACGGTGGGCATACCCTTCTATCTTGCCCAGAAAGGTTTCCTGGGCCTGTTCCTGGCCAGTCTCCTTTTCTGGACCTGTCTCGTTGCCCTTCTCGCCTCGCAGTATTATCTTCCGCTCCTGGTTCGCAGGGGAGGGGGATTCAGGAAGAACGTAAAGGTCGCGCTCATCCTCATGATGGACAATCTCGGCTTTACGGTTTTCCTTTTTCTCTATAATGTCGTTACCTTGATTGTCTCCGTGCTCACGGCCTTCATGGCGCCGGGCATGGCCGGCCTGGCCCTGGCTTCGGCCGATGCCGTGAAGCTCAGGATGATGAAGTACGAATGGCTGGAGCGGAATCCGCAGGCCGATAAAAAGCATGTTCCCTGGGAAGAGCTCCTCAAGGAGGAGAAGGAACTGGTGGGCGAGCGAACGTTGAAGGGCATGATTTTCCCATGGAAGGAAGGCAAATGAAGGAATCCACGCGCAGGGAGCCGGGCTCGAAGCCGCCTCTCCGACTGAATAAGACTAAATCCGAAACGGCGAAGGGCGAGGGGCGCAAGGCGCCGCCGGCGCCCGATGGCGGGGCACGGGTCGCGGGGGAGGGGCGGACGGGCGCCGGCGCCCACGCGGAGCTTCTCAAGGAAAGGGCCGAGAGGGCCCTTTCTTCGGTTGTCTTCGTCCAGCTGCCTCCTCAGGCACTCGAGGCCCTTGGCTTGGCGGGAATCGGCCCCGGAACGACCATCCCGGTGCAGACCGCCGGGCCCATCGTCCGTTTCGACGCCTCCATGGTGAATGTCGAGAGCGTCATCGCCGGCATCCTGAGGGTGCTCGCCTGGCAGCCCGAGAACAAAGCCGCATCCAAATACCGCGATCTCGTGAAATCCATCAGGCCCGGCCTCCTGGCCGAGCTGTCTGACGCCGGCATCGCCAAGGCCCAGTCCAAGGAATGGGATATCGCCGAAGAAATCTTTCTCGCCCTCGTGGGGCTCTATCCGGAGGTTCCCGAACCCCTTCTCGATCTAGCCCTTCTGCGCGAGGAACACGCCAAGCTTTTCAAGGAGGAATCGCAGGAGGATAAGGCCGACGAAGAGGACGACCTCGCCTACGAATGCTACAGGAAGCTTTTGGCCATGGAACCGCCTTTCGCGCCCGCCTATTACCACGCGGCCTTCTTTTTTGTCCGCAAGAGATCCTTCGACCGCGCCGTCTCCCTCTTCACCAGTTTCATCGGCCTGAGCGACGACGGCGGGAAGATCCAACGCGCGAAAGATATCCTGAAAAAACTCGAGGAACTGGGATATTTGGACACAACCTTCAAGGAAGCCTACGACTTCATCCAGATGGGTGAGGAAGAAAAAGGTCTCGACAGAGCCAGGGAATTCGTGCGGCGATATCCGAATGTTTGGAACGGCTGGTTCCTCGTGGGATGGGCCAACCGAAGGCTGGGCAACTGGAAGGAAGGTGAGGAAGCCTTCGCGAAGGCGATAAGCCTCGGCTCCCAGGAAACCGATACCTTCAACGAGATGGCGCTCTGCCAGATCGAGCTTGACGATCTTCCGGGAGCCCGCGCGAGCCTGGAAAGGGCTCTGCGCCTGGAACCCGAGAACGTAAAGATAATCGTAAACCTCGGCGCGCTCGCCCACAGAATGGGGAAAAAGGGCGAAGCCATCGGATTTTTCAAGAGCGCTCTCGTCATCGACCCCGATGACGTCCTCGCCCAGGATTGGATCAGGAAAGCGGAGAGCGAAAACTAGGTTTGTCGGATTTCGAGGAGGGGACGCGATGAGCGCAGCATCCGCGGCGAGCGATATTCTGGAACTCGCGCATTCCCTGGCCGGTCGACGTGAATATCCTGAACCGGCAAGGCTCGCGGAATTTTCGGAAGCCGCCATTCTCGCCCTTTCCTCCGAGCCCCCGGAAATCCGCCCTCGGTCTTCCTCGGAGGAACCCGGCGGTTTCGTCCGCGTCGCGAGTCCCTATGTCGCCATCCTGTCTGACCTGCATGCCCGATCCAGCCTGCTCGCCGATCTCCTCGGCTCGGTTTCGCCTGTCGATTCCAGGACTCGCCTCGTCGATCTGATTCAGGACGGCAGGCTCACCCTCGTCTGCCTGGGCGACATCCTCCACAGCGAAGGCCGTTTGGGCGCGGAAAGGTGGGGCGGGGCGGCCAAAAGCCTTGAATCGGGCCAGGGTTTGAATGGAATACTGAGCCCCGAGATGGACGAGGAGATGGCCGCTTCCCTCGGGGCGCTCTGCCTTGTCATGGCGCTGAAAGCGCGTTTCGGTGGAAAATTCCACTGCCTCAAGGGAAATCACGACAATATAGGCAATTCGGGCACAAATGGCGATTTTCCTTTCTTCAAATACGCCCTCGAGGGAGCCATGGGCGCCGAGTGGTTCAGGCTGCGCTATGGCGAAGCCTTGATGAAGACGATCAGGCGCTACGAGCTCCTCCTTCCCCTCGTCGCGGTCGGGAATTGGTTCTGCGCAAGCCATGCCGAACCGGCTTTCCCTCTCCGCGAAGCCGACTTGTTGGACTATCGGGCACGGGCCGATGTCGTGAAGGCGCTCATCTGGACGGGGAATGGCCAGGCCGAGGAAAACGCGGTGAGCGAGAGTCTCAAGGTTTTGCTCGGGGCCTCGATCGACGATCGGCTAAGTCTCTGGATTTCCGGCCACCGTCCGGTTCAGGGGGCTTATGCCCTGCGGGCCGGAGGCCGCCTCGTTCAGATCCATAACGTCGATCGCAGGCAAGTCGCCTGGATCGAGAATGGCGCGAAGGGCGTTTTCGCGGGGTTATCTTTATACGAAATCGCGGAGGGGGGAGGGGAAATGACGTTAGCGGATAAGGTTCCTCCTTTCCATCTTGACCATTCAGCCTCCCGGCACTAGTATTTTTTAACCATGGCATCGAGAAAAAAGAAATCTTCCCGCGGCTCCAACATCGGCTGCCTCATTTTATTGGCGGGAATCATCATACTTGTCGTCATCTTCGCGGTGAAATTCCCCGATATCAAGGCGACCCTCGACAGTACGAATTTCTTCAACCTCGTGAAGCAGCGGGTTACCACGACGACGCCTCCGGCGAAGGCTCGGGAAACCGAATCTCCAGCGCCTTCTTCGACGGTCCGTCCCATCGCCGTACCCAACGCCGCTCTGCCCGCCATCGAAGAACCGGCGCCTTCCACCACATCCTTGCCTGTGCCGCCTCCGTCGTCGGTGATAGACGCGAAGCCCGCTGAGAAAAAAACTGGCACGAGTGTGGCTCCCGAGGTCCAGGTTCGCCAAGCCAGTCTTTTCTTCGTCAAAATCGAAGACGATGGCGTGATTTCCCGTCACGAAGTAAAACGGAACATTCCCGCGAGCGATTCGCCTCTTAGCGACGCGATCAACGCCCTCATTTCGGGACCCAGCGAGGGAGAGATACGAAGCGGCCTTGTCTCCCTGATCCCGCGCGGCACGAAACTTCTGGGCATAACGCTTCGGGGCAGCACCGCCATCATCGACCTGAGCGAGCCCTTCATGTACAATCATTATGGCGTCGAGGGATTTTCCGCCCAGTTGAGGCAGATCGTCTATACGGCCACCTCCTTTCCTTCGGTTCAGGATGTCCAAATTCTCGTGGAGGGAAAACTGAAGGAGTATCTCGGAGGGGAGGGCGTTTATATCGGGAAGCCGCTTTCGCGGAACAGTTTCTAATGGTATAATTTTTTCACCGCATATATATATTCCTCACGAGGAGGCTACTACGAACACAACAGCGTTGCACGGCTGGCATCTGGGGCACGGAGCCAAGATGGCGCCATTCGCCGGCTATGATATGCCTATTTCCTATGCCACGGGAGCGATCGAGGAGCATGCCATAACGAGGCGTTCCGTCGGTCTCTTCGATATCGACCATATGGGTCAATTCGAGGTTTCGGGCCCTGGCGCCGACGCTTTCGTTTCCGGTCTCGTCAGCGCGAAGATCCTGGATATGGTTCCCCCCATGGCGCGCTATTCCCTCCTTCTCGACGAGAAGGGCTTGGTACTCGACGACCTTTTCATCTATCGCATGCCCAATTCCTGGTGGATCGTCGTCAACGCGTCCAACCGCGAGACGGATCTGGCCTGGTTCACCTCCCATGCCGACAAGAGCGTCAAGATCGTCGACAGGTCGGATGATACCTACATGATAGCGGTCCAGGGTCCTAAGGCCATCGAGCTTCTCGATGCCGTCGGTTCCCCGGCCGTCTCCGCCCTCGAGCGTTTTACCTGGGGCAATATCGACATCGCCGGCGTTCCCGTGCTTTTCGGCAGGACAGGCTATACGGGCGAGGATGGCGGCGAGCTTTTCTTCCCCGCGGCCAAGGCCGAATTTCTCTGGAACTTCCTCATGGAGAAAGGCGAGGCACTCGGAATCGAGACCAAGCCGATAGGACTCGCGGCGAGGGACAGTTTGCGCTTCGAGGCGGGAATGCCGCTCCACGGGCACGAGATCAGCCCCGCCATCAACGCCCTCGAGGCGGGCTTCAAGTGGGCCTGCGATTTCGACAAGGAATTCGTCGGCAAGGCCGCTTTGTCCGAGATCGCCGAGAAGGGGCTCTCGAGAAGGCTTGTAGGCCTGGACGTCACGGGCGGCGTGCCGCGCGAAGGCTACGATGTGGCCGACGTTTCGGGAAAGATCGTCGGGCGATGCGTCGCCGGCATGTTCTGTCCCACGGTCAAGAAATACGCCGCCAACGCCTTCGTGGAGCCAGGGTTCAACAAGGTGGGCACGGCGCTCAAGGTCATCATCCGCGGCCAGCCCAAGGACGCCGTCGTAGTAAAACGCCCGCTCTATATTCCCACATACAGAAGATAAGCGAAGAAGATAAAGGAGTAGAACCATGAGTATCGATACGAAAGCGAAGTATGCCGAATCCCATGAATTCGCGAGGCTCGATGGCGGCCTTGTTGTCGTCGGCATTTCCGATCATGCCCAAGCCGAACTCGGCGACATCGTATTCATCGAGTTGCCCGCCGTCGGGAAGACCCTCGCCAAGGGTCAGACTTTCGGGACCGTCGAATCCGTGAAGGCGGCCAGCGATCTCTACATGCCGGTTTCAGGCACGATCGCCGCGGTCAACGAAGCCCTCCAGGCTGATCCCGCCCTCGTCAACAAGGAGCCCTATGCCGCGGGCTGGATGCTCAAGATCCAACCGTCCAATATCGCCGAACTGGACGCGCTGATGAGCGCGCAGGACTATGCGAAAGCCATAGGGGAGGCGTGAGCCCGTGCCGTTCATTCCCAATTCCGAGGTTGAACGCAAGGCCATGCTGGAGGTGATCGGGAAGGGGAGCGTGGAAGAGCTCTTTTCCGACATTCCGGCGAGCCGGCGCTTCCCTCCGCTAAAATTACCCGACGGTATTTCGGAGTTCGAGGTTCTCAAGGAAATCGAGGCTTTGTCGGCCAAGAATCTGGGGGCCGGACAGGCCGCCTGGTTCCTGGGAGCGGGGGCCTACAATCATTTCATTCCTTCCATCGTGCCAGCCCTCGCTTCGAGAGGCGAATTCCTCACCGCCTACACTCCCTACCAGCCCGAAGTGTCCCAGGGGACGCTGCAGGCGATATTCGAATACCAGAGCATGGCCGCCGAACTCCTGGGAATGGCCGTCGTCAACGCCTCGCACTACGATGGCGCCACGGCTCTGGCCGAAGCCATCCTCATGGCATGGAAAATCGACGAGGCGCGGAAGCGGATTCTTCTCCCCGCCGACATCCATCCCGAATACAAGGATGTGGTGAAAACCTACTTCTCGTCCTTCGATGTGGAAATCGTAGAATACAAGGGCGCTCCGGAAACGGCTCCCATGGACGGCCTGACGGCTTGTCTCGTGGCCGCCTACCCGAGCTTCTCGGGGGAGATTTATCCCCTCGAGGCGGGCGCGAAGAAGGCGCATGATTCGGGCGCGCTCTTCATCGTGCAGGCTGACCCGATCATGTGCGCGATCCTGAAGAGCCCGGGAGCCCAGGGCGCCGACATCGTCGTCGCCGAAGGCCAGTGCCTCGGCAATTCCATGAATTTCGGCGGCCCCTACCTCGGCATGATGGGAACAACGGCGAAGTTCATGCGCAAGATGCCCGGACGCATCGTGGGCGAAGCCAAAGACCACGATGGAAGGCGGGGTTTCGTGCTCACGTTGACCGCGCGCGAACAGCATATCCGGCGCGAAAAGGCCGTATCCAACATCTGCTCGAACCAGGGTCTCGTCATGCTCCAGGCCTGCATCTACATGGCCGCCATGGGATCCAAGGGAATGGAGATGGTCGCATCGCTCTGCAACGACAAGGCCCACTACGCCGCTTCCAGGATCGCTGAAATTCCGGGATTCAAGGTGGTCACGAAGAGCTTCTTCAAGGAGTTCCTCGTTTCAACGCCCAGACCCGCCGCCGACATCTATGCGGCTCTCGTGAAGAGGCACATCGTGCCTGGCCTGCCTCTCTCCCGCTATGACGCCTCGCGGACCAAGGAGTTGCTCGTCTGCGCGACGGAGATGAACACGAAGGCGGAGATCGACAGACTTGTCGCCGCTCTCAAGGAGGTTTCGGCATGAATCTCATTCAGGAACCTCTGGTCTTCGAACTCACGAGTCCCGGTCTCATCGGTTGTTCGCTTCCCGATTCCGATGTGCCGAAAGCTTCCTTGCCGGCCGGCCTCGTCCGCGAATCCCTGGCCTTGCCCGAACTGGATGAGCTGACGGTGGTACGGCATTTCACGAGGCTTTCCCAGAAGAATTTTTCCATAGACACGCATTTCTATCCTCTGGGTTCCTGCACGATGAAGTACAACCCCAGGGCCAACGAGACTGCCGCCGCGAACGCGGGATGGCGGAACGCGCATCCTCTCGCCGGCGACGCCCAGTCCCAGGGCGCCATCGAACTCATCTATAAGCTCCAGGCCAGCCTTGCCGAAATTGGCGGTTTCGCTGCGGTGTCCCTGCAGCCCGCGGCCGGCGCCCATGGCGAACTATCCGGCGTCCTCATGATAAGGGATTACCTGCGGGCCAAGGGACAAACCCAGCGCACCAAGATGCTCATCCCCGATTCCGCTCACGGCACCAACCCGGCTTCCTGCACGATGGCCGGCTTCGTCACCCAGACCATTCCTTCGGGGCGCGACGGCAACATCGATCTCAAGGCCCTCAAGGCTGCCCTGGACGACTCGGTGGCTGGCATCATGATCACCAATCCCAATACCCTCGGGCTGTTCGAGAGGAACATCACGAAGATCGCGAAGATGGTGCATGAGGCTGGCGGCCTGGTGTACGGCGACGGCGCGAACATGAATGCCCTGACGGGCGTATTCAAGCCCGGCAAGAGCGGCATCGACGTCATGCACTTCAACCTGCACAAAACCTTCTCCACCCCCCATGGCGGTGGAGGACCCGGCGCGGGCATGGTCGGCGCCGTCAAGGAACTAGTGCCCTATCTTCCCGGTCCGGTCGCGGTCCGGAAGGGCGGCAAATACGCGCTCTCCATGCCCGAGTCGAGCATCGGCAAGGTAAAGGCTTTCTACGGAAACTTCGGAGTGCTTGTTCGCGCCTATACCTATGTCAGGATGCAGGGGGCCAACGGGATGAGGCGGATCGCGGAAAACTCTGTCCTCAACGCCAATTACCTGCGAGCTCGTCTGGAAAAAGCGTACAAGCTCAAGTATACGCGCACCTGCATGCACGAATTCGTCGCGATGGGCGATATAGCGCCGGGCATCCATACCTTGGACATAGCCAAGCGCCTCATAGATTACGGATTCCATCCGCCCACAATCTACTTCCCCCTGATCGTGCCCGAAGCCCTCATGATCGAGCCGACGGAAACGGAGAGCAAGCGCAATCTCGATGCCTTCGCCAACGCGATGCTCGCCATAGCCGAGGAGGCCAGGACGAATCCCGAACTGCTCCATCAGGCTCCTTCGACGACGCCTGTCGGACGAATGGACGAGGTAGCCGCAGCTCGCTCCCCCGTGCTCTGCTATAGAGGCTGAACCGCGGCGCGAGCCGCCCTAGCCTTTATCCTGCTCGTTTAGAGCGGCCGGAACCTTGCGATTCCGGCCGCTTTTGCTTTAGAATACAATTACTATGTGATTAAGTGCTTTGTTTTCAAAAAGTCTGGGAGGATCTTGTGCCGCTGATATCAATGTTGTTGTCATGCGCCTTTGCCTCGTCGATGGTACCGGCAATACTGTATTTCGCGCACAAACAAGGACTCTACGATACGGTAAACGAGAGGAAGATACATAACGGGAATATCCCCAGGCTGGGCGGAGTAGGGATAGCCTCGGCCTTTCTTGCCACGATACTGGCGCTGATGCTGCTGCAGGGACCTCTGATCGATAATTTTCAGGTACAGTATAAAATTTGGCCGATCGTGCTTGCCGGAGCCGCGATATTTTTCCTGGGCCTCATCGACGACCTTATCGACCTGCGAGCGAGGCTGAAATTCCTCGTTCAGGTGACGGCCGCCATCTTCCTCATACTATTCGGCTTCCGTTTCAAGGTCATGATAGTTCCCTGGGGCGATGGCTTCATTAATCTGGGAGTATTCTCCTATCCCATCACGCTGCTTTGGATCATCGGCATAACGAATGCCATGAACCTGATAGACGGTCTCGATGGTCTCGCCGGGGGCATCTGCTTCATCGCTTCGTTGACCTTCGGCATTTCTTTCTGGGTCCAGGGAGCCCTTCTTTCAGCCGAGATTTGCCTGGCGATAACGGGAGCGACAGCCGGGTTTCTCATCTTCAACTTTCCCCCCGCCAAGATATTCATGGGCGATTCGGGGAGTCTCTTTCTGGGCTTTTGTCTGGCCATATTGCCGCTTCTCGGCAATGGGGGGAGCAAAAACGCGGAAGTTGGGCTCATTTCGGCGTCGGCGACGCTGGGTATCCCGATTTTCGACACCCTGTCGGCCATGTACAGGCGCAAGAAGGCCCATGTATCCTTCTTTACCGCGGACATGGGGCATCTCCACCATATATTGCTCGGAAAGGTAAAATCCACGGGCTGGGTCCTTCTCATCATCTACAGCATCAATACGCTTCTCGCCCTCGCGGCCCTCAGCCCTCTCTATATGAACAGAGCCGCCGGTTTCGTCACGAGAATTTCCGCCATCGCTATCCTCGCGATCTTCTTCGCCTTCATCAACCGGAAAACCTCGGTCAGGGATCGCTGAAATCGCCCGGGTCAATTATTGGATTTGATATCTCCCGATTTCGAATAGAGGAAGCGCTTGATTTTCTGCGTGGGTGTCTTTTCAAAAGGTCCATCATGCAGCTTTATCGTGCGTATCTTGGAAAAAGAGGTGAGCTTAGCGTTGGCCTCTTTTCTTATGGTTTCCAGAAGCTTTCCCGCGGTTTTCTCGGCGTCGCCCCAGGCCTGACCGAGGGATTTGGCCACCGATTTTTCAGCTTGGGCTAAGGCGTTTCCCATCCGGGAGGAAATGTCCCCGGCTGCGTCCAGTCCGTCCTGTATTCTGGCTTCAAGATTCTCAAGTACCTCGCTTTTCAGATAGACGAAGGCCGTAAGGCCCGACTCGCCTTCAATGACGAGGGATTCCGCCACGTAAGGCGACTGATTCAGCACCGCCTCAATTTCCTCGGGATAGATATTCTCGCCCGAGGCGCCGAGGATCATGGTCTTGATCCGTCCGCGCACGAATACCCTTTTCTTATCGTCTATGAATCCCAGGTCGCCTGTCTTGAACCATCCATCTTCGGTGAAGGTCTCCTTCGTGCGTTCCGGATCCTTGTAATACCCTTTGAAAATATTATCGCCCTTGGCTTGTATCTCGCCTTCTCCCGTGCTCGGGTTGGGGTTGGCTATCCTGATGGTGACGCCATCGAGGGCTGGACCGGTCGAACGGAGAAAGGTTTTGCTGGGAGGAGCTCCGGCGAGAAGCGGGGCGCACTCGGTCAGGCCGTACCCGATAGCATAGTGGAACCTCGCTTTCTTGAGGAATTCTTCGACGTCGCTGGCGAGCGGCGCTCCCCCGACGCCGAAAAAGCGTATTCGGCCGCCGAAGGTCTTCTTGAGCTTGATGCCGGCAAACTTGATGAGGATCGGCTTGATTATCGGGTTGGCGTACAGCTTCATGCCTTCGAGGGTAGGCTTAATATTCGATCGATAGACCTTTTCGATGACGAGCGGAACCGAAAGCATGATGGTAGGCCTGATCAGTTTCAGGGCCGGAAGCAGGACCGTGGGTGAAGGGGGTCTGTCCAGATAGAATATCTGCGAACCCGAGAGCAGCGGAATGATAAATCCGATGGTGAATTCGTAGGTATGGGCGAGGGGAAGGATGGACAGCAATTTGTCGGTTCTGTGGAGAATGATGATGGAGCGGCAGCCTAAGGCATTGGAAAGGATATTCCTGTGGCTGAGCATGACGCCTTTCGACAGGCCTGTCGTTCCCGAAGTATAGACGATCATCGCTATATCGTCGGGCCGGGGTGACGCGGTGACGAACGCCGGATCGATGGAAGGCTGAACGGCGGGTTCGGGGGCGATGGAAGCTTCGCCGGTCGTCTCGGAGGATAGGCTCCTCCGCGCTCCGTCCTTGATATCGAGAAGGAGAATGGAAAGCCCCAGGGACTGCGTCTTCTGAAGAAGCTTGTCCGAACATACGATGGCCTTGGCTTCCGAGTGGACCACGATGTTCCGGATCTGTTCGGCGGTAAAATCCGTGAGGATGGGGACGACGATGGCGCCCGCGCGGAGAATGCCGAAATAGGCGACGCCCCAGTACGGGGAGCTTTCTGCGAGGAGGGCGACTTTATCGCCTATGCCGACGCCATGGGATGCGAGGACCGCGGCCATGGTCGCCGAGCGCTTTTCCACCTCTTCGTACGTCAACCGCATACCCCCTACCATGGAGAGCGCGGGGAGAGAGGCGTAATGTTTTCCGCTATTTTTTACCATTTCGACGAGCGTGAAGTTTTCCAGTTTGTACATTCTCTTTCTCCTGAAAGCATAAAGATACAGCAACTGGAGCACTTTGCGCCAGTGACCGCACGGGCGCGAAGCGCCCCAGTCGCCCGGATCGCCTGTTCCTAGTCGGCGCCGAACACGGAAACGACGCCCGAAGTTCCTCCCGTCAACAGGAACGCACCCCTCGCGAAACAGAGCATGTCGCTCATCTGAGTGCCGGCGGGAACCCCTGGCGCAGAGAGGAGAGGATAGCCGTCCAGAAGGGTTCCATCGCCGCCGATCTCGAAGAATTCGATATTCGCCCCGCCCGCGGCGGCCACGATTTCCGCGGTTTCTCCCGATCGGGTTCCCGCGGCAATGAAGCAGCTTCCCTCCGCCTCGGCGGGAAGGATGAAGGAAGTAGCCGGAGCATAGGGAGAGAGGGAATCGGCCCGGCTGAAATGGATGATCTTTTCTTCGTCGCAGAGAACGTAGAAGGAGTCCCCTCGGCTTGAAATCGCGAGCGCGCCGGGATGGTAGGGATCGGTCCCTCCCGAGGCGCCCTGGATAGTCATTTCCGCATTGAGGGAACCCTCGTTCGATAGAACATAAATCCTGGACGCGTCCTTGGCCGTGACGATAATGCTTCCCGAACTAGTGATCGTCATATCCTGAAGCGAAAGAGTCTCGCCTCCCGACGTGAGTTGAGTGATCCATGCGGGACTTATCCCTGTCTCGTTGATATTGAAGGCATAGATTTTCTTTGTCGAATTAGCCGCGGCGTAGAGTCTGCCGCCATCCGGGGAGAAGCACAGTGCCTTCAGGTCCCCCTCGGCCGTCGCCGTAAAGGCGGCGAGAAAAGCCCCGTTCGAGTCGAGAGAGCAGAGGTGTATCCAGTTGGACTGTGATGACGCGGAAGCGATGAATCGCCCATCGTTGGATACCGCGAGTCTATCGGCGGTCTTGACCACATTGGCGACTTTGATTTTTTCCCGCCACAGCCTGACCCAGGAGGCGTCGATGGAGAGCGTCTTTCCCGCCCCGGCCACGGCCGGGTCCAGCTCGGCTCCATACCCCGCGGCGAACGCGTGGAGCGCTCCTTCACCGTCCATGCCCGATACCGCGACAAGCCCGGAAGGGCTGGCCGCGATCGCCTTCGCGGCATACAAGCTCCCGGAACCGCCGTTGTTGGCCGCCGTGTTTTGATGGAGCGAAGGGGAGAGAGCCGCGGCATAGTCGTAGCTGGACCTCCATCCGAAGCTTCCGCAATCGACTGCCTCGCCCGCGCCGAGGGTCACGCTGGCCGATCCGGCGCGGAAGGTGGACCGCGATTCTTCCACGATATCGGCGCGCACGAGCGAAAGGGGAGAAAGCGGGATGCCCTGGGGAAAGGCGTATGTCCCTTCGGGAAGGATGCCCCTGTTTCCCGTGAGCCGCACGGCCTCTCCGGCTACTTCGCCATTCACGTACCATTTCCTCGCGATCACGTCGCCGGCCTCCGGCACATGAAGCGGAACCCCCAGCGGCATGTATCCATGTGTTCGGGAAAATGTATGTTCCGCTGATAGCAGGGGTGGCGTAAGAGGCGATGAAGGATACAGCGTGGCGGTGAGATCGGCGACCGGCATGCCCATCTCTATGAGGCAGGTTCCCTCGCTCAGGAACCCCGACATGACCATCACAGTATCGGCGCATCCGCCCGAGACGACTCCATCGGAGGCCAGCAGCCTCAGGCTGATGGAATAATGCCCCGACTGCAGGGCTTCGAACGAGACGCTCGTCTGTTCCGATGGGATATCGATGGCCAAGGTCGTTGGCTCCGAGGGGGCCGGGTGTCCGGGCAGGCCTTTATACGCAAGATTGCCGGTTATGCGCCCTCCCGCTGGAATCTCGATGTTGCTAGCGATCGTGATGGATAGATTGCCGGTACCCTCGAGCGGATAAAGCACGATATTGGCGGCCGTAGTCCTGCCCGGCTGGAGCAGACAGGTCAGCGTTCCGGCGGCCACTTCCTTGTTCGCGGCGGAAAACGCCTTCACGGCAATCTCCCAATCTCCTGGAACCAGCTTGGTTTCTATGTTCATATCGTCGCTTTCGAGCGAAACGACGCTGCCTCCGGGGCCGGTACCCGAAATGGCGAATCTCGCGGGACTCCAATCCTCCGAGGGGATTATGGACTTCGCGCCTCCGCTTTTCGCCTGGAAGAGGGCTTTGGACCCGATCCAGCCTGCGTCGAATCGGAGCTTGACGGCCAAGGTTCCCAGCCTGTTGTTCTGTAGCCCCGTACAGGCGCAGGCGAGAGTTAAAGTCGGCAGTAACATGAATACCCATGATATTGTTCTCTTCATAGCTACCTCCAAACGGAAAGCGCGCGGACATCGGCCGCGCGATTCAGCATTGCAGGTTGCCGCAAGTATTTGTATAATCTAATCGTTCTTGATTTCTGGAGGACCTGCGGTGAAGATTCTGATGATCTCGAGCGAGGCTGTTCCCTTCGCCAAATCGGGCGGTCTGGGCGATGCGGTGAGCGCGCTGGCCGTAGCCCTCTCCAGGCTTGGCCATGACGTGCGCATCCTCATGCCCCGCTATTATTTCATTCCGAAGGACAACCTAGCCGTCCTCGACGAACCTATGGCCGTTCCCGCGGGAAACGGCGAATGCTGGACCCGCGTCTATTCCTCCGCGCTGCCCTCGTCGAATGTGCCCGTCTATTTTCTGGATTACGAAGATTATTACGGACGAACCGGCGTCTACGGTCAGTCCAGCCAAAGCGAATATCCCGACAATCCGGAACGTTTCGGCCTCCTGTCCAGGGCGGCTTTTCAGCTTTGCAGGAAACTGGGATGGACGCCCGATATCATGCACGCCCACGACTGGCCTACCTCCCTCGTCCCGGTCTACCTGTCGACACTGGAGAAGGAAAAGGGCTTCGCCAATACCGCCAGCGTCCTGACGATACATAATCTCGGCTATCAGGGCGTCTACGCCAAGGAGCATTTTCCCTTCTTCGGCCTCGACTGGATGCACTTTCACGCCTCAGGATTCGAATTCCACGACGCGGTCAACCTCCTGAAGGCCGGCATCACGGCCGCCGATTGCCTGACTACGGTCTCGCCCACCTACGCGAGGGAGATACAGACGCCGGCCTATGGATTCGGTCTCGACGGCCTTCTGCGCCACAGGAGCCGCGATCTCGTCGGCATCCTGAACGGTGTGGATAAAGATATCTGGAATCCCGAAACCGACACGCTTATACCCGCGCGATACTCAGTGGTCGATCTGGAGGGCAAGGCCGCATGCAAACGCGCCCTGCAGGAGAAATTCGGACTGGCCGTCGACGACAAGGTCCCACTCCTCGGGATGGTCGCCAGGCTTACCGAACAGAAGGGCATCGGGGAAATGTTCGGCAGAGGCTATGGGGCGATACAGAATGTTCTCTCGACCATGAATGTCCAGATAGCCATCGTCGGTTCGGGGGACGCCTGGTGCGAGGACGAGCTGAAATCTCTTTCGGCGCGCTTCCCCCATTTCAAGGCGAAAATCGGCTACGACGAAGGGCTTGCCCACCTCATCGAGGCGGGTTCCGATTTCTATCTGATGCCGAGCCGCTACGAGCCCTGCGGCCTGAACCAGATGTACTCGCTCCGCTATGGAACCCTCCCCATAGTGCACCGCACCGGCGGACTCGCCGATACGGTGGAAAATTACGTTCAGGATACGGGCGACGGCACGGGCTTCATGTTCGACGACCTGACGCCGCGCGCTCTTTTCAATACGATAGGCTGGGCCGTCTGGGCTTGGTACAACCGCCGGGAGCATATAGAGATCATGCGCATGAAGGCCATGACACGTGAATTTTCCTGGGAAAAGTCCGCCAGCGAGTATACCGCTCTATACGGCAGGGCCATGGCGATGCGAAGATCCAAGTTCCTGTAAGGAACATTCCGGAATTCTCAATATTTGTCGACGCAAAAGGGTGGAGTGAGTGGCTAAAGAAGAAAGCAGGAAAGTATACGATTACGATAGGGAACTCGTCAGGGGAAAACTGCTCGGGGGTTTCAGGGCGACGGGACGCGAATCCACGGTGGCCGATCTCGCCGGGCTCACGGGTTTGCCGCTGCAGCAGATAGAGGCTGAACTCCCCGCCGTGGCCGACGAATTCGGCGCCAGGCTAAGGGTCACGGAGAAGGGCGATATCCTCTACTCCTTTCCCGATGGAATGAAAAGCCGCTACAGAGGTTTCGGTCCGTCGCTGAAGCGTATCCTTCGCCTGGTTAAAAAGGGCGCGGTGGAAGTCGCGAAAGCGGTATTCAAGGTCTGGATCATGGTCATGCTCGTCGGCTATTTCGTCCTCTTCATAGCCTTGGCGCTTTTCGCCATGGTGGCGTCGGTAGCGGTGCAGCAGGGCGGAGGAAACCGCGACAGCCGCAGCAGCAACAGGAGAGGCGGCGGTCTCGGAGGATTGTGGCTCACCACGAGTCTTTTCGACAGCTTTATCCGCATCTGGTTCTATTCCGAACTGTTCAAGAGCCCTGAGACGCGCAACAGGCAGTTCATGGAAAGGCGCGAGCGCAGGCCTCTGCCCAAGGCTATTTTTTCGCATGTCTTCGGCGATGGCGATCCCAACGCCAAATGGCCTGAAGTGGAGAAGAAAGCCGTCGTGGCCTTTCTCCAGACGCACAAGGGCGTCATTACGATGGCTGAATTCATGGCCATCTCCGGCATGGATCCCGTGGACGCGGAACTCGCCATCAATAGATACCTTCTCGAGTTCGAAGGCAGCCCCGAGGTTTCCGAATCGGGCGTACTGTACTTCAATTTTCCGAAGCTGCTTGCGCGCGTCGGCACGACGCCCGAAATCATGGGCTCGACGGTGGCCCTCAAGCGGCTCAATAAATTCTCGTCCAACGCTCCCAAGGCGGACAGGACCTTCAGACTCATCAATATCTTCAACCTGGCCTTCGGCGGCTATTTCCTCTACAACGCGCTCACGATCGGCACCGCCATCTATGTGAATACTCCCCAGGGATATGCCCTGCGGGGCGGTTTCCCCATCGTCTATTCCGCGGCGGGTTACCTTTTTCAGCTTCTGGGTTCTACCAATCCCATACCGGGGCTTTTTTGGGGCCTCGGCGTCATTCCCCTGATTTTTTCGGGAATGTTTTTCGGCATTCCGGTCATCCGCTCGATCAAGCAGAAAGCCGAGGACGAGAAGATCAAGTTCGAAAACCTGAGACGCGTCGTGTACAGGAACATCCTGTCAGCGCGCGATATCTTCAAGCCGGAAAGCGTCACCCCTCCATTGGACGAAGCCAGACCCTCCGATGTCCGCGCGGCCGAAAAGATCGCGAAGCGGCTGGCGGCCTGGTCGGGCGCCGAGCCATCGGAGGGCGGCTATGCGTACCGTGAGATAGCGAGAACGCAGGCGGAGGTCGAAAAGCTCCGGGCGAGCATCGATACATCGGCATTCGCTCCGGGCAAGGCGATTTTCGATACAGAAGCCAAAGCCTAAGCCCCGATCGGCTCTCAAGGAACGCTGCATGAACGAAAAAATGGCCGCAAAGCCGGTGGGACTGTCGGGCGCGGGCATGGCCCTCGCCCTGGTGTCGGCCATAGGCTTTTCCACTCTCGGCATCTTCGCAACCAACCTCTACGGATATGGCTTTTCGGTGCCGCAGACGCTCGCGTGGCGCTTCACCGTCGCCTCCGCGTTTCTATGGTGCTTTCTAGGGATCCGGAAGTGGATGGGCCGGAAGGGGATGGGTTCGAAAAGGAGTTCCGAAAAAGCCTCCCATGAAGATACGGACAGCCTGTCAGCGGGGGGGAAATCCAGGGCCTTCCGCAATCTGCTTCTTCTGGCCTTGTTCGGTTTCACGCCACAGGCCGGGCTCTATTTCCTGACGGTCAAGCTGCTCGCTCCCGGCATAACGAGCCTGCTTCTCTATCTTTACCCCGCCTTCGTGCTTCTTCTCTCGGCTTTTTTCCTCCGCAGAAAGCCGACGCCAGGGCAATTGATAGCCCTGACCATAAGTTTTCTTGGCTGTGTCGTGACATTTTTCGAACCCGGCGAGTATCCCATGGCCGGCCTGCTTCTCGGCGTCCTGGTGGCCATAAGCTATGGCGTCTATCTCGTCAGCGGCGAAAAGATCCTCGCGGGTTTCGATCCCTTCTTCTCGACGGCTGTCATCATGACGATGGCGGGGATATTCTACTGGGCCTTGCTTTTCGTCGTAGGACTCCCCGTCAAGGTTCCCGGTACCGCGATGGAGTGGGGCTTTATCGCGTGCATAGCCCTCGTGGCCACGGTCCTGCCCATCACCTCCCTGTTTTCCTCCATGAAAAGAATAGGCGCGACCAACGCCTCGCTCATCAGCACGGTGGAACCGGTGATGACCGTGCTGCTTTCGGCGTTGATTCTCGGGGAAAAACTGACGGCGAACAGAATCTGGGGCGGGCTTTTCATAATCGGGGGCGTCGTGACGCTTCGCCTGTTCTCTCTCAGGCGCGCTTGACTTCCTATGGCCGGATAGACTTAAGCGGCGATACTTCTCCCGCGTCGAATTCTCCCGGAACCAGCGAAGGCAGGTCGTAATCGGGGGAGATCAGGATGTTGTTTTTCAGGCAGGCGGCAAAGATCTGGCCATGTTCTTCCCTGGGATAGGCGGGGTAGAGCCAAGGTCCCGAGCGGAGAAAGAGCCCTGTGATGAAGGGATCGATGGCTGCCCATTGCTTTTCCCCGAAATCCTTGGCGAAGGCCTTAAAATCCGAGAGCGATCTGGCCGCCGCCGCGAACTTGATCGTCGGGATGGGGGCTGCGGCAGCGCGGTCTCCCCAATCTTCGCTTTCTTCTTTTTCGAGGATGACGCCCAGGCTCCATGCGGGAGCGAGGGGCAGGATAACCGCCGCAAGTTTTCCGCCGAAAGCGCGGGTAGCGGGATCTTTCGCGAGGTCGGTTCTGTATTCCGAAAAGGGCGCTTCCACGAAAACGCTTTTAGCGAAAAACCTCAATGCGTCGGGGAATGAATCGCCGGCGCGCAGTCTTTGCGCGAATTCGGCGTCCTTATCGGCGAGCGCCAGAAGCGCCTCGGTCTCGGAGGCATAGAAACGAACCCGGGTATAGTCTGGCAGCCAGGCGAGAATTTCCTTTTCAAGGCGCCGTTTCCAGAAAGCTGGAAAGGATGAATCGAGGCCTCTGTCTATGCATTCCTTTTCCAGCCTGCCCGACGCGCCGTTGCGCCTGCCCGTCACGGATCTTCCGCCGTCGAGGTACATGTCCAGGATCCTGGAATTGTCGGCGCCGTAAAGTCTCCATCCGCGCGCCCTTCTCACTACTGGAAGGGTTTCGAGGAGACCGAGGGCCTCGCGAGAAAGCTGCTGCATCATTCCTTTATCCTCTCGAGTTTTCTCGTGTATTTGGGGAAGAACTGCGCGATTTTGCCCGATTCGAACTGCACGATGACGAGGGAACCTGAACTCTCGGTCATGCTCACCTTGATGATGGCGCCTTGCCCGTACTCGTCGTGGTAGACGGATTGTCCCTGTTTCCATTCCGAACCGGCCGGAGCGGCATCCTGCGTACCATTCCTGGGACTTTGCCCGCCGTATGATCCTGCCATGGGATTCGTTCCCGATCGGGACGCCACATGGGAACCTGTCCCGGGCGATCCGGAAGATGGCTGGGAATGCGGGAAATGAGCCGCCATGGGGCGCGAAGCGCTCGCTCCGCTCTTCCAGAATTCGTACATCTTCGGATCCATTTCGGTCAGGAAGCGCGAGGGGGAAGTCTCGAAGAGCCTCCCTCTCATGCGGCGCCAGCGGCAGGCGGAAAGATAGAGACTGTTCTTGGCCCGCGTGAGGGCGACATAGAACAGGCGTCTCTGCTCCTCGAGATCCTCGCCTTCCTCATCGTCGCGGGGGAAGAGTCCCTGTTCCAGGCCGGTCACGATGACGATCGGAAATTCGAGTCCCTTTGTATTGTGCATGGTGATGAGCGTCACCGCTTCCTTCGCCTCGGACTGGTCGCCCGCCTGAAAACCCCTGTCCAGCTCTATCGTCTCGAGAAATTCGGCCAGGCCCTCTCTCACCAAGGGATAAATCGAAGAAGCGTTGACGAGTTCTTCCATGTTGGCGAGTTTCTGGGTGCCCGCGATCTCATCCTGGTCCTTGTGGTAGCCGGCCAGGCCGCTCTCCTTGATGAGGGCTTCGAGGAGGAGACCTAAGGACGAAGACCCGGAATCAGGATTGGCCCTGCCTCCATCCGAGAGAGAGTAGGGTCCGTCGTTTATGTCCGCGTCGCCCGCTTGGGAGGAGCGCGATTCGGATGTCCCGCGGTCTCCCAGCAGGCTTCTCGCGTGATCCATGATGGCGAGGAACTGGTCCAGGCCGGTTTTTCCCTTGCCGCGCATGGACTCCCTGCAGTCCCTGCAGGAATCGAGCACCGAGGCGCCGCGGCGCATGGCGTTGTCCAGAATGGCATCGACGCTGGTGTCGCCCAGCCCCCTAGCGGGCTTGTTGACCACTCTCCTGAAGGCGATTTCATCGCGCGGATTGAGGATCAGCGAAAGATAGGCGAGCACGTCCTTCACTTCCTCTCGATCGTAGAAGCGCAGGGCGCCGACGAGCTGGTAGGATATTCCCTTGCGCGGGAATTCCTTCTCGAAGGCGAGGGATTGGGCGTTCGTCCTGTAGAGGATCGCTATGTCCGAAAGACTGCCGCCCTTCTTCTGGTGGTCCCGGACGATTCTCGCGCAGAATTCCACTTCCTGGTCCTGGTCGTCGAGGAGGGCGAGCTGAGGCTTGGCGCCTCCCGGCTTGGTAGCCCGCAGCGTCTTTCCGAGCCTCCCTGAATTATGCGAAACCACGTTGCCCGCTATATCGAGAATAGTCTGGTAGGAACGGTAATTGCGCTCCAGCTTTATCGTCTTCGTGCCCGGAAATATTTTGGAGAAACCGAGGATATTCTTGATCTCGGCGCCCCGGAATTTGTAGATCGACTGATCGTCGTCGCCCACCACGCAGATGTACGTGTCCGGACCGACGAGTCCCTGGAGAAGGAGAAACTGCGCCGTGTTGGCGTCCTGGTACTCGTCGACGAGTATCACGCTGAATCGCTGCCTTGTGCGCCTCGCGATCGCCTCGTCCTCGGCCAGGATTTTCGTCGGCAGTCTGATGAGATCGCCGAAATCCACGTTGCCCGTGGCTTTCAGCCTTTCCGCGTAGAGCGCGTAGATTCTCCTGAAGTCCTCGTCGCGCAGGGAGACATTGAGGTTGGGCGAATCGGGCTCGAGGTTGTAGTCCTTGGCGCGCGCTATAAGGGAGCCATATCGCTTGCATTCCTGCCTGGCAAGCTGCGGCAGGGCCGCGTGGATCAGTTCGGAGGAATCTCCGTCGTCGTAGATGACGAAGTTCGAATCCAGCCCTACCGCCGCGGCGTTCCTCCGCAGGAACCAGGCGCCGAAGGAGTGGAAGGTGCGGATGACGGCCCGCTCGCAGCGGGGTTCGAGCATGGCCGCCCTCTCCCTCATTTCGCGGGCGGCCTTGTTCGTGAAGGTGACGGCGAGGATGGATTCGGGCGGGACGGCCTTTTCCTTCACGAGATAGGCTATTTTCGTCGTTATCACCCTGGTTTTACCCGTGCCGGCGCCGGCCAGAATGAGAAGCGGAGAACCTTCGTGGAGGACAGCCTCCAGCTGCTCCGGGTTGAGCGAAGCCAGGTAGGGAGGCAGCGGCCGCTCGGCGGGCATCAGTCGTCGGCTCCGATGGGCGCGGCCGGCCCTGCCGAGACCGCCGGTCCTTCTGGCCCTGCCGGCCGCGCCCATCCCACGAGTTCGGCCTCGAAATCGACCCCATTCACGGCGACGATCTTGACCCGCGCCCTCTGGCCGGGCGCCAAGACGCCCTTGACCACGGTGAGGCCGTCCACTTCGGGGGCCTGCATCCATGCCCTGCAGAGGCTGAGTTCCGAACCTTCCACCGACTCTTCGGCTATTACTTCGACCTCGCTGCCCATAAAGCGGCGCAGGCGTTCGGGGGTGATGATTTCCTGGGCCGATTCGACCAGCTTTTTTCGTTCGGCGGCGATTTTCTTGGAGACGCGACCTTTCATCGAATACGCCGGGGTGCCTTCCTCTCGGGAATAGGTGAAGACGCCCATCCAGTCCAGTCTCGCTTCGGACTGGAAAGCCTGCAGCGCCTTGAAATCCTCTTCCGTCTCCCCCGGAAAACCGACGAGGAAGGTGCAGCGGATCATGGATTCTGGCAAAGAAGCTCTGATCATGGCGACGAGATCCAGATATTTCCGCAGCGATCCTGTCCTGTTCATCGCCCTGAGGATGGGTTCCGAAGCGTGCTGGAAAGGAAGGTCGAAATAGGGCAGTATGCGCGGATCGCGCGCCATTACCTTGAATATTTCCTTCGGGAAGTGGTCGGGATGAATGTAGAGTACGCGGATGCGGAAATCCCCTTCCAGGGAACTCAGGGCCGCGAGGAGGGCGGGGAGATCGGTCTTGGCTCCGCTATCTTCCTTGGCGGCGAGATCCCAGCCATAGGCGCCCAGGTCCTGGCCTATCAGATTGATCTCGTAGATTCCGCTTCGTATGAGGTTTCGGCATTCATCCTTCACGTCGGCGATGTTCCTGGAGCGCAGGTCTCCCCTAATGAGGGGAATCGCGCAATAGGTGCAGCGGTTGTTGCAGCCTTCGGTCACCTTTACGTAGGCGACGCCGGGGAAATCGAAAAGCCTCTTCCTGATGTAATAATCATCGTTTATAGCCGCGGGCGGAGCGGGAACGATGGCTTCGCGGTCCCCGGCCATGGTTTTTCCCACCGCTTGCGTCACCAGGGAAAGATCGGCGTTTCCGAAAATGCCGTCTATCTCCGCCATATCGTCCAAGAGCGCTTCCGGATACCGCTGGGCCAGGCAGCCCGCGACGAGGACTTTCTTGTCCGGCCACAGCGCTTTTACTGCCAGCGTCGCGTCGATGGACTCGCGTTTGGCCGATTCGATGAAACCGCAGGTGTTGACGATGATGAGATCGGCTTCCTCTCCGGAAGATACATATTCATAGCCGGCGTCCTCCAGTCGGGCGGCGATTTCCTCGCCGTCCACCTGGTTCTTGGCGCAGCCGTGCTGATCGATGAAAAATTTCACGCTTGTCCTCAATCGAGATTGGATGAGATGAGGGCCCATGAGCTTCCGTCACGAGTCCAGGCGATTTTCTTGACGGCGATTTCGCCCGGGGCGCCGATTTCGAGGTCGGCCGTCTTGCCGCCCGAAGCTTGGAAACTCAGCTTTACGGCCTGGGCGTTCGACGCCCAGACGGTGAGTCCGTTGTTCACGTTCAGGGTAATGCTTTCTCCCTTGGAGAAGTACTTTTCGACCCATTCCTTCCTGTCGGCTTCATAGCGGAAAAGGCAATTCCCTCTGAAGGTAGCCTGGACGACGAAGGGGTAGGGTCCCCGCGTGGACTTGATGATGACCGTATCCGTCTTGGGACTTGCCGCGTTGGCGGCAGCGGCGGCCGTCGCCTGGGTTTCGGGTATCGTGACTTCGCCCACCGTCTCTTCCGTGAGCTCGACCGGCGCGAATTCCACTTTCAGGAGGGCGCCTGAAGCAGCGCGATTCTTCTCGAAATCGCCGACGGTGACCGAGGCCTCGGCCGTTCCGTCGCTGTCGGTGTCGAGAGAACCGGTTTCGCCAAGAGCCAGTTCGAAGGGGCCGAAAGGCGTCTCGATAGTGACTTTTTCGCCGATCGAGGCGAGGCGCAGCTTATAGACATCGCTGCCGACCGGAACGAGCAGGCTGTCGTCCACATAGAGGCGCATCTCGAAGGGACTGCCTTCCACCCTGTATTCGGCCGGCTTCTTCTCGGCCACCGCCAGTTTCGCCAGCTGAGTCCTGCCTCCGGCCACGATCCAGAGCAGAGCCACCGCGACGATCGCAACGGCGAGAATGGCCACGATGACCGTCCGCAGGGTCGGCTTGGAGGCATTTTTGCTCATCGGCTGGAAGAGGGAGCGCTGGCGGCAGGGCAGCCGGAATCTCCACCGCATGGCTTATCGGATGCTTTCCTTTATCGTGATGGGGTTCGCTGGCAAGGCTTTCTCCGGGTGAGCCGGATGTGGCGGCGACCGTCGCGGTGTCCGAGGTCGCCGTAGCGTCCGCGATCGCCGCTGTGACGGGTCTGGCCTTCCTGGTTTTCTTGGGTTTTTTGGCCTCGCCGATTTCCGGGGCGACCGTCGCGGCCTCCGCGGCCGCCTTAGCTGCCGCTTGGGCCCTCGCAGCCTCCGAAGCCTGGGCCTCCGCCGCCGCCCGGGCAAGCTCCTGAGCCTCCGCCGCCCGAAGCGGCCTGGGCCGCCGCGGTCGCCCGGGCCCAGCTCCTGAGCCTCCGCCGCCGCGGCCGAAGAAGGAAGGTCCGAAGTATCGGTTTCCTTGTTTCTGTAACGGGCGATCATGACATCGGGGTCGAGCCCGAGATATTCAGCGTAATTCCGGATGAAGCCAACGATGTAAGGCTCGCCCGGGAAACCGCTGAAGTCGTCGTTTTCGATCTTGGAGAGGAACCTGATGCTGATGTTGGTGTCATCGGCGATACGCTCAAGGGTGAGTCCCTTCCTGAGCCTTGTCTCTTGTATTTTCGAACCTATTTTAGCCATCCGGACTTCTTCGCCTCGCGTTATTGGAACAGAAAGTTGTTGTATACGTTGGCGCTCGCCGGAGCGTCGTAAAGGAACCTCGTCGCGGGAATGTTCTGATTCTGCTTTACCGCCGTGAAATCGAAAGCGATCCTCTCGTTGGCCACCGTCCAGCCCTCGATGCGGCGGATCAGGAGGCTGTTCTGCGAAATGGAGATGCGTATCGTCTTGAATCCTTCCACGACGGTTTTCCGCGTAAGCATCATCTTGTGGACCAATTCGGGATGCTCCTGATCGAGCGCCACCGCCTGCGAAGAAGTCTCCCAGGCGATCGTATAGTTGCGCTTCA
Source organism: Treponemataceae bacterium (assembly GCA_963677895.2). Classification (GTDB taxonomy): domain Bacteria; phylum Spirochaetota; class Spirochaetia; order Treponematales; family Rectinemataceae; genus UBA11090. Next base: position 66,703 of record CAXXGJ010000021.1, on the reverse strand, counting down.
TCATGGAGAGCCCTTCCCTGGACGCGAGCGCGGCCGCTCCAGCGCCCAGCCCGGCGCTGCCCGTATCCTGCTGCAGCACGGCCCTGTACTGCGGAATATAGACGACGAGCCTTTCCCCGTCGAATACGATAACCTGCTCGGGAGGCTGGGTGAAGTCGATGCGAAGCAATGAAGGCGACTTGAAATACAGCTTCCCCATCATCGGCTGGCTGGCGTTGGATATGGCGATGGACGCCTCGTAATCCTCGACCGATGAATATTTGTCGGATACTTTTGAGAAAAAACTGCTCGGCGGTGATTATTTCCTGCGCGCCGGCGGACAGGATCATGAGCAGAAGAAAAACGACGATGAAGGGGGTTCGTTTCATTCGATCAACTCCGTTCTATCTGGATGATGAGGCTGGGCATGTCGGTGACGGCGGGCGGCCCGAAATACTGGATGCTTCCGGGAAGCCTGTAATCCGAGGAGAGCGCCCACTTGTCCCTCCGTTCGGAGAAGTACTTGAAGGGTTTTCCGTCCAGCTCCACGAGCGCTTTTCTTATGACGGGTTTGTCGCTTCCATGGCGGTGCTCGATGTTCATCATCGAAACGAGGGGAATCCCGCCGGGAATCCATTCGCGGGCGGGCGCGGCCAGGTTGCGGATGGAGGCTATGTAGCCCGAGAAGCCGTAGAGCGCGAGAAGATAGGCGGTGAAGCCGAGCGAGTAGCAGTAGTCGGCGTCGAAGTTGGTGGGGAAGGCGCAGCGGCCCTCGTAGCCCATGAAATGGGTCTGGTAGTCGAACTTGCCCTTGTAGTCGCCTTTTACGGCCAGTTTCGCGAGCTTTTCCCTGACCATGGAGACGAGAAGCTTCTCGGTCTCGATCCTGGAAACCTGCACGTTGCCGTGCGGATCCCTGTCCCAGCAGAGCTGGGCGCTTATGTCGCGGGGAAGGAGTTGAAGAGCGCCGCCGATTCGGCGGAGAGTCTTTCGGAAATGAAGGCAATCTGCGCGTCCAGCGAGGGGAAGGGCCTTGAAGGCCTCGGATTCGTGCGCGAGCAGCTCGTTGATGCCGGCGATCAAGGTTTTCATCTCGGGGACGAATTCGATGAGCCCCTCGGGGATGATGACGACGCCGAAATTCTCGCCCTTGGCGGCCCTGGCCGCCACGGAGGAGGCGATGATGTCGACGATCTGCGAGAGGCTCATCTTCCTGGCTTCCACTTCCTCTGAGATGAGCGCCACGTTGGGTCTCGTCTGGAGGGCGCACTCGAGGGCGATGTGGGAAGCCGAACGGCCCATGACCCTGATGAAGTGCCAGTACTTCCGTCCCGAGGGGGCGTCGCGGCAGATGTTGCCGATCAGTTCCGAGTAGGTCTTCGTGGCCGTGTCGAAGCCGAAGGAAGCCTCGATCCACTCGTTCTTGAGATCGCCGTCAATGGTCTTGGGGACGCCCACGACGGCGATGGAAGCCCCGTGCGAGGCGAAATATTCGGCGAGGAGGGCCGCGTTCGTGTTGGAATCGTCGCCGCCGACGATGACGAGGGCGTCGAGCTTGTGGCTCATCGCGTTGGACGAGGGCTTTTTCGAACTGTTCCGGCGTCTCGATCTTCGTCCTGCCGGAACCTACCATGTCGAATCCGCCGGTGTTCCTGTAGGAATCCACGAGTTCGGCCGTGATTTCGATGAACTTGTCGTCGACGAGCCCGCCGGGACCGCCCTTGAAACCGATGAGCCTGGATTCCGTCGAGCCGCGCTTCAGCCCGTCGAAGAGTCCCGCGATCACATTGTGCCCGCCCGGGGCGGGGCCGCCGGAGAGAAGGACGCCTACCGTGAGAGGGTTGGAGGCGAACCTATTGTCGCCGGAGGTGAATTTTATCGCCGGTTTTCCATAGCTGTGGGTAAAAATCTCCCGCAGGCTTTTTTTATCGTATTTCGGCTCTATGATTTCCGTCGGCACGGCCTTGATCGCGGAAACCGGGGACGCGAAGATCTCCGGCATTTTAGGGGTATAGGCAAAGCGCGCATTATGCAGAGGTGAACGCTCGGACATGTCTTGTAATCTCCTGGGAAATAATATAGATAATTCTACCTGTTTGAAAGTAAAATGAAAAGAGCGTAACCGCGGCTGCGCCAACCTTATTTACTTTAATGTGGATATCGTGTTTTTCCCGAAACCTCCCTCAATGCCTTGAGGTTTTCTGCCGATACTCGAAAAGGAATAATAATGAAGAAAGCTTTATTTAGAACTATAACCATATGCGCCCTCATGTTTCTCTCGATGCCGGCATTCGCGGTCGATCCGCTCACCCATAGCCTGGAGAAGGGCGAAACGCTGTATTCCATCTCCCGCAAATACAAGGTCTCCTATGAAGCCCTGGCCGCCGCAAACGGGATAACCGACCCCACGAAGCTGAGAATCGGCACCGTCCTCATCATTCCCTCGGTCCATGTCGTCGCCAAGGGCGAGACGCTGTTCGGCCTGTCCAGGCAATATGGCGTCACGGTCGACGATCTCCTCGCGGCCAACAAGCTCAGCGCCGGCTATGTCTTGAAGATCGGGGACACGCTGATAGTGCCGGGCATGAAGCTGGCCGAAAACGCTTCCCCGCCGCCGCTTTCCATTCCCTCCACGACACTGGCTCTGACGCCCGCCTCGACGACCACGACGATCGCCGCCAAGACGATCACCACCATCAGTCCCGCGGTCAAGGCTACGACGACCACGAGCGTCGCGAAGACCGCGGCCAAGCCGGAAGTCCCGGCGGCCACCTATGTCCCGATGCCCGATCCCGTGAAGACGCAGGACAGGGCCGTGGATATGAAGCTGGATTGGCCGGTTCCCGGCAAGGCCATGTACCTGGACGGCAAGCTCGAGGGAATCATGATACGCGTCAAGCCGGGCGAAATGGCCAAAGCCGTAGCCTCCGGCACCGTCGTGTCGGCGGGACCGTCGAGAGGTTTCAACCAAGTGGCATTCATTCAGGCAAAATCCGGCTACGTCTATGTTTACGGCGGCAATGAAGCCCTTTCCGTGAAGACGGGAGACGTGGTGGCCTCGGGCAGGGAGATCGGCAGGATCGGCCTCGACGCCAAGGACGGTTCGCCCATAGCCTACTTCTTCGTTTTCAGGAACGGCCAGCCCATCGACCCCGCCCTGGCTCCCCGCGACTAGGAAATCTGGAGAATTTCGCCGTGCCGCGGCGACCTTAACCTTTCGGCTATAAGTCTTTCATAATTTTTAATCGTATTTTCATTTTTGTTCTTCCAACATGGCCCGGCTCATGCTATTGTTTGAGCAGCAGCAAGACGAAAGGTTCGAAAAAGCAGGACCATGGCGAAGAAAGAACCGACCGGCGAAACTCGCGATACTCTTCCTTCAACCCCGGGTTCAAAACATGAAACGCTCCACGTTTCCAAGATTCACCCCGACAAGAAAAAACGCCATTTTGAGGAGAAAGACCCGCTCTCTCTTTATCTTCTTCAGATAGCGAAATTCCGCCTTCTGAATGCCGAAGAGGAGCAGCGGATCGGGAAGGAAATCCAGGAGCTGACGAAACGTATCGGGACGCTGCGCGCAAGGATCAACGAAGAGGGGAACGCCTGTTTCGGCGCGGAACTCGCCGAGCTGGAAAAGCAGCAGACCAATACAAAGCAGATAATGATCAGCTCCAACCTTCGCCTCGTCGTCTCCATCGCCAAGAGCTATCAGCACAGGGGCCTGGGACTTCTCGACCTGATAGATGAAGGCAATATCGGCCTTCTGGAAGCGGTCGCCCGTTTCGACTACGCTCGCGGCTATAGATTTTCCACCTATGCCACCTGGTGGATCAGGCAAGCCATAATCAAAAGCCTGGCGGACCAGGGCAGGGTCATCAGAATTCCCGTCCACATGCTCAACACGATCCGCAAATGCTATTACGCCTCCAAACAGCTCACCCAGGAATTGGGCAGGGCTCCCGAAGTCGACGAGTTGGCCAGGCGCGTGGACATGACAAGGCAGAAGGTGCTGAAAGTCATGGAATTTTCCCAGAATACGGCAAGTCTGGATTCAGCCATCGACGATGAGAACAGCACCTCCCTCTCCGACGTCATCAGCGACGAAACCGGCATTGATCCTTATTCGGAAGCCTTCACCGCGACGATGAAGGAGCTTCTGGACTGCATACTCAGCGACCTGAGCGAGAGGGAAACGACGATATTGAAGCTGCGGTACGGCCTTTCCGGCGAATCGACCCATACGCTCGAGGAAACAGGCAAGGTTCTCGGCATAACGAGGGAACGAGTCCGCCAGATCCAGGAAAGAGCCCTTGAAAAGCTCAGGCAGAGAAAGGAGCTTTCGGAGTGCGGTTCCTGAAATAGCGTAGATTCCCGGGGGGCATGCGCCTTCCGAAGTACGAAATAAAAAGGGCTGCCATCGAGGCAGCCCTTTTCTTCGTCATGATGATTTCCTTATCAGAACATTGTCAGGATGGCTGTATCGCCCTTGGTCTTCGCCACATCGAAGGCGGTTTCGCCGGAGATGTTCCTGGCGTTCTTGTTGGCTCCGAGGTCGATAAGGAGCTTTACGGCGTCGCCTCTGCCCGTCCTGACCGCATAGTGCAGGAATCCCTCGCCCAGGACATCAGCCGCGTCGAGGCCCGCGGCCTGAGCGAAGTCCTTGAGAGCGGCGGGGTCGGCGAGGGCGAGCGAGATCGGCGTCACGCCCTGATAGTTGGGCGCGAAGGGATCGGCCTTGGCTTTGAGCAGGAGAGCCGCCGTGGCGTTGTCCTTCTGGTTCAGGGCCGCGTGGAGAGGTGTATTCGCGAACTTGTCCCTGCTTGAGGGATCGGCTCCCAGGCTCAGCGCGAGGTTCAGCATGTCCGGGGAAGCCCTCGTCTCGACGAGCAGCCGCAGGGGCGTCTTTCCGTCGGAGTCTCCCTTGTCCATGGAGGCGTTGCCGAGGATTTCCCTCAGGACGGACTGGCCTTTCTTGAGCGAAGCGTAGAGGGGGTAATCGCCGGCCGCGTTCCTGGCCAGGATATCGGCTCCGGACTGTACGAGAACGCGGATGAGATCGAGCTGGCTGGTTTCGACCGCCTGATAGAGGGGAGTGGAACCGGCGTTGTCGCGGGCGTCGATACGGGCTCCCGCCTTCACGAAATACTGCGCGATGGAGGTCTGGGCCTCGCGGGCGGCCACGGCCAGGGGCGTCAGGCCCCTGTTGTCCCTCACCTCGAGCAGGGCGCCTCGGTCCACGAGGTAGGTAGCGAAGTCGCTGTTCTGTTTGCGTACCGCCTGATGGAGGGCCGCTTCTCCGGTGAAGTTGCGGGCGTTCAGGTCGACCCCCGAGAGCACGAGGACCTGGAGACAGGTCTTGGCTCCGGCGAGGACGGCTACGTTGAGCGGAGCGTCGCCGTTGATGTCGCGGGCCGTGAGGGAAGCGCCGCTTGCGATCAGGTAGCGCGTCGCCTCGGCGGCGTCGGTGCGCACCGCGGCGTGGAGGAGGGTTTCCCTCGCCGAGTTGACAGCCTCGAGGTCGGCGCCCCTGCCGCGCAGGTAATCCAGGCCATCGGCCAGATCCTTGCGTGCGGCAAGGTGACCCACGGTGTCTCCGTTGGAGTCGCGGGCGGTGATGACGGAGGGAATGAAGAACCAGTCGTAGGGGCCGTCGGTCGCCGCGAGGGCGAGGAATACCGGCGTGTCCTTGGTGGCGTTGGCGGCGAATATGTCCGCCTTGGCGTTGATGAGGAGCAGGCCCTGCTGAGCGAGATTGAGCCTTACCGCCACGTGGAGGGCGTTGTCGCCGGAGTTGTTTCTGATATTGGGATCGCCGCCCTTGGAAAGGATGAGGGAGACGACTTCGGGCGAGCCCTTCATGCCCACGGCGGTGGCGATGACGCTGTTGCCGAGGTTGTCGCGCTGGAGAACATTGGTTTTCAGCACGATTTTATCCACGGCTTCGGTGCCTCTGCCGACCGCGATGGAGAGAGGACTTTCGTCCTTCAGGTTGCGGAGGAAGACATCGGCTCCCGCGGTGATGAGCGCGTCGGCGTACTGGTAGTTGCCCTCCTTCACGCAGATCATGAGGGGAGTGTCTCCCTCGAGGTTGGCCGAATTCACGGGTGTTCCCGCCTTGAGGAGTTCCTCGACGATCATGGGCTCGTATGCCAGCTTTACCGCCTTGTGAAGCGCGGTGTTGCCGTCCTGGTCCTTGAGGGAGGGGTCGGCCTTGTAGCGCAGGAGAAGCTGGGTCACCTGAAGCCTGAGGGTGGCCGGAGCAGGCAGATGGAGCGGCGTATTGTTCTTTCCGTCCCTGATATCGGGATCGGCGCCATTCTTTAGTAGGAGTTCGGCACCTTCCAGCCATCCCGTCTTGACGGTGCTGTGCAGAGGCGCGTCGCCGCCTATATTCTTGATGTTGGGCGTGAGTCCCTTGGAAAGGAGGAAGTCGGCGAAACCCAGCTGGAAGCGCGAGATGGCTTCGTGGAGCGGTGTGTTGCCGTTGCTGAAGCGGACCGTGTTGTAGTCGGCCGAACGGACCGTCGTGGCGAACCAGGAGAATTCGGGGAAGGAGGGATTGGCTCCCTTCTGGATGAGCTTTTCCGCAATGATGGCCGCGTTCTTTTCCCTGGGCTGGAGGAGGGCGAGATCGAGGGCGGTGCGCTCCGCCTTGTCCTTCCTCTGGACGGACGCTCCAAGGTCCAGAAGCAGTCCGGTTTCGGTTACCTTGAGGCCGTCGGCGGCCATGTGGAGAATGGTTCTTCCATCCTGCCCGGAACCGTCGATGTTCTTGGCGTTGAAAACCGCGTTGATCATCTCAGGGCCGGCGTTCAAAACGGCTTCGGCGGGCGTGGAACCCGCTGCGTCGCTGATGAAGGGATTGGCTCCCCTGTCCACCAGCATTTTTGCCGACGCAATCTGCTTGCGGTCGATCGCGTAACGCAGGGGCGTCTTGCCGGCGGGATCCTGCATGTCGGGTTTCGCGCCCAGCACAATCAGAATTTCCGCTATCTGCGCGTCTCCCCGCATGACGGCGTAATGAAGGGGATACAGACCCTGCCCATCTTTCATGTTGAGCTGTTCCTGATTCGCGTAGAACTTCTTGATCGCCGAAATGTCGCCGGCGACCACGAGATCGGAGAGCGTGACTTCTTTGGGCGGCGGCGCGCTCGCGCAGGATGCGGCCAGCAAGATCGTCGCCAATGCTGCGAGGATTGTCCATCGTCCGCGCTTGATTTTCTGTATCATCGTCTACCTCTCCTTGGAACTCTATGCAGGCATGCATATTATATTTAATTTATCGGCATCAAAGGCCCGGGCAAAAATCCCTTTGCTTAATGTATATCACATTTTCCCGGCCCTACCAGCGGGAATCAGGCCATGTTCTCGAACCTTTTGCCGCAATATTCCCGGGAGTCTTGAAAACGGCCGGATCTCCCTCTATCCTGAAAGACGGAATCAAGCGAAAGGAGCAAATCATGATCATCGGCTCGTTCATGCCACAGCATTCCGTTTGGGAGGGGCGCATCGAGGCTCTCAGGCTGGAATTTCCGCAGCATACCTTCCTCCATGGCCTGAAACCGGACGCTCCGGAAGCGACAGAGCTGGACGCGCTGCTCGCGGGCCAGCTGCCTAAGGAAACCTACCTCGCCTCGCCGCGGCTGAAGGCCATTTTCCAGTCCTTTACCGGCATCAACCATCTGCCCCTGAAGCAGCTGGCCGATCGCGGTGTCCATGTCTACAATGTCCACGCGAACGCCTTCGACGTGGCGGAAAAAGCGCTGGCCATGACCTTGGCCTACTTCGGCCGCATCGTCGAATACCACAACGACCTCAAGCAAGGGCTCTGGCACGGATTCTGGGTGAGGCGAGGCGCCGAGGACAATTGGGACAGTCTCTTTGGACGAAAGTGCGCGATCCTGGGCACGGGGGCGATAGGAAGCGAGCTCGCGAAGCTCCTGAAGGCCTTTCATTGCGAGGTTTACGGATGGCGCCGGAAGACGGGCATGGCGCTTCCCGAGGGTTTCGACGAAGTGATACCTGACCTGAGAGAAGCGATCGCCAGAGCCGAGATCGTCTTCATCGCCTTGCCGGCGACGCCCCTCACCGACGGCCTGCTGACCAGGGAAATCCTCGCCACGATGAAGGATAAGGTCCTGGTGAACGTGGGAAGAGGTTCGATCGTGGACGAGGAAGGGCTCTACCTCGCGCTCAAGGACGGCATCCTCAGGGCGGCGGCGATCGACACCTGGTACACCTATCCTCAGACGGGCAGGACCGGCGCGCCTTCGCGATTCCCGATCCACGAGCTTCCCAACGTAATCCTGTCGCCCCACGTGGGCGGCACGACGAACCAGGCGACGCTGCGCGCGATAGATATAACCGTGGGGAATATAAGGGACTATCTCACGAAGGGAACCTGCTCCAGCGAAGCCGATCTCAAGGCTATGTACTAGAACAGGTCCTCGGGCGCCTCGATGAGCATGTGGGGAAAGTCCGCGTAGAGCGTAAGCAGTTCGTAGAGCCTGTCGAAGGGGATTCTCTCCCTGTCGAAAATGACATAGGGAAGGAGCTCGGAGAGCCTTTCGGCGTTGTACCCAGCCTTGGCCGATATTATCACCATCGTCTCCAGGTCCTGCGCTTCCTCGATGGCCCTGTAGGCGAGGGCGAAATTCTTCGTGGCGAAGAACATCCTCGTTTGGTAGCCTTCCTGGGGATCGGGCGAGAAGAAATGCGATAGTTCGTAATAATGGTCCGGATAGATGAAGGCATCCTGGATGCGCTCCACCAAGCGTTCGGAGGGTATTCTCGTGTCGCTCATGAGGATGATCTGGTATAGGGTATAGGGATTGTCCCGCCGCAGATCCCTGGCGGCGCGGACGAGCCTGGAAAGGCTTTCCGGGTCGTCGGCGTCGGCCAGGAGGGTGACGGAATTGGCCAGCCTTGTGGGATTCAGGCGCATCCAGTCGATGTTTTCCAGCTTTCTCGTATCGACGAAGGCCTTGTATCCGGACTTTTCGGCAGAAAAATGAGGAGAGGGCGGCGAAGCCCATTCGACATCGAAACTTTCCTCGAAGGAAGCTATCGCGTCGATCATGTCGTCCCCGGATATCCAGTCATTGCTCGTCACCCAGTAGGGGGGAAGCTCCATGCGCGACATGCGCCATTCGTCGGCTCTCTCCCTCGCGTCCGTCCCCGGCAGGAAGGAGAGCGGGTAGAGTTCCGCTTCCTGGCCGAGACCATGCATGCCGAGGAAGTCGAAGGTTTCTATGACCTGCTCATAGCCGTCGAAGGGAAGGCCCAGGATGAGTCCCGTCTTTATGATGATGTGCTGTTTCTGGAGGATCTCGGCGCCGCGCACGAAGCCGTCCTTGTCCATGCCGCGATTGACGGCCTCGAGGGCCTTGGGGTTGATGCTCTGGAGCCCCGCCTCGATGGAAGCGATGCCCGCCGATTTCAGGAGGGAGCCCAGCTTTTCCGTCACGGAATCCAGCCTCATCTCGGTGTGCATCGGAATCGCCGCGGTGTTCGCTTCCGCGAAAGCGGTCAGCCTCGTCTCCAGGTCGGCGCCGAACTGGAAGGAAGGATCCATTATGTACAGTTCGGAGGATCCCACCTGGGAGGCCTTCCTTATGAGGGAGATGGCCTGCTCATCGGGATAGCGTCTGAGGGTGGGGTAGTTTTTCCCGTAAAAACAGTAGGCGCAGTGGTAGGGGCAGCCGCGCATGGTCTCTATATGGACGGGGCTGTCCTTGACCATGGGCAGGGTGCCCGCCAGATAGGGATTGGGAAGGGTCGCCAAATCGAGCAGACCCTCGGCTTTATAGAGTTTGGAGAGAGGCCGGTGCTGTTTGATGTCGCGCAGGATTTCCGCGAAGGGGATTTCGCCTTCGCCCGAAACGAGGGCGTTGAAGGGGGACCTGGACATGATGGGCATGCCGTCGATCACTTCGGGACCGCCGGCGACAAACCGGGTTCTCGGAAGCCTGTCCTTGGCCTTGCCGGCTATATAGAGGCTTCGCTCCAGGTTCCACGCGTAGAGACTGAAGGCCACGACATCGGGCTCCGCGGCCACGAGGGTTTCGATGATGGCTGTATCGGAGGCGCAGTTGGTTATGTCTTGATCGAGGATGCTCCATTCCGATCTTTGAAGCAGTCCCTGGGATTCGGCGTAGGCGGTGAGATAGCCCGCGGCCAAAGGCACATTGGCCACCGCGTCATTCCAGTCGGGATCCTGCACGGGCAGCTGCACGAATATTATTTTCATTGTCCTGAACGTCCTGTCATTGACTTAAATGTACGGGAAAACCGTAAAATATTCTATGGTTCGGCGCGGCTCGCGTCGATCTTATCGGCGCCGGCGATGTCGGCCAGGGCTTTGGAGGCGGGGAACAGCGGAAAGACGTCTTTCCAGGAGCCTTTTCTGTCCCCTTGCGGTAGGGATGCCTCGAGGCGCCGCAGATAAGCGCCGCGCGGCAGGTCGACGCCCCCCATGCCCGCCACGTAATCCGTATGGACCTGGCTGTCTATCAGCGTGAACCCCTGTTCGAACAGCATCAGCGCGAGACAGAGAAAGCCCACGCGCGAAGCCCCGCTTTCCAGACTGAACATGGATTCCCCGAAGAAGGCTCCGCCCAGACTTATGCCGTAGAGACCTCCCGCCAGGGAGCCTTCGCGCCAGACTTCCACCGAGTGGGCATAGCCCAGTTCGTGGAGTCTTTCATAGGCATTCCTCATCTCCGGGAGAATCCATGTACCGTCCTGGCCAGGCCTCTGAACGCTGGCGCAGCGGGAGATCACCTGGCTGAATTCCCTGTCGAGGCTGAGCCTGAAATCATGGCGCTTTAATAACCTTCTCGAACTGTCGGGAAGGTGAAACGTCTCGGGTAGCACCGCGAAGCGCGGATTGGGACTCCACCAGAGAATGGGGTCGCCTTCGCCATACCAGGGAAAAATCCCCTGCCTGTAGGAAGACAGGAGGACTCCAGGCGAAAGGTTGCCTCCCGCGCACACGATGCCTTCGGGGGAAGATCCGTCCACTGAAGGAAACGAATAGGAACAACCTTCATCGAGATAAGGTACGGATCGCAGGAAACGGATCATCTCGCTTTCAGGAATGCGTTTCGGCCGGCTGCAGCGCCTCGTCGAGCTGGGACGCGATAGGTTGCCCCGCGTTGGGCTGCGTGTCGCCTTGCATGGCGTCTGGCGCCGGCGGCTCTACGGAGAAGCTGATCTCCCCGCCGATGACGTCGGCTATCGCCGTGCCGCCGTGCTCAAGCCTTCCGAAGAGCACTTCATCGACAAAGAAAGACTTGATTTTGTCTTCGATCAGGCGGCCGATGTTGCGCGCCCCGAATTCCTTGGAATAGCCCCTTTCGGCCAGATGTTTGATGACGGTCTCGTTCGTCACGAGCTTCACTTTCTTTTCCGCGAGCTGAGTCCTGAAATCGTCCAGGGCCTTGATCACTATCTTTTCGATAATCTCCATGGGCAGGTTGCCGAAATGGACGACGGCGTCCAGGCGGTTGCGGAATTCAGGGGTGAAGGCGCGCTCCACCGCTTCGTCGAGGGCGGAGTTCGTGACCGAGCGGTCGCCGAAGCCGATGAGGTTCTTGCCGACGTCCCGCGCTCCCGCGTTGCTCGTCATGATGAGGATGACGTTCCTGAAGTCGGCTTTCCTCCCCTGATTGTCGGTGAGAGTGGCGTAATCCATTATCTGGAGGAGAATGTTGTAGATGTCGGAGTGCGCCTTCTCGATTTCGTCGAGGAGGACGACGGCATGAGGACTCTTGCGCACGGCATCGGTGAGCAGGCCGCCTTCCTCATAGCCCACATACCCGGGGGGCGAACCGATGAGGCGCGAGACCGTATGCTTTTCCTGGTATTCGCTCATGTCGAAGCGGTGGAGGACGACGCCCAGCTGCTTGGCCAGCTGCCTGGCGAGCTCGGTCTTGCCCACGCCCGTGGGGCCGACGAAGAGGAAGTTCGCCACGGGCTTGTCGGGAGCCCTGAATCCGGCGCGGCTGCGCTTCACGGCCTTGACGACAGCGTCGATGGCCGAGTCCTGTCCGAAGACGTCGCGCTTGAGGGAAGTCTCCAGGCTGGCAAGCCTGTCCTTTTCCGAAGAAGTCACCGAGCGTTCGGGAATGCGCGCGATCTTGGCGACGACGGTCTCGATTTCTGGCACCTTAATATCGATGACCAGATTTTCCGTTTCCTCGCCGGTCTTGAAGGCCTTGATCCTGGCGCTCGCTCCGGCTTCGTCGATGACGTCGATGGCCTTGTCGGGGAGCCTGCGTTCGGTGATGAACTGCGCGGAGAGCCTCACCGCGGCCTCCAGAGCCTCGTCGGTATAGCGGACCTTGTGGTATTCCTCGTACTTGGAGCGCAGACCTTTCAGGATTTCCACCGTCTCGGCCTGGCTAGGCTCGACGATGTCGATTTTCTGGAAGCGGCGCGACAGCGCCCTGTCCTTTTCGAAGATCTTGTTGTACTCGTCGTAGGTGGTCGAACCGATGCAGCGGAGTTTGCCCGAGGTGAGAGCCGGCTTAAGAAGGTTGGACGCGTCCATGGATCCGCCCGTCACCGCTCCCGCGCCGACGATCGTATGGATTTCGTCGATGAAGAGGATGGCCTTTTCCTTCTTGAGGAGGACATCGACCACTTTCTTGACTCTCTCCTCGAAATCGCCGCGGAACTTTGTGCCGGCGAGGAGGGCGCCCATATCGAGGCTGTAGATCGTATAGTTCTTGAGAAGGGGAGGAACCTTGCCCGCCACAATGCGCTGGGCCAGGCCTTCCGTGATGGCCGTCTTGCCCACGCCCGCGTCGCCCACATGGATGGGGTTGTTCTTGAGGCGCCTGCAGAGAACCTGGATGGTCCGTTCGATTTCCGCGTCGCGGCCGATCACGGGTTCGAGCTTGCCCGCCGTCGCCAGCGCTGTGAGGTCGGTCGCGAAACGCTCGAGCGGTCCCGGCTTGCCGGCGCGCTTTTCCTTGCCCTCGAGTTCGGGCTTGACTTCACCGTCCTCCATGCCGCCGAGGATGTCCCCGTCTTCGGAATCGTCCATCCCATGGGAGAGCACTTCGAGGAGCTGCAGGCGCTTGATGCCGAGCTTGCGCATGTAATAGCCCGCATAGGTCCTTTCTTCGTCGTAAAGCGAGACGATAAGGTCGGAGACCTCCACCTCGTCCTTGCCAGAAGCCTGGGACTGCATCACCGCCCTTTCTATGACAGCCTGGAAAGAGGAGGTCTGCACGGGTTCGGCGGGGCTGCGCACCACCGGAACCTTCTGCTCGAAATACGCTTCGATGCCGCGTTTGAGCTGGTCGGTGTCGGCGTCGCAGTTTTCCATGACAAGCCTGACCTTCTCGAAGGAGAGGCCCGCGTAGAGTATGTGCTCAGGCGTGAGATATTCGTGATTCCTGAGTTTCGCTTCGTTATAGGCCGCGTTGAAAATGGCCTGGACTTCCTGGCTTACCTTCATACCTTATACTTTCTCCATGGTACATCGCAGCGGAAAGCCCATTTGCCTCGCGAGCAGGTGTACCTGATTGATTTTTGTGGCGGCGATGTCATAGCAGTAATCGCCGACGATGCCCCTGCCTTTCCTGTGTACGTCGATCATAATCTTGTTGGCTTCCTGCAGGGATTTGTGAAAGATCGTCATGAGTACGGAGACGACAAATTCCATGGTCGTGAAATCATCGTTCAAAAGAAGAACCCTGTACTCCTCGGGTTCTTTCGGTTCGACGATCCGTTCCTCCTGGGATACCGTTTGGCCTTCGTTCATTAGTTGTCCATTCATGCTGTTCATAAAATATCTACGAATATAATTATAAACAAGGTGTTTGGAAATAGCGGCGGCATTTCCGGAGGCAAGCGGCTCCATCCGGTCGACGACGCCCGGGTGTTATGCTTGACATTCGGCAGCTCTCCGTAGGATATTTAGCTAAATGCGATGATGGAGACAAGTATTCGGCTTGCTCAGCGTCATGAGAGAGGGATCCCGGCAGTCACGCGGCAGTAGTCGCGAGCCTCTGGGTGGAAGGATCCCGTCGCGGCGCCGAAGAAAACCACTCCGTAGCAGTTCCGGTGAAAGCCTCCCCTTCGGGGTGCGAGTATCCGGTTCCGGCGGCCTTCCGTCAAAGGCGTCGAGAGCGGCCCCCATCGCGGGGAGCCGAAGTAAGGTGGCACCGCGGATCATCGTGAAGCCTGACGTCGGACGGCTGTAAAGCGCGCCCGAGTTCCATAGGCCCCCACGCGATTCGTCCTTACGAGAAGCGCGGCTTCCCGTATGGGCGTATTGCGATGGGGGCCGCGTCGTATTTGACACTCGCCGCCGGAACCCATAAGGGCTTTCAAGGCAGCGAAAAAGGAGCTGTGCGTATGATGAACGACGTGAACATGGTGAGGCATTCGGCCGCGCATGTTATGGCTGAGGCGGTGCTGCATCTCTTTCCCGGCACCAAGTTCGGAATAGGACCCGCGATCGACGAGGGGTTCTACTACGATTTTCTCCTGCCTACCCCGATAACGAATGAAGATCTTCCCTCGATCGAGAAGGAGATGAGACGCATCATCTCCGGCGGACACGCTTTCGTCAGGAAGGAAGTCTCCAAGGAAGAGGCGAGGGCGCTCTTCGCCGACCAGCCTTTCAAGCTGGAGCTGATCGAGGACCTGGAGGACGGAACCATTTCCATCTACGAGCAGGATGGCTTCATGGATCTCTGCAGGGGACCTCATGTGGAGAATACCCGCGCGATCCGGCCCGATTGCTTCAAGCTCAAGACCATCGCGGGCGCCTACTGGCGCGGCGACGAGAAGCGCCCGATGCTCACCCGCATTTACGCCTTCTGCTTCGCCTCCAAGGCCGATCTCGAGGCTCACCTCAAGCTGCTCGAAGAAGCCGAAAAGCGCGACCACCGCAAGCTCGGCAAGGATCTGGATCTCTTCTCGACTCACGAAGAGGCGGGACCCGGCCTCGTGTACTGGCACCCTAAGGGCGGACGCTTCCGCGTCGCCCTCGAGAACTGGTGGCGCGACGAGCATTACAAGAACGGCTATGAAGTGCTATTCACCCCCCATATCGGCAAGAGCTGGCTCTGGGAAACTTCCGGACACCTCGGCTTCTACAAGGCGGGCATGTACTCGTCGATGAAGATCGACGAGGATGACTACTACCTCAAGCCGATGAACTGCCCCTTCCATATCATGATCTACAAGACGAACAACCACTCCTACCGGGACCTGCCGCTGCGCTGGGCCGAACTCGGCACCGTCTACCGCTACGAACGCTCGGGCACCCTGCACGGGCTCATGCGCGTGCGAGGCTTCACCCAGGACGACGCGCACATCATCTGCACGCCGGATCAGATCCAGGATGAGATCGCCGAAGTCCTGCGTTTCTCCCTATTTATGCACAAGACGCTCGGGTTCAAGGAAATCAAGGCGTACCTGGCCACCAAGCCATCCAATCCCGAGGACTCCGTCGGCGCCCCCGAGATGTGGAGCACAGCCCTGGAGAGTCTCCGCAAGGCAGTGGAAAAGGAAGGCCTGGCCTACGAGGTCGATGAAGGCGGCGGCGCCTTCTACGGACCCAAGATCGACCTCAAAGTAAAGGATGCCATCGGTCGCGAATGGCAGCTTACCACCATACAGTTCGACTTCAACGAACCCGAACGTTTCGACATGACCTACGTCGACGCCGACGGACAGCGCAAGCGGCCGTACATGGTCCACCGCGCCCTGCTAGGCTCGATCGAGCGCTTCTTCGGCGTTTACCTCGAGCACACCGCGGGCGCTTTCCCCGTATGGCTCTGCCCCGAGCAGGTAACGGTAATTCCCGTCGCTCCCGCCTTCGATGATTACGCCAAGAAGCTGGTGAGCGACCTCAAGGCCGCCGGAATGAGGGCTCGCGCCGACCTCTCCGACTCGCGCATGAACGCGAAAATCCGCGACGCGCAGAACCAGAAAATTCCCTATATGCTGGTGGTCGGACAGAAGGAAATGGACGAAAAAGCCGTTTCGGTGCGTTTCAGGGACGGGCGGCAGGAGAATGGCATGGCGCTCGATGTCTTCGTCGCCAGAGTCCTGGACAGGATAGCGACCAAGTCGCTCGAACTCTAGAAATAGAACTCTAGCACTGGAACGGAAAATCGCTCCGGCGCTATCTGCCCAAAACGTCGAGAGCGAGCAGAGGCTCGTTGGTGATGAGGGAATCGACCCCCATGCCGGCGAGCCTTTTCATTTCCGCGGGCTCGTCCACGGTCCAAGCCATGGCCCGGATGCCGTTTTCAAGCAGCTCTTCCATATTCTCCTTAGTAAGAAAGCCGAAGCGCGGATTGATGTAGTTCCCGCCCTGCCGTCTGCAGTAGTCTCCGGCCGAAATCAGCCAGGAGCTGATGATGAAAGCGATTTCGCAGCGGGGCGCCATTTGTCTGCATTTCAGGAGGGACTGGTGGTTGAATGACGAGTAGAGCACCCTGTCGGCAAGTCCGTATTTTCCTACCATGGCGATGAGCTTTTCCTCGATGCCGGGATAGGCGAATACGCTGTTCTTGAGTTCGATGTTCGTGATGATGGACCGGTCTTTCACCAGGTCGAAGTATTCGGAAAGGCCGGGAATGGAATTGAAGCCATAACTGCCCGCGAATCGTCCGCTCGCGTCGAAGCGCCGCAATTCCTCAATAGAAAAATCCCTGACCTTGCCCTTGCCGTCGGTTGTCCTGTCTATCGTCTCGTCATGGATGACGACAAGCTCGCCGTCCCGGGAAAGCTGGACATCCAGTTCGATGCCTTCGCAGCCCGCATCGAGGGCTTTCCCGAAAGCGAGGATCGTATTTTCGGGATACGAAGCGCTCAAACCCCTGTGCGCGAAAACCCTGCTCATCCTAGCGTCCTCCGGGCGCGTCTTTCGCCCGCGAGGTGGAACTTCTGACCATGAGCCTGGGCGGATATTCCACGCGGGTTATTATATCCGGCCCCGTCAAGGCCCCCCTGGAACCGCTCAGACGACTGTAGAGCATCGCGAAAGCGTTGTGTCCCTTGTCGATGATGTAGCTGTCCACGGTGGTGAGGGAGATGGGGGAGAGTCTGGAAGGGAAGATGTTGTCAAAACCGCAGACGCTGTAATCATCGGGAACCCTGAGATTTTCCGACGCGATGGCGTCGATGACGCCGTAAGCCACCATATCGTTCACCGCCACGAAGGCGGTGATTTTCCTGTCCGCGAGACATTCCTTGGCGAGTTCATAGCCGACGTGATGTTCTATGAAGAGATCCTGCAGTTCCTCGCCCGGAGTCACGTCGCGGGCGCGGACCAGAACGCTTCCTTCGGGACATTCGGCGCGGAATGTCTCCTCCAGGCCCCTCAGGCGGCGGAGGCGCATGCTGTTGGCGTCGTCGAGCGTCGTGGAGACATAGGCGATGTGCTTGTGACCAAGCCCCAGAAGGTGTCTGGCTATGAGAACGCCCGCCCCGTGATTGTCCATTTCCACCGTGTCCAGGTTTATGGACGAGCCTTTGTCGATAATGAGCACGGTGGGAACGCTTCTGTTCGTCTTCTCCAGGGCATGGGGAACCTGCGGAGGCATGGTGAAAATTAGGCCGGCGATATCCGCCTCCTGCAGAATGGCAAGATTCTTGGCTTCGACGTCGGGAGAGCGATAGGTATTGACGATCATTACCTGAAAGTCTTTCTCCCAGGCTGACTGTTCGATCGCCTGGACGAGGGTCGAATAGTAGGGATTGGAAATATTGGGGCAGAAGACGGCGATGATATTCTTGCCGGCAAGACGCTTCTTCCTGCTGAGGCCAGCGGATTTTTCATAGCCGAGTTTTTTCGCGGCGTCCAGAACCTGGCGGACCGTTTCCTCGGAAAAGGAGACATCGCTTCGCTTGTTCAGGATCATGGACACTGAAGCCTGCGAAAAGCCCGAGAGTTCGGCAACCTGCTTCAATGTCGGATTCGATTTCTTGTCCATTTGCCTGCCGCTTATAGTATTGAACGTAATAAATATGGTAAACGCGGTTTTCGAATAGCGCAAGTAAAATCCGTTAAATTTGTTAAAAAATTATTAAAATATTATTAAAGTACATCGAAAATCAAAATAACACGAAGATATTTGACAATATTTGCAATATGGGTATATCATCAGGCGTTAAATATTGTATTGAAAGATTCAGTATTTTAAATACTTTATTTTAACTTCTTTGTTGATTTAAATTGTCTGGATTTTCTCAGGCAATGACGATACTTGTGGAGTGCCGCTGATGAAAATATCTTATTCGGAGCTCTGCCTCATAGGCGGCGGCGTCGAAGATAATGTCGATAAGCTCATAGGGAATGGCGCCGAGCACATCGAGCTTATGCTTGATGGAGCCGGATGGAATGATTTCCACCTGCGCATGGAGGAATTCGCTTCCATGCTCAAGACCAAGAAGGCGACCTATTCCGTTCATGTTCCCGTATGGGACGTCAACCTGACCAATGAAAACTCATTCCTGCGCGAGGCCGTCCTGGAATCCTATCGCCAGACCATCGTCTTCGCTTCGATGGTGGGGGCCAGCCATGTCGTGCTCCATACGGGATGGTGCTCCGATGCCCATTTCTCCAAGGAAACCGCTCGTCAGCGCCTGGGGTTCTCCCTGATAGCCCTTCATGAGTTCAATGCCTCCTACGGCCGGCTCCTTCTCGTGGAGAACGTCGGATCGAACGCGACCTCGCTCTTTACCGAGCGCCAGTTCATCGATTTTTTCAACGGCCTTCCCGACGATTTCGGTTGCCTCGTCGATATAGGCCATGCCTTCATCAACGGCTGGAGCATAGAGACTCTGCTGCCGTCGCTGGGAGCCAGGCTCCGCGCGCTGCATCTGCATGACAACGACGGAATCAAGGACAGGCATGCCCCCCTGGGCGACGGCAATATCGACTGGAAAAGCGTTCTGTCCGCCGCCGCCGAAACCGGCAGGGACCTGAATCTCGTGCTCGAATACAATATCGGCACCGATTTGGGCAGGCTCGCGGAAGGAAAGGCTTTCCTGGAGTCGTTTTTTCCGCGGGCTTCCGGAGCCTGAGGATTCGATCAAGGGATCTTTGCCGTAAGGACATCCGATACGGCGGAATCGATATTCATCAGCTCGGAAACGAGCCAAGGAGGAGACCATGAAAAGAACGTTCTTTGCGATCGTTGCCCTGTCGATGATGGTGGCGGCAACCCTTAGCGTGGGCGCGGCAGATGCCGACAAATACGCGGTCAAGGCGCCCATCAAGATCCAGTGGTGGCATGCCATGGAAGCCCAGTACGCGCCCTTAATTGACAAAGTCGTCGCCGATTTCGAGAAACAGAATCCCATGATCGACGTCGAAGCCGTGTATCAGGGCAGCTACGCCGACCTCAACGAGAAACTCATCGCGGCCCAGGCCGCCGGAACGACGCTTCCCGCCGTCACGGTAGCCAATACGCCCTATATCGCCCAGTACGGCGATTCGGGCATGTGCGAAATCCTCGATCCCTACATCCAGGTCACCGGCTTCGACATCAAGGACTTCGGCGCTGGCCTGCGCGTGGCGTCGAGCTTCAAGGGCAAGCAGGTTTCTCTTCCCTTCCTCATTTCCACGCAGATCATGTTCTACAACAAGGACATGGCCGATGCCGAGAAGATCAAGCTTCCCGAAACCTGGGCCGACATGGACGAGTTCATGAAGAAAGCGTCCAAGGTTTCCAACGGCGTCACCCAGCGCTACGCGACGGTGATCCCCGGCTGGGACCAGTGGTATTTCGAGACCTTCTATCTCAACTCCGGCGTCAAAATCGTCAATGACGACAACGAAACCACCGATCTCGCCAGCGCCAAGGCCATCGAAATCGCGAAGCAGCTCAAGAAGTGGTGCGACGCGAAGCAAGCGTACTGGGCTTACGGCAAGGATGCCTCGGGCATCATGCGCCAGAACTTCATCGACGGCAAAACATTCTCCGTCATCCACACAACCTCGCTCTACAACATGTACGTCACCAACACCAAGTTCAAGGTCGGCATGCACTACCTTCCCGGAAACCAGACCCGCGATTCCGAGATCGGCGGATGCGTGCTTCTCATCCCCTCCAAGAACAAGCAGGATGTGAAGAACGCCGGATGGAAGCTGCTTTCCTACCTCACCGGCAAAGAAGTCAACATGCTCTGGGCCAGGGAAACCGGTTATATGCCCACCCGAAACTCGGTGACGCAGACGGCCGAAGGCAAAGCCTTCCTCGCCGAAAAGCCGGCTTTTAAAGCAGTGTTCGACAACCTCGACCACATCAATCCCCGAATCCAGCACCCGGCCTACTCGGCTCTTTCCAAGGTCTGGATGCAGGAGATGGCGAAAGTTATAATCGAAGGCGGCGATGTCGCGTCAGCGATGCAGAAGGCTTCGAAGCTCATCGACGAAGCGCTGCAGGACTAAAACCAGCGCGGCGTAGAAAGGGGCGGACGCGGCGGCCGTTCAGGCTCTGCCAAGTTCGTCCCTGAAGACCATACTCATGGCGACCGATGGGCTCTCAGGAGCCCGTCGGCCATAATTTAAGCGGGGAGTGAACGAAATGGCGAAACAAACGGTGAGAGTTCCCAAGGCGCGGATGCGAGCGCCACATTACAGAAGGCGGGAGAAGACCAGAGATTTTCTCTGTGTCGTACCGGCATTGGGGTTTTTCATCGCCTTCGTCTACTATCCCATTGTTGAGCTGTTTCGGATCGGCTTTACCAACTGGAACTTGATCAAAGACAACTATAAATACGTGGGGCTCAAGAACTATAAATGGCTCTTTGCCGGTTCCGGCCTGGAAAAATGGCTAGCTTCGCTCAGGATCACCTTCACCTATACCTTCTGGGAAATCGCGATCACCCTTGTGGGAGGCATCCTGCTCGCCGCGCTCTTCAACAGGGAGAGCAAACCTTTTTCCGCGATGCGTTCCATCGTCTTCATGCCCAAATACATCGGCGTCTCGACCTCGGCCATCGTCTTCATGTGGATATTGAGCGACCAGTACGGCATCCTGAACTACGTCCTCAACCTTTTCGGGCTGGCCAGCGTCACCTGGCTCAATTCCGAAAAGACGGCGCTGGCCTCCGTCCTGATATTGACGGGCTGGAGAGTCGTGGGCTATGGCATGATGATTTACCTTTCCGCGATGAAAGGCATTTCGCCCGAGTACTACGAGGCGGCCAAGCTCGACGGAGCCAATGGTCTCCAGCGCTTCAAGTACATCACGCTGCCCTTGCTCTCGCCGACGACGCTTTTCCTCTTCGTCACCACCTTCATCGCTTCGATGAAAGTCTTCCAGTCGATCGACGTCATGACGAACGGCGGTCCCTATGAGAGCACGAACGTCATGGTCTACTGGATTTATGAGCTGGCCTTCGTCGAGTTCAGGGTGGACAGGGCGGCCGTCGTCGCCTGCGTCTTCTTCGTCGTTCTCCTCGTCTTCACGATGGCGACCATGAAGCTTTCGGACAAGAATGTCCACTATGAGTCCTGAGGGGATCGCCGAAATGTTAAACATGAAAACATCGACCAACAGGAAAGCGCTGCGGATGAAAACGGTCGCGACGATATTCCAGTACCTCCTGGCTATTGCCTTCACGCTCGTCGTCATCTTCCCCATCTATTGGATGATCATATCCTCGCTCAAGAGCAGCGAAGAGATGCTGAGGCCCGTACCCTCGCTCTGGCCGGCGGAATTCCACTGGCATAACTATGCCGACGCCCTCAAGATGGCGCCTTTCGGCAGGTATTTCTTCAACACGATCATCATGACCGCGGGCATCATGATCCTCCAGCTCCTCATCGGAGCCTACGCGGCCTACGGCTTCGCGAAGGGCCATTTCCCCGGCAGGGACGCTCTCTTCATCGTCGTCCTCGGCGCCCTAATGATACCGATACAAATCACCTTCGTGCCGATCTACGTCATTGTGGCGAAACTGAAATGGATAAACACCTTCGCCGGCTTGATAATCCCCAACGCCGTCTCGGCCTACATGATTTTCATGCTGCGGCAAACCTTCAAGGCGGTGGATGACAGCTTCATGGAAGCGGCGAGACTCGAGGGGCTGGGCAGGACGGGCATCATCTTCCAGATTCTCGTGCCCATGTGCAAACCGACGATCATGACGGTGGGCATCATCACCTTCATCGACAGCTGGAACGCCTATTTCTGGCCCAAGATGGTGACGACGACGCCGCTGCGCAGGACGATCGCCCAAGGCGTCTATGAACTCAAGCGCTCCTACGCGGGCCTTGAGACCATGAACCAGAACCAGATCATGGCCGGAGCCGTCATGGCCATCGTGCCCATCATCATCCTTTTCGTGATCCTGCAAAAATACATTCTCAGCGGATTCTCCAAGGCGGCCTCCAAATGAAAAAATTCCTGGCCTTCATCTTCGCCTTCGGCTTCTTCTTCGCCGGATGTGGCGCTTTCGCGCAGGAACAGGCGGATGAAACCCCGAAGGCAGACCGCTATGACCAGATATTCGACCGGAAAGAAGACGCGGGGAAGCTCGTCGCGCGCTTTCTCAAGCTTCACCTGCCTGAGGACGCGGAAACCGACGAAAAATCCGGGGACAGCAGCATCCTGACGACCCCCGACGGCAAGGTTGTGCTCATCGATGCCGGATCGCCCGACTGCGCGCCGCAGGTGGAAGCCGCCCTCGAAGCCATGGGCGTCGTGAAAATTGACGCCGTCGTGGCGAGTCATCCGCATATCGACCATATCGGCGGCCTGGCGAGGATATTGACAAAGTATCCTGTGGACAAGCTCTATATGAGCAAAGTCGTGTATTCCGACAGCGGCATTTACCGGGGCTTGATAAGCAAGGCCGCCTCACGCGGGATCCAAATCGTCTATCTCGAGGAAGGCTCTGAATTCACAATCGGCGAATTCGTCAAGGTGAAGGTTTATAATCCCGAACCGGATATAAAATATTATGTCGGCTATCCCGCGAACGGGACACAGTTCATAAACAACAAATCGCTGGTCATGAAATTTTTCTTCGGCAGGTCGACCATGCTGTTCATGGGCGACGTCTATACGCCGCGCGAGTTGGATCTCATCGAGAAATTCGGTTCCGAACTCCAGGCCGATGTGATAAAGGTCGGCCACCACGGCAGCGACACCTCTTCCTCGAAATCCTTCATCAAGACGGTGGCGCCAAAATTCGCCGTCATGATGCACGACAGTTTCGCCAGCCTTCAGGTTTACAAAAACTACCGGAAGGTGGGTGCCCTTACCTACGCGTCCGCCATCGACGGCTGCGTGAAGCTTTCGGGAGATGATGCCGGAAACTGGACGGCGCTGACGCAGTTCGACAGGTTGAGCGATTTCCTGAAATAGCGGAAGCTTTCCAAAGCTTCTTTGCGGGACAGGGAGGGGCGCGGCGATTTTCGCCGCGCCCCTTTTTTTATCCGGTTTGCGCTCCACGAACGGCGGAAAAACCGCTATAATAGAAATTGATACAACCACGGAAGGAGACAATATGATCGACTTGACCACTAATTTCATGGGACTGAAACTCGCGAATCCCATCATAGTAGCCGCGTCGGGCCTGACGGGAACGGCGGAAGGCGTTGAAAAAGCCGTACAGGCCGGAGCCGGCGCCGTCGTGCTCAAATCCCTTTTCGAGGAGCAGATTCTGGCCGAACTGGGCGCCGAGGAAATCGGCATCGACCTCGACGCGTATCCTGAGGCGGAAGCCTTCGTAAGCCGCACCGCATGGGAAGAAGGCACGGAAGCCTACCTCAACCTCATCAAGGAGTCGAAGACCAGGGCCGGAAATACCCCGATATTCGCCAGCATCAACTGCGTCGGCACGGGAACCTGGGCTTCCTTCACCAAGCGGATCGAGGAAGCCGGCGCCGACGCCCTTGAGTTGAATATCGCCTATATGCCGCATTCCACCGCGCTGAGCTCCAAAGATATCGAGAACAGAGTGCTTTCCACGATAAAGGAAGCCAGGCTTTCCACAAAGCTGCCCATCGAAGTGAAGCTCGGGTCCCATTATTCCAGCCTTCCTCATCTCGCCAACAACATCTCGAAGGAAGGGGCCAATGCCCTCGTCCTCTTCAATCGCTTCTATAGGTTCGACATCGATATTGGGGGAATGAAACTGGTGCGCGCGCAGCCCCTCTCCACCGCTGACGAATACCATGACAGCCTGCGCTGGACCGCCCTGCTTTTCCAGCGCGCGGGCATCGAACTGGCCGGCGCCACCGGCATTCACGATGCCGAGACCGCGGCCAAATTCATTCTCGCCGGCGCGAGCGTAACGCAGGTATGTTCGGCCATCTACAAGGATGGCTGGAAAGTGATAAGCGCTATCATCGATGACCTGAAGACGCTTATCGAAACCCAGGGATTCTCCTCTGTGGACAGCATGCGCGGCAAGCTCTCCGCCTACAATTCGGGCAAGCCGGACGAGTATATGCGCCTGCAGTACATCAAGGCTTTGACGGGAATTTCCTGATCCATGGCGCGATGAACGCTTTCTCCATCAGCATCGCCGCAGGCCGCCCGGGTTAATTCTCGGGCGGCTTTTATTTGGTAGAAAATTATCCAATTACGCTTCGGGAAGTCAGAATAATCCTTGTGACGCGGGTATGCGTATGATACTATATAAAGGCTCGCGCGCTACGCGCATTCCTCAAACCATTTGACAAGGACGGTACCTTAATGAAGTTGGAATTGAGTCTCTCCAACCTTTCCAAAGCCTTCCCCGAAGACTTTACCCAAGACCAGAAAGCCCGCGCCCAGACCCTCTTTCTCAAGAAGCTCTCGATTCAGGCGCACAAGTTCTACGGCGGTAAAATGCAGACCGTGCCCAAGGCCGGCGTCTATGGTTTTAACTGGTTCAATGTCTGGTATACCCCTGGCGTTTCCAAGGTTTCCACGACGATACGCGACAACAACGACGAATCCTTCGCCCTTTCCAACAGGGGCAATCTCGTCGCCGTAGTTTCCGATTCCACCCGCGTCCTGGGCGACGGCGACTGTACGCCCCCGGGGGGCTTGGGCGTCATGGAAGGAAAAGCCTTCCTCATGAAATATTTGGGCGGCGTCGACTGCATCGCCCTCTGCGTCGATTCACGGGGCAAAGACGGCAAGCACGACCCCGACAAGATCATCGAATTCGTGAAAATGCTCCAGCCCTCGGTGGGAGCGGTCAACCTCGAGGATATCAGCCAGCCCAACTGCTACAAGGTCCTGGACGAGCTGCGCGAATCCTGCGACATCCCCGTATGGCACGACGATGCCCAGGGCACCGCCTCCGTCACCCTGGCGGGACTTCTCAACGCCCTTTCTCTCGCTGGCAAAAAGCTTTCGGAGGCGAAAATCGTCCTTCTGGGCGCCGGCGCTTCCAACACGACCATCGCCCGCCTCATCATGACCGATGGTGGCAAGGGCGAGAACATGGTGATGTTCGACACGAAAGGTTCGCTCCACGCGGGCCGCAAGGACATCGAGGCAGACCCGAGGCTCTACAGGAAATGGGAGCTCTGCCAGGCCACGAACCCGAAGCGCGTCGCCACGGAAGCCGAAGCCCTCAAGGGCGCCGATGTCCTCATAGCCCTCTCAACCCCCGGTCCCGACACCGTCAAACGCGAATGGGTGCGATCGATGGCGCCCAAGTCCATCGTCTTCTGCTGCGCCAACCCCGTGCCTGAGATCTGGCCCTACGCGGCCAAGGAAGAGGGCGCTTTCATAGTGGCCACCGGCCGCGGCGACTTCCCCAACCAGGTGAACAACTCCGTCTGCTTCCCCGGCATTCTCAAGGGAGCCCTCGCGGTGCGCGCCCGCAAGATCACCGATGGCATGGCCATACGCTGCGCCCACTCCCTCGCGGATTTCGCCAAGAAGCGGGGCATCACGCCCGACAACATCGTCGCGACCATGTCCGAGACCGAGGTTTTCGCCGTGGAAGCCGCGGACGTCGCCATGCAGGCCATCGCCGAGGGCGTGGCCAGGGTACAGGCGACATGGCAGGAAGTCTACGACAAGGCCATGACCGACATCGCCGCCTCGAGGAATTTGACCAAGGACATGATGGCCATGGGCTATATCAAGGAACCGCCCCAGGCGATGCTCCAGCAGATGCTCGACGAGGCCATTGCCGAGGTGCGCTGAGGCAATCGCCGAGGTGCGCTGAGGCTTTCGCCAAAGTGCGCTGAACTGCCTGCCTAACCAGGCATAAAGAAGAGCGGGGCCGCGGCATCGTTGCGTCGCGGCCCCGCTCATCGTATAGTTGCAGTATGGAGACTCGAGTGTCATATCATACCAGCGCCAAGGCTCTCCTCATTTTGGCTTCCGCATGCGCCTTTTTCGCTGTTTTCGCCACGATCGACACATCCGAACACTACAGGGCATGGCGCACGGCGCGCCGGTGGACGGCTGAACAGCAATCCGTGGCGCCGGCACAGGACGCCGATGTGATGCATGTCCTGATTCTCAGCGCCTTGGCCATCGATACCGCCATCATAGCCGTTACTTTCGCCTGTGGACTCCTCCTGGGCGTTTCCCTGGCGACGGAAAACGCCGGAACCTTTACCGCCGCGAAGGGGCTGGGCTGGCTGGCGATCGGCTTGGGGCTGGGATTCTCAGCCATAATGATCATATATCAAATGAAGGTGGGGCCGCGGACTGTCCTTAAGGGTCCCATCTACGATTACGATCTCAGCATGCAGCTGCCGATCCTTCTCGCCGTGGGCGGCTACCCTCTCTCCTTCATCCTGTATCTTGCGCATTCCCTCAAAAAGCGGCGGAATGGCTAGAATCGGTTTCAATGCGACAGCAGGGGGAGGAGGTACTCGAAGCAAAGGGCGAGAATCATGAGCATGAGGCCGGATGCGGCGCTGCTTTTCGCGAACCCCTGGTTTTTCGATGAAGATGTCGCTTTTTCATCCCCTTCCGGATCCCGACCCAGAATTTTTTCCCTCAAGCGGTTTTCCACCTCGGCGAGACGCTGATAATCGCCGCTGTCAGGACCTTCCGCTCCGGGGATCGGAGGAGGCGGGGAGGGGGCTTCCCCCAGGGAAGGCACTCGATCCACCCACGATTCCGCGGTCTTCGCGTCGGAGGACTTCCGCGGCGGAATGAACCGTATGCCGTCCTTTTTAAGGTATCCGACCCAGGAAAGTCCGAACATCGCGAAGGCGCCAATCATCAACGCGTCGCCGAACGCGATGCTGAAATTGGCCGTTCTTTTAAGGTAAGCCGCGACAATCCCCACGGCGCATATGAAGGCCGTAAGCGCCAGGGAAAGCGGCAGGGGAGGCTTTTTACCGGAGGCGGGCGCTTTCGGTCGCATGCTTGTCATCATCTATCTTCCTGAGACGAAACTACCTTACTATTATCCAAAACTCTGAAAAGGTACAGCCTTTCCGCCATCGCCTTGAGCGTACTTTCGTTCTATCAGCTGTTGACTTGTGAAGATAAAGTGATAAGAATGAATAGGGATATACATCGCCATCATGGCACGTGATGGATGGCGAAAAAATCGAAATCCACGCAAGTGGATATCATCGGGAGGCAGAAATGCTGAAGAAAACTTTATTAGCAGTAGCCGTCCTCGCTGTGCTTTTCGCAGGCACCGCGGGCGCCGCTACCCCAAAATCGAAGGACTACGTCACGTACTTCGGTACTGACATTCGCTCAATGAACTACCTTAATGATTCTCGCGCGACAAATTCCTATCACACGGCAAACTTTATTGAGGGTTTAGTTGAACATGATAAATATGGTATTCTAAGGCCAGCGCTTGCTGAAAGCTGGACAGCAAACAAAGATTATACAGTCTGGACGTTCAATATTCGCAAGGGTGTGAAATGGATGACTGGCGATTTTGAAGTCTATGCGGATGTGAAAGCGCAAGACTGGGTCGATGCGATGAAATACATGCTCGACATTAAGAGTCAGCTTAGTTATCTCTATGAAGGATGGGTTAAGAACGCTGCCGAATACGGAGCTGGAAAGGTTACTGATTTTACAGCTGTTGGTGTAAAGGCTAAAAGCGACTATGTCTCGAATACACCCTCGAAAAGCCCGTTTCCTTCTTCGACACCCTACTCACCTATAATGCATATTGGCCGGTAAACGGCGAGTTCCTCGCATCCAAAGGCAAGGATTTCGGCAAGCCAGAAAAGAATAGTATACTTTACAACGGTGCCTATATCCTCACGAACTTCACCTCAAAGTCGGTGATCGAGTATGATCCCAATCCGACATATTGGGATAAGGCTCATGTCTATATCCAGCATGTGAAATGGGTTTACTACGATGGCAAGGATCCAAACTCCTTATTCAGCAACTTTGATGCCGGCACTTTCGTCGCTGCTCCGCTCTACACCGATAACGAAGCTTTCTTTGCCAATGCCCAAGCTAAATACAAAGATAATATCTATAGGGGCAAGCAGAATTCCACGACCTATATGTATACTTTCAATTTTGACCGCAACGCTTTCGCTTCTACAGCTGATCCCACTAAGGGAGTATCGCCTAAGTCCGAAAAAGCTAAAGCCGATACCAAGATAGCCGTTCTGAATAGAAACTTCAGAAAAGCGCTTTTCTTCGGAATTGAAAGAACAGCAATCCTTGCACAACGGAATGGCGAGATGAACAAATTCGCCAATCTTCGCAATACTTGGACTCCCCCTGACCTCAGCGCTGATAAAACTGGCAAGGATTATGCGAAGTACGTCGAAGCCGCACTCAAAGCCCGTAATCCTGCCGATTTCCCCGCAGCATTCAAGACAGACGATGCTCAAGATCCCTACTATAACCCAACCAAGGCGAAGGCCTATATGGCCAAAGCGCGAGCTGAACTGACGGCAAAGGAGTAAAATTCCCGATAGAACTGGACATGATAGATGATGTTAACTTAACCAAGGGACTCAAGATGGATCAGTCTCTCAAGGCTGGACTGGAAGCTCTGTTCGGAGTTAATGTCATAAAGATCAACATCATCGAGGCAGACGAAGACAATTTTTACGCTTCTACCTATTTCGCTGAAACCGGAGCTCAGTCCAACTTTGATCTCGGTAACTACACGGGTTGGGGTCCTGACTATGGCGATCCCTATACCTTCCTCCAGACTCTTGAACCCGGAAACTACAAAGGTGCGATGCTTCAATACCTTGGTCTGGATGCTGTTGATGAAGGTTCGGATAAGGTTGCTGCGACTACCATCGGCCTTTACGATTATGCGAAGAAAGTTGAAGCCGCTAATGAAATTTATAACGACCAGATGAAGCGATTCAAGCTATTCGCCGAAGCTGAAGCTCAAATTATTGACGATGCAGTTGTTTTACCTTGGATGTCGAGCGGTGGTACTTTTGTTGTTTCCCGTGTAGTGCCCTATACAGTACCTTTCGCCGCTTATGGAAGCGATGAGTACAAATTCAAAGGAGTCATCGTAGGCGATAAAGTAATTACCGTAGCAGAACGTGATAAAGCCAAGGCTCAGTGGGAGAAGGAAAAAGCGGTTGCATATAAAAAGCTTAACGATAAGAAATAATAGATAGATAATACATGTAGTTTACGTGATTCCATAATGGGGGGCTGTCTGCAATACTGATGCGGGCAGCCCTTTTCTAATTATAACTGTAATCTAATATTTATGCATTTTTATTCGATTGTCCCAACGAGTACTGTTTTGTTGCACTGTTGGATGCTTTCAGATATACTTTTGACGAATATTAGAATCCTCCATGGGGAACAAGTGGAGAATACCATTTTTCGATCATCATGCGAGTCTTTGACTTTCTTTTTTGCCAAATATAATTATGTGAATGGTCAAGCACTCGTTCGTGATGAAAGGATTGCGGGGTTTCATGAAAGGCTATGTGTTTAAGCGAATTTTACAATCGATATTTTCTGTATTGATTGTGTCAACCTTAACAGTGTTTCTTGTATATTCTTGCGTTCCTCGACAATTGGTTTTCAAAGGTGACCAAAATCTTCCAAAATTGCAGTCGAAACCTAACGAATACATCGATTACAAATACCGGATATGGGAAAGCCTTGGGTATCTGGATTATGTAACACAAAAAGAATACGCCCAATCACTATTTGGTCTTAATTCTCCTGAGGTTAGCACAGCTTTATTAAAGGGTTCCTCCTTCTTTGAGAAATTTAGAGCCGATCTCTCAAGAAAGGGGTATTCTGTGATGGAACAACCAGTAACCGGATACCTGTTTGCTGCTAAAGATGTACCTCTCCTAACCAGGGTAGTTCGATGGTATGCCGATCTAGTGGAAATCGATACGATAAATCGAATTCAGGATCCAGACAATCTTGGCTTGAAACGGGGATATTATTTTACAAAGGACTGGAGCGGCGCACTCGCTTTGGCTGCATCGGGTACAAAATACAAATATCAAATATGGACAGACAGCAGGTTTCCTTTCATACATCAGAATGTAATAAAACTTAATATGGGGAAATCCTACCCAACCTATGAAGGGGTCCCAGTCCTCGAAGTAATTGGTCAAGGTCAAGGGAGAACAACACGGCGGGAAGTAAAAATTACTTTAAATGGCCAGGAGTCGACATTTTATACATCAATAGACGAGCACAGCCTAAAATATAAACCAATGCTCGACAGGATGGATCTGAACAAGTACGATGATCATTATGCATCGGGCAATAATATTTACGAGGATGCATCGATGCTGGGTACAAGCTTACTATAGGCATGTATTCTCTTGTGTTATCGCTTGCAATCGGTCTCACCTTCGGTGTTATCTCTGCTATGAAAAAGGACAAGCTATTCGATAGGTTAACTATGGCTTACATCGTCTTTATAAGCTCTATACCAACCTTGTTGTATATAGCTCTTTTTGCGCGATTTGGCATGAAGTTCTTGGCTTGCCGGACAAATTTCCATTTATGGGATCGCATAACTTCCTTTCATATATTCTACCAACAATTTCTCTCTCTTTGGGCAGTATCGCAAGTGAGGCACTCTGGATCAGGCGCTATATGGTCGACCAGATGAACTCTGATTATGTAAAGTTTTCAAGGTCCAAAGGGCTTTCCCAGAGTGAAGTTTTCTTTAAGCATATATTAAGGAATGCTCTTATCCCTGTGGTTCATTCTATACCCATGGCTGTCATTGGGACACTCGCAGGAGCCTTAATCACTGAGAGTTTTACGCTGTACCTGGTATGGGGAAAATGTTTCCTAGTTCAATTTCGGACTATAATAACTCGATGATCATCGCGTTGACTTTCATCTTCACAGTAATATCAATCTTTGCCATATTCATCGGTGATGTTTTGGTCACTTTTGTGGATCCCCGCATAAGCCTGGCGGTCAAAAAGGAAGCGAGGTAAAAATGGCCAACACTGTTGAAAAATTTGCTTTTGCAGCTTTCGATATTCTCAAGTCGGAACGTATTGCTGGTCCGCGCTATTCCTATTGGAAATCAGTTTTTCAGACTTTTTTCAGGCGTAAGACGGCAATATTTTGGCTTGTCCTCCTATTAAGTCTCACCATCATGTCTTTTATACAGCCGCTTTTATCAGGCTATGATCCTGGCTCTGCACCTAATATCAATAAACCGACAACATGGTACCAAAAACCATCGATCGAACACTTATTCGGAACAGATGATCGGGGTAATGATCTCTTTGATGTTGTGTGGGCAGGTACTACTCGAACATCTTTGTCGATAGCCTTCATTGCCGCTGCAATCAATATTGCTATCGGCATCATGATTGGAGCGGTTTGGGGTTATTCGAAACGAATCGATCCCATATTACTGGCTGTATACAATATCTTATCAAATGTACCTTATATCCTCCGCTCGATGATGCTCATGTACATATTCGGCAGGGGTTTCTGGCAGATGGTGCTGGCTATGACCATAACGGGCTGGCTGGGCATAGCCTTCTTCATCCGAACCCAGGTCATGATCATCCGCGACAGGGAATACAACCTCGCGTCCCGCTGTCTCGGAACCCCGCTCAAGAGGATGGTTACCCGCAACATCCTGCCTTACATGGTTTCGGTGATAGCCACCCTCGTGTATCAGGAGATCCCCGGACTCATCAACACGGAAACGGTGCTGTCCTACCTTGGCATTGGTCTTCCCTCGACCTATCCCTCCCTGGGCAGGATGATCGACGTCTACTGGTCCTTCGTTGACACCTATCCTCATATGATCTTATTCCCGGGCATCGTGATGGGGCTCGTCACGATTTCATTCTACGTGGTCGGTCAGCTTTTTGCCGACGCATCCGACCCCAGAACTCACCGATAGGAGGTGGAAGATGAGCGAAGAAAAAACCCCCATCCTTCAGGTGAAGGATCTGGTCGTCAAATTCAGGGTTCGCAACAAGGAACTTACCGCGATACGTTCAGTGTCACTCGATCTCTATGACGGCGAGACGCTCGCCATCGTTGGCGAGTCGGGATCGGGGAAGACAGTCCTGACCAAGACCTTTACCGGCATGCTGGAGACGAACGGCAGGATTCCGGCGGCCGCATCGAGTTCGAGGGACGCAACCTTCTCGATATAAAAACGGACAAAGACTGGGAGGCGATCAGGGGAGCCAAGATAGCCACGGTTTTCCAGGATCCCATGACCAGCCTCAATCCGCTTAAAAAGATTGGGGTACAGATAACCGAAGTCATCGAGAAGCACCAGAAACTTCCGAAGGAAGAAGCCAAGAAAATAGCCCTCACGCTCATGGAAAAGGTGGGCATCAAGGATGTGGGGAAACGTTTCTACGACTATCCCTTCCAGTACTCTGGCGGCATGCGCCAGAGAATCGTCATCGCCATCGCCCTGGCCTGCAAGCCGCGCATTCTCATATGCGACGAGCCGACGACTGCCCTCGACGTGACGATCCAGGCCCAGATTCTCGATCTCATCAGGTTTCTCCAGAAAGAATACGGCTTCACGACCATCTATATCACGCACGACCTCGGCGTCGTGGCCAACGTGGCGGACCGGGTCGCCGTCATGTACGCCGGCCAGATCGTCGAATATGGAACGGTCAGGGAATTGTTCTACGATCCGCGCCATCCCTATACCTGGGCGCTGATCTCCAGCCTCCCGACCCTGGCCAGGAAGAATGAGCCGCTCTTCGCGATTCCCGGCACGCCCCCGACACTGTTCAACGAAATCAAAGGCGACGCCTTCGCGCCGAGAAATCACTACGCTCTCAATATCGACTTCGAAGAGGAACCTCCCTTCTTCCAGGTCAGCCCCACGCACTTCGCCAAGACTTGGCTCCTCGATTCCAAGGCTCCCGCGGCCGATCCCCCCGAAGCAGTGAAACTCATGAGAAAAAAGGGGAAGATCTACACCGAAAAGCTCGCGGAGGCCTCCAAATGAACAAAAAAATCCTGTCCGTCAAGGACCTGGAAGTCACCTTCAAGAACGGCCATGAAAGCTTCACCGCGGTGAAGAACGTCAGTTTCGACATATACGAGGGCGAATCCTTTGCCCTCGTGGGCGAATCGGGATCAGGCAAGACGACGATAGGCCGCACGATCATCAGGATCAACCCCGCCACGAAGGGCGACATTTACTTTCAGGACAAGAAAATATCAGGCGTGATCGCGAAGGACCTGGACACCTACGTCATCCGCAATATCCAGATGATATTCCAGGACCCGATGGCTTCCCTCAACGAGCGGGCCACTATCGACTATATCGTCTCGGAGGGGCTGTACAACTTCAACCTCTTCAAGGACGAGAACGAGCGCCGCGACAAGGTCTTCAAGGCGCTGAACGACGTCGGACTCCTCGAGGAGCACGCCGAACGCTATCCGCACGAATTCTCAGGCGGCCAGCGGCAGCGCATCTGCATTGCGCGGGTGCTCGCCATGGAGCCCAAGTTCATCATCGCCGACGAGCCCATATCGGCCCTGGATGTCTCGATCAGGGCTCAGGTGCTCAACCTTCTACGCGATCTCAAGCAGGAACACGGACTCTCCTACCTCTTCATCGCCCACGACCTCACCGTCGTCCGCTATTTCGCGGACAGGATCGCCGTCATACACCAGGGGGAGCTCAAGGAGCTTGCCGAAACCGAGGAACTTTTCGCGAGGCCCCTGCATCCCTACACGAGGTCGCTTCTCTCGGCCGTTCCGATGCCCGATCCCGATATCGAGAAGAACAAGACCCTCCTCGTGTACGACCAGTCCATGCACGATTACAGCGTCGACAAGCCCAGCTGGCGCGAGCTTTTCCCGGGGCACTTCGTCCTGGCCAACGAAAAGGAAGCGGCGGAATACGGAAAAATGTACGCCTAAAGAAGACTGAGCGTTTTTTGGGCAAGGGAAGGGCCGCCCCCGATTGGAAATCGGGGGCGGCCCTTCTTGTCAGCGGCGAATAGTGTCGGAGCGCTTAATAATGGAAGGCCGACTCTCCGATGAACTCGCGCAGCGTGGAGTCCTTGGGCACGTACTGGGCGGGAATGGGCGTGAAGTTATCGAGGAAAGCCTGTATCCGCCTGGCTTCGGTGTATTCGGGCATGCTGGGCTTGATCGTGCGGAGGAGGGGATCGGCGAATATCTTCAGCACGCCCAATTCATAGTCCAGGGCGGAATTCAGCGCCGCGTCCGCGGAATTCTGAAAGGGAAAGATATGGGCGCGTTCGCCTCGCTGCACCGAAGGCCACATTGCGAGCGTCGCCCTCGCGCTGTGGCCTCTAAAATTGTGATCTCTCACCATGCGGCGCAGGAGCCTGTAATCCGTCGTGCTTATCCGGTTGTGGTCATCCAGGTTTAGCTGGGTGAGGGCCGAGACGTATATCTTGAACTTGTTCTCCTGCGGAATTTTAGGCGTGAGGTCATCGTTGAGGCCATGAATGCCTTCAAGGATGAGGATTTCGTGGCCGGAAAGCTTCAGTGTCTGGCCGGTACCCCGTCTCGTTCCCGCCTTGAAGTCGTAGATGGGCAGCTCGACTTCGTCGCCGGAGAAGAGTTTGAGCAGGAGTTCGTTGAGGTAGACGACATCCAGCGCTTCCAGGCATTCGAAGTCGGGTTTCCCCTCGTCGTCGAGCGGCGTGTGGCTCCTGTCGATGAAGAAGTTGTCCAGTTCGATGGGGATGGGCTCGAATCCCAGCACCTTGAGCTGTATGGCGAGTTTCTTTGATGTCGTAGTCTTGCCGGAACTGGAAGGTCCGGCGAGCAGAACGACCTTCACTTTATCGACTTTGGCCGCGACCGCCTCGGCGAGCGCGGCGATCTTCCTGTTTTGAAGCGCCTCGGCCACGGTGATGTATTCGCCGATCCTGCCCGAAGCGCTCAAGCGGTTGAGGACGCCGACCGAGCCGACGCCCAGGACGCGGCCTCGCTCCTTGTATTCCTCCGAAATTTTGTAGAGGAGGGGGACATCCTCGAAAGGTTCGATGACCCCCGCCTTGTCCTTGTGGGGATAGCGGAGAAGCATGCCGCCGTGATAGGGGATGAGTTCCCAGGTGCCGAGAACCCCGGTGGAGCTGACGAGCGGGGCGATTTGAAGATCGCGGAATCCGGCGCACTCGTTGAGTGGAATTTGGGGTTCGTTCAGGTTTTCCAGAAGGGCGAGGGTGTCGAGCTGGCGGCTTTTCACGAAGTAGTCGCAGGCTTTTTCCCATGACCATTTTTCGAGACAGATAGGTATGTCCCTGGCCACGAGGTCCCCGATGCGCCCAGCGAGTTTTTCTACCTGCTCTTCGGTCAGGGGAATTTCGTCGTAATAGTAGTGGTAGAATCCCGTCCCGATGGCCATGCCGGCGATCAGCCTTCTTTCGGGGAAGAGTTCTCGCGAGGCGATGGCGAGGAGAAAGCAGAGGGAGCGACGATAGACCGTGGCTCCGATGGTCGAACCCGCGAGAACAGGGCTGATTCGGCAATCGCTCTCCAGCTCGGTATCGAGCGACTTGAGTTCGTTATCTATAAGCACGGCCACCAGAGGCTGATCCGACCCGCCTTCGTTCGGCAGGGTATTGAGTGCCTTGATGCCCATCTGAAAGGATTTAGTTTCGCCCGAATCATAGGTCACGGTTATCTGTGTCATTGTAGCCTCTTTTTCGATAATCCACGGTTCCTGTCAATACTATCGTTCATCTTTCCTGGTTTCCATAGCCCCCAACCAACGGAGCCGGAAATTTGCCGTGGTTTGACTGGGGCTTTGAAGAAGGATACAATGATGAATGGCGATCCATATGAAAATTACCATCAAAGATATAGCGGAACGCGCCGGCGTATCCAAAACCACGGTCTCCTTCGCTCTCAACAATCCGAAACGCATATCCAAGGAAACCTACGGGAAGATCATGGCCATCGTCACCGAGCTCGGCTATTTCCCCAGCCCCGTCGCCAGGACGCTTACCACCAAAAGGCTCGGCGCCCTCGGCCTTCTCCTGCCCCAGCCGATCTCCGAAGTGATGAACAATCCGCATCTCTGCGACGTGATCAGCGGCATCGGCGAGGAATGCGACAAACGCGAGATTTCGCTCACCATGCTTCCTCCCGTGCGGGGGAAAATCATCGAGGCGGCACGCAGGGCTTTCGTGGACGCGATCGTGACCATAGGTCTCGGACCCGAACATGAAGTGATCGAATTCCTCAACAAGCACCGCGTGCCTTTCGTGACGATCGACGGCGAGGAAAGCGGGACTACCGTAAATGTCGGCATTCAGGACGAACAGGCCGCATACGAACTCATGCGGCACATCCTTTCGCTCGAACCCCAGCGTATCGCCGTGCTTTGCCTGAAGCCCGACGCGAAAAACCATACGGAACGATCGAGGTCGGTCGTCCTTGAAAAGCGACTTGCCGGTTTTTCCAGAGCCCTCGAGGAAGCCGGTCTTTCCCTCGAATCGGATCGAATCCGCGTCATCGAAGCCGAAGGCTCCATCGCGGGCGGCCGCGCCGCCGGCAGGACCCTCCTCGGATCGGCCGATCGGCCCGACGCCATCGTGGCGATGGCCGATATCGTCGCCATCGGCCTTTATGCCGCGGCGGCGGAATACGGCATCGGCATTCCCGATCAGCTTTCCATCGCTGGCTTCGACGATATTTCCCTGAGCGGCTTCGCGCGCCCCCCGCTCACGACGATACATCAGCCCGCCAGGGAAAAAGGGCAAAAAGCCGCCTCCCTGGCCCTCGACATCCTGAACGGCGGCAGACCAGAGCATTTCAATTTTCCCTATAGCCTGGAAATTCGCGGTTCGACGAAACCATCACGATGACGACAAGGAGAATTCATTGGCCACTCACGACATCCCCAGACGCGGCGAAGTGCCTCTTACGGATCGATGGAATCTTTCCAAACTATTCCCCTCGGACGATGCCTGGGAGAAAGGGCTGGAAAAGCTGGCGGGCATGCAGGCAGGCATCGAGAGCCTGAGAACGAAGTTTTCCGCTTCGAGAGACGATTTTCTCGCCCTCCTTTCACGCTACGATGAGTATCTCCGCCTCGATGAAAGGCTGGCATATTATTCGGATCTCAGGGTTACGGAGGATGAAGGCGATAGCGACGCGCGCGGCCGCTACGCTCGCTATATCGGCATCGCCACCGCGGGACAGGCCGCATGGGCATGGCTCACTCCTTCCATCCAGGCGCTTCCCGAAGCCTTCCTGGATTCCTGCTTCGCCGATACCCGGTTCGCCGACTTTAGCGTATTCCTGAAAAAGCTGATTCGTTTCAAGCCGCATATTCTTTCGGAAAAAGAGGAAAGGCTGCTCGCCATGCAGGCTGAGACCAACCATATAGCCCAGGAAACCTTCGGGATTCTCACCAATGTCGATCTCTCTTTCGGCAGGATAAGGACGGACGAGGGGCTTCTTCCCTTGAGCCAATCGACCTTTTCCGCGTTCATGCGCAACCAGGACAGGGAAATCCGAAGAAAAGCTTATATGAAGTTCTATGGAGCCTATGATCGGCACAAGACAACACTGGCCAGTCTTTACGCCGGCTCCGTCAAGCTCGACAAGTACCAGGCTCAGGTGCGGAGCTTCGGGAGCGCCAGGGAGCAGGCTCTCTTCCCCGACAAGGTCCCCGAATCCGTTTACGACAACCTCGTAGGCACCATCAACGCCAATCTGCCTGTTCTCCACGAGTATTACGACCTCAGGAGGCGCGCCCTCGGCCTAGAAGAACTCAGGCATTACGATGTCTATGTTCCCATCGTAAAACAGAAGACCAGCAGACATAGCTATGACGAGGCGGTGGAAATCGTGGCGGCGTCGCTCGCGCCGCTCGGCGAGGAATATGTCGCCACGCTGAAGGCCGGGCTTTTGGGCGGCTGGGTGGATCGATACGAGAACAAGGGCAAACGTTCGGGCGCCTTCTCCGCGGGCAGTTTCTCCGGCGAACCCTACATCCTCCTCAACTACAAGGAGAATGTCCTCAACGATATCTTTACCATGGCGCATGAGGGCGGGCATTCGATGCATTCCTGGTATTCGATGCGCAACAATCCTTTCATGTGCTATTCGTACACGATATTCGAGGCCGAGGTCGCCAGCACTTTCAACGAGCAGCTAGTGTTTAAATATCTCTACGAGCACGCGGCATCCGACGATGCCAGGATTTCCCTCCTGGCCAACAGAATCGACGATACGCTGGGAACCTTGTTCAGGCAGACCATGTTCGCGGAATACGAACAGGTGACCCATGCCATGGCCGAAGCAGGACAGGCTTTGACCGTCGATTCGCTCAGGGCCGAGTACAGGAAGCTTCTGGAAAAGTATTTCGGGCCGAGGATGAAATTCGAATCGGTCTCCGACTTGGAGGGCTTGCGCATTCCTCATTTCTACAACGCTTTTTATGTGTACAAATATTCCACCGGCATTTCCGCCAGCATCGCGCTCTCGGAGCGGGTTTTGAACGGAGGAGAGGCCGAGAAAAACGATTATTTCGCCTTCCTCAAATCGGGAGGCTCGAGATTCCCCATCGAGGCATTGAAGGTGGCCGGCGTGGATATGTCTTCCCCTGAGCCGGTCCAGCTTGCATGCGCCAGATTCGCCAACGATGTGAGGGCTCTCAAAGGACTGTTGAAGCTGTAGGGAATTACATATAGCCCAGACGTGAAAGGATGATCGAGACGGCGGCCATGGCCGCCGTCTCCGTTTTAAGTATGCGATCTCCAAGGTAGCAGGCCGTAAACCCATGGGAGGCGAGCAAATTCACCTCCCTCACGGTCCATCCCCGCTCGCTTCCTATGGCGAGTGTCGTCGGGGCTGTCAGCGATGGAAGTTCCGCTATCCTTGGCCGCGCGGGGTCGGGATGGAACATGAGCCGCGATGAAGATTGGGCGCCGGCCGCGTCTGTTTGTTCGAGCGCGACGCAGGCTCTGTCGATGCTCCAGAAGCTGCTGATAGCGGGCAGGCGGGGATTGCCTGCCTGCTCGGCCCCTTCGATGAGGTGGGTTCCGTATTCCCTGTCCTTGAAAAAAGTGGATTCGGCGTAAGATTTCTCTCCTAAATCGGAGAGGGCGAACCAGATTTCCGCTATGCCGAGGCTCGTGAGATCCTTGAGTATGCGGCCGGCCTGAATAGGCCGCGGAAAGCCCATGAGAAGCCGCACCGGCCGGAGCGCCGGCGCCTGCGATTGCGCCGAATAGGAAAGGATGAGGCCGTCCCGCGAGAGAAATTCGATCCTGGCCTGGCCCAGCGTGCCGTCGGAACAGCCCGCGGCCAGGATATCGCCCTGTGTCTTCCTGAGAATCCGCGCCACGTGCTCGCAGCGTCGGTCGCTCCGGGGAAGCAGAACGCCAATTTCTTTCTCTTCAAGATAGACTATGTTCATCAGAGAGGGTCGACTTCCGCGTCATAATCGATGCCCGGGACGGCGAAACCATGGGCCTGAAGGAAGTCGCGTCGGAATCCTTCTATGTCGGTAAGGTCGTTCAGGTTGGCTTCGTTTATTTTCGCCAGACGGGTCGAGACATCTTCCTGGACGGCCGCGCCCATTTCCAGTTCGTCCAGTCTTATCCTGCCTTCCTCATCGATCGGCACTGTCGTTCCGTCCCTGACATAGAGCCTTTCCATGAAAAGTCTCTGCATCTGGTCCAGGCAATCCTCGTGGATATTTCTTTCCTTCATCACTTTGAACAGGGTGGAGACATAGAGCGGAATGATGGGTATGACGGCCGACGCGCGGGTTACCACGGCCTTGTTTATGGAGACAAATGCCCGCAGGCCCGATGCTTTGTGCCGTGCCGCGATGTCGCGGGCGCTTTTTTCAAGATGCGATTTGGCGCGGCCTATGGTTCCATCCCTGTAAATTGGCCAGGAAAGGGGCGGGCCGAGATAGGAATAGGCCACCGTGATGGAGTTCTTCTCGAGGACCTTCGCGGCGTCGAGGGCTTCCAGCCAGAGGCTCCAATCCTCGCCGCCCATGACTTTGACGGTTTCCTCGATTTCCTTTTCGTCGGCGGGCTGCACGTGGGCTTCGCTTATCTTGCCGGTAAAAACGTCCGCCGTCTTGCCCGTATAGTCCCTTCCGATCGGTTTGATC
Source organism: Treponemataceae bacterium (assembly GCA_963677895.2). Classification (GTDB taxonomy): domain Bacteria; phylum Spirochaetota; class Spirochaetia; order Treponematales; family Rectinemataceae; genus UBA11090. Next base: position 26,248 of record CAXXGJ010000021.1, on the reverse strand, counting down.
ACCGAGCGGTACATAACGCCCGTAACGGGATCGACGCGCACGGGGCTTGCCAGGGAATAGATGACGAGATCGTAGGCGAAACCGCCTGAGCGGGCCGTCGCGATGGCTAGATTTTTAGCTTCATCGGAAAAGGCGTCGATATTGAACGTTTTCGCGAAAAGCCCGAGCTTCGCGGCTTCGCTGTCGAAGCTTCTGTTCGCGTACCAGCCGGGCGAGGCCGTTTTCGCGGCGCCCGGTTCTTTTTCGTAGGAAAAACCCACGGTGGACGCCCCGTACGCGAAGCCTGCCACGATTCTCGAAGCGAGGCCATATCCAGTGGATGCCCCTATCACGAGCACGTTCCTCGGGAGTCGCTGATTCGAAGCCCTGGCCGCGTCGATCTTGGCTTTGAGCCCCGCGGCCTGCGCGATCTGGAGCCGTACGACCTTGGCGCAGCCTTCGGGGTGAGCGTTGAGGAAAATGTTGTTTCTCACCATCGGGGCGATTTTCATTCCGGAACCTCCGTTGCCATGGCTATCCATTCGGCTTCGACGGCTATTTCTCCGTCGACCTTGCCTACGCCCCTCTGATGAAGGACAAGTCCGCTGGATTTTAGGTTGACGACTTCCATGTCGAGCTTGTCGCCGGGCTTAACCTGGCGCCTGAATGTCGCCTGTCGAATCTTGGCCAGGACAAAGAGCCCCTTCGGCTTTATACCGAGCAGCTTTGCCCCAACGCCGCCGGCCTGGGCCAGGGCCTCGATGAGGAGCACTCCGGGCACTACAGGGTAGGCCGGAAAATGTCCTTTAAAGAACCAGTCGTCCGATTTATACGTTCTCGAAGCGATAATTGTCGTCCCGTCGATGCTTGCGTCATCGATAAAAAGAAAAGGAGGGCGATGAGGAAGGTACGACTCTATGTTTTCCATGTGTTCAGCCTTTTGTAGTATCGACGCTCGCCGAACCGAGCGGAGCGTAAAACCTACCGAGATTATAATGTATGCGGCGCCATCCTGAAAAGAAGGCGCGCGATCCTGCGCGATCTAGCGCGTTCCAGCGTATTCCGCGCCGTTCGGCTGGCGCCGCGGCTCTATGTACAATGGCTGCGGCGCCGAGCGCCGCGCTTCCATGCACAATAGAACGCGGCTCCATGCATTCCGCAGCCGCGGGGCTCCATGCATTCCGCGGCGCCACGCCGCCCTATGCCCGCCTGAATGCCAGCGCGCCGTTATGGCCGCCGAAACCCAGCGAGGCGGTCAGCGCCGCTTCCACGGGGTGATGTATGGATTTGTTGGGGATGTAATCCAGATCGCAGCCCGCGGCGATGTCCGGGTTGTCCAGATTGATCGTCGGCGGCAGATAGCCCGTCTCGATGGCCTTGACGCAGACAATCGCTTCTATGGCTCCCGTGGCGCCCAGGCAATGCCCCGTCATGCTCTTCGTCGAGCTGATCTTGAGCTGCCTCACGGCATCGCCGAAGGCTTTTTTGACCATAGCCGTTTCCGTGGGATCGTTGAGCTGGGTCGAGGTTCCATGGGCGTTGTAGTAGCCGACTTCCGAAGGCTTCAGGCCCGCGTCTTCGAGGGCCAGGACAAGGGCCCTGGTTCCCTGGATGCCTTCCGGATGGGGGGCTGTCAGATGGTAAGCGTCGCAGGTGGCCCCATAGCCCGATGCCAAAGCGTAGATCTTCGCGCCTCGAGCCTTGGCCCGATCGTAATCCTCGAGGATGAGAATGCCGGCGCCTTCGCCGATGAGAAATCCGTCCCTGTCCTTGTCGAAAGGCCTGGACGCCTTCGTGGGATCGTCGTTGCATCGCGTCGTCAAGGCCTTGAGGCGGCAGAAACCGCCCATCGCGAACTCGGTGACGGCCGCTTCGGTGCCGCCCGCCACCACCACATCGACGCGTCCCGATCTCATCAGATCGATGGCCTGTCCGATGGCGTCGGTGCCGGAGGCGCAGGCCGTCACCTGCGTATAGGCCGGGCCCCGTATTCCGAGGCGCATGGCGACGTTGGCCGCGGCCTCATTGGCTATCATGAGCGGAACCGTCATGGGAGGCATCCTGTCGGGACCGGATTCCAGCAGCTTGGCATAGGAGTCCTGGAACACTTCCAGACCGCCGATCCCGTTGCCGAGGCAGATCGCCGTCCTTTCACCATCGCAATTGGAGTCCGTCAATCCGGCATCATTCCAGGCCTGAACCGACGCGGCTACCGCGTACTGGGAAAAAAGCCCCATCTTGCGCGATTCCTTTTTGTCCATCCAAAGGCCGGGATCGAAGCCTTTTACCTCGGCCGCGATACGCGAGTCGAGCCTCGAGGCATCGAAGTGCGTAACCGGACCGGCGCCCGATTCGCCTCTCAAAAGAGCGCTCCAGAAGCTTTCCATATCATTCCCGACGGGGCTGATGACCCCCAAGCCTGTCACGGCAATTTTTCTCTGCATCTGTATTTCTCCTACCAGCGTATTACGGCGGCGCCATAGGTGAGCCCCGCGCCAAAGCCTAAAAGCATTATGAGATCGTTCGTTTTCAGAAGACCCTTGCTGTCCATCTCCGCCAGGGCAAGCGGAATGCTCGCCGATGAAGTGTTGGCATATTCTTCCATATTCAGATAGAACTTTTCAGGCGGAATGCCGAAACGCTTGCCGGCGGCCTGCACGATGCGCTCGTTCGCCTGGTGCGGGATGATCCAGGAAAAGTCCTCAAGCTTGTACACGGTGGCGTGCATGATGCGTTCTATGAGCACGGTGATGGATTTGACGGCGAAGTTGTATACATTCTTGCCGTTCATCGAAATCACGGGAACGGTCGGAGTCGACCTTGCGTAGGCGTCGGTCCTGGGCGACTGGACGAGGAAAAGATCCTTCGCGCCGGAGCCGTCGGCTCCCAGCAGGAAAGAAAGACAGCCGCGGCCCGGCTCGTCGATGCGGGATATAACCGCTGCGCCCGCGCCGTCGCCGAAGAGGACGGCCGTCGAGCGATCGCTCCAGTCCACGATCCTCGAGAGCTGTTCAGAGCCTATGACGAGGGCATGCCGCCCGTTCCTGGCCTCGAGCATGGCCGAAGCGATGTCCAGCGCATAGATGAAGCCAGTGCAGCCGGCCACGACGTCGAAAGCGGTGCAGCCGAAGGCGCCGATCTTTTCCTGGACGATGCAGGCGGTCGCCGGAAAGCCGAAATAATCGGGCGTAGCGGTGGCCACGACAATCAGGTCGATGTCGTGCGGACCGATCCTGGCTTTCTCCATGGCAGACTTCGCCGCTTCCGCGGCCATGTCGCTTGTCAGCACGTTTTCGGAGGCCAAATGCCGCGCGCCGATGCCCGTATGGGAACGGATCCATTCATCGGTGGTTTCGAGTTTGGCCGCCAGCTCTTCATTGGACACCCTGGTCTGCGGAATATATGACGCGATGGAACGTATGACAACGGACATCGTTCACCTCCTGATAAATGACAAAAAATGTAAAACTGTCATGCAGGAGATTTGACCATGAATGGAGCTATCATGTCAATAAGACGAATAATGTCAAATTGAAGACGTCAGCGACCCTCGATATCGGCAGCCGAGGAAATGGGCTTCAGTCCCGCGATGGTGATGAGGCTCGACACGATGATGCCGGCGAAGGCCATCAGTTTTTGCGTCATGCCCCCCGCGAACAGGTTTCCGGCCAGACCCAGCCCATATCCGCAGGAAATGGCAGCAAAAAGGAAGCCGCTCCGAATTCGTTTCTTTCCGCTGACGACGAGGGCAATGAAGAGAGCGGGGACGATGCCCGACGTGTAGCCTTGGTAGGTTTCCAGGAGGAGATCGACGATGTCGGTCTTGTAAAGCGCGGTGATGGCGGCGAAAGAAGCGATGATGCCGACCCAGGCTTGTGTTCGATAGAGCGAAGATCCGCCCAGCACGTCGTGCTCGAAGATTCCCGCGGCGGTGAGGAGAACTGTGTCGGCCGTCGAAAGGATGGCGGCCAGAATCCCGAACACCATGAGAAAGGACAGCCAGGAGGGGAAAACCGAACCGATCATGGCGTTCAAGGGGTCGGCGCCGCCGAAGTCGAGGCCCGAAGCCCTGGCCCAGAGCCCTATCGAGGTGATGGCGACGGCGAAGATCAGCATCCCCAAGGCGCTCGTGTAAGAGGCCTTTCTGGCGGAAGCGGGGGAATCGGACGAAAGAATCCGCCCGAACATCATGGGGCAGATCAGGTAGGATCCGGCGACCACGACGAGATAATACAACAGATCCAGGACTCCGAACTGGGCGGTGAAAAGATGTATATCGAGGGAGGCGATGGACGTGGGTCTTGTTCCGAAAAGCCATCCGCAGGCGGCCAGAACGGCGATCGCGAGGATGCCAAACTGGAAAAGATCGGTGCGGAGAATCGATCGCTGCCCTCCCATGATGGTGTAGATCACGAGGAATGAAGCCGAGGCGATGACGGCCCATTGATGGGAAAGCCCGGTGATGGATGAGACAACTTTGCTCGCCGCCAAAAATTGCCCAGCGGCGATGCCTGTCCATGTCAGCACGATGATGATGCCCGTCAACCGCTTGACGGCCGGGGAAGAGAGTTTCGCCGCGAGGTCCGGCAGCGTCAAGGCTTCGGTTTTTCTTACTTTCTCGGAAAGAAAAAATCCTTGGATGAGATGCGCGGCGGCTCCGGACGCGACGAACCAGAAGGCCGGAAATCCAAGGCTGTATGCCTTGCTCACCGTCCCCAAGGTAAGTCCTCCGCCTATCGTGGAAGCCAGCATGGATCCGATGATCAGTATCCTCGGCTGGTTTCTTCCCGCCAGCACGAAATTCTGGAAGCTATCCTGTCTGCGTGACGAAAAAAAAGCGACGGCTAGGAGAATTAACGCGTAGGCAAAGAGGAAAATCTGCATCGGGAAATCCTGTCATGGTCGGATGCTCTCCAGGTTTTCAGGAGAGCCGTTCCCACCTTGTTCGGAGGTGAGAGCAAGGAATTCCGCCTCTTCGATGACTTCCTTTTCCAGAAGGATTCCCGCGACCTTTTCGATCAGATCGCGTTTGGAGCCTAGAAGGGCGACCACGCCATCATAGCGGGCCGCGATGATTCTCGCAATCTCCTCATCCACGTATTTTTGGGTATCCTCGCTGTACTCCCTGGCCATGAAGGGCTCGGGAACCTGGGCGCCGCCGAAAGCCTGGCCCTTCCTGGTGAGGGCCACATGCCTGAACCTTTCCGACATGCCGAAATCGACGATCATCCTGCGGGCGATATCGGTAGCCCTGGTGATGTCGTTGGCCGCGCCGGTAGAGATGGAGCCGAATACGATCTGTTCGGCGGCGCGTCCTCCCAGGAGCACGTCGATCTGGCTCAGGAGCTCTTCCTCGCTCACGACATAGCGATCCTCGATGGGCATCTGCAGGGTATACCCCAAGGCTCCATAGCCCCTCGGCACGATGGATACCTTCTTGACCGGATCGCTGCCCGGGGTAAAGGCGGCCGTCACCGCATGACCCGTCTCATGGAACGCGATCACCTTTCTTTCCTTGACATTGATGACTTTGGTCTTCTTTTCGAGCCCGGCTATCACTTTCTCGATAGCCGCGTCGAAGTCGCCCTGCCGGACTTTTTTTCTTCCGGCCCGCACGGCGAGGAGCGCCGCTTCGTTCACGATATTGGCGAGATCGGCCCCGACGAAACCGGGAGTGCTGCGCGCGATGCGGGCCAAGTCGACGGATTCTTCCATTTTGATGTTTTTCGCGTGAATCCTGAGAATGGCCTCGCGGCCGGGCATATCCGGCCTGTCCACGAGAACCTGCCTGTCGAACCTTCCGGGACGCAGAAGCGCGGGATCGAGGACGTCGGGGCGGTTCGTGGCCGCGAGGATGATGAGACCCGAAGTGGCGTCGAATCCATCCATCTCGACGAGAAGCTGGTTCAGCGTCTGTTCCCTTTCGTCGTTTCCGCCCATCATGCCGCTCGACCTGCTCTTGCCGAGGGCGTCCAGTTCGTCTATAAAAACGATGCAGGGGGCCTTCTCCCTCGCCTGGCGGAACAGATCGCGTACCCGCGCCGCGCCCACGCCCACGAACATTTCCACGAAGTCCGCGCCGCTCATGCGGAAGAAAGGCACCTCGGCCTCGCCGGCCACGGCGCGGGCCAGCAGAGTCTTGCCCGTGCCCGGGGGGCCCACAAGGAGGACGCCCTTGGGAATCTTGCCGCCGATATCGGTGTACTTCGTCGGGTTTTTCAGAAAATCGACGACCTCCACCAGTTCGGCCTTGGCTTCATCCACGCCCGCCACATCGACGAAACGAGTCTTTATATCACCTTCAGCCACGATGGTGGCCTTGTTCTGTCCGAAGGCGAGGACATTGGAGTTGCCGCCTCCCTGGGCACGCTTCATGACGAGGCGCCAGACGAAGAACATGAGGCCAAAGGGCAAAATCCAGTTGAGTATGAGGGAAAGGATGGTGCTGCCTTCCTTCGGGGAGGCGGAATAGACAATTTTCTTCTCGTCGAGAAGAGCGGTAAACTGAGGATCGTCGACGGGAACGGCCTTATAGACGACGCCGGTCTTCGTGGAAGCGGGGAAGGGCGAGGAAGGTTCCTGCGTGTTCGCGTCGGTATACCCCGTAAAATAGTTCATGTCGATTTCGACGCGCTTTATCTCGCCATTTTCGACCTTGTCCTTGAACGTGGAATAGGGGACGAGCGTATTATCGGTCCTGAACAAGAGGTAATTGAAAAGGCTTACGAGGATGAGCGTGACGATGATATAGCTGAAGGAAAACTTCAGCTGAAAGCCGCCGAATGGCCCCGTGCCCTTTGCTGGGACTTTATTGCCCTGAGTAGGGCGAAGCCCGGATTTGCGATTCCAGTTTGCGTTCTTTTTAGGCATTTATCGCTCCAAATTGAAATTTAATGAAAAGATGACCGATAAGGAAGACCAATCGCCGCTTTCCTAGCGCTTCGTTCTATTGACCCTCGGCCTCAGTTTTTTTATATTTCTATAGAAGCAATCTCAATTCAAACGAAAGTTCAGGAGGATTCTTTATGAACGTCAAACCCTTGGGTGATCGCATTCTCATCAAGATCAAGGAAAGCGAGACCAAGACAGCGGGCGGAATCATCATTCCGCAGACAGCCCAGGAAAAGACCCAGACGGGCGTCGTCGTTGCTGTTGGCACCGATACGGATGTGATCAAGGTCAAGGCAGGCGATGAAGTTATGTACGACAAGTACGCGGGAACCCAGATCAAGATCCAGGGCTCCGAACACCTCATCGTCAAGATGTCCGATGTCCTCGCCGTGCTGGAATAACAATCAGCGTACGGGATACCGCAACAAATGAAAAAGGCTGCCTATGGGCAGCCTTTTTTTTGTGCTATGAAATGATCAGGGAGTGAGGATTCGCAGCACTTCCTGGGCCGTGGAGGCCTTGAGGATGGCCTGGCGTTTTTCCTCGCTTCTGAAAAGCATGCTCACTTCGGCCAGAAACTGCAGGTGCGGCCCGGTCTTTTCCGGCGGCGAAAGCGTCATTATGAAGATTCTGCAGCCCTTTCTGTCCAGGGCGTCGAAATCCACCTCATTGTCGGAAACGCCGACGCAGGCGACGAGCTCTGAAACGGCCGAAGTCTTTCCGTGGGGAATGGCGATACCATGCTTCATGCCGGTACTCATCCGCGTCTCGCGTTCGAGAACCGAGGCTTTTGCCTGCTCCCGGTCCTTGACTTTGCCGCTTTTCATGGCGATATCGATGAGTTCGTCGATGATTTCATCCTTCGTCCTGCCCGTGAGATGAAGAGCGATCAGCTCGGAGCTGAGTACAGTCATTAAGTCCATAGCTTTGAATAGTAAATCGGGGATTCGGTATCGTCAAGCCTCGGCGGCTTCAATGGCGCCTGAAACGGATAAATCGGTTAAATCAGATGAAATGCCTGGCATCCTTCCGATCGCGCGTGATGGAACGACGCGCGACGAGCGCCTGCGACGCGCCGATCCACAGGACATCGATAAGGGCTGCTACCATCGATAAAAGCAGCGCGATAGGCACCATGACGAGATAGCCGTTCTCGAAACCTCTTCCGAAAAAGCCGCAGCTGAGGGTGAGTACGGCGATCGGACCGCTCTGCATCGACGAACTCGCGATTATGGTCGTCATCGGAATAAGGAACAAAATGGCGATGAGGCTGGGTATGGAAATCGCCAGTTGCGAATAGGAAGAGAGTATGATGACGAAGGAAATCGCGGCGATGAAAGCCGTTCCAGCCCTTCCAAAGAACAAGCCCGCCGGCATGATCGCGGCGTTGTAGCGACGCTTTGTCCCCAGGTTTTCGCTGGCCTGGCGTATCATCGATCCCCCGGAGAAGCGAAGATTGCCCGAAGCCAGGGCCGTAAAGATCGTAGGGAGCCCCGAGTAGAGAAGGGGAAAAGGATTTTTCCTGTCGCCCAACAGAAAGACGGCCAGGGGAATGAAAAGCGCGAGGACGGCCAGGGAAGCGATGGTCAGGATCAGCAGGAAGGAACCGTAGATTCCTCCGTTGAGCGAGGTCGTTATAAGGTGGAGGGTTCGCGCCGATACCGGTATGAGCAGAACGCCGAGGATTTCAGTGATGAACGAATTGATCGTATAGAGTATCCTGGAAAGCGAATCGAGAAGGTTGACGACAGGTCGGGCCGCCATCGGATCGTGGGCCATAGCCAACCCGATGATGAAGGCGAAAATGAGGGCAGGAACGATCGTTCCGCTCGGACTGAGGAATAGAGCGCCCATATTCCGCGGGAATACCTCTAAAAGGCCGCTTCCCAGGTTTTGAACCGATTGCGATGAGATGTCGGAAAGAAGGGGAATGCGAACCGGCAAGACTATGAGCGCGGCCGCGATGCCGAGCGCCGTGGCCGCGAAAAGGGAGAGGATGAAAAAACGCAGGCTTTTCATCCCGATATTCCAGAATTTCTTCTCCTCGTACAATTTCAATACGGAAAGAGGGAAATTGACGCATAGCAGGGTGCCCAACACATAATAGCCGATCCTGATCGATAGTTCAGCGGCGAAAGCCAGGATGCCGCCGTCATCAAGAAGAGCTTTGGGGCTGACGGCGAAGAGCGCCGCGCCGAAGAGAATCCCTGCCGCGTATTTGAACCATAATTTCATCGCGGTATCAGCATAACCGGAGCGAGATCGAATGGTCAACATTCCCGCTTCGGCGTTGACACGATTGGGACTTTATTATAATGTCCTTTCGGATGACGTGCCGCCGGAGCCATCTCCGGCATTATCCGCGCTCGCAACGACCCAGTAGCTCAGATGGATAGAGCGGCTGCCTCCTAAGCAGCAGGTCGCCCGTTCGAATCGGGCCTGGGCCAACCTTTTATCGATTCATGACGAAAAGCCCAGCGATGCAAAGAGCTACGCCGGCCGCTTTCTGCAGATTGAAAGATTCCTTGTAGAAAAAAATCCCCACCGGTATCAGGATTATCGCCAGAAGTATGTTCGCGATCAGCGAAGCCCTGCTTATATCCCATCCGGCGCGAAACGCCAGCAGGAAGCCCAGTTCGAGGCCGATGATCGCGATCCCGAGCGCCACGCTCGTCCAATTGACGCCGCTGAAACTTTCCGAAAAACCCCGGACTTCGCGCCGCTGGGAGATGATCAGCGCCGCCGCGGTCACGACGGCCGCCGTGAGGTAAGTGACAAGGAGGGCGGCGAAGGGATTCGCGGCGTTCGGCGTTGATTTCTGCGTGATGCTGTAAAATACGTTCGAAACGACGATTACTATGATGGACATTGCGTAAATCATGACGGCGAGTTTAGCACAGGATGCATGCTATTCGTAAACTCCCCTTATCGGCTATACTGACGGCATCCCACATCGCTGCGAACGAAATCAGGAATTACATTGCCCAATAAAGACGCATCCAATCCCGGAATACGCAATATCGCCATTATCGCCCATGTCGACCATGGGAAAACCACGCTCGTCGACGCCATGTTCAGGCAGTCTGGATTTTTCCGCGCGGGCCAGGAGGAGACGGAACGCCTCATGGACAGCATGGATCTCGAACGCGAACGCGGGATCACCATCACCGCGAAAAACTGTTCCGTGTTATGGAAAGGGATCAAGATCAACATTCTTGACACCCCGGGCCATGCCGATTTCGGCGGAGAGGTAGAGCGCGCGCTTTCCATGGTGGATGGCGCCATTCTCCTTGTCGACGCCTCCGAAGGTCCACTGCCCCAAACCCGTTTCGTCCTCAAGAAAGCGCTGGAACTGAAACTGTCCATCGTCGTCGTCATCAACAAGATAGACCGGCCGGACGCCCGTCCCGCCGAAGTATTAAGCGAGATATACGACCTCTTCATAGACCTGGGAGCGAACGAAGAGCAGCTTGAATTCCCGCTGCTTTACGCGATCGGGAAAAAGGGTATCGCGCAGAAAACGCTCGAGGAAACGGGCGAAAACCTGACACCGCTTTTCGATGCCATCCTGGAAGAGATAGATCCGCCCTCGTACACGAGCGGCGAGCCTTTTCAGATGCTTGTTTCCGACCTTTCGTATTCAGACTATTTCGGGCGCCAGGCTATCGGCAAGGTGATAAACGGCAGGGCGCATTCCAAGGACAGCCTTGTGTGCATCGGGGACGGCGACGTCCGAGAGGCGCTGAACATTTCCAAACTGCATACCTACTCGGGCATCAAGCTCGTGGAAGCGGAGAGCGCCGAGGCTGGCGATATTTTCGTTCTTTCGGGCATCGAAAATGTTCATATCGGGGATACCATCTGCACGAGCGAATACCCCAAGGCATTGCCGCGCATCGTAATCGACGAACCGACGGTTTCCATGCTTTTCACCGTCAACACCTCGCCGCTTTCCGGTCTCGACGGGAAAAAGATACAGTCGATGAAGCTTTTTGAACGCCTTCGGAAGGAAACGCTCAAAAATGTATCCATCCAGGTGGCGGAGGTGAAGGGCGGAGGCGGGTACATCGTGCGGGGCAGGGGGGAATTCCAGCTCGTCATTCTCATCGAACAGCTGCGACGTGAGGATTTCGAAATCTGCGTCGGACGGCCCGAGGTCATATTCAAATACAAGGATGGCCGCAGGCTCGAACCCATAGAACACCTTTTTGTAGATTGCAGCGAACTTTTCGCGGGTACCGTCACCGATAAAATTTCAGCCCACAAGGGCCGCATGCTCTCCTATACCTGCCACGATGGGGCCCGCATTCATATAGAATTTTCAGTGCCTTCCCGTTCGCTGATCGGCTACCGGGACACCTTCCTCACCGACACCAAGGGCACCGGCATCATGAATACCTATTTTTCCGGCTATGAGGAATATCGCGGCGACTTCAACGATCATTATACCGGATTCCTCGTGTCCGACCGCAGCGGGAAGGCCGTCACCTACGGGCTGTACCACCTCGAACCCCGCGGGCACCTTTTCGTCGTTCCCGGAGATCCCGTATATGAAGGAATGATCATCGGCGAACATAATCTCGACTCCGACCTCGAAGTGAATCCCGCGAAAGAGAAAAAACTCTCCAACATGCGTTCGGTTTTAAAGGATGAGGCGCTGACGCTGACGCCTATTCAACCCATGACCCTGGAACGCGCCATCCTCCTTCTTCATGAAGACGACATGGTCGAGGTAACGCCCAAATCCATCCGACTCCGCAAGGCGATTCTCAGCTCCATGGAACGCAAAACCACCCGCCGCGAGCTGAAGGCGACCAGCTGATCTCGCTGTTGAGCGCTTTCTGGGAAGAATGGTATACTCGCGACACGATAATTTAAAATACAGGAGTATCCATGTCACGCTTCGCGAAAGTATCCACGGCATCGCTTGCTTTTGCCTTTCTTCTCGCCCTGCTTTTCTCCTGTTCGACAGCTCCCGTCATGGAAGAAAGCCGGGGAAACAGCATCCGTTACTGGAATGAAGAGGAAACAGTTTCGGGTCGGAAAGCGATGACCGTTAGCGCCGAAGAGCTTGTAGGCCACGAAGCGCCGGAGAGGAAAGATCCCAAGATCGTCATTCTCATGTACCATAACCTTGTGTTCGGAAGGACGGGCAATGAATACAACAGGGACATTTACAATTTCGAACACGACCTGGCTTTCCTGAGAAAACGCTTCAAGATTATCGATTTCGATGACCTGCTCGCCATCAGGGAAGGCAGCATGCGGCTGACGACCGACGCGGCGCTCGTCACTTTCGACGATGGCGATCTTTCCATGTATGCCATCGCTTATCCGCTGCTGAAGGAATATGAGATTAAGGCGACTTTTTTCGTCATTTCCGGTTTTGTCGGGGAAATTGGCTATATGAACTGGTCCCAGATACGGGAAATGACCCAGTACAGGGATCCTTCAGGCAACAAGCTTTTCACCATCGGATCGCATGGCGTCAGCCACAGATTCCTTGGAGATACGGAACAAAGCACGCTTATTAAAGAATTGACCGAATCCAGGGCAGCGATAGAGAGCAATACCGGGGAACCGGCGCGCTATCTCGCGCTTCCCTTCGGATCGGGCGCCGGCAGGAAGGACATCGTGGAACTCGCCAAGAGCGTCGGCTATAAGGCGATAAGAACCTCGGACAACCGCTTCGTCCTGGCCTCGAGCCTCGAACTTTTCAGGCTGCCTGGCAGCTATATCGACAATTCCAGCACGGATAAAGCCATGGGAAAGATCTGGGCGATGATCGGACGGTAAAGCTACAGGCAGTCATCGCCTTAACCTCCTCCAGCCTCCTCTGTCAACATCATATCAATCAGCATCATCATCGTCGAATGAGGAAAAATTTTTCTTGACAGAAGCGTAGATGAAATGTATCCTGTGTCCTGGATCCATGCTAAGATTGCTCGCCGCGACAGAAGGGATATATATGAACACAACTCAGGAAAACTTAATGAACGCTCTGGTGCTCACTTCTCCGGGTGAATTTGAAGTGCGGCAGGTTCCCATACCGGAACCCGAGGCCGGAGAGGTCCTGTGTAAAGTTCGCGCCGTAGCCATCTGCGGAAGCGATCCCGAGATTATACGCGGCGACTTGGCGGGGATTTGGCCGCCATCGTATCCTTTTACCCCCGGTCATGAGTGGTCAGGCGAGGTTGTGAAGTTGGGACCGGGCGTTACCGATCTGAAGCCCGGGGACCGCGTCGCCGGCGAAGCGCACAGAGGCTGCGGTACATGCAGGAACTGCATGAACGGACGATATACGCTCTGCGAGAACTATGGCAGACCAGAGACCGGACATCGTCATTATGGATTCATCTCGCGGGGCGCTTATGCGCAGTACAATGTCTATTCGACCAAAAGTGTCAAGAAGATGCCGGCATCGGTGAGTTTCAGGGAAGGCGCCTTGGTCGATACGGCCGGGGTTACGCTTCATGGAATGGAACTTACGGGCATCACGGCGGGCGGCACGGTTGCCGTCATCGGTCCCGGTCCCATCGGACTCATCGCCATGCGCTTCGCCAAGGTCCTCGGAGCGGCCAGGGTAATCATGGTGGGAAGGGGAGTCCGGCTTCAGCTGGCTGCCGCGTTGGGAGCCGATTCTGTCGTCGATTTCGAAAAAGAAGATCCCGTCGAAGCCGTGAGAAGGCTGACCGGCAATGATGGGGTTGATGAGGCTTTTGAATGCAGCGGCGCCGAAGGCACCTTTGCCCAGGCGGTGCGCATGCTTCGGAAGGGTGGAAAAGTCGGCCTCATGGGCGTACCCACCGATAAAGTGCTGGAAAAACTGCCCTATAAGTATATCGTTCACAACGAAATAGCGATATTCGGCTCGAGGGCGAATCCCAATGTCTCCTGGAAAATCATCGAAGCCATCGCCTCGGGGAGCCTGCGCGTGGACGACCTCATAACGCATACCTTTCCGCTCGAAAAATTCAAGGAAGCGCTCGAAACCTTCGTGGGCCGTAAGCAAGGCGCCATCAAGGTAGTCATAGAACCCAATGGTCCGGAGAACGGAAGCCAGAGGCTCTCCTGATGTTCAAAGTTAAGGTGGAAAAAACCTTCCATCCGGAATACGGCAGCTGCGTGCGCATCGCCAACGAGACGGCGACGCTCTATGTCACGCTGGATTATGGTCCAAGAATCATTCATTACTCGCTGGGCGATGGCCCGAACGTGATGTTCTTCAATGGGGATCCTGCCTATATAAAACACGGGGCGGACTTCGACAGGAGTTTCTACCCGGGGGCGTTCTGGAACATTTACGGCGGCAACCGGTTATGGGTAGCGCCGCATAACTTTCCCCTGGCGTTCTACCCCGACAACGAAGCGGTTAATTTTGAAATCCTCGAGAACGGCGCGCGTTTCATGCCGAAACCAAGAATCGAGACGGGCGTCAGGATATTCACGGAAGTGCGGCTCGACAGAGTATCGGCCCAAGTGAATATCGCTCATCGTATCGAGAATATCGGACGGGAATCCAAAGAGATGGCGGCCTGGTCCATAACGAGCGTGGATGCGGGCGGGCTGGAGATAATCCCTCAACCCCTCAGCCAGACCGGCGTGCTGCCCAATCGACATATTTCGCTCTGGCCGTATTCCGACATGAGAGACGGAAGAGTGACATGGGGATCGCGCTACATTTTCCTGAAGCATGATGCGGGCCGCAATACCCCGATCAAGATCGGCATCAACAATGAGGATGGATGGGCGTGTTATCTGAACAAGGGCCTCTGTTTCATCACGATGTACGACCATGACCCCAAGGCGGAATATTCCGACTTCGGCGTATCGTTCGAGACATTCGCCGACGATCGAATGGTGGAGATGGAAACGATGTCGCCGCTGAAAATCGTTCAGCCGGGCGAATGGGTGGAACAGATCGAAACTTGGCGGCTTTATCCTCTCGACGATTCATTCGCGGCCATCGGCGCGTGTGACGCGGCGGATGAAGCTCGGTTTTCTACGTTGGTCGATTCGATTCTCCCCAGTGGATTGATAGTCGCCCCATAGGGTTGCTATAGCGGCGGTTCTTTGGTGAACGGCCGCGGAGATGAGTGAAGTCAGTTTCAGGAGGCAGGAAGTATGAAAAAAGGTATTGCGTTTTTTCTGGCCGCGATGCTGTGTCTTTCCATCGCTCCGGTGTGGTCCCAGGCGTCCAAGAGCGCCTCGGCGAAGCCGGTGAAAGTCGCCGTCGTGTTCTTCGATTTCTCGAACACCTATCTTTCCTACATGCGCGGCGGCATGAAGGCGTTCGAAAGCAGCCTGGGTCCCAATGTTAGCGTGGAATATTTCGATTCCCGCAACGATCAGCCGACGCAGAACGACCAGATCGATACGTTGATCGCCAAAGGCTACGACGTATTGGCCATCAACCCCGTGGATCCGAAAGCGGCGTCGACGATGATCGCGAAAGCCAAGGCCAGGAAAATCCCCGTCGTCTTCTTCAACAGGTGCCCGGACTCGGCCGATATCCTCAGCTACGACAAGACCTGGTATGTCGGGACGACGCCGGAGGAATCGGGCGTCATCCAGGCTCAGCTCATCATGAACGCCTGGAAGAACAAGCCGTCCCTCGACAAGAACAAGGACGGAAAAATGCAGTATGTGGTCCTGAAGGGTACCCCCGGGCATCCCGATGCCGAAGCGCGCACCAAGCTGGTGGTCGAGACCATGCAGAAAGCCGGATTCGCGACCGAGCAGCTGGCGCTTCAGCCCGCCAACTTCAAGACCGACGAGGCGAAGAACATCATGGAAACATGGCTCGGCAGGTTTGGCGACAAGACCGAAATGGTGATCTGCAACAACGACGCCATGGCGCTCGGCGCCGTAGAAGCCCTGAAATCGGCTGGTTACTTCACCGGCAAGAAATACATGGGCGTCGTCGGCATCAACGCGCTTTCCACGGTTGTGCCCCTCATCAAGGATGGTATAATGCTCGGGTCGGTCCTGTCGGACCCCAACTTCGAAGCCGAAGCCATCCTCACCATAGCGGTGAACCTGGTCCGCGGCATCGAGCCGATGACGGGCGTCAAAGTTGGAAAAGTCGGCGCGTTCCGCGATGTTCGCATGCCCTATTTTGAAATCACGACGGCCAATGTCGGCGTGGCCGAGGCCGCCTACGCCAAGACCGAAGTAAAGTAAACAACGCGATAGCAGTCCGGGGAGGAAGAGGGGAAGGGGAAACCTTCTACTCTTCCTCCTATGCTTTATCCCATGGAAAGGTAGATCGTATGTACGTTCTCGAGATGCGCGGCATCACAAAGCAGTTCCCGGGCGTCAAGGCCCTGGACAACGCTCAGCTCTTCCTCCAACCGGGCTCGGTACATGCTCTTATGGGCGAAAACGGCGCGGGAAAATCCACGCTCATGAAATGTCTTTTTGGAATTTACAGGAAGGATGAGGGGGAGATCCTCCTCGATGGAAAGCCTATCTCATTCGACAGCCCGAGACAGGCGCTGGACAACGGCGTTTCGATGGTTCATCAGGAGCTTAACCAAGTCCTGGAGCGAAGCGTCCTGGACAATATCTGGCTCGGGAGACTGCCGGCCAAGGGCATCGTCGTAGACGACAAACTGATGTTGTCCGAGACCAGCGCCGTTTTCGAAAGACTGAAAATCAATGTCAGTCCGCTCAAGAAAATTGGCTCGCTTTCCGTCTCAGAACGTCAGATGGTCGAGATCGCCAAAGCGGTATCGTGCAACGCGAAAATAATCGTTCTGGACGAGCCTACGTCATCGCTCACCGAAAACGAAGTCGAACATCTTTTCGGCATAATCAGGACGCTGAAGAAGGAAGGCGTAGCCGTCATCTATATCTCCCATAAGATGGAAGAAATACTCGCCATCGCCGACGAAGTGACGGTGATGAGGGACGGCCGTTGGATCGCCACCGAGAAATCCGGCGACCTGACGAAGGACAGGATAATCTCGTTGATGGTGGGAAGGGATCTGGCGAGGCTGTATCCGCCCAAGATCAACAAGCCTACGGATGAGGTGGTCCTCAAGGTAAGAAATCTCTCCGGCACCTATCAGCCTACGATCGAAGACGTATCCTTCGATCTATTTAAGGGTGAAATCCTCGGTGTGTCCGGGCTCGTCGGTTCCCGGCGGACCGAGCTCGTGGAGACTATCTTCGGATTGCGGAAGATGAAAAAAGGCGAAATCCACATAGGCGGGCAGGCTCTCACGAAGCATTACCCGCGCGGATCCATAGCCAGCGGCATCGGACTCGTGACCGAGGAACGAAGAGCGACCGGAATTTTCCCCCTCTTGAATATCCAATTCAACGCCATGATCGCGAACATACACGCGTATGCCCGTTTCGGGGTCATGAAATACAGGAATGTCGCCAAGGATACCCAGTGGGTAATAGACTCTCTCTCGGTGAAGACTCCTTCGCAGAAAGCGGCCATCGTCAACCTTTCCGGCGGCAACCAGCAGAAAGTGATCCTGGGGCGCTGGCTCCTTACATCGCCCAAAGTGCTGCTTCTCGACGAACCCACCCGCGGCATCGATGTCGGCGCGAAGTACGAAATATATCAGCTGATGATCGATCTGGCGGAGAAGGGAAACGGCGTCGTTTTCATATCCTCGGAAATGTCCGAACTGCTGGGCGTGGCGGACAGGATCATGGTTATGAGCAACGGCAAGCTTGCGGGAATCGTGGATTCCGCCACGACGAGCCAGGAAGAGCTCCTGCGCCTCGCCGCCAAGTATATCTGAAGAAGGGGTGTCTCGAATGACTATGGATAACCGGAAAGCCAGCGACATAAAGGCTATACTATCGGCTTTCCTCGTAAAGAACGCTCTCTATCTCGTAATGCTCTTTCTGCTCTGCGTCATCGTCGCCATAGAGCCGAGCTTTATAAAACTTCAGAATTTCTATTTCATCCTGACGCAGTCTTCGTCGCGCATCGTCCTGGCTTTGGGTGTCGCCAGCATAATCGTGCTGGGATACACGGACCTCTCCCTCGGACGGAGCGTCGGCATGGCGGCCATCGTCTCCTCGTCCCTGCTCCAGGCCGCCAATTACTCCCAGCGCATTTTCCCCGATCTGCCGCAGCTGCCCATCGTCGTGCCCATACTCATCGCGATGTTGCTCTGCGCGCTTTTCCAAGTGGCGCAGGGCGTCGTTGTATCGAAACTCAAGGTGGCGCCTTTCATCGCCTCCCTGGGATTCCAGCTCGTCATTTACGGACTCCAGTCCCTCTATATCGACGAGTTGAACGATTCATCGCCGATAGGCGGCTTCGATCAAAAATTCAGCCGTTTCGCCCAAGGCGCCATCGAATTCGAAAACTTCAGGATTCCTTACCTTATTCTCTACGCGATGGCCGCCATCGTCATCGTATGGTTCATATGGAACAAGACCAAGCTTGGCCGCAACATGTACGCCATAGGCGGCAACGTGGAAGCGGCGACGGTGTCGGGCGTCAACGTCGTGGCCAATATCATCGTCATCTATGTGATCGCGGGCCTGATGTACGGCTTCGGCGGCGCCCTGGAAGGCGCGAGGACGGGAAGCGTCACGAACATGCTGGGATCGGGCTATGAGCTGGACGCCATCTCGGCCTGCGTCGTCGGCGGCGTGTCCATGCGGGGCGGCGTCGGAACCGTTCCCGGCGTCGTCACCGGCGTCCTTTTGTTTCAGATCATCAACTACGGGCTCGTATTCATCGGGGTGAATCCCTATGTCCAGTATATCGTCAAGGGAATGATCATCATTTTAGCCGTGGCCATCGATTCCCAGAAATACATCAAGCGAAAGTGATATCGAAAGCGAGGGTTATTCGTATGAGAAACAGCGTGATGGTCGTGGGCGGGGGTATGATGGGGAGCGGTATTGCAGCGATATCGGCCATCGCGGGCAATCCGACCATCGTCATCGAGTCGTCGGATCAAGTCCGCGAGAAGTGCCCGGATCGCGTGGGCGGCCTTCTGGATGAGTTGGCGGTAAATTGCCTGATTTCCGAAGAGACGAAATCGAAGGCCATAGGGAATATCTCGTACGGAAGGAATTCGGAAGAGCGCTGCGACGAGGCTTTCTTCGTCATAGAAGCTATAGTCGAGAACCTTTCGGCCAAGCAGGAAATATTCAGACGCCTCGACGAGCTGTTGCCTGAAGCAGTCCCCATAGTGAGCAATACTTCGGGCTTGAGGATCACCGACATCGCCCGGTTCACCAAACATCCGGAGAGGACGGCCACCGCGCATTTCTGGTTTCCCGCCCATCTCGTCCCTTTGGTGGAGGTTGTCATGAGCGACCACACCTCGATGAAGACGGCTGAATGGGTGATGAAGACGCTGAAAGCCTGGGGAAAATCGCCCGTATTGGTGAAAAGAGATTTGCCCGGTCAGCTCGCCAACAGGATACTGCAGGCGGTCATAAGGGAAGCGTCGCATATCGTCGAGATAGGCCTCGCCTCCGCGGAAGATGTGGATACCGCGGTAAAAATGGGTATGGGAATCAGATTTCCCGTATGGGGACCTCTGGAGCACGTGGACGCCGTCGGCGTCGATCTATGCAACTCCGTGCAGAATACCGTGCTTCCAGGCATCAGCGACAGCCACGAAGCCAATTCATGCTTTAAGGGAATGCTCGAAAACGGAGACCTCGGCTACAAGACGGGAAAGGGCTTCTACGACTGGAGCAAGAAGGATATGAACGCTTTAGCTAAGCAACGCAACGAATTCATAATCCACGCGCTGAAGAAGATAAAAAGCCAGCCTTAAGGACGCAGATAGGGATGGCTCAAATTTCCGAGCTCATCTGGAATGCCTGAGCTATTCTCTTAGCCGTGTTGAAATAATGTTCGCGGGTATAGGCCTCGGCTCCATCCTTGTCTCCGCGGGCGAGAGCTTCCGCGATCTTGCGGTGCTCGGCGCAGATCTCGGCGAAGCGTCCGGGCAGTTCGAGCGCCAGCGCCCTGTATTGCTGGCTCTGCGAGTAATACTGCTCGAGGATGTCCTTGAGCCTCGGGGAATTGGCCGCCGCTATTATGATATTGTGGAATTCCCGGTTCTTCTCGAGCATGATGCTCGATTCATCGGGTTCGTTTGTCCGCTCCATCTGCTCGCAGAGGACTTCGAGCCGTTTCCTGTCCGCGTCTGAAATTTTCGTCGCCGCCAGACGCGCCGCAACTCCGGAAAGCGCCGCTCTGATATAATATATTTCTATGAGTTGGTCGGCCGAGAGCTTTTTCACGCAGCAGCTCCGATGGGGCGCTTCCTCCACGAGGCCGATGGAAATCAGTCGGTTCAGGGCTTCCCTTATGGGAGTGCGGCTGACCCCAAGACGATTCGACAGTTCGACGGTGTTCATGACGTCGCCCGGCTTGAGCGTATGGGAAACGATTTCGTCCCTCAGCGTGGTGAATACGATGTCCTGGATGCTTCTATATTTCGCCCTGATTTCTTCGGCCATTTTGTCGCGCACCGCCCTTTCCCGGGATGAATCATGACAATCGCTCGGCAAGATTCATCAAACGCCGGATAATGCTTTCTGGATCCAGTATATATCAACCACTGAGAGCATTTCAACCTATATCGCGACAGGGGCACGGGAATACTCCCAACGCATGTTATAGGCGAGTACGCCTCGCATTGACAGTAAAAACCCGGTATTGTTTAATGTATACTGTATCCATATCAGGTTTCCGTAAAGCGACCGCGGTATGGAAACGAAATTTTTCGCAGCGAGACGGTAGGGGAAAGCCATGGAAAAAACGAGTCTTGTCTTTGTAGGCACCTATACGGAGCCAATACTTTTTGGGACGGGAAAGGTCCTCCAGGGAAAGGGCAAGGGGATTTACATATATCGCCTGCACGAAAATTCTGGGAAAATGGAACTTCTTTCCGTGGCGGAGGGGATCGTGAATCCTTCGTATTTGGCTTTCAGCGGGGAAAATAGGCGGCTGTTCGCCGTCAATGAACTGAAACAATGCGATGGCAAGAATTCCGGCGCGTTGAGCGCTTTCGTGTTTGATGGCGGATCGATGAACCTCGCTTTCTTGAACAAACGTCTGACTGACGGAACTGATCCATGCCACGTGGCCGTGGATGGAACAGGCAAGTTCGCGGCGGTAGCCAATTTCATGAGCGGCAGCATCATCGTTTACCCGATATTGGCGGACGGGAGTCTGGGGGAGGCTTCGGCTTTTGTCCAGCACAGAGGATCCAGCGTCGATAAGGCAAGGCAGGCGGGCCCGCACGCTCATTCCATCGTCTTCGATCCTTCGAACCGATATATGCTCGTTCCCGATCTAGGTCTGGATAAAATTGTCGTCTATGATTTCGACAGCCGGAATGGAAGTCTGCGCCTGAGCGATGAGCGATGCATCGGTTCGGAGGCCGGCGTTGGCCCGCGCTACCTTGAATTCCATCCTTCAGGCCGTTTAGCCTATGTCGTGAACGAATTGGGTTCCACGATAGATGCCTTCGCCGTCGATATCAGAAATTTTGCTTTCCGGAGGATACAATCGATTTCCGCGCTTCCCGAAGAGCATTCGGGAGCCAGCACCTGCGCCGACCTCCATATCTCTCCTTCGGGCGATTTTCTTTACGCGTCCAACCGAGGGCATGACAGTCTGGCGATTTTCGGGATAGAGAAGGAAAGCGGAAGGCTTGGTTTGATAGGACATGAATCGACGAGAGGGAAAACGCCGCGCAATTTCGCGATCGACCGTGGCGGCCGATTCCTCCTGGCGGCCAACCAGGATTCCGATACGCTAGTCGTCTTCCAGATGAATGCCGTGACAGGAAAACTTGAGTATACGGGCACGACCGTCGATGTGCCGACGCCTGTGTGCGTCAAGGTCATCGACGAGCCGTAAATGGTCCGCTAGCGGGCGGGTTCGGATGGTTTTTGATCTTTCTCGCCATCGAGGGGGGCGGGAGCTTGGCCGTATTTCTTTTCCAGTTCCAGGAAGGGATCGGCGAGGGCTTCGAGATTGCCCTGCTTGAGATCGTCGATATAATGGGAAAGTTCCTCCGAACGGGCGCGGATCGAAGAGAGCGCCGATTCGGTTCTTCCCGTATCGGTTTCGGCGTCCGCCGCCCTGGCCCTGGCCAGATCCATCTTGAGCTGCTGGAGCTGACTCACCGAAGAGCGCAGGCGGAGGTCGATCACCTCGCTCTGCTCGGCGAGGGCTTTGAAGGACTCTTCCTGTTTTTCGATTTCCTTTATGCTGCCTTCGTATTCCGACCGCATCCCTTCCGCGGCGTTTCCAAGCTTGGATTTGAGCGTGGCTTTGTCCTTCTCCAGCGCTTCCATGGGAATTTCGCCGATGATGGAGTCGAGCTCGTTGGCCGTCTTCGCCAGGAGGAGCACCTGCTTGAGGTAGCCGTCCATCTGGGGTTTCAGCTCGGCGGCGGAAGAAGGGTCGGAGGACGCGAGAGAGCTTTCGATGTCCTTCGCGTAATCCTGGGCATCGCGGTAGATGCCCGCGTAGGCGCCCAGCTCCGTGGTCGTCGTTTCACGCTGCTTCTTGGCTTCCCTGAGGCCTTTTTTATTGCCCTTTATGCCCAGTTTTTCGAAAAACTTCCGGCGGCGCGAAGGGGCTGTCGTGATGTAGGTCATGAAGTGGATGAAGAAGGTCGCGACCATTATGGCAGCGGGGATGAGGAACCAGGAATTGCCCTTGTCGAAGGTCATATTGATGTAGTAGAGCGCCGTAGGAATGGAAAGGGCGCTGATGAAATGCTTGCCGATCGAGTTCCCTTCCTTGTGCATTTTCTTGAGTTCTTTCGCCTGTTCGTCGTCGAGTTCCGGCAAGGATTCGGTCTCGCTGGCGTGGCGCGAGGTTCTTGCGGCCTGAAGGATGGAGTCGACGAGGCCGAAACCCGTGAAGATGCTCACGATAGGCGCCCAGAGGACTCCCTGGGAGAAGTTCAGGTTGACGTACCAGAGACCTGCGTTGGCGATTATAGTGCCGAGGAAATCGCCGATGAGACCCTTTCTGAGTTTGCCGGCCTTGGCGGAAAGTTCTGACCTATAGGTACCGAAGGACGTCGTGGACGGCACGTCATGGCCGGGCGATGACGCGCGGCCGGCGCGTCGATCATCGCGTCTTTTTTCGCGCTCTTCCTGCCTTGCGGCGTAGTACTCTGAGGAATGGCCTCCAGGATGCTCCTGGTACCGGCTTTCCTTGACCTGGCGCTTGATCTCCCTGCCTACTTCCTTGAAGCTCCGGGCGCTTTCCTTGAAACTGTCCTTGTCGAGTCGGATATGGATGCCCGACCCCGAGGATTTGCCGCCATAGGAAGAAGAATTGATCTTGACGTTGCTTTCGACGGCTCTCTCGATCTCCGTCACGATGGAGTGGATGGCGGATTCGATGCTCTTGCCCAGATCGCCCGCTGAAGCCGCGGAAGCGTAACCGGGAGCTTCATTACGCGGAGCGTAGCCGGGAGCTTCGCTTCGCGGGGCTTTTTTCCCGATGAGTATACCCGCGTCGGCCAGCGAGGCTATCACCTCGGTGGCTTCGATGCCGTACCAGCCGAATTTTCCCAGGGCTTCTTCCACGGTGAGGCGTCTTCCGCGAAGGCGTATTTCCTCCAGGATGGCTTTTCGTATGTCCTCGAGGGAGGGGCCGGAGCCGGATGAGGTGGATGACGAAGCGGAGGGCTCCGCGGTTGGAGTCGAGGCTGGCGCTGCCGCGGGCGCCGAAATCTCGTAAGCCTGGATGCTTCCGGGGATGGCCTTGCGCCTCTGCCCGGAGATAAGCTTGGCGTTCAGAGGGATTTTTTCGCGGACAAGGGAGAGAACCTCGCCCGACACGCAAATGGTACCGGGCTTAGCCGCTACCTGGAGGGCAGAGGCGATATCCACGGCATCGCCGAAGACGTTTTTCTCGAAGAAGCGGATATCGCCGAGATGGATACCCATGCGGGCATGAAGTCTCGATGCCTTTTCCGCCGAGGAGGCCTTCTCATTGGCCGCCGGAAGGCCGCCTAGCTTATCCGCGATCTCCATCGCGCATTTTACGGCATCCTGGCAATTGCTGAAGGTTATCATGAAAGAATCGCCGATCGCTTTTATCAGAGAACCGCCGTGGGAGAGCGTGGATGCCTGGATGAGGCGGTGGCAGAGTTCGACGTTATCGACTTCCTCTTCGCCATCGCCGGAAAAGGAGAGATCCGGGATATCTATCGAGAGGATAGCCGAAAGTTTGAATTCGTTGTTGTCCATTTTTGCTTCATCAAGCATAGGTGGACTGCGCGAAAAGGTCAATCGGAGCACGTAAAAGGCTCACGTCTTCCATATGTAGAAAGAATGAACGCCAAAAGCTCAGAGGGCTTCAAAAGTGATGTCGTGCAACGCGATGGAAACCCGCGCCGCCTTGACGGTGAGCGTATCGTCGAGGGCCAGCGTTTTTCTGGTGCGCAGCGATGTTTCCATGCCCAGCTCCGGGATGATGACCCACGCATCCTGATCCCGCAGATCGAGGACTATGGCTTCACCCTTCCAATCCGGGTTTTTCGATAGAAAATAGGCTATCCAGTGGAGACGCGAGTCCCGTTCGGCCTGCCTTGTCGAAGAGGATCCTTGCCCGCCGAGAATGCATCGCCTGGACACTTCATCGGCAGAGAGCAGGGCCGCTGAGGCTCCCGCGGCTCCCGAGGCTGAGCTTGAATCTTCCCTGGCCATCCAGGCTCGGATCTGGTAATGAGCCAGAAGGTCCTGATAGCGTCGCAACGGGCTCGTAACCTGGGAATAGAAGGAGAGGCCAAGCCCCTGATGAGCGAGGCACTCGGTGCCGACGATGCTGGCCTTCATGCCCTTTCGGCGCTGATATTGAACGGAGAGGATTTTGGATTCCTCGTCGGATCGGGCAAGACTTTTGGGGAGCTGGGGAGCTTCCTGGCTGGAATAAGTGAAGGGAATCCTGCGTTCGTAAGCCCAGCGCGCCACGGCTTCGCCGGCAAGCAGCATCATTTCGCGCACGATTTCGGAGGAACGCGTGGATGGCACGGAGAGAAAGCGCACTTCGCCGTTTTCCGCCTTCATGGAGACTTCCGGCATGTCTATATCGACGGCTCCGTTGGCGAGACGGCGGGCATGGCGCAATCTGGCCACCGAATCGAGGTTCGCCAGGTCCTTGTTTCCTTCGGCCAGCATTCTGTCGGCTTCCTCGTAGCTGAGGCGCGTTACGCGGACGGTACCGGGCGTGATGATCGTCTCCGCGGGAGTTCCGTCGTCGGCGAGACGGACGGCGAAGGACAGGGAAGGGGAGGTTTCTTCTATGCCGAGACCCAGGCGGCCGACTGTTTCTTTCGGGAACATGGGGATGATCTTTTCCGGCAGGTAGAGCGTGGCGCCGCGGGACAGGGCTTCGGCGTCCAACGCCGAGTCGGGTGAGATGAAAGCCGCCGGGTCGGCTATATGTATCCATACGAATTCGCCGTCGAAGGCGATGGCGTCGTCGGGATCGGTGGACCACGCGTTGTCGATGGCGAAGGAAGCGAGATGGCGAAGATCCTTCCTGCCGGTCGAGAATACGGGCAATTCATGCTCAGGGAAACTCAGGCGGGGAGGCCATAGGACGCAGCCCGCGCGCGCCGGCCAGGGATTGAAGGAAGGTTCCCAGAGGCCAGAATCGATGAGGGCTTGGTGGACAGCCTCGCGCGATTCGACGATGCCGGCTTCGGCGCCGATAGGGCAGCGCTCCCCGGCACCCAGGGCGAAGGATTCGAGATCGGAAATGTAGCGGGAAAATTCCTGCGTCGTTTTCAGGGGCGATTGACTGCCGGCGTCGCCTTTTTGGCGGATAGCGGCGCGCAGCGCCGTTACGAAAGAAGCCCGGCGACCGCTCTCCTGAAGTTTTTCCTCGTTCTTCCGGCGCGCGTGATCCAGTTCCTCGAAGCTGAGGGCGTAAGGGCCATTTTCACCGATCCTGAAGAGCGAGCCAGAAGCGGCATAGCGCGCGCAGGCGGTCGCGGTGGCGGGGCTGAATTCCCCGAACACGAGTTCGGCCAGTTCCTTCCATGTAGTCTTTATAGGATCTCTGCCTTCATGATCGGTCGCGAGCATCGCGTGAGCGGTCTCGAAATCGCCGCCCTCCATGGCGGGAGGAATGCGGTTCGAAGGCGCGCCGTGGAGAAGAGAGACGTCTTTCTCGCGAACTTTTTTCGTCTCGCCTGATTCCAGGTCGAGCGATATCTTGCCGTCGGCACAGGAGGAGACGCGAGCGATTTGGCTTTTGAAAATCACGAGAGATCCTGGGGAAATCATGGACTCTTTATAGCCGCAACGCCCGGGAATGGCAACTGCCGAAAAATATTGCAAAGCATGCCATGGTTTGTTATAATGAAAACGCTTTTATTCCCTTCTTTCATAT
>CAXXGJ010000020.1:0-8638 GCA_963677895.2 Treponemataceae bacterium | reverse complement strand
TTTCGATCCCTCCCATCTCATCTGGCAAGGCGTGACGCCCCATATTTTCCTCCGCGATTTCGCCTCCAAGATCTACCACGTCCATATGAAGGACGCGGCGGTGACCCTCGACGGCAAGGCTGGCATTATCGGCTCCCACCTAACCTTCGGCGACACGAGGCGGGGCTGGAACTTCCGTTCGCTCGGCCATGGGGACGTGGATTTCGAGAATATCATCAGGGAGCTCAACGTGGCCGGCTACCAGGGACCTCTCTCCGTCGAGTGGGAGGATTCCGGCATGGAAAGAGAATATGGAGCCAGGGAAGCCTGCGAATTTGTCAGGGACATCGATTTCGCCCCTTCGAATCTCGCTTTCGACGAGGCTCTGAAGCAGTAAATGGAAACCTTAGTCAGGACCGAGGGGATCTCGAAGGAATTCTCCTCCGTGCGGGTGCTCGACAATATCTCCGTCGAGATCAGGGCGGGAGAGGTCTTCGGCATCATAGGTGAAAATGGGGCGGGCAAGTCCACCTTCATCAAGATCCTTTCGGGGCTCTATGAGCCGACAGCCGGCAAGCTTTGGTTCGACGGGGCGCCGGTGGAGATCCGCGGCCCCGCGGACGCGCGCCGAATCGGCATAAGCCTCATCCCCCAGGAATTCAATCTCGTCGCCGATCTCTGTGTTTATGAGAATATTTTTCTGGGCGAGGAGCTCGTGGGGAAGGGCGGCTTTCTCGACCGAAAAGCCATGATCGAAAGGACGCGAGCCCTCCTCGCCGAACTCGATGCCTCATCGATCGATCCCGAGGCGCGTATCCAGAATCTTTCGGTAGCCCAAAAGCAGATGGTGGAGATCGCCAAGGCCACCGCCTACGATTCCCGCCTTCTCATCATGGATGAGCCGACTACCGTGCTCACGAGCAAGGAAATCGAGGTCCTATTCAGGCTCATGGAGCGGTTGAAAGCGAAGGGCGTCACTCTCGTCTACATTTCTCACAAATTAAAGGAAGTGAAGAGGATCTGCGATAGGGTGATGGTGCTGCGCGACGGGACCTTTATCTGCCTCGAGGAAGCCGCGACCATGGAGATCGACGAAATGGCCCGTCGGATGGTCGGCCGCGAGCTCAAGGAGATATTCCCGGAAAAGAAACCGGCCCAGGATGGCGTGGCGCTCTCCGTCCGGAAGCTCTGCGTCGAAGGCTTGCTTCACGATGTAAGTTTTGAATTGCGCAAGGGGGAAATCCTCGGATTCGCCGGCCTCATCGGCGCCGGACGGACCGAAGTCGCCGAAACCATCATGGGATTGAGGAAGGCTGACTCGGGCGAAGTCTTCATAGGCGGCGCCGTGTTGAAGGTGAAGACTCCCTCCGACGCGGTGAAGGCGGGCATCAGTTATCTTTCCGAGGACAGACAGGGATCAGGCATCCTGACCGCCTTCGACCTTATCGGCAACACAACCCTTGTCTCGCTCGGGGATTACGCCCACACCGATTATCGATCACAAAAAGGAAACCGAAAAGACAAGCTTCTATGTCGACCGCTTCGCGATAAAGGCGCCCTCGCTTTCCGCGCGGCTCGAACAGCTTTCGGGCGGAAATCAACAGAAAATCTCGCTGGCCAAAAGCATCGATACGAATCCCCGGATCATCATCGTCGATGAGCCCACGAGAGGCATCGACGTGAAGGCGAAGCACGACATCTACGCGTTCATAAGCGAACTCGCCGATTCGGGCCTCTCCGTCATCTTTATCTCTTCCGAATTGGAAGAACTCATTGGCATGTGCGGCCGCGTGCTCGTGATGAAGGAAGGGCGAATCGCGGGCGAACTTTCCGGAAGCGAAATCAGCGAAGAGGAAATCATGTACTTCGCCACCGGAATCAAGGGAGGACTATAAATGGCTGCATCCGCGCCAAGAAAATTCAACTTCGAGAAATTCGCGCCCCTTGTGGCCCTGGGCGCGCTGGTGGTCGTCTCGACCATACTCTACCCGCGCTTTCTGGAGCCTCGTAACCTTCTCAACATCCTGAGGCAGGTCTCTTACACCGGCATAATCGCCTTGGGCATGACCTTTGTCGTCATTTCCGGCGGCATTGACTTATCGGTAGGTTCCATGACTGCCCTCGCCGGCTCCTGCGCCCATCCTCGCGTTGAACGCCAGCACCCAGGCACTCATGACCTTTGAACCGCGCTGGCTGGCGAACGGGACTCAGCGTGTTCGCCGCCGCCGCGGCGGCCCTGGCGGTCACCCTCGTCGCGGGCTTCTTCAACGGTTTTCTCGTCACCAAGGGCAAGATAGCTCCCTTTATCGTCACTCTGGGCTCTATGGCCATTTTCCGCTCCCTCACGCTCTACATCGGCAGTGCCGGCGAATTCAGATCCCTAAATTCCAGCTATGGGGATATGGGCATGTCATCCATTCTCGAGATTCCTCTCCCGGTTTGGATTTTATTCGGACTGGCGACTCTCCTCTCTATTCTCCTCAACCGGACCCGTTTCGGGCGCTATGCCTGCGCCGTCGGATCGAATGAAAAAGTGGCCAAATACTCGGCCATCAACATCGACAAAATCAGGCTCCGGACCTATGTCATCGTGGGCGTCATGGTCGCGATCACCGCGGTTCTCATTTCGGCGCGCCTCAACTCCATAAGTTCCACGAACGCGGGCAAGGATTACGAAATGGACGCGATCGCCGCCGTCGTGATAGGCGGCACGGCCATGACTGGAGGCCATGGCTCGATTTGGGGCTCGGTCGTCGGCGCGATAATCCTGGGCATCATCAACAACATGCTCAACATGCTCGGCGTTTCACCCTATCTCCAGGGCTTGGTGAAGGGCCTCGTGATCATCGGGGCGGTCTTCATTCAGAGGGGCTCGTCCAAAAGTAAACGCTCAGGTCTTTGACAAGGGAACATTCGGGAATCGGGCCGTCGGCCTATGGTTTCCGATTTTGATTTGTTCGTTCTACGTTTTCAAGGAGGTTTGTATGAAGAAGGCATTACTTGCCCTCATGGTGGTCCTCGCTCTCGCGGCAACCCCCGCTTTCGCCCAGAAAATCAGGGTTGGCGTTTCGATCCCGACCGCCGACCATGGATGGACTGGCGGCATTAACTACTATGCGCAGAAGGCTATCAAGGATTGGCAAGCCAAGGACAAGAACATCGAGTTCTACCTGGTGACCGCCGAATCGCCGGCGAAACAGGTCAACGACATCGAGGACCTCATGGTCAAGGGCATCGACGCCTTGGTCATCCTGGCCTACGATTCAGCCCCGCTCACCCCCGTTGTCAAGAAAGCCTACGAGAAGGGCGTCTATGTCGTATCCGTCGACCGCGGCCTCACCGAGAATGTGCAGGACGTCTACATCGCGGGCGACAATCCCGGCATGGGCCGCGTCTCGGCCGAATGGCTGGGCAAGGCTCTGGGCGGCAAGGGCGACATCGTCGTCCTCGAGGGAATTCCCTGCGTTATCAATTCGGAACGAGTGGACAACTTCAACGACGTCATCGCCAAGAAATTCCCCGGGATCAAGATCCTCGATTCCCAGCCCGCCAACTGGGACACACAGAAAGGCCTCGAGATCATGACCAACTATCTGCAGAAGTACAAGAAGATCGATGCCGTGTGGGCACAGGATGACGACGTTCTCGTCGGCGTTCTACAGGCGTATAAGGAATCCGGCCGCAAGGACATCAAGTTCTTCCTCGGCGGAGCGGGATCGAAGGTCATGATCAAGAAAGTCATGGATGGCGATCTCCTCGTCCAGGCCGACGTCACCTATCCGCCCTCGATGATCGCTTCCGGCGTTTCTCTCGCGATCTACGGCGCCCGCAACCAGCCCCTGCCTGGCTTCTATCAGGGAAAGATCCCCTCGAAGATCGTGCTCGCCGCCGAGCTGATCACGAAGCAAAACGCCAAGTCCTATTATCAGCCTGAATCGATTTTCTAAAAAAAATAAATAAAAGTGCGGTTGTGGGGGCCGCGGCCGGAAGGCCGCGGCCCCGGCGCATCCCGGGCATGGACTTCGGCACGACTGATCGCTAGAATGAGCGCGTTTTCCGGCCGGAAAAACCCTAGTCCCGAAGCAGGAAATGCCAATGGCCCAGAAACCCTCGCGCGCCGATGTAGCCCATTTGGCGGGTGTCGCCGAATCCACGGTATCGCGGGCGCTCAACGATTCAAGCCTCATCACCGAGCCCATAAAGTGCCGTGTCCGCGAAGCGGCCAAAGAACTTGGATACATACCTTCCCGGCAAGCCGCCCTTTTCGCGCGCAACCGCACGAATACGATAGGCTTCGTCGTGCCTTCCTATGGGTCCTTCCCTCCCTTTTCCCGCTCGTACTTTCCCGCCCTCCTCGATGGTGTCGTTTTGGAGACTGACGCGAACGATTACGCCACGACGGTTATCCTCGACAAGCAGAGCAGCTGCAACGAAGATTACATGGCCTTGATACGGTCAAAAACGGTCGATGGGCTTCTCTTTGCCGTTACCCGAGACGATTTCGAGCCATTTAGGGGCTTGCGCCAGCAGGGCGTGCCCTTCGTGCTCATCAACAACTACCAGGAAGGATTGAATAGTGTCGACGCCTTGCCTGAGCCAGGTATGCGCATGGCTTTTTCGCACGGTTTTAACTTAGGGCATAAACATTTCGGCTATATAACGGGCGATATGCGGTACAAGAACGCGATCGATCGCCTGAGTGTTTTTAAAAAGCTTTGCGGGGAATACGGAACGGAATTGTCCGGTGGTAGAAGGCGATTTTTCCAAGACATCGGGCTATAGGGGCGCAACCCGCCTTCTTTCCCAAGCCAACCGCCCCAGCATCATCATGACAAGTTCAGATCGCTCCGCCTTTGGCGTCCTCAATTATGCCGCCGAGCACGGAATCAGGATTCCCGAGGAACTCAGCGTCATAGGCTACGATAACCTGCCTCCCGTGCAGGATGTCTCGCCGCCCTTGTCCACCGTTGACCATCCTGTCACTGATCTCGCTAAGAAGGCAACGAGGTTGCTTTTAAGCATTCTCAAAGGCGAACGAACCGAACCCATCCAGGAATGGTTGGATACGGGTTTTATCGTGAGGGAATCGACCTCGATCTTCAGGCAGCGTCCATGACGCGTCTCGCGATCGTCGGTACCGGCGGCATGGCCGAATATCAAGCCAAGAAGTTCACCGAGAACGGAAGATGCGCGATCACGGCCTGCGCCGACAGGAAAGCCGACCACGCGATGGCTTTTGCGCATCGCTTCGACATTCCCTATCATTGCGACGCTATCCAAACACTTCTCGATCATGGGGGCTTCGTACGCGGCCACCTGTTCGGTGATCGATAGTCAGCATGCCCGCATCTGCGAGGCCATTCTTGGTCGCGGTCTTCCGGTTTTCTGCGAAAAACCACTGGCGCGCAGCCTCTCGGAATGCGAGGAGCTTGCGAGACTGGTAGCCGAGACCGCGGTACCAGCCATGGTCAACTTCTCCAAGCGGAACGCCCCGGCCTTGCATGCCCTAAAAAGCCGTTCTCGATTCTAGCGAACTCGGGGCTAATAGAATCCGTCGATGCTTCCTATCTTCAGGATTGGGTGGCAACCTCACGTTGGGGCGACTGGAGAAACGCGCCTCGCTGGAAGTGGAGGCTTCTCCCTACCGAGAGCACGTCAGGAGCGGCGGGAGATTTGGGAAGCCATCTCGTGGATGCCCTGCTTTTCCTTTTTGGCAGCCTTTCGGCGGAAAAGCCGGGAGAGGGCTTGAGCCTCTTCAAGGCGATGGATGCTGGCCTGTTGTCCGCGGAAACGCTAGCGAAAGAATTCATCGACGGAGTCACGGAGCCACCGCTGGTGGAATTCACGGTGAAAGCCTCACTTTCTGGTGGCATCCCGCTCACCCTCAGGACGAGTTGGATCGAGCGAGGAGCTGCCGACGATTTCTCGATACAGGTTCGCGGCTCAAAGTGCATCGCCCTGCTCGATCTCAAGAAATCGCGCGCCTCGATCGAAATTCGATCGCTGGGCTCGATAGGGATGAGGGATCGAGTCGCTGGCTGCGCTCAACCGATCACGCGTTATGGCCCGGCGATTTCTTCCACCTATGAGCGATTCATGGAGCTGACCGAGGCGCATGTCGCGGGATCTCGGCGAGTTCGAGCCGACGCAAACGTCGACTATCCA
Source organism: Treponemataceae bacterium (assembly GCA_963677895.2). Classification (GTDB taxonomy): domain Bacteria; phylum Spirochaetota; class Spirochaetia; order Treponematales; family Rectinemataceae; genus UBA11090. The sequence continues at coordinate 2,494 of CAXXGJ010000020.1, read as the reverse complement.
ACCTTTGAGCAAGGACTAAAGGTGATGCGCGTTCTCGATTCCCTCATTCCCCGGAGGCCTGCCGAAATGACGAAAATACCCATAGGAACCCTCATAAAGGGAGACGCAGATCCAGCGATGGCCATTCGGGCGCTGGCGCCTTTAGGGTTCGAATGCTTTTCCCTCTTTTTCTGGGAAGGTTTAGGCGGCGTGGATTTACGTAAGCTTGGCGAAGAGGTGTTGAAAGCCGCCGAGGAGACGGGCACGTTTATCAGCGCTCTCTCGGTCTACGGTAATCCGCTCAGGGATGACAAAAGGGGTGCCGCGACTGGGGAATGTTTGGATGCTCTCCTAGCTGCCGCGCCACGCTTTGGCTGCGGCTTGGTAAGTTGCTTCGCAGGCCGCGTGCCCGGAACCTCGGTGAAAGATTCATTGCCAGTCTGGAAACGATTTTTCGCCCCCTTAGTAGAGAGAGCCGAAGCTTCAGGGCTAAGGATCGCTTTCGAGAACTGCAGGATGGGCGATACCTGGAAAACTGGTTCCTGGAACATCGCCATCAATCACGACGCGTGGAAACTCATGTTCGAGGAGATAGATTCGCCGGCGATCGGTTTGGAATGGGAACCCTGCCATCAGGTGGAAGCCCTGGCCGATCCCAACGCGCAGCTAGAAATCTGGCATCCAAAAATCTACCATCTTCACGGCAAGGACGCGCGGATAGACAGGCGCCTATTGGCCGCCCGAGGACTCTACGGCTCGACGCGCTGGCACGCTTCCTGCCTCCCCGGCAATGGCGATACCGACTGGTTGCTTATTCTTGACTTCCTCGAGCGGCGCGGATATACCGGCACTATCGACATAGAAGGCTGGAATGACGCAGAATGGTCGGGGGAAAGAGAACGGGCAGGTCAGATGAAGGCTTTGGACTACCTGAAGCGTTGCAGAAAACCTTAGCAGCAAACAAGTCAGAACCGGCGGTCGCGACTGGTTCATCGGAGATAGAGTATGCAGGATGACGCGAAGCTCAGGGATTTTTTTTCAAGATTGGATAGCGGCGTCTATTTCGTCGATCATCTCAGGAAAATAACTTTCTGGAACAGTGCCGCGGAAAAAATGACCGGTTACCCGGAAACTAGGGTGTTGGGTTCTCGTTGCTCGGACAATCTTCTGCGACATATAACTCCCGATGGTGTCCAACTCTGCCTGCATGGTTGTCCGCTTGCCGGAACAATCGCAGACGGAAAAGTGCGGGAAGCCGACGTCTATATGCATCACAGCAATGGGCATCGCGTTCCAATCACCGTATGGGCAGCGCCCCTAACCGACGAAACGGGGACAAATATCGGCGCCATCGAGATATTTTCCGATCGTCGCGATAGATCCGCCTTGATTTCGAACTCGAGCGTCTGCAGCATGAGGTGCTCAGCGATCACTCACAGGGCTTGGCAACCGGCGCTTCCTGGATATCATGATCGAATCCCGCCTTGGCGCCTTGCGGGACGGGGCGGCATCCTTTGGGCTCTTCATGGCCGATATCGATCATTTCAAGTTCGTGAATGACGAGTATGGCCATGATGTTGGCGACAAAGTTCTCGCGATGGTAGCGGCGACTTTAAGTTCGGCAGTGCGCCCGCTCGATGCCGCTGTGCGCTGGGGCGGCGAGGAGTTTATCCTCGTATGCCCGAATGTGGCCGAGGCGATGGATTCCATAGCCGAACGAATCAGGATAATGGTGGAACAAAGCTGGGTGGAGCTAGAGGATGGAAATACCTTGTCGGTGACTATTTCCGTAGGCGCCGCCAAGGCCGCCAAGGGCGATTCTCTTACTACGCTGGTGAAGCGAGCCGACACTCGCATGTACGAAGCCAAGATCTTGGCAGGAACCGCTGCGTCGTAGGAGATTGAGCCGCTGCTCTGCGGAGGGCGCCTGCCTTATAACAAGCGGGGCTGATATTTTTCCGCGAAGAGAGCCGGCTGGCCTCCCGTATTCCAGAAGAGCACGACTCGTCCTTCCTGAAACAACCTTTCGTATGAGATCGACGAGGCCAGCCGCGGCCCTTCCCGTGTAGATGGGATCGAGCAGCAGCCCTTCGGTCCGCGCGAACAACGTCACCGCTTCTCTTTCGGCGCCGGTGAGCACGCCATAACCGGCCGAACAATAGGAATCGTTCGCGAGAATTTCCTCCGGCCTTATCTCGACGCGCCTGCCCAGAAGCTCGGAGGCGTCTGAGGCGAGCGCCGAGACGCGCGCCTTCAGCCAGGCCTCTGATTCGTCGATGCTGATTCCCAGAACCTTTCCGCGATAACCGAAAAGACGCGCTCCCAGGCGAGCCCCGCGTGGGTTCCACCCGATGAGGTGCCGAACACGAACCAGTCCGCGTCGATGCCCTGGGCCAGGACCTCCTCGACCGCGAAGGTATATCCCATAGCCCCTATCGGGCTCGATCCGCCATAGGGGACGAAGTAGGGCATTTCTCCCGCGTCGTCCAGTTTCCCGAAGGCTTCCCTTTGCGTG
>CAXXGJ010000019.1:0-12004 GCA_963677895.2 Treponemataceae bacterium | reverse complement strand
TCTGGATGCGCTTATTGCTTTGGCACTGCAGGAAAAGCATGCAGGAGAGTTGCGCCATCAGCGAATCAAACAGGCAATGACTGATTATTTGCTGGCTGAAGTCCGCCGGCATGGTTGTCAGTTGGCTTACGATGAGTTGCTTGCAATCTGGGAAACGGACATGGAGTTGAATGCTCAGGGTCTGGAGGTTTGGCTAGACAGCATTGAAGTCTAGAGATGTTTTCTACGCCAGAATCAGGCTGCTGCGCTTCCTAAAATCAAGGTTCGTCGAAATGAACCTAGCGGGGGCTGCCTTGCATGAGCGCAGCTTGTGCGTCCGGCTCATGATTTAACGATCAGATTGATCGCTTGGGCGGCTGCCGCCATGCCAAATGCGGATGTTACGCAGACTGACGATCCGAAACCTGCACAATTCAGCCCGGCCGGGCCACGTTCCGTTTCGCAGGAGGTATTTTTGCTATCCGGGTAGCGCAAGGGTTCGGTCGAGAAAACTGCTGAAACACCGAATTTTTTCTTGGTATCTTTCGGGAAGCCGTGCTCACGGCGAAGCGTTGAGCGAACCTTGGCAAGAAGCGGATCCTGTACCGTCTGGCTGAGGTCAGTGACGCGAATCTGCGTTGGGTCTATTTGTCCGCCCGCTGCTCCGGCAACGATGATCGGGGTCTTTTGACGTCGGCAGAAGGCGATCATTGCGGCCTTGGCGCGGACCTGGTCGATGGCATCGATGACCACCGAGAATTGTTGGTCAAGAATCTGAGCAAGGTTTTCAGGGGTAACAAAGTCTTCAATGCAAGTCACGGTGCACTCAGGATTAATGGCGCGCACCCGCTCTGCCATGGCCTCCACTTTGGCTTTGCCGTAGATATCCCCTAGGGCGTGAATTTGCCGATTGGTGTTGGATTCAGCCACCATGTCCAGATCTACAAGCGTCATCCGGTTGACGCCAGTTCGGGCCAGAGCTTCGACGATCCAGGAGCCGACGCCTCCGATGCCAACGATGCAGACATTGGCTTGCCGAATACGTTCCGCACCCTCGCTGCCATATAGGCGTGTGACGCCCCCAAACCGTCGTTCACGATCGAAAGTCATCACGTTTCTATAGTCTTGCGAATCACGGTGTTGAAGGGCGCGATCCACTCCGGCGCAAACTGGTTGTCGCAAGCGTTGATTTCGGCGATGGCGCGAAGTACCGAGCGGTTTTTGCCGCGATGGATGTGCTTGAGCATCACTGCTTCGAAGGCATCGACAATCGAGAGAATTTTCGCGCCGGGGCATATGGCCGGGCTTTGCAATTGATTGGGATAGCCCCCGCCATCGTGCATTTCATGGTGTTGAGCGACCATTTCTGCTGCGGGTTCCCAGCCGGGCATGCGAAGTAGCAGTCCGGCTGCGAAGCCGGGGTGGTTGCGCAAGGCGACCTTGTCTTCCGGGGACATTTTGCCAACTTTCAACCAGATTGATTCGGGTAGCAGCATCATGCCCACATCGTGCAGATAAACCGCCGCTTCGAGTTGCACCGGATCGACTGTGTTGCTGCCCGCCTTGTTGGTTTCCTGGGCGAGACGAAGGATACGCATCGTTCGTCCCTTGAATAGGGGCGAGCGGCTTTCGAACTGCAAGGCCAGAGAACGGAAAAATTGAAGGTCGCTATTGGCATTCTTCTGGCTGGATTTTGGCGCCGCCCCTTTGGGTGGGCGGCTCGAAATCTCGGGTATGACCGGAGGGAAGCCGGTGACTGCTTCGATCAGGTCTGCGCAGCTGAACTCGATTTGCTGGGGACTCTCCAGCACAACCTCTTCCAGCCCTTGAACGAGGACTTGCAGGCGGAGATTATCCAGTGGTTTGTTGGTTAGCAGGGCATCAGTGGCCAGTTCCAGTCGGTCGACAGCAAGCAATACCAGTTCGGCCAGCAGATCAGAGAAGTGAATTTCCCCTTCCCGGAAGCGCCCCATCATCGTTTCGATTGGGTGGGCAATGGCGACACCCAGGTCGAACTTACAGAGTGAAGAGTCGCCCTTGATATTGTGGACCGCTCGGAAAAGGCTGGCAGTGACCTCACGGTCCAGAGGCGTTTCCTTGAGCTGGGCAACGTCACGCTCAATTTCTGGAGCTCGGTCGTTCAAAGCATCAGCAAACTCCTCCAGCGCTTCTCTATCCTGGATGACTGGTGCAACGAATGAACGAATCTCCATGCCCTCTCCCAATGATTTTATTTAATCGAAGGAGTTTAACAAACTGCGGACTCCGACGGAGTGTATCCTTGATTGTTCGGCCTTGACTGGGCACCGTCAGGCCCCTAAGATTCCGCGCTTCTTCAAGGAATTGCCTGCCGTGACTCTGGAACAGCTCTATGCCCTGATCGGGCCCGACATGAAGGCCGTCGATGCGGTCATCCGCGACCGTCTTTACTCCGACGTGGTGCTGGTCCGGCAGGTGGCCGAATACATCATCAGCAGTGGCGGCAAACGCATGCGCCCGGCGCTGGTTCTGCTGGCGGCCGGCGCTCTGGACTACCAGGGGACCCGGCATCAGGAAATGGCTGCCGTCGTCGAATTCATTCACACGGCCACTCTGCTGCACGACGACGTTGTCGATGAGTCTGCGTTGCGCCGTGGTCGCGATACCGCCAATGCCATGTTCGGCAATGCTGCCAGCGTTCTGGTCGGAGATTTCCTTTACTCGCGCGCTTTCCAGATGATGGTCGCGGTCGACAACATGCGGGTGATGCAGGTCCTCTCCGATGCGACGAATGTCATCGCCGAGGGCGAGGTGCTGCAGTTGATGAACTGCCATGATGCCGATGTCGATGAGGCGCGCTACATGCAAGTCATCCACTACAAGACAGCCAAGTTGTTCGAGGCGGCAGCTCAGCTTGGTGCAATTCTTGGTCAGGCGACGCCTGAAGTGGAAAAGGCGCTGACTGCTTATGGCATGCATCTTGGTACGGCTTTTCAGTTGATCGATGATGTTCTCGATTACTCCGGGCAGGAGGCAGACACCGGAAAGCATCTTGGTGATGATCTGGCCGAGGGAAAACCGACCTTGCCGCTGATCTACGTGATGCAGCACGGCACTCCCGACCAAGCTGCCTGTGTGCGCAAGGCAATTGAAGAAGGCGGTCGGGATGACTTCCCTCTGGTGCTCGATGCGATTCGCAGCAGCGGCGCCCTGGATCACGCCAGAGCGCGTGCTGTTCAGGAAGCGAGTTAGCAAAAGCAGCAATTCAGTGCTTGGGGGATTCAAATTATAACGAAAGCTCTGCTACAATTGACGCTCTTTGCAGTTGAGAGGAATCATTAGTCTTCTCAGAGGTCGTCGGAGTGTAGCTCAGCCTGGTAGAGCACTGCGTTCGGGACGCAGGGGTCGCAAGTTCGAATCCTGTCACTCCGACCAAAAATTGCAAAGAAAAAGCACTTAGCCATCCTCCGGGGTGGCTTTTTGCTTTTTGGCTTCAGTAATTCTGCCTATCTGAGTCTTGGTGGTATGCTCAAATCGAATTTCTCCGATACAAACCGACAAAATCTTGCGGTTCCCCCGTCAAGTTTATGTTTCTGGGATAGCTGATGAAATACCTGCTGTTGTTCGCATTTCTGGGTGTGGTCTGGTGGATTTTCTCAAGCGAAAGGCGCTGGAGGATTCGAAGCCATCATCGACACGACCTGCTCCGGCCGAGGAAAAGATGGTGACTTGCGTCCATTGTGGCGTGCATTTACCAGAGAGCGAGGGAATAAGCGACGGTGGCCGGATTTATTGCTGTGAGGCACATCGGGCCGCATCCCGGTCCTCGAGGTCCTGATGTCGGATTGGCTCTCCTCCACTTGGGAGGCTAACTGGCGTTCCTTCCAGTATTTCAATCTTTATCGCCTGGTTCTGGCGGCATTATTTTTCCTGGCGATCCTCTTTCCTCATGAGTGGACAGCCCGCCTCAATTTGACGCCGTCGCCGCTGCTGTTTGGCCTGACTGGGGCTTACATGGCGGCGACGATTGCCGGGCTCGTGCTGGCGACCCATTGGCAGCATGGTTTCAATCGGCAGTTATCCTCTCAGATGATGGTGGACATTGCCGTCGTCTGCTCCCTGATGTTCCTGGCGGGCGGGGTAAGTAGTGGATTGAGCGTGTTGTTGCTGGTTTCTTTGGCTGCCGCGAGCCTGGTTGGGCGAGGGCGTCTGGTCTTGTTCTACGCAGCAGTGGCGACGGTGGCCGTGCTGCTGGTCCAGTTTTACGGAATCGTTGCGCAGGGATTTGATTCGGCCTCGATTGTTCAGGCCGGGTTTATCTCGGCTGGTTTTTTTGCCACGGCCATTCTTGCCCGTTCTGCTTGGTCAGCGGGCGATGGTCAATGAAGACCTGGCGCGGCGCCGTGGGGTGGCGCTGGATAACCAGATTCGTATCAGCCAGCGTGTTGTGGAGCGAATGCAGGACGGCGTGCTGATTGTTGCCAAGGACGGCCAGTTGAGTCGCTGCAATCCCGTGGCGAAAAGCATGCTTGGCTTGTCTTCTGACGACCAGGCACCGCTGGCAGGTTGTGCTCCGGAATTGGCTGGCGCACTTCAAGCTTGGGCGTCTGGTCACAATAATAATGGGCTTCAATTTTGTGGCGCCGAAGGCCGTGATTTGCGCGCCCGATTCGAGCGGACAACAAGTTCGGATGGCGAGGTGCTGGTCTTTCTTGAGGACGTCGGGCGGATCAAGGAGCACGCCCAGCAGCTGAAACTGGCCTCACTGGGCCGTTTGACAGCGAGTATCGCCCATGAAATTCGCAACCCCTTGTCGGCGATTGGTCATGCCGGCGAGTTGCTGCGTGAGGAGCGCCGGGGCGAGATGCAGGAGCGTCTGCTGCGTATTCTTAACGACAATGTGATCCGGCTTGACCGGATTGTCCGCGATATTCTGGAGTTGGGCCGCCAGAATCGCGCGGAAGCTGAGTTGTTGCCAGCCGACGAGTTCTGCCTCGGCTTCGTCGAACATTTCCTGGCCAACGAAAATCTGCCTCCGGATGTTGTGGTGCTCAAGGCGCCCGTCGGGCTAAAAATCTGTTTTGATCGTTCCCACTTGCATCAGGTCTTGTGGAATCTGGTCAGTAATGCCCTGCGCCATTCGAGTCGCGGGCCGGGGGCCGTGCGGATCGAGTTGGTCGGCGGTCAAGACGATGGGCGAGTAGAATTACATGTGATCGATGATGGTCCGGGCGTGCCTGAAACGGTACGCGAACAGATTTTTGAGCCATTTTTCACGACACACACGCAAGGGACTGGTCTTGGGCTGTTTATTGCCCGTGAGCTCTGTGCAACCAACGGGGCGAGCCTGGAATTGATGGCTTCCGTCTCCGGGGCGCATTTCATTGTGGCAGGGAGAAACGATACGTGTCAGTTGTCAGAACCGAACGGCGCCCTCGCGGCGAATTAAGCCGGGTTCTCGTTGTCGATGACGAGCCCGATATTCGTGAACTGATTGATCTAACCTTGGCGCGCATGGGCTTGGCCACCGAGTGTGTGGGCTCGGTCGCTGAAGCGAAGGCCGCGCTTGAGGCCGATGATTTTCAGCTCTGCCTGACTGACATGCGCCTGCCGGATGGCGAAGGGCTGGAAATCGTTCGCCTGATCACCGAACATTATCCCCAGACGCCGGTGGCCGTCATTACTGCCTATGGCAGTGCTGGCAATGCCGTCGCCGCCCTCAAGGCCGGGGCTTTCGACTATCTGGCCAAGCCGGTCGGGCTTGAGCAACTCCGCGCCCTGATCAAGTCTGCCTTGCGTTTGCCAGGTGGCGGGCAGGATAACGACAATCCCTTGCAGTCCTTGATTGGCGACTCCCCGAGCATGCAGCAGGTGCGGGCGATGATCGAGAAGTTGGCGCGTAGTCAGGCACCGATCTACATTTCCGGTGAATCCGGCAGCGGCAAGGAACTGGGCGCCCGATTGATCCATAGCCGCAGCGCCCGGGCAGCGGGCCCCTTCGTGCCGGTCAACTGCGGGGCGATTCCGGAAAACCTGATGGAAAGCGAATTTTTCGGTTACCGGAAAGGGGCGTTCACCGGAGCCGACAGTGAGCGCGAGGGTTTTTTCCAGGCAGCCAATGGGGGCACGCTGTTCCTCGACGAAGTGGCTGATTTGCCGCTGGCCATGCAGGTCAAGCTGTTGCGTGCCATTCAGGAAAAGCGGGTGCGCAAGGTGGGTAGCGTGGCCGAAGAGCCGGTCGATGTCCGGATCATCTGTGCGACGCATCGCAATCTGCGCGATCTGGTGGACAAGGGCGGCTTCCGGCAGGATTTGTATTACCGGCTGAACGTGATCGAACTCCGTATGCCGCCCTTGCGCGAACGTCTGGAGGATATCGCCCCGCTGGTCGATGCCATCCTGCGGCGCGTTTTCGGCGAGGCAACGCCGAAGCTTTCCAGTGGTGCACTGAAGGCGCTGGAGTTCTATTCCTTTCCCGGGAATGTTCGCGAGCTGGAAAATATTCTCGAGCGCGCGACGGCGCTTTGTGCCGGCGACACCATCGAAGTCGACGACCTGCATCTCGGCCCCGAGGAAATGCCGGGCGGCGAAGCGCCGGGGCGGGGCAGTGAAACTCTGGATGAATACCTGAATCGCCTTGAACGTCAGGCCATTCTGGAAGCCTTGCAGAAGGCCGAAGGGAACCGCACGGCAGCGGCCCGCCTGCTCGGCGTGACCTTCCGTTCCATGCGCTATCGGCTTGAGCGTCTGGGCATCGAGTGATGGGGTGGCAGGCTGACGGTTGGCTGGAAGGGGCAGATTGGCTGCCTTCGCCGAATTTTGGCGAACGGCCGGCGGGCGAATCAGTCTCTCTGGTGGTCATCCACAACATCAGCCTGCCGCCGGATGAGTTTGGTGGCGACTGGGTCGAGGATTTTTTCCTCAATCGCCTGAATCCTGAAGCGCATCCATATTTTTCGACCATTGCCGATTTGCAGGTGTCTGCCCACTTTTATGTACGCCGGAGTGGTCGAGTCGTCCAGTTCGTCGGCTGCGACCGGCGGGCCTGGCATGCCGGTCAGTCCTGCTGGTGCGAGCGGGACAACTGCAACGATTACTCGGTCGGTATCGAGCTGGAGGGTTCGGATACCCAGCCCTATACCGCTGAGCAATACGCCTCGCTGTGGGGCTTGCTGGACGTCTTGCGCCGGCGCTATCCAATTTTGGCCATCGCTGGCCATTGCCATATTGCGCCCGGACGCAAGACCGATCCTGGGCCGTATTTCGACTGGGCGGCCCTGCGTTCCCGCTATCCTGAACTGGGCCTACCGGCCGAAATAGGCGCTTAAGCGCTCGACGGCCTCGGCCAGCCGGTCGACGCCGGTGGTGTAGGCGAAGCGGATATGCTTTTCCGGCTGGTTGCTGCCGAAATCGAGGCCGGGTGTGGCGGCGACGCCGGTTTTTTCCAGTAAATCCTTGGCCAGCGCGAAGCTGTCATCGGCCAGTGTCGAGCAATCGCAATACAGATAGAACGCACCTTCGGGGCGGGCCGTGATGCGGAAGCCGATCGCCTCCAGCGCCGGGGCAAGGAAGTCACGACGGCGTCGGAATTCGCTACGCCGGCCTTCGAGAATGGCGATGGTTTTCGGCTCGAAGGCGGCCAGTGCGGCATGCTGGGCCGGCGTCGAGGGGCAGAGCGTGAGGTTCTGGGCCAGTTTTTCGACGTCGCGGACATAGGCTTCGGGAATGACCATCCAGCCCAGGCGCCAGCCAGTCATCTGGAAATACTTGGAGAAACTGTTGATGATCCAGATGTCGTCGCCAGCGGCGCAGGCGGTGGGGGCTTCAATCTCATAGGTCAAGCCGTGGTAAATCTCATCGACCAGAAAATGCCCGTTCTTTTCGCGGCAGACTTCGGCGAGCGCTTCAATCTCCGGCAATGTGAGCAAAGTGCCGGTCGGATTGGCGGGCGAGGCAACGAGCAGACCGGCGGTGGCCGGTTTCCAGTGTTGGCGCAGCATTTCTGGTGTCGGCTGGAAATTGGTTTCCGGGCCAACCGAGATGTTCTGTGCCCCGTCCTTCGTAGGCTCGCAAAATATGCCGGTTACACGGGTAACCGGGGTCAGTCAGCAACCATTCGCTGCCCGGATCGGCCAAGCAGGCGAAGGCCAGATTCAGCGCGCCGGAGGCGCCGTTGGTGATGGCGATTCGGCTAGCTGGCACCGAAACGCCATAGCGCTGGCGATAGAACTGGCTGATCGCCTCGCGCAACTCCGGGAGCCCGAGGGCCTGGGTGTAGAGGGTCTTTCCGCTTTTAATCGCGTTGATCGCCCCATTGGCGATGGGCTCTGGCGTCGGAAAATCAGGCTCGCCAACCTCCATGTGAATGATGTCGCGCCCCTCGGCTTCCAGTTGCCGAGCCCGGGTCAGCAATTCGACGACGTGGAAGGGCTCAATCTCGGCGAGGCGTTGGGCGGGGCGGTACATGCGGTTCTCCAAAGTAAAACGGCCACCCTGAGGTGGCCGTCGATCATAGCAAGAACTGAAATCAGTCAGCGTTCTTGAACAGCGCCATTTCAAACAGTTCGCGCTTCAGGGTGAATTCGCGTGGCAGCTTTTCGCCCATGCTGTCGAACCACTCCTTGTGGCCGGCCAGTTCGGATTTCCAGGCATCGGCATCGATGTTGGTCAGGCTGTTGAACTCGTTCTTGCTGATATCCAGACCCGTCCAGTCGATGTCTTCGAATTGCGGCATCCAGCCCAGCGCGGTTTCCTTGGCAGCAACCTTGCCCTTGCAGCGCTGAACGATCCACTTCAGGACGCGCATGTTGTCGCCGAAACCCGGCCACATGAATTCGCCCTTTTCGTTCATGCGGAACCAGTTCACGCAGAAGATCTTCGGGGCGGCATCGACGGTCTTGCCCATCTTCAACCAATGGTTGAAGTAATCGCCCATGTGGTAGCCGCAGAACGGCAGCATGGCGAACGGGTCGCGGCGGACAACGCCCTGCTGGCCGAAGGCAGCAGCTGTGGTTTCGGAACCCAGGGTGGCGGCCATGTAGACGCCGTAGTTCCAGTTGAAGGCTTCGTACACGAGCGGCACGGTGGTGGCGCGACGGCCGCCGAAGATGAAGGCGGAAATCGGCACGCCGGCCGGGTCTTCCCAGGCGCTGTCAACGGACGGGCACTGATTGGCCGGAGCGGTTGAAGCGGGAATTGGCGTGGGCGGCCTTCTTGCCAGCCTTGCCATCTTCCGGTGTCCAGTCCTTGCCTTGCCAGTCGATCAGGTGCGCCGGGGCTTCCTTGGTCAGACCTTCCCACCACACATCGCCATCGTCGGTCAGTGCGACGTTGGTGAAAATGATGTTTTCCTTCAACGTGGCCAGCGCGTTGAAGTTGGTCTTTTCCGAGGTGCCCGGGGCAACGCCGAAGAAGCCGGCTTCCGGGTTGATGGCGTAGAAGCGGGTAACGCCGTCCTTGTCGACGCGCGGCTTGATCCAGGCGATGTCGTCGCCGATGGTGGTGATCTTCCAGCCGTCGAGGGTCTTCGGCGGAATCAGCATGGCAAAATTGGTCTTGCCGCAGGCAGACGGGAAGGCGGCGGCGACGTAGGACTTTTCACCTTCCGGCGATTCGACACCGGAGGATGAGCATGTGTTCGGCCAGCCAACCCTGATCGCGCGCCATGTTGGAGGCGATGCGCAGGGCGAAGCATTTCTTGCCGAGCAGGGCGTTGCCGCCGTAACCGGAACCGTAGGACCAGATTTCACGGGTTTCCGGGTAATGCACGATGTACTTGACGGTCGGGTTGCAAGGCCACTTGGCATCTTGCTGGCCCGGTTCGAGGGGCGCGCCGACGGTGTGGATGCAGGGGACGAATTCGCCATCGGTGCCGAGCACGTCGAAAACAGCCTTGCCCATGCGGGTCATCGTGCGCATGTTGGTGACGACGTAGGCGGAGTCGGTGATTTCGAAACCGATGTGAGCGATCGGCGAACCGAGCGGGCCCATGCTGAACGGGATCACATACATCGTGCGACCCTTCATGCAGCCCTTGAAGATGCCGTTCAGCTTTTCACGCATGACGGCAGGCTCTTCCCAGTTGTTGGTCGGGCCGGCGTCTTCCTTCTTGGCGGAGCAGATGTAGGTGCGGTCTTCGACGCGAGCCACATCGGACGGGTCGGAGAAGGCGAGGTAGGAATTCGGGCGCTTGGCTTCGTTCAGCTTGATCAGCGTACCGGCCTCTACCATTTCCGCGCACAGGCGGTCATACTCTTCCTGCGACCCGTCGGCCCAGTGGATACGGTCCGGCTGGGTCAGCTCGGCGATTTCGGCGACCCATTTTTTCAGGGCTTCGTGTTTGACGTATGCAGGTGCATTCAGCGGTGCGGTCATGGCGATGTCTCTCTCTAAGTTACTGAAATAGCTAGGTTTCACGCCAGTCGCCGGGAGCTGCCACCAAGACTGAAAGCGGCTAGGGGCCGTCGGCTGGGAAGCCCGTAATTATGCATCAACTTAGGGTAAACATCTACTTGACTTTACGCCCCTAAGTGATTCCCGAGGGTGTTCGGTGGGCGGTTGCATGGTATTATTTTCCGCGATTCGAAATGGCATTTCACGATATAAAACGGAGGCGACATGGATTCTCGGCAATTACGCGAAGCAGCTCTCTACTATCACCGCGAGCCCAAGCCGGGCAAGATTGCGGTTACCCCAATCAAACAGCTGACTAACCAGTACGATTTGTCGTTGGCTTACTCGCCGGGTGTTGCCTTTGCCTGCGAGGAGATCGTCGCTGATCCGCGCGAAGCCAGTACGCTGACTTCGCGGGCCAACCTGGTCGGTGTGATCACCAACGGTACTGCCGTCCTCGGCCTCGGTGCTATCGGCCCCTTGGCCGCCAAGCCGGTCATGGAAGGCAAGGGCGTGCTGTTCAAGAAGTTCGCCAACATCGACGTCTTCGATATCGAAATCGAAGAGCGCGACCCCGACAAGCTGATCGACACCATCGCCTCGCTGGAGCCGACCTTCGGCGGCATCAACCTCGAAGACATCAAGGCGCCGGAATGCTTCTACATCGAGAAGAAGCTGCGCGAACGGATGAAGATTCCCGTTTTCCATGATGACCAGCATGGCACGGCCATTGTCGTCGGTGCCGCCATCCTCAATGGCCTGCATCTGATCGGCAAGGACCTGTCCAAGGTCAAGATCGTCACCTCCGGTGCCGGTGCGGCCGCCTTGGCCTGTCTCGACCTGCTGGTCATGCTCGGTGCGCCACCCGCCAACATCTGGGTGACCGACATCAAGGGCCTGGTCTACGAAGGCCGTGTCGAAGAAATGGACGAGATCAAGGCGCGCTACACCAAGGTGACCGATGCCCGGACGCTGGGCGAGGTGATCGCCGATGCTGATGTCTTCCTCGGCCTGTCGGCCGGTGGCGTGCTGAAGCCGGAGATGGTTGCCAAGATGGCGGCCAATCCGCTGATCATGGCGCTGGCCAATCCGACCCCGGAAATCACGCCAGAGCTGGTCAAGAGCGTCCGTAGCGACGCCATCATTTGTACCGGTCGCTCGGACTACCCGAACCAGGTCAACAACGTCCTCTGCTTCCCCTTTATTTTCCGCGGTGCGCTCGATGTCGGCGCGACGACGATTACCGAAGAAATGAAGATGGCTGCCGTCAAGGCGATCGCCGAACTGGCGCGCGCCGAGCAGTCAGAAGTTGCGGCCCGTGCCTACGGCGAGAAGGTCGCCAGCTTTGGCCCGGAATACCTGATTCCGAATCCCTTCGATCCGCGCCTGATCGTCAAGATCGCGCCGGCCGTTGCCAAGGCGGGCATGGATTCCGGCGTCGCAACGCGGCCGATCAAGGACTGGGATGCCTACGTTCAGGGCTTGAACGAATTCGTCTACCACTCCGGCATGATCATGAAGCCGGTCTTCTCGCAAGCCAAGATGGCGCCGAAACGCATCGTCTTTGCCGAGGGCGAGGATGAGCGCGTGCTGCGTGCCGTGCAGGTGGTTCGTGATGAAGGTATCGCCAAGCCGATCCTGATCGGGCGTCACG
>CAXXGJ010000018.1:0-584056 GCA_963677895.2 Treponemataceae bacterium | reverse complement strand
CAGCACACATGCCGAATACAAACTTCAGGAACGCATGGCCGAAACGCCTGAAAAAGTGGAGCTTTTTCTGGAAGATCTGCACCAGGCATCAAAACCTTTTGCCGAAAAGGAATTTGCCGAAGTACAGGAATATGCCGCCAAAGCCGGACTGGTGGGGAACCTTCAGCGCTGGGACTGGTCCTATTATTCCGAAAAACTGAAGGAAGAAAAATACAATTTCACCGACGAGGAGGTAAAACCATACCTTCAGCTTGAAAAGGTGATTTCTGGAGTATTCCAGCTGGCTCACAAGCTTTATGGGCTGGGACTGAAAGAAAATAAAGACATCGAAGTTTATCATCCGGATGTGATGGCTTACGAAGTGTACAACGAAAAAGGCGATTTCATTGCGGTACTTTACCTCGATTTTTTCCCACGCGAAAGCAAGCGCTCAGGTGCCTGGATGACCGACTACCGCCCGCAATCAAACGTCAACGGAAAACAAATACGGCCACATGTTTCGCTGGTTACCAATTTCAGCAAATCGACAGAAACAACGCCGTCGCTGCTGACTTTCGACGAAGTAACCACATTCCTGCACGAGTTTGGACATGGCCTGCACGGCATGTTGTCACAATGCCAGTTCCCCGGAACCTCGGGCACCAACGTGTACTGGGATTTTGTTGAGCTTCCGTCGCAGATGCACGAAAACTGGGCCTACGAAAAAGAGTGGCTCGATACGTTTGCCGTTCATTACCAAACAGGTGAAAAAATGCCCGAAGAGCTGATCGAGAAAATACGCCAGGCACAGAATTTCCAGGCCGCTTACATGATGGAACGCCAGTTGAGTTTCGGAATGTTGGATATGGCGTATCACCACCGCGAAACACCGGTTGAAGGCGAATTAAAACCGTTTGAAATGGCTGCTATTTCTTCAACTGATTTGTTCGAGTCAGTGGAAGGGAGCCTGCAAAGTACTTCGTTTTCGCACATTTTTTCAGGAGGATATGACGCCGGTTATTACAGCTATAAATGGGCTGAAGTGCTGGATGCCGATGCATTTTCAGTATTTCAGGAGAATGGAATTTTCGACCGAAAAACGGCCGATTCGTTCCGCATTAATATTCTGGAAAAAGGAGGAAGTGAACACCCGATGAAGTTATATAAAGCTTTCCGTGGACAGGAACCTACTGCGAACGCTTTACTTAAAAGAAACGGATTGATCTAAAATAGGAAAGAGTCATTAGCAAATATTTACCCGTTTTCTAATGACTCTTTTTCCATATTTCTAAATATAGGTAATCACCAAAAGCAGAACCAGGAACCCAACCGAAAAACCGGCATACACTTGTGTCCCGGTGTTTTTCTGAAGAATAAGCCGCGAAGTCCCGATAAGTCCTGCCGTCATGATCAGTATCAATAAAAGATTAACCGGGTTCTCCTGAAGCCTGAATGCCAGCCCTAAAATACCGCCAATCAAACCACCAATAGCCGCAGCATGAGTGCTGATTTTCCAGCGCATTGACAAAGGGACAAGTGCAATTTGCACCAAAACAGCCCCAACCAATAAAATATTATAAAACGGAAAAACCGGCAGACGCTTGAGAATCTGGTAGCCAAGGTAGTACGAAACCGCACAAATTAACAGCGACAACACCCGATCGGTATTCTTTTCCATATTAATGTTAAACCGTTGGTTTAAAGTCAGAATGCCAATACTAATAGCAGGCAAAATGCAGGTTGAAAAGAAAACGACCAGAAGCATATATCTTTTCAGATTCCACGGTAAAATTGAAAAGTAGAAATCGGAGTTGAAAAGAAGCAGAAAACCTAAAGTTGGCATTAACAGGGGATGAAACATGACTGACATGATACGCGCTGTCAGGTTCAGAATTTTGTTGTCGTTCATTAGTGCAATCGGTTAACGATTAATGATCAACGATTTCTGATTGACTACTCATTTTAAACCCTCAACCGACAACCGTTAATTCAAAATCAAATTACAGTTCTTTTCTCATTCGGGCCACCGGTATTCCCATTTGTTCGCGGTATTTAGCTACCGTCCGGCGGGCCACAATGTACGATTTTTCTTTCAGGATTAAGGCCAGTTTTTCGTCGGTAACCGGATGCCTCTTGTCTTCATTCTCGATACATTCCTTCAATATCTTTTTTATTTCCCGGGTCGAAACTTCCTCGCCGGTGTCGGTCTGAAGTCCTTCCGAAAAGAAATATTTCAGCGGATAAATTCCGAAGTGAGTCTGGATATATTTACTGTTCGAAACGCGCGAAATGGTTGAAATATCAAGGCCGGTTAAATCAGCAATATCCTTCAGAATCATAGGTTTCAGCTTGGTTTCGTCGCCATCCTGAAAAAACTCTTTCTGAAACTTGATGATCTCGCTCATGGTAATGTACAACGTCTGATGGCGCTGGCGAATAGCGTCGATGAACCACTTAGCCGAATCCAGCTTCTGCTTCATAAACATCATGGCCTCCTTCTGATCTTTCGATGCACCGCTTTTATTCACCGCGTACGTCTTCATCAAATCCATGTAAGTACCATTCAGCTGAAGGTCGGGAACATTCTTCTGATTCAGGCTTAACTGAAGTTCTCCGTCCAGATTGTCGAGCAGAAAATCGGGCACAATTACCTGATTCGATTTGCTCATCGGGTTGCTGTACGAGCTTCCGGGCTTCGGATTCAGCTTCAGGATTTCGTCAATCGCCTCTTTTAATTCCTCCTCCGAGACTTCGTATTTGCGCTGAATTTTATCGTAATGCTTTTTGGTGAATTCGTCAAACTGGTCCTGAATGATTTTGGCCGCCAGGCAGGTCGAGTCTTTCCCCTTTTTCCGCATGATCTGTAAAAGCAAACATTCCTGAAGATCGCGCGCACCAATGCCCGGAGGGTCAAAGTCCTGAATAATATCGAGGTAACGTTCCAAATCCTCAATTTTCACATCGATATTGAGGTGAAACGCCAAATCGTCGGAAATTGAAAGCAAATCGCGGCGCAGATAACCATCCTCGTCGATGTTGCCGATGATATATTCGGCAATGCGCTCTTCTTCTTCGCCCAGATTTGAAAGGCCCAACTGCTCAATCAGCGAGTCGTGAAAACTAATTCCTGAAGAATAAGGCATCTCAACCTGCTTGTCGTCTTTCGAGTAGTTATTGGCGTTGAGGCGGTAGTTCGGAATATCTTCCTCATTCATGTAATCTTCGAGCGAAAATTCGTCGCTTCCGGGCGCTTCATCCGAATCGCCGGCATCGTCGTAGCTCTCATCCGGATTTTCCCCTTCAATCATTTCCAGAATCGGGTTTTCCTCCAGTTCGCTTTTGATTCGCTGCTCAAGCTGAATCGTAGGAATCTCAAGCAACTTGATAACCTGTATCTGCTGCGGAGAAAGCTTTTGCAATAAGCGTTGCTGTAAACTGATTCTTTGATCTGCCATTCTGATTCAACTTTGCTCAAAATTAAGATTTTTAGTCGAATCGTATAACAGCCCAAATCAAAAAGAAGAGCCGCATAACCCGATTGAACCCGATGTTCTTTTCAACGGTTGTCCGAAAAACAGAATCAATCATTCGGCTGAAACTAAATCAACATACACATTTACAATTATTTGCTCCTTGATCCCTTATGTTTCTTTTCCCGATAAAACGGAAGGTAATCAATCTGATCGTTGTACCTCATTTTTTCCTTAAACGGATAAAAACTCATCCCGAAAGTTATTCCTGAGAATTCGGAAACTGAGGGGATCAGCACCGAAAGCAGATTATCTGTTCCGGCATAAAGCTGACCACCACCCCACCTGTAAAGGAGCGCAAAAGGCATGTTGGGATAAGAGTTGCCCAACACCGAAAAGCCAGCACTGAGCGATAAATTCTGTTTTAAATCGTATATCCCGGTTGCCATAATACTATTGAAACTCATGGATGGCGCGTGTATAAACCGGTCAACCAAACTTAAATTAAACCTGGAACTGAGCCGATATTTAATTCCAGTATAAACCGCCATTGGCAGCTGTGTCGAATACGGCAACGAGTCTGCTTTGATCTTATAAAGTTCCGGAAAACTTACTGTTTCCGAAGTAAAATCAGGGTTCTTGGTTAAAACTCCGTCAGCGTTGGCAGCAATAAACTCTGCAGGAAGCCTGTATTCACCTTCGAAATTCATGTTATTCAGGTTGTTCTTCCAGTTTATCTTTCCTACATCAATTGCACTAGCGGAAAAGGAAAGTTCAGGTGTAAGCTGGTAGTTAACTCCGACATCGAACCCAAATCCGCTGTTTTTAGAATTCATCAAATAATTGCCTACAGAAAAATTGTTGTCCAGGGCAACCGTCTGAAGCGAATTATCACTGTAAGAAACCACATCAATAGGCGCCGAAATGTTTAACCGTCCATTCGTTTGAAGGTAAATATCGGAGTTCTTCTGAACCGCAACACCACTCGCCGATGATTCCATTGCCGCTTTGCCAAAATATGCTTTGAGCCTCACCCCCGCCGATAACTTATTCTTGATAATTTCCTTGGCATAACCCAGACTATACTCGCGGTAATGCAACGCCAATGCCGGAAAAGATTCAGGAGTACCAAGAGCGATTGATTGCGCCGTGTTATTAATTAAAAACTCGGAGAATTGATTTTTGACGTCCGTCAGGAGCTGTATATTTTCTTTTATCCTGAAATCGAATGATCCCACAGATGAGTTGTAGCCTAAACTTACCAGGTTATCCTCCAGCCGCTGATAAAAAAGCTCGAGACTGATCATGCTGTCAAAAACCTCGCGGAACTGTTGATTGGTTTGGTCTCCCTGCAGAAAGTCTGTCAACATATTTTTAACAGCCTGTTGATTATTGTACCCAACATTCAGTCCCGACAAAGGAAAAATGCTAAACGTAAATCTGTTTTGCCTGGTCAAAAACGAGGGATTCATGCCCGATGAATTTATTTGCTGGTCAAGCGGATAAAACACCATATTTGTTTGTGACTTACCTGAAAAAGCAATCATCACCAGGCAACTCATAATCAGGAATAATCGTTCAATATTCAGTTTAAATTTCATATACACTTCTTATGAAAAGGCTTAGCAGCTATATAAAACAAAAAAAATCAACACTTCATAAAACAAATAAAACGCAAATTATCCTTCTCAAAATGTACCGGCTAAGGCAAAACTAACAATAGGTTAGGACTTTGCTGAAAAAAACTCTTGTTAATCATTTATAAAAATCAATCTTCGGGCCGGAGAACTTCAGTTTTTAGCGCAAACCAAAGCCGAAGAAAACATATATTTGGATCAATATCCTAAACTAAAACAAATGATAACCATTCGATTAAAAAAGAGCCTGTATCTGGTGCTCTTTTCTTTACTATCAACGGGTTGGCTTCAAAGCAATGCGGCCGGAAAAGATCCGGTCGATTATGTCAATCCTTACATGGGGAACATCAGTCACTTGTTGGTTCCTACCTTTCCAACCATCCATCTGCCCAACAGCTTGTTGCGGGTTTATCCTGAACGGGGCGACTACACCAGCGAATTGCTTCGCGGGTTGCCATTGGAAATTACCAGCCACCGCGGAAGTTCAGCCTTCAACCTGAGCCCGTTTCAGGGTGATGAAAAAGATTTGAAACCGGTTATTTCATACAGCTATGATCAGGAAAAACTGACTCCGTACTCTTATTCGGTTTACCTCGACGATCAGCAGACCGACGTGCGCTTTGCCTTGTCGCATCAGTCGGCCATGTACGAAATTGACTTCGGGAAAGATGCCCCGGCCTATGGGATAGCCCATGCCGGCGCCTATGGGATCGCGTCCGTTCGGAGCCGTGGTCGCGTACTGGCCGATGAGGGTTGTCGGCGCCATCTGGCCGCCCGTCATTCCGTAGATAGCGTTGTTCACGAAGATCGTCGTGAACTTCTCGCCGCGGTTCGCGGCGTGGATTATCTCAGCCGTGCCTATGGCGGCGAGGTCGCCGTCGCCCTGATAGCAGATGACGAGGTGGTCGGGGAGCATGCGTTTGACGGCGGTGGCGGCCGCGGGGGTTCTGCCGTGGGCTGGCTGCACCGAGTCGAAATCGAAATAGAGGTCGGCCCAGATCGAGCAGCCGACAGGGTTGGTGATGATGGATTTCAGTCTGCAATCCCATTTCGTCGATCACCTCGGCGATGAGTCTGTGTATCACGCCATGGCCGCAGCCGGGGCAGTACTTGGTCTGTATGGGCTTAAGGCTCTTCGGATGGCCGAATGCTAGTTCCATGATGAGCTCCTTATGCCTGACCGGCGGGAAGGCGCTGGGCGAGAATCCGCCGGGCGAGAATCCGCTGGATTTCAGCGAGCACTTCTTCCTCGCTGGGGACTATTCCGCCGCACCTGCCGTAGAAATCGACGGGCGCCTGGCCGTTGACGGCCAATCGAACGTCTTCCACCATCTGCCCCATGCTCATTTCCACCGCGAGGAAGCGCTTGCCCTTCCGCGCGAGTTCGGAGAGCCTGTCGTAGGGGAAAGGCCAGAGGGTAATGGGGCGGAAAAGCCCGACCTTGAGTCCGAGCTTGCGGGCCGCCTGCAGGGCGCCCAGGCTTACGCGCGCCGAGGTGCCGTAGGCCACGAGGACGAGGTCGGCGTCCTCCACCTGGACTTCCTCGAAGCGGCAGAGCTCTTTCTTCACCTGATCGTAGCGCTTGAAGCGTTCCAGGATGGTGGGCCTCCAGTTCCTCGGGCACGAGATGGATGCTGGTGACGTGGTTGGGATCGCGTTTCATCTCTTCCTGATGGCCGGCGGCCCAGGCCTTGCGGGGAAAGCCCTCGGGATCGAGAGGCTGCGGGAGGACGACGCCCTCCATCATCTGGCCGATGAGTCCGTCGGCGAGGATGAGAACGGGAATCCTGTATTTTTCGGTGATGGCGAAGGCTTCGTAGGTGAGATCGGCAGCGTCCTGCACGCCCTTGGGGGCGAGGACGATCGTGTAATAGTCGCCGTGGCCGCCGCCGCGGGTGGACTGGAAATAGTCGCCCTGGCTGGGCGAGATGCCGCCGAGGCCGGGGCCGGAGCGGGCCACGTTGACGATGACGGCGGGAAGATCGGCGCCGCAGAGGTAGGAGATGCCTTCCTGCTTCAGGGAAACGCCGGGGCTGGACGAGCTGGTCATGGCGCGGGCGCCCGTGGCGGCGGCTCCATAGACCATATTGATGGCCGATACTTCGCTCTCGGCCTGGATGAAGGTCCGGCCTTTGGCGAGCATGTGCACCGCCATATAGGCCGTGAGTTCGTTCTGGGGCGTGATCGGATACCCGAAATAGGCCTTGCAGCCGGCGCGCACGGCGGCCTCGCCGATAGCCTCGTTGCCTTTCATGAGGCGAATGTCTTCGGACATGGGCTTCTCCTTCACAGTTTATAGACGGTGACGGCTACGTCGGGACAGACCTGGTAGCAGTTTCCGCAGGCTATGCATTTTTCCGGGGCCAGGACCGAGGAAGGATAGTAGCCCCAGGAATTGGGCGTGGAATCAGGCCCGAGCACTTTCACGGGACAGGCGCGGACGCAAAGCAGACAGCCTTTGCATCGTTCCCTGTCGATGACCGGTTTACCCTTGTTGGCCATAGAGGACTCCTTGTCGCGCCTTCTAGCTTGCCCAGCGGCCGGTGAGGGCGGCGAGCGCTATGGAGGCGAGTTTGGTTTCCGCGGTGTCGGCGCGGCTGGTGAGGACGACGGGTTTGGCGGCGCCCATGATGATGCCCGCGCCCTTGGCCTGAGCCAGGTCGAGCAGGCATTTGTACAGGATGTTGCCGGCTTCGATGTCCGGGACGACGAGGATATCGGCGTCGCCCGCGACTTCGGAGACAATCTTCTTGATCCGCACGCTTTCGGCGCTGATCGCGTTGTCCAGGGCGAGAGGTCCGTCGACGACGCAGTTCTTGATCTGGCCTCGTCTGTTCATCTGGGTGAGAATGGCGGCGGTCACCGTGCAGGGCATTTTCTCGGCGTTCACCTTTTCCACGGCCGCGAGGATGGCTACCTTGGGCAGCTTCGTGCCGAGAGCCCGCGAAACGGTCACGGCTGAGTTGATGATGTCGACGAATCCAGGAAGATCGGGGGCGATATTGATGGCCGCGTCGGTGATGACGAGGAGTTTGTGGTAGGTAGGCACTTCCATGACGGCCACGTGGCTGGCGAGATGCCCGGCGTTGATTCCCGTCTCCTTGTTGAGCACCGCCTTGAGCAGGGGGGCCGTGTCGATGATGCCTTTCATGAGGAATCCCGCCCTGCCCGTCCTGACCAATTCCACGGCCTTGGCGGCGGAAGCGTAGAGATCCTTGACGGGAACTATCTCGAAGGCCGAAATATCCACGCCCTTGCCGCCTCTGGCCTCGGCCGCCGCCGCCGCGATGGCCTCGGGATCGCCGACGAGGATCGGTTCGGCTATGCCCGCCGCGTAGGCGTCGACGACTGCTTCCAGGACGGAGGCTTCCTGCGCCGAGGCCACCGCCAGTTTCATGCGCCCGGCGGACGCGGCAGCCTGCAACAATTCGGAAATATATTTCATGCTTTATACTCCAAAACCGGCCTCGTGCCGTTGATGGCGCCCAGGCCAGCCTGGGCCAGGGCCTCGAGCTCTCCCTCGCCGGGATAGACCGTGAAGGGAGCGATGAAGGAACACATTTCCTTCAGACCGGCGACGACGTCCTTGTCGTGGGCGATGCCGCCGGTGAGGATGATGGCGTCCACCCTGCCCTTCGCGGCGGCGGCCATGGCGCCGATGGTCTTCCCGACCTGGTAGACGAAGGCGTTGAAATAGAGGGTGGCGGCCGGATCGCCCGCGAGGCGCAGCTTTTCCACCTCTCTCATGTCGTTGGTGCCGAGGAAGCTCACCATGCCGCCCGCGCCGGATATCATCTTCATGACTTCCTTCTCGCTGTATTTGCCGGAAAAGCAGAGCTTGGCCAGCTGGTTCACGGGAAGGGTGCCCGAGCGTTCGGGGCTGAAGGGACCTTCGCCGCTCAATGCCTGGTTGACGTCCTCGACAAGGCCCTGTCTATGCAGTCCGATCGAGACGCCTCCGCCCATATGGACGACGATGAGGCTCAGGGATTCGTATTTCTTGCCCTGTTCGGCGGCATAGCGCCTGGCCACGGCTTTCTGATTCAAGGCATGGAATATGGAAATTCTCTGAAAAAGCTTGTGGCCCGAAACCCTCGCGACGTCGGAGAGTTCGTCCACGACCACGGGATCGGCGATATAGGCGGGGATTCCGAGTTCGGCGGCGATGTCGTCGGCGATGAGCGCGCCCAGGTTGGACGCGTGTTCGCCGTATTTGGCCGCGAGGATATCGGCTTTCATCGCTTCGTTGACGCGGTAGACGCCGCTCGGGATGGGATGGAGGACCCCTCCCCTGCCCACGACGGCGACCAGCTTGCCCACGTTGAAGCCCTTGGCCGCGAGAACTTCCAGGATGGCTAGCTTGCGGAATTCATATTGGGAGGCGATGGTGGGAAAAGGTTTCAGTTCTTCGGAGGAATGGCTCAGCGAATGATCGAAGATCCTCCCGCCGCCTTCAAACACGGCGATCTTGGTGGAGGTGGAGCCCGGGTTTATCACGAGAACGGATTGCGCCATCTTGTTCCTTCCTTCGTGTCGTTTCACCAGAGTATACCATTGTTTCAAAATTTGACAAGAGTGTTTTCTGTAAAAATGAAAGCCCGTTTCAATAATTGAAACGGGCTTCGTCGATGGAGGCTGTATTTTTGTTGTATTCGCTAGACTTGGGTGAGGTGGATGGCGAAACCACCCGGCTCGTCGGTGAAGAAAATGGCAACCAGTTTGCCCGCGTCGTTGTACTTCCTGGAATTCTCGTCCAGGGCTATGCCGCGAAGCTTGAAATGGGCGATGGCGCGCTCGATGTAGTTGGTGGTGATGCCGATGTGGCCGAGTTTTCCGGCGCCGGGTTTTTTCATCACTTCCAGGATTTCGCCGGCGAAAATGGAGCTTTTTCCCGCGCGGTAGCTCATGTTGAACCTGTCCCTATAGACTCCGGCTATCTCCGCCGCGCTTTCCTCGCTTATGGCGTTGACGCCGATATGGAGGAGGCCGAATCCGAGCATGCTGCTCACCGCTTGCTTCGTGAGTTCGGTTATCGCCGCGAAGTCTCCCGCGCCGACAAGGTCGGCCTTTACCATCCACGAGCCGCCGCAGGCCAGCACATTTTTGAGCGAGAGGTAGTCGTTGAGGTTTTGGGCATTGATGCCGCCGGTGGGCATGAATTTCAGGTTGGGATAGGGTCCCGAAACGGCCTTGAGGTACTCCACGCCGCCAGCCTGCTCGGCCGGGAAGAATTTGACCACGTCGAGGCCCAGTTCCATCGCGGCTTCCATGTCGCTTGGGCCGGAGCAGCCCGGTACTATGGGAACGCCTTTCGCGATGCAGTGCTCGACGATTTTGCCGTTGAAGCCGGGCGTGACGATGAATTTCGCGCCGGCGGCGATGGCCTTGTCGGCCTGTTCCCGCGTGAGGACGGTGCCCGCGCCGACGAGCATTTCCGGCATTTGCGCGCTGAGCCTGCGGATCGCCTCTTCGGCGGCCGATGTACGGAAGGTGATTTCGGCCAGGGGCAGGCCGCCTTCGTAAAGGGCTTTCGCCAGCGGCAGGGCGTCCTTCGCGTCATCCAGCTTTACGACGGGCACTATGCCGAAATCGGAAATCTTTTTCAGGAGTTCGTTCATATTCAACCACCTGCTTCCATTGAAGAATTGAGATTCATGAAGATTATAAGGCTATAGCGCCGCGAGGGACAAGACTTTCGGCCTTACGGCGCTCTCGGGTCGCCAAATAAAAAAAGCTGCCCGTCAGGACAGCTTTTCCATGAAAATAACGATTGTCAGGAGACTCTGGTCTTGTGTCTATTGAGTCTTCTCTTCTTCTTTCTCTTATGCGTCGCTATTTTCTTAAGCTTTCGTTTTCTACCACAGGGCACGACGGTTCTCCTTGGATACGTTTGATGCGTAATGAGGCTCATTCATCACGCAACAAAGCCAATAGTACACGGTTCTTTCGAGGTCGTCAATACGCCGGCAACTTCATTCGGCTTCGCGGAAACCGATCTATTTTTTTGTTTTATCAGCTTTTCTTCTGGGAGTGAGCCGATCGATGACGATGTTGACCTCAGCCACGAGGATGCCCGTAAAGCGTTCGATGCTGTCTACTATATATTCCTGCAGGGCATGGGCGTTGGAGGCCAGTTTCGTTCCATAGGGTGCTTCCAGCACTACCGTTATCCTGTACCCTTGGGAATCATCACGTATCGCGAGCCTTTTCACATGGACCGACTGATCGAATTCGCTCACGCAGTGGACGACCATCTGGGAAAGGGCGGCTTCGGAAATGGCCACCCTGCCCCTCTTGGCGTACTCGGGCCTGACTACTGACTTTTCATAGATTTTGGGCAGGGAAGCGCCGGCGCCGAAGCTTCTTTTCAGGAAGACGCGAACGCTGTCGTAAAATATGGATGGGTAATTGCGGCGGATTTCGAGGGCGGGAACCGGGATCACGTGCTTGCCTTCGATTTGGCGCGACTGCAAGGCCTTTTCGATCTCGGCTTTCGTCGCGATGTCCTCGATTTTGATGATTTTAAAGGGCTGCGGGATCTGAAGGCGTTCGCAGATCCGGGTAACCATTTTCTCGCTGGTGCCGATCACGAGTATCTTGCGGAACTTCTCCCGCTGTAGCGCCTTGGCGACTTGGTCACGGTGGTTCTTTTCGTGAAAGAGCGCCGTCTTGACCGCGCCGAGATACAACGCTTCCTTTTTCGCCGATTTGCCGGCTACGAGCTGGTCGCCGCGGATGAGAAGCCCGTCGTCGATGATCATCTCGATGCCATACTTCTGCGCCACGAGCTTTGCCCTGAAGCTCTTTCCGGTTCCTGTCGAACCTACGAGCGCGTAAACCCTGACTCCTCTCAGCAGCCAGAACAGGGCGTTAAATATGTGCATCATTGTTATCGGACACTATACCTGCTCCCGCCTCGCCGCGTAAAGGGTTGCCCAGGAAGGAGAGCGCGAGGAGCTCCCGCTCGAAGGAAACGGCCAGCTTGCCCGTCGCGACGAGAGCGAGGAGGTCGGGAACAGGCCAAAGTCTCCGTTCGGTCGGGTCTATGCCTTTGGGGAAGGCTTGAAGCGGAAGCGTGGCGGTGAGCACCAATTCGGCGCCCGGCTCCGGCGACGCGGATATCGGCAGGATTTTCCCCGAAGCATCGAGGATGAAGGCGGGGCGGATGGAAAAAGAGCGGTCCGCTCCCGCGGCTTTGATGCCCAGCCGGGCGAGCGTCTGCCCAAGACTGGCCTCCAGGCCGGCTTCTCCGGCAGCTTTCCCTCTGGCGGGGCTGTCCCATCGGCTTTCGTTCCCGGGGATTTTTCCCGCGTAGAGGCTCCCCGCCCCGTCGAGCATGAGGAGGCACCAGGCCAAAGGCTCGGGCTGGGGGCTGTTTTTTCTTTGCTTGCGTAGGGTCATCCACTGACCCGCCAGGGCTATACCGAGCATGATATAGAGCAGGCCGCCGGAGACGAAGCCCCACAGGGCGGTGCTGGCGGCCAGGGCCGCCCAAGTTGTCAGCCCGGCATGAAGCGTGAACACCGCCACCATGAGGCCCAGACTGCGTCGGAGCGCCGGCATTCCTGCCTCGTCCAGGACAATTCCCTTGATCTGATGGCTCATATACCCTTGGAGCGCTTTTGGGGGCAGAAAGAGCAGGAAGGCCATGGCGATGGCCATGAAACCTTCCATTATGGCCGGCTTCATGCGGAAGAATATCTGATTGCGGAGGAGAAGAGAGAGGAGTCCCATGGCGGCTAGCAGCAGGGTATCGGCGGCGACGAAGAGGTCGGCTTTCTTTTCCTTCAGGTAGCTGATGATGAATTCGAGGATCCCGATGCCGAGTCCCACAAAAAGGCCTATTGTCTCGCCGAAAACGAGTTCCGCCGCGATGTAGGCGAGAAGAGGAATGAAGCCGGAGGCAAGGCTTTTCAACAGGCTGAGGGTGTTCACTCCCGAAAAGATATCGATTTGGTCGCGCGGGCGCAATGCGTTTTATGGATTTTTGGATGAGGCTTGTCGTATACTGGCAATGTACTGGCAATAAACAAGCAAAAAGCATGCAACGTGCGACGCAAAAACCGCCGCGCGGCAATAAGGAGAGACATCGTGTCCATGATATATCATCCCGCCACGGGTATCGACATCGGAGATCCCGACATTCTCCCCCTCCCCCTGGACGCCAAAAGCCTGCCCTCCCGCACCGAGATCGCCCGCGCCGCCTCGACGCTGATCCTGTCGGCATCGGGCTGGCGAAAGGTCTTCGCGGCTCCCCTGGCCGGGGACGCGCAGGCCTCATGGTCGACCGGCGACGACGCCGACGACTCCCTCTCCATCCATATATCGAAGGCCGACGCCGTCCTCGCGGCGTTGATGGCGAGAGCCTTCGGCAACTTCATCATGAGCCAGCCGACGGAAAATCATGGCGGACGGAAGCCTGCCGTTCTCCTGGGTCTCGATTCTCGCCCTACCGGCCCCGCTTTGGGCGACATTTTCGCCCGCGTCCTCCTGGGCATGGGGATGGAAGTGCGCTACTGTTTCATTGTTTCCGCCCCGGAGATTATGGCCCTCGCGGGGAAGGCGGGCGGGCTGCCCGCCGAGGATCCCCGCAGGATCGCGGGATTCGCCTACATCTCCGCCAGCCACAATCCCCCCGGCCATAATGGCGTAAAATTCGGCCTTGGAACGGGCGGCGTGCTGAACGCGAGCCAGATAGCTCCGCTCATCGCCGATTTCAAGGCCGCGGTCGCTTCCCCAGATTCATCCCGTGAAGCCTTGGCGCTGATTTCGGCAGCCGGGAAAGAAGCCATCGCCGCCTGTTTCGAGGAATGCACGGCATGGAAAAGGCAGTCCGTCTCCGCCTATACCCTTTTTACCCATGAGGTCGTTACAGGCGAAGCGGCAATGGAAGACCAGGCCGATTGCCTGGACCAGCTTGCCGAAGCCTGCTCGAAGCGCCCCCTGGGCATCGTCGCCGAACTCAACGGCTCAGCCCGGTCGCTTTCCATAGACAGGGATTTCTTCGAGGGACTGTCGATCAGGACGAAATTCTTCAACGATCAGCCGAGACTTTTCGGCCACCGCATCGTGCCTGAGGGAGGATCGCTTTCGCTCTGCATGCGCCTCGTGGGCGAAGCCCATGCCATAGATCCGGCCTACCAGCTGGGCTATGTACCCGACTGCGACGGTGACCGAGGCAATCTTGTCTTCTTTGACAAAGCCCAGGGAAAGGCGCGCATGCTGGAAGCCCAGGAAGTGTTCTCCCTATCCTGTCTGGCCGAACTCGCGGCGCTTAAATCAGGAAAGATCGCCGTCGTCGTGAACGACGCGACGAGCATGCGCATAGAGCGCATCGCCGGCTATTTCGGCGCCTCCGTATTCAGATCGGAAACGGGCGAGGCGAACGTCGTGAACCTTGCCGAGAATCTCCGCCGCGAGGGCTGGACCGTGCGCATCCTGGGCGAGGGATCGAACGGAGGCACGATAACGCATCCTTCGAAGGTGCGGGACCCGCTTTCCACCTTAGGCGCCATGATCCGTCTCCTGCGCCTGCCTGACCTGCCGGACAGCCCGGGTCTTTTCCGTCTCTGGCTCAAGGCCTGCGGAAAGGAATCGGAATACAGGGACGATTACGACCTTGCCGATGTCATCGCGAGCCTGCCGGTATGGGCCACCACGAGCGTCTTCGAGGAGAGGGCGGCGCTACACGTTCGGACTTCCGATAAGATAGCTCTCAAGGCCAGCTACCGGGACATATTCTCCGTCGAATGGGAAAAACGAAAATCCGAACTCGATCGTCGTTTCGGAATAGCGTCTTGGACGGCCTTCTCGTCCAACGGCACCGTAGAAAAGGCGATAGGCGACGATTTCGCCGCTTCGGGGCAGGGAGGCCTGCGCATTGTCTTTTCGACGGCCGCGGGAGTGCCCAAGGCTTTCCTCTGGATGCGCGGCTCGGGCACGGAGCCTGTTTTCAGGGTAATGGCCGACGTGGAGGGCGGCGGTCCGGCCGACGAGGAATACTTCCTCTCCTGGCACGCGGGCATGGTGCGGGCCGCCGACCGCTGAGAAGCCCGCGAAGGCTTCGCGGCTTGTGCAAAACCCGGACTTTCGTGTAGTATGGAACGCTGCTTACAAGAGGAGTTAGGGATGGGTATTCGCGGAGAGCTTTTTTCGACGAGATTCGCCTGCGATGGCAGGACGTATTTTTTCAACGTCAAACAGAACAGGAACGGCGACGTGTTCCTGAGCATCGTCGAGAGCAAGCCCAGCGAAGGTGAAAGCTTCGACAGGCGTTCCATCGTGGTGTTCGGCGAGCATATGGAGGAATTCCTGAAGTCCCTCCAATCGGCGCTTAAATTCATAGACAAGACAGGCATCAAGGTAGCCCCGGATCCGACCGCTTACAATCGTTCGGACGACGAGGACGAAGGCAAGCGCCCCGCGCGCAGGAGTTCGGAATCCAGGCCGCGCCGCGAGTTTGACAGCCCCCGCGAAGGCAGATCTTCATCCTACCGCGAACATGGCGATTCGGATCATAAACCGGCGAGAAGAGCCGTGGTGCGCGCGGGCGGCCCCTCCGGCAGGACCAGTTCCCCTTCCGAAAGGACGGGCGCTCCAGCCGGCCGTACCTTCACCGCCTCGCCCCGCACGGGCGCTTCCGCTGGCCGCACATTCACCGCTTCGCCCCGTTCGGGCGCCCCTTCCGGCCGCTCGGGCGCCTCATCGGGCAAGCCCTTGTCCTCGGCGGGACGATACACCGAACGCCCGGGCAGCAAAGGCCCCGCGACGGGTTCCCGCGGCGCGGACAAGCCGGTCAAGCGCATCGTCGTGCGCAAAGTGAAAAAATCCGGCCCGACGGACTGATCTCCGTCCGACCTATCATTCAACCCTGAAACCGGGTCTCGCCCAGAGCGAGAGCCCGGTTTTTTTTATGGCCTCGCGGTGCGCCTTCGTGGGATAGCCTTTGTGCCGCGCGAAACCGTACTGCGGCTCTATGGCGTCCAGCCTCGCCATGAGCCTGTCCCGCGCGACCTTGGCCAGAATGGACGCGGCCATGATCGAGGGAAGAAGACTGTCGCCCTTTATGAGCGGAAATACCGGACAGCCCAGGGAAGGCGCCTTGTTGCCGTCCACGAAAACCATTTTCGGTTCGAGAACGAGGGCATCGAAGGCGCGTTTCATCGCCAAAAGGCTGGCGTTGAGAATGTTCAGACGCCCGATTTCCTCCCAGGTCGCCCAACCCACCGCCCAATCGAGAGCTCCCGACACGATGGCTTCGTAGGCTCTAATCCTTTTAGCGGGACTCAATGCCTTGGAATCGTCCAGCAATCCGAAGGCGAAATCCGCGGGGAGCAGGACGGCCGCGGCGCAGACGGGGCCGGCCAAAGGTCCCCTGCCGGCCTCGTCGATGCCGCAGATTTCCCGCTGCGGCGGAAAATCGAATCCTAGCAGGTCCGCTTCACGCAAAACGCGACTCATTCAATCCGGCCTCATGGCTATCGCAGCGCCTTCGCCGACAGGGGCACATGACCTCCCGCCGGGATTTCCCCGAGAAGGGCGTCGAAACCGGCCTCCAGACAGACGGGCGCGTAGTGGTAGACGGCCACGATAGCCTGAGCCCAGGAGGAATGCCTTACATTGACGGGCGAGAGCACGGATATGATCGCTACCTTGAGGCCCGCGTCGTGGGCGGCGCTGGCGAACTGCAGTCCCGCCGCGTTCGCTACGCAGACGATGGCGGCTTCGCAGCCGGATATCGCCGCCCTGAAATCGTCCAGCTCGGCCTTGGACGCGGTGTTTTCGGGCCTGTACGAAAACTGATAGGAGGTGGAATTGGGGTATTTCTTCTTCCCGATCGTGTTGAACGCGGAAAAAGGTCCGGCGATCATGACTTTTTTCTCGGGAAGGAAAGGCAGCTCGCCCTTCCCCACGAGGGAAACGCTGCGCCTGGCCAAGTCCCTGAAAAAGACCTGCGCTTCGGGATCGGGAAGAAGCCTGGCCACCGCCCTGGAGTCGGGCACGAGCGCTTTCTCTCCCAGGGGCCGCAGATGCCTCAGCTTGAGGGCGATTCCGCGCCCCGCCGCCTCTCTCGCCCTTTTCCTGAAGGCTTCATCACCCCTATATTTGGCGAGAAGGCCCTTCCACAAAGCTCCATCCAGATCGGGGGCGGCCGAGAGCAGAATCATGTCGTTTCCCGCCATCAGCGCCTGGATGCAGGTGCCCAAAATGGAGCCCTCCCCAAGGGCTCCCGCCATATAGAGATCATCGGTGATGACAAGACCTTTGTACCCCAGCCTGCCGCGCAGGTAGTCGGTTATCAGGGATTTCGAGAGCGAGGCCGGCTCGAAACCGCCTGTAATCTTGGGAAAAGCCAGGTGGCCGCTCATTATGGCGGGAATTCCGTCGCGGACAAGGCTCGCGAAAGGAGCCAGTTCCCGGCGCAGAAAGGTGCTTTCGTCGACGTCTATGACGGGCAGCGAGCCGTGGGAGTCCTTGGACGTGGCGCCGTGCCCCGGATAGTGCTTGGCCGTAGGTATGACGCCAGCGGCGAGAGAGCCGCGCGCGTAGGCAAGCCCCAATTTCGCCACGAGGGCAGGATCGTCCGAAAAAGCCCTCGGTCCGATGATCACGCTGTCGGGATTGGTCGCGACGTCCACATCGGGGGCGAAATTCATGGTGATGCCGAGAATCCTCAGTTCCTTTCCGATATGGAAACCGGCCAGATATGCGTCGCGGACCGAGGCGGTGGCGCCGATGGCCATATTACCCGGCGATTCCGAGGTTTCTCCCTTCACGTGGCGAATCCAGCCGCCTTCCTGGTCGGTGGCGACGAGGACCGGAAGGGAGGAGGGACGAGCGAGGGCCCTTTTCTGGATTACCGCGATGGCGTCGGCAAGCGCCGTGGTGTCCTCGGCGTTCCATCCGAAAATCTTGACGCCGCCGATGCCCCAGGTTTCCACCCAGCGCAGAAGAGAGGCCGAGGGTACCATGCCCGAATACCCCACCATGAGGACCTGGGACAGAATTTCCTCGTCGGTCATCGATCCCAGATAGGCCTCGACCAGATAGGAAGCCCACTTTTCCTGCAGAAAGGCAGGATAGCCCGAAACATCGGGCTCGCGCCAGAAATCGCGCGGGGTCGGGTTCGCGGCAAAACTCGTCGCGGCGGAGCCCGGCGCGGCGAAAACGAGGGGGGCGAAAACGAAGGCGAACAGGATGACTGATCCAACCTTCGTTCCGTATCCGCCTCTCCCCGCCCGCCCCGGCTCCGGTTTTCTAGCGATATGCCGCCCCCCTCGTCTCGTCTATGTATTGGGATGCCGCATGGGCGGCCACGGCCCCGTCGGAACAAGCCGTCACGATCTGCCTGAAGGGCGAAACGCGCACATCGCCGGCGGCGAAGAGACCGGGCAGGCTCGTGGCCATCTTCTCGTCGGTGATGATGTAACGGGTTTCATCCTTGGCTATGTCAGGAAGGAAGGCGGTGTTCGGGTCGGAACCCACGAAGACGAAAACCGCGTCGAAGGCTTCCTCGCGCGTTTCTCCGCTCACCACGTCCTTCAGCAGGACCGATTCCACTTTCTTGGTTCCGCGAATCTCGAGAGCCACCGTATTGAAAACAACCTGTACGTTCGGGTTGTCCAGAACGCGCTCGGCTAGAGCCTTCTGCGCCCTGAAGCGATCCTTGCGATGGATCATGACGATCCTGTTCGACAGCTTGGCGAGGTACATGGCTTCGTCACAGGCTGAGTCGCCGCCGCCCACTACGAGTATCTTCTTCCCTTTGAAGAAGGGACCGTCGCAGGTGGCGCAGTAGGAGACACCCCTGCCTATGAAGGCTTCCTCGCCGGGAATATCGAGCCGGCGATGCTTCGCGCCGGTGGCGATGATGGCCGCCTCGGCCTTGAAAATTCCGTCGGAGGTCGTCACGGAAAATCCCATGCTTGACTTTTCGACCTTTTCCACCGATGTCGTGACGAATTCGGCGCCGAAACCTTCGGCCTGCATCCTCATCGTCTCCGAGAGATCGTAGCCTGAAACCGGTTCCTTGATGCCGGGATAGTTTTCCAGTTGGTCGATGAGCAGAACCTGCCCACCGGGCGCCATTTCCTCGATGACGAGCGTTTTGAGATTCGCGCGGGCCCCATATTGGGCTGCCGTCAATCCGGCCACTCCCGCTCCAATGATGATCAATTCGTAGCTGGCGTCCATGCCTTTCGACTCCTTGGATCCTCGGTCTTCCCCTCTGGTCCGCGGGGGAAATACCTGAATGTTATATATAATATAACTATTATATACAGAAAAATTAAAAAGCTCTTCTCATGGCAGCGACATTATCAGTTTCATGGACGTGCCGCCCGCGGACTCTCTTTCTATCCGCCCGCCAAGCTGCTTCGCCAGCGCTTCCACAATTTCAGTACCTAGCCCGGATCCTGTGTCTTGGTCGGGGGAAGGCTCCTTTCCGTCGTCCATGACGGCAAGTTCATCGCTTTCGGGCAGACGGTGATAGGTTATGGTGATCGTGCCCGCCCGGCCATCCTGAAAAGCGTTGCGGTACGCGTTCGATACGAACTCGCTGGCGATCACCGCCATGCAGGAAAGCCTTCCCGCGTCGAGAAGACAATCGTCGGCGTTTACCTTCAGCGTGACGGGAGAACCGATGTGACCATAGGACTGCACCATGAGGCGGGCAAAGTGCTCGAAATAGTGCCGCGCCGAGACGCCCGAGACATTTTCGGCTTGATAGAGCGCTTCGTGGACGATGGCGATGGATTTGATCTGGGCGATGAGCTCGGAAAGGGACCGCTTCGCGCTTTCCTCGTGGACGTCCATCTCGCGCAGGTGGGCCAGGCTCGAGATCATCTGCAGATTGTCGCGGACGCGGTTGTGGATTTCCTTGAGGAGGATTTCCTTCGAGGCGAGGTTTTCCTCGAGGCTTTTCCGGTAGAGCATGGCGGCCGTGACGTCATGGATGACGCCCATCGTAACCGGACCATCGGTCTTGAAAAGCGAGTGAAGAACGGGGTCGGCCACCGGTTCGCCATAGGCATTGACCGAAGCATAGACGATTTCCCCGTTTTTACCGTCGATGAGCCTTACCTCGAGTTCCCTTGTCATTCGCTGACCCGAGCGGCGTTCGTCGAAAAGCTTGGGAGGCGTCTCCGGAAAGGCCTCCTGCGTGCGGATCTTGGCGAGAACGGCGTCGCGGGATACCTTGAGCCGGTCATCTTCGTGGATGATCTCGGTAAAGTGCCTGCCTATGAGCGATTCCGGCTCATAGCCGAGACTGCGCACCGCTTCGTTCAGATAGACGAAATAGCCGGAAGGATCGAGGACGTAGACTATATCGGGAAGCGCCTTCACCAGATTCTTGAAACTCTCTCCGATCCGCGCCGAATCGGAGGCAGCTGCGTCGAAAGGCTTTTCCTGTTCCATTGGCTCAATAGTAGAGGTCGCGCGAGCGGACAGTCAAGCGCCTGGGCCGCGCCGACTCGAACCCGGCTGGCGCGCTCCGCCGCCTATCCGTTATAGTAAGCCATGCTGTTCAGTTACCACACGCACACGGAATTCTGCGACGGGACATCGAAGGCCGAGACCATGGCCGAAGCGGCGTTCGAGACCGGCTATTCGATCCTGGGATTTTCCTCCCATGCCCCCCTGCCCTTCGAAACCTCATGGAACATGAAGTGGCGATCCATCGGCGACTACGCCGCGTCGATACGATCGCTCGCCTCGCTCTGGAAGCCCCGCGGCATGACCATTCTCCTCGGCCTGGAAATCGACTACATCCGGGACATCGTTTCTCCCGGAGACGGAGCCTATGACGTCATCGACCCCGATTTTCGCCTGGGTTCCGTACATTTCCTCACCGGCCTGGCCGAGGACGAGTTTACCGTCGACGAGCCCGAGGAGGATTTCGCGCGCCATGTAGCCGGCCTCGGGGGAGACGCGTCGCTCGTGTGGAAACAATATTATGAAAACCTGATCGCCATGATCGAAAAAGGCGGTTTCGACATTCTGGGACATTTCGATCTCGTGAAGAAAAACAACGCGAAAGGAAGATGGTTCGACGAGCGGGCCGCCGATTATCTGGCCGCCGCCTTTGCCGCCGTCGACAGGGCATCCGAACTGGATCGCGTGGCGGAGATCAACACCGGAGGCCTGGCCAGGGGAAAGATCGACTCGCCCTACCCATCCATGGCCATCCTGAGACACATGCGCGAAAAAGGCCTGAGGCTGACCCTGGGCGACGACGCGCATGCGCCGGCGCATCTCGGCCGATATCAGGCCGTCGCCATAGGCGCGGCCAGGGAAGCCGGCTATGAGAGTCTCTGGTATATGGACGCCGACCGCCTGTGGCGGGAAATCGGGATAGACGAGGCCGGAAATACCAGTCGAGGGGTGAAGATATAAAAACGGGGCAGCTTCCGCTGCCCCGCATAAATTCATTTTAGATCAGCCAACAATCTCGTTGTCAGCGGTTCCGTCGCTCCTCGCTCTTCTGGCAGTCTATGCAGAGGACGGCGTAGGGGATAGCCCCGAGCCTTTCCTGGGGTATTTTCTTGCCGCAGGCCATGCAAAGCCCGTATCGCCCCTGACTTATGCGCGTGAGCGCCGCGTCTATGGCCTTGAGCCTCTTGATATCCTGGGAGCCGAGCGCCTCGATCATCTTTCTGTCGATATCATCGGACGCGACATCGGCTACATCCTTGGGATCCATCTCCGCGACGATAGCCCGGAATTCTTCATTTGTGGCGGCGAGGGCCTCGAGGATCTCGCGCTTCTGCAGAATGAGCAATTCCCGCATCTGTTCGGTAAAGGTTGTTTCCATCAGACTCCCCCGAACAAGGCATTTTTCAACGCCGGTTCTGTAATTTTGGATGCGCACAATGCATCATATAGCGTAAAATGTCAAGTCGTATGCACCGCGCGCTCCCGCGCATGTTGACATTCGTCTCGGCGGTACATACTATTTCATATATTTACTGGGCGCAAGTACCAATCCGAAAAATTGAAGGCCCACCAATCCAAGGAGTCGACGTGGCGAAAGAAGAAGCCATAGAGGTAGAGGGAATCGTTCGAGAAGCCCTCCCAAACACAATGTTCAGGGTCGAGCTGCAGAACGGCCACATCATTCTCGCCCACCTTTCAGGCAAAATGAGAAAACACTATATCCGCATTGTCCCGGGAGACAAGGTCCGCGTCGGGCTCTCGCCCTATGATCTTTCCCGAGGCAGAATCATCTATCGAGAAAAATAATCCCGCTTTCTGATTCTCACCCATGTCGCACCCCGCCCTCCCTGACTGCGGTCGGCGGGTCCGAAACTTCCCGAGAGACTGTTCGTCTCCAGAGCCCTTCTCACCACATCGGCCATGACAGGTTCGCCGGTTGAATGAAGACCCTTGCCATGAATGATGAGCACTTTTTCCAGTCCCGAATTGCGGCTGGCCAGCAGAAAATCCACTATTGAGGCATCGGCCTCGGCGGCCGTCTTGCCATGGAGATCGAGAACAGCCTGCGGATGCATGCGCCGCAGACGCTCGGCTTCCTCGATGCGCGCCGTCTTGTCGTTTTCCCCGGGATCGCCTCGTTCATCCTTGTCGGGAACCCCGTGTATCGTCATCCAATGGTTGAGATAATCGTCGGCGTTCACCTGCTTGGGAGCGCCGCGCGGGGACTGCTGCTTTGGGGGTACCGAAGCTCCGGCCTTCTGGGAGTACTTTTCTTCCACCGCCGGGGCGTTGGCTTTTTTACCCGGACCCTGCTCGGCTTTCTTCTTCTGGGCGCCCTGTTTCTGACTTTCGTCCCACTGGCGCAGTATTTTGTCAAAATCCATAATTCCTGCTTTGTTGAGCTACAATAATGAAAAGAGCCCCGACAGTCAAATGAGGGTAGACTGATCGCGGGCGCCGGTCGCGCCCCCGGTTGCGGCCGATGCTTTTTTCTCCCATACTTGCTCCAGGACGAGAGGGTAACATGATCAACGCACGGCGATATCGCCCCACCAGCACTCGGTTCTCAACCTGGATCCTCCGGCATACAGTGGCAGCCTACCTAGCGGGGACGTACCACGCCCACGCCATCGGGCGCGAAATCTTCGATACCGTGAAACCTCCCTTCATCCTCGTCGGCAACCATTCCTGCAACATGGATCCCATCCTCACGAATTACTTCGTACCCCATCCCGTCCATTGGGTAACGAGCGACGGCAACCTCCGCTCTCCCCTGATGCGCTTTCTGCTGATAAAACTGGTCGGATCCATCCCCAAATCGAAGGCCATCCCCGACATCGAAACCGTGAACTGGATCGTCGAATTCATCAGAAAGAGAAAAAGCGTGGTCGGCTTTTATCCGGAGGGCCAAGCTACCTGGGACGGGACATCCCTGCCCTCCCTCGTATCGACGGCGAAACTGGTCAAGCTGCTCAAGGTGCCCGTCATCTGCGCCGTCTCCAGGGGCGCCTTCATGACAAAGCCCCGCTGGTCATACAGAAAGCGAAAAGGCGAGATGGAGATCGAATTCACCCAGCTGCTTGACCCGCTCAGCATCAAACGACTGAGCGTGGCGGAAATCGATGAAATGCTGAATAAAGCGATATATCACGACGATCCCGCATGGGCAAAAAAACGCGGACTGCGCTTCAGCAGCGCGAAGCGGGCGGAACGCGTCGATCTGGCGGTCTACGCCTGTCCTGCCTGCGGAAAACTCCAGACTATGAAGTCCGAGGGCAACCTCATCTCCTGTTCTGCCTGCGGATTCGCCGCCGAATACGGAGAGGACGGGAGCTTTCGATCGGCCGCGCCCGGAAATATCGGAAAACCGGTCTGCGAAACCATGGATGGCGGCGGCGACGGAATTCTCTTCCCTTCCCTGCGCGAGTGGGATGGCTGGCAGAAGGCTTATCTCGGCACCCTGCTCGGGCGGGATTTTGCCCCGGCGCCCGGCCGCGCGATTTTTTCCGACGAAAAAGTACGGCTCCTGCGCGGCAAGCGCATGGACAAAATGGAAAGCCTGGGTTATGGCAGGCTCACGCTCAGCTCCGACGGCCTGACCTTGCGGCCGGAAAGAGGCGAAGCCATTTCCTTCGGGATTGGGGAGATAGAGCGACCCGGCGTCCTCAAGTGGAATTTTTTCGAGTTCTATGTGGGAATGATGGTCTACCGCGCCCGATTCGACGACAAGACCGTTTCGGGGTACAAGTACGCGATGGCCCTGGAACTGCTGATCGCGCTTCGCGCAAAACAGGACTGACTACGGGATTCGACCTCCGCGTGGATATTTCCACGCGGAGGTCGGACTAAATGCCCTAGGTATTTAGCCTTTGAACCAAAGCTGGCCGGGTTTGGCGAAGCTCTTCTTTTTTGCCAGATAGACATACGAACCGAGGACATAGAGCATATAGATCGCCGCCACTCCCATCATCAGCCAGTAATATGACATGTCGCCTGTCACGAAGGCCTTAGCCGGCAAGTTGATGCAGAGGATGAAGGGTATGGCGAAGATGAAGGTGAGGCCGGCGGAGAGCATGTAGTCCGACGATACCTTTGTCTTGAACTCCGGATCCATGACTCTCAACAGCGCGAGTCCGGTCGAAAGCGTGCCCGTAGAGACGCCATAGAGCATCAGCATCCTTTCAAACTTATAATCGTTGAACATCCGCGAGCTCATCCATGGCACCGATATCGTTATCATGAGACCGCAGATGGTCGTCATCACGATGATGGGGAACCAATATTGGCCGACAAAAACGAGCGAAATCGCCGCGAGGGCGCCGGCGACCATGAAGTCGACGGAGAAGCCGGAAACCCTCGTGAGGGTATCGTCATCCAGGATATAGCCCAGCTTCAATATGTCTATGACTCTCCTCACGATAATGGCGACCAGCGCGGAAAATATGAAGTTGATCCCCCAGAAGTTGGTGGCGAGTTCGGCGCCAGTCTTTCCCGCGAAGCCGAGGAAAAAGGAGAGCGTTTTCAGAAGAAGGAAGGAGAGGAAGTAGACGACGCATACGGCCGCGATATGGAAGCTCAAGGAATCGATGGCGCTCGTATCGGTGGTGAGACGGCCGCCGACTGGCTTCTCCTTATCCTTCGTCATGATGCCGGTCAGGAGTTCCTTATCGCGCATGAAGGCTAGCATCTCGGCGCTTATCCAGCCCTTCTTGATGCCCATGTTGATGAGGACGACGCCTCCGAAGCAAGCCCAGAGATAGCCGAAAGCGGCGAAGGTGAGCCCCACGGAGGCTCCGCCCTCGAATCCCATGGCTTCCCAGCCCTTTCCGATGGCGTAAGCCTGGCCCGGTCCGAGGGCGAAGCCGAGGGGAAGATGTAGCCCGAAAGCGGGGTGGATCTTGGGCAGGAAGAGCAGCGTAAGGCCAAGCCCCAGCAGGGCCTGCGAGGCATATCCCATGAGAATGCCCGTGGACATGCCCAGAACGCCGCCGCCTGAATGCCCTTTTACCTTGGGAGGAGAGGAACGCAGAGACATGGATATGAAGGAGATATTGAGAAGATGATAAACAAGGTCTCCCAATCCATTCATCTTATATCCAACGGCGGGGAGCACGAAATTGTAGACGGGGAGGAGAATGAATCCGGCGGTGAGCGCGTTGGGAATGAGGTATTTCTGGAAAAACCTTACCTTGGAGCGTATGAAAGTCGCCACGATCAGGGCGGATGAAATGAGTCCGGCATCGATGATTACTTTCCAGGAAAAGTCCATTCGTTTCTCCTTGCTATCGGCATGGTAGGCGCAGCCGACCGCGCGCGCAAGGGGGTGCGTTCAGGGCTCGCGCGATCGCACTGGACAAAAGACCCTTCGCGCGGGAAAATGGACGGCAATGCAGCTTCGCGACATGGCAAGACTTTCCTCGTGCGGGATATTCGCCGATATCGAACCGGCCGAACTGGCGAAGGATTTCGATACGCTTCCGCATTCGCTCAAGACCTTCGAGAAGAATTCGGTCATCCTGTTGGCCGGATGCAGGTACTCGTCGCTGTACATCCTCATCGAGGGCGAGGCTTTCGCGGAGATGACGAGCGACGAGGGAAAGGTAGTTCGGGTTGAGAGTTTCAAGGCGGTAGAAGCCATCGCTTCGGCCATACTCTTCACTTCGGGACAAAGGCTGCCCGTCAGCGTCGAAGCCAGGACCGACTGCCGCTTCGTCGTGATCCCGAAAGAAGCCCTGTTGAAATTATGCATGAAACATCAGCCTATCCTGCAAGCCTTGCTCGAAGAGATAGGAGAAAGGGTCTTCTCGCTGACGGAGAAACTGAAGGCGGCCCAATTCATAAGCCTGAGGGAAAAACTCGCCGATTGGCTCCTTCGCCGCCGCGAACTCTCCGGTTCGGCCACGATACGCCTTGAAGCGACGCGCGAGAGGATGGCGGAGCTTTTCGGCGTAGCGAGGCCCAGCCTTTCGCGCGAACTGGGAGCCCTGCAGCGCCTCGGAATCCTGGAACTTTCGGGAAAGGAAATAAGGATACTGGATGGCGAGGGTCTGCGGAAGCTGAGGAATTCCAGGAGCTCTTCGCCCCGTTGATCGGATTGCCCCGCTGAGAGGGCCGCCTAAGCCGAGGGCAGCTGAGCCGCGGCGATGAAGCGATCGATGAGATAGCGGGCCACGGAACCGTGCGGGGGAATGTCGGGCAGACGGTCGGGCGAGAACCAGCCCAGATGGTCGATTTCCTCGCCGTCGGGACGTACCTCGCCGGACTTGTATTCGGCCTCGAAAGCGATCATGAGCGAATCGGGAAAGGGCCAGGGCTGGGATCTGACGTAGCGCGGCTCGCTTATCTCGATGCCGGCCTCCTCCATGACCTCGCGATGTACAGTCTCCTCCAGCGTTTCGCCCGGCTCGACGAACCCCGCTATCAAGCCGTGGCGGCCGGCGGGAAACTTGGCGTTGTGCGCGAGAAGCATCTCGCCGCCGCGATGGATGAGGACGATTACCGCGGGCGAAATGCGCGGGAAGTAGGCGCGGCCGCAAGCCTCGCAGACCTTCGCTCTTTCGAAGTCGCGGCCGCGCCCGTCGACGAGCGGAGCGCCGCAGAAGGCGCAGTAGTGCGCCACGAAAGACCAGTGCGCGTACGCCCTCGCCTTGAGGATGAAGATGACCGAATCCTGCGGCGCCGCGCCGATGAACTGTCGCAGCGGAACGCGGGAAGCCCCCGGCAGCCCCGAAGCCTGCTCGTCGCTCAGCTCCACTGCCATATAGGTCCTGCCGCCGAAGTCGAAGGCTGTGCTCGCGAAGCCTGAGGGGACCCCATCCTTTTTTGCCACGACGGCGCCGCCCGGGAGCGACAGCGATTCAAAAAGAGGCAGGCCCGGCACCCCATCCTTCCACCCGGGCGGAAGGATGAGGTCGGGGCCGCAGAACAGCGAAAAGCCGACGGGTTTCGTTTCAGTCATGGGAGGACCTTCGGCTCAATGGTGGAGCACCGTTTCTTCGATGATCCTGAGCTGTGAGCGGTACAGTCCGGTGATGTTGGTGCCGTAATCGGCCACGAGCCTGAGCATGTCGCGGGGATTCCTGTCCTCGTCCACGCCGTTGATCCTGTCGCCCGCGTCGCCCAGGCCGGGCATGATGTAGGCGCGCTCGTTGAGGATGGGATCCATCCACAGCGTGTGGACCGTGACGTTCTCGATGGCCCTGACGATTCTCAGGCTGCCTTTCAGCGCGGAAATGACGTTGAGGAACTTCACCGACTTGGGTTTGACGCCCTTCTCGAGGAGGTATTTCACCACGGTGACGAGCGAGCCGCCGGTGGCGTTCATGGGATCGGCGAACACGAGATTCTTCCCGTCCAGTTCCTCCAGCTTGAAGTAGGAACGGTCCAGGTCGAGTATGTACTCCATCGTCGTCTCGCTCTTCGAATCGTCGCGCTTGATCTTGAAGAGGGCAAAGGGGGTGAGATAGCCCGAAGAGGAATACTCCTGTATTTCCTTGGAGACGATCATCGACGGCAGGAGGGCGCCGCGCAGCATGACGCACATCACCGTGTCGGAAAGCTGCGCGTCGATGTTGGGTATCTTGTGCACGGCGTAGTTCTGCACGGGAATGCCGACGGGCGTCTTGACGATGAGGTAATTCTTGTTGGGATTGACGCCGCC
This sequence comes from Treponemataceae bacterium, assembly GCA_963677895.2. Taxonomy (GTDB): domain Bacteria; phylum Spirochaetota; class Spirochaetia; order Treponematales; family Rectinemataceae; genus UBA11090. Next base: position 555,875 of record CAXXGJ010000018.1, on the reverse strand, counting down.
GCCGAAAGCGATGTTGAAGAGGAGTTCGAAAGCCCTCTGCGTGTAGTAGACGAATTCCTGGCGTCCGGTATTGATGTCGCGGAGCTTGGCGATGAGGCGCGAGGCTTCGCCGTGGTTCTCGTGCGGCGTGACGAAGGAATATACCTGAATGCGCGGCTCGCTCGCGCATATCTCCTTCATCAGGCTCCCCATCGTGTTGTAGAGCTCGATGAGGGCGGCTTCTTCCTTCTTTTTCTCGGTTTCCGAATGGCTCGTGCCCAGAATGTTGAAGGAAACCATGGCCTGGCGGTAAAGCGCGTCCATCTGCGCCAGGTACGCGTTGTCCTTGGCCGACAGATAGCCGTCGAGATCCTGCGCTTTCAGTATTATCTTGCTCACTTCCGATCCCCTTCAGGCGGCGGGCCAGAAAGAAGCCCGCCGGAATTATCGATTTGAAATCAGAGCGTCGTGATCTCGCCGAGCGTGCCGTTGCCGATGCCCACGGCGTTGCCTTCGTCGAAATCGAGATGGCACTCGAGAGCATAGGCCGCGTTGACGCGGCAGACGACGTTGAGGAAGATGGCTCCCCTCTCCCCGCCGGCCTTGAGGCTGACGAGCTGCTTGTCGGCGACACCGAAGCGCTTGCCCTCTTCAAGGTTGAAGTGGATATGGCGCTTGGCGATGATGAGTCCCTTGTCCTTCTTGATGGAACCGGCCGGTCCGATGATTTCGAAGGGGGCGCTGCCGTCGAGCTGGCCCGATTCGCGCACGGGGCAGCCGGGAACGCCCAGCTTGAACTGATCGCTCGCGAGAATCTCGCACTGCGTCTCCTTGCGTTCAGGTCCGAGTATCCTGACGCCCTCGAAGGCGCCCTTCGGTCCCTTGATGGTGACGGTCTCGGCGCATGCGAACTGTCCGGGCTGGATCAGGTCCTTGGTCTTGGTGAGCTGATAGCCCTTGCCGTAGAGGATGTCGAGATCCTCGCGGCTGACGTGGACGTGGCGGTTGGAAAGATTGATGACGACTTTGGTTTCGGGCATGAAATTACCTCCGTGCTGGCGTTCGCATCCATTATACATTTAAACGCGTAAATTTTAGAAGAAGCCGGCAAGTTTCCGTAAAAGTAGACAGTCTTTGGAAAAGGGTCAAGGGGAATCCCGGCGGGAGCCTCGGGAAGTTGCGTGTTCCTGTGTTTTCTTTTCGTCCTGAACCCGCGCGAAGCGCCTCAACGCCTAAAGCTTCGCAAGGCGGTGAAAAACCGGCTCCAGCCCCTTGTAGCTCTCGCGATATAGGGAAAAGAGCTCGTCATAGAGCGCCTTCTTCGATTCGTCGGGGAAAAAGGTCTTTCCGAAGGAGACGAGTTTTTCGGCCGCCAGCCCTATGGTCGGGAACTGGCCCAGGGCGACCAGGGCGAGGCAGAGGTCGCCGAGGAGTTCCGCTTCGCCGAAGGCCGGAACGAGGATGGGCTTCCGCGTTATGTCGGCCTTGATCTGGTTCCAAACGGCGTTCCCGGCTGGCTGGCCCGTGACGCGGAGATCCTCCACCCGCGCCCCCAGGGATTCCATCACCTCGATGACGTCGCGCATGGCGAATCCCGCCGACTCGGCCACGGCCCGGGCCATCTCTTTCCTTCCATGCCGCAGGGAAAGTCCCACGAAGACGGCACGGGCGTCGGGGTTCCAGAGAGGGGCCCGTTCGCCCGAAAGATAGGGAAGGAAAAGCAGGCTGTCGGCGCCGGCCGGGGCCTCCGCCGCCATGCGGAAAAAGTCGCCGTGATCGCCCGCCCCGACGCCCTCGATGCCCATGAACCAGGAAACAGCCCTTCCCGTCGCCGAGATGACGCCGGAGATGTTCTCGTAAGGTTCTATTACGTGCGGCATGAAGAGGAGACGCGGATCTCGCGGGACCGCCGTGTTCCAGCAGAGGTTGATGCCCTCGGAGGTGCCCGATCTGTCGCAGGCCCTGCGGGGACTGGTCGTCGCGGTGCCTATGAGGGAGACGATGAAATCGGGTCCGCCCGCGACGACGGGGATGCCTTCGGGAAGGCCGGTCGCTTCGGCCGCCTGTCGCGTCACCGCCCCCACTATGGAGCCCAGCTTCGCGAAGGGGGGAAATTTCCCTTCGTCCAAGCCAAGAAGTCTCAACGACCTCGAGTCCCAGATTATCGCCTGGTAGCCTTCGGCGGGGAGGATGCTTATCCAGGCGCCGCAGAGGCGCGCGATGATGTATTCGGGACAGGATGAGAACCAACGGGTGTTTTCGTAGATATCGGGGCGCTGGGCCTTGAGCCAGAGCACCTTCGGAAGATTGTACGCGGGATCGAGGAACCTGCCTAAAATGGGTTCGGCCAGCGCCGACTCCCCGGCGGCTCTTCTGTCCATCCAGGTGATGGCGTTGTGGAGCGGCTCGCCGTCGGCGCCAACCGGCAACAGCGTGGGGCCGTTTCCGCTCACCGCCACGCATTCCACGTCGCTCAGTCCGCCCCGAACCGCGGCCGCCAGCCCCGCGAGCAGCCCTTTGACCGCTTCAGTCCAGGATCGCGGGTCTATTTCATGCTCGACGGGATTGGCGCCGATGATGCCATGAATCGTCACCCTTTCGACGGCGACACAGCCGCCTTCCCTGTCGAAAAGAGCCGCTTTCGCGCTCGTTGTTCCTATATCGATGGCGACGATCATGCCTTATCGCTTCCCGTGTCGCAGAAATCCGCCGTATCGCATTCGCCGCATTCCTCGCCGGGGCAGGCGAAAAACCGCCCCGAGCCGCGCAGGCAGTCGGCCTGGTCTTTCAGCTCGTCCAGCCTTTTCTGCGCTTCGCCGATGGCCGCCTCTTCGGCGCTGATCCGCTCTTCGTATTTTCTGACGAGAAGGGCCTTGCAGGCTTCCCCCGAGGGATCTTCCTCGGCCAGGTCGAAAAACTCCTTGATCTCGCCCAGGCTCAGTCCATAGGCCTTGAGCTGCCTGATTCTTTTCAGGTAGACGATGTTCCTGCCGGGATAGCGACGATGGAGCCCTTCCGTCCTGTCGTTGGATTTCAGGAGGCCCAATTCTTCATAGTAGCGTATGGATCTCGCCGTGAGTCCGAACATGGAGGCGAGGTCCCCGATTTTCAAGCTATCGCCGTTGGTTTTCATACTGTGCTGTTTCAATGATACCCTACTTGAATATTTTTTGAAATATGTTATTATCAATTTTACGTAAGATTTTTTGTTACGTAAGTTTCGGCAGCTTGTCAATTCTCCCGTCATTTTGGAGGAATGTATGAAATTCCGTCTGTCCATCGTCGCGGCCATCCTCGTTCTCGCGCTTCCCGCCTTCGCCAAACCGCCGAGAATCGGCGTCTTCATTCCCGGCGTCAGGGAAGGCAGCCCCACGTATTCCGATCTCGCGGCCGGCGCCGAAAGACTGGCCGCCGAAATCCCCGGCGCCTCGGTAAAGATTTTCGAGGCCGGCTTCAACCAGGCGGAGTGGCAGGAAAAGCTGACGAGTTTCGTGGCGACGGGCAATTACGATTTCATCCTCACCTCCAATCCTTCCCTGCCGGATCTCATCGGCGCGATTTCGCCCATGTTCCCCAAGCAGAAGTTCATCAGCCTGGACGGCATGAAGCCGGGGAATCCCAATCTTTACACCGTTCTCTACAATCAAACCGAACAGGGATACATAACGGGCTATCTGGCCGGCCTGCTGTCGATGAGTTCCCTCCCCGGGGCCAACGCGGCCAAGAAGGTTGGGCTTATCATCGGACAGCACTACCCCGTCATGGACAAGCTCATCATTCCGGGCTTCGAGCAGGGACTGAAGGCGGCCGATCCAGCCTTCCAGCTGGACGTCAGGGTGCTCGGCAACTGGTACGACGCGACCAAGGCGGCCGAGCTCGCCCGAAGCATGATCGACTCGGGCGTCGATGTCATCCTGCCCATCTGCGGTTCGGCGAGCCAGGGCGTCATAAAGACGGCCCAGGATGCCGGCAAGTATCTCCTCTTTTTCGACAGCGACGAGTACGCGCGCGCTCCGAAGACCATTCTCGGCTGCACCGCCCTGCGCCAGGAGAACCTGGCCTACACGAAGCTGAAGGAAGCGGTGGAAGGCAAGCTGGCGTTCGGAAAAGCCGATATCGTCGGCATGAGGGAAGGCTATATCGAACTGCTGAACGCGAATCCCAGCTATCTGGATGGCGTGCCTAAATCCGTGCAGGCCAAGGTGGCGGAGGCTATCGCCAGGATCAAAAACGGGTCGCTGTCGTTCAAGGTCCCCCAGCTCTGATTCAGGGCTTGGCGCCTCATAATGAAAAGTATCAGCCTTGAGAAAATAGACAAATTTTTCTCTTCGAGCGGAACCTGGGCGAACAGAAAGGCCGAGCTTCATCTGTCCGCGGGCGAAATCCACGCCGTCATCGGCGAAAACGGCGCCGGCAAGACGACGCTCATGAGGATCCTCGCCGGCCTGACCAAGGCCGATTCCGGCAGTATAGCCATAGACGGGCGCGCTGTCGGCTTCCGCAACGCTTCCGACACGTCCAGGCAGGGGATCGGCATGGTCCACCAGCATTTCATGACCATACCGGGCTTTTCCGCCGCCGAAAACATCGTATTCGGCGTCGAGCCAAGACGCTGCGGCATTTTCATCGACAGGAAAGCCTGCGTGGACGCGGCCGCCAAGGCCATTGCCCGGTTCGGCTTTTCGATCGATCCTGAGAAGCCGGCCGATGAACTCACGGTCGGGGAAAGGCAGCAGGTGGAAATCCTCAGGCTTCTGTACAAGAACTGCGAGGTGCTCATACTCGACGAGCCCACCTCGGTGCTCACCGAACAGGAGATACGCTCCCTCTTTTCCACGCTCCGCGGGCTGAGGGAAGAAGGCAGGACTATTGTCATCATCACGCACAAGATCAGGGAAGTGAAGGAAATCGCCGATACGGTCACCGTGATGCGCGACGGCGAGACCGTCGGCGAATTTCCCGCGCAGGCGGTGTCGGAACAGGATCTCTCCGGCATGATGATGGGAAACAGCGGCCTCAGGGAACATCGCCCGCGCGTTCCCGCCGCGTCGGGCGGCGAACCGGTCCTGGAGCTCGAAAACCTGAGCCTCCGGGCTCGTCATCATGGGCTGGCCCTGCTCGACGGTCTTTCCCTCGCCGTCAGGCCGGGTGAAATCTGCGGGCTCTGCGCCCTATCCGGGAATGTTCTCACGGAGCTCGAAGATCTCCTCGCGGGCATTATCAAGCCGGGTTCGGGCAGACTTCGGTTCTTCGGCGATCCCTACCCTCGTTTCAGGTCGGCGCCTTGGCGTTTCCACGGCATAGCCTATGTCCCATCCGACCGGATGAGGCGCGGTTCCTGCGACAGCAGGACGGTGGCCGAAAACTTCATAGCCTTGGACAGGGCCGCCTTCTTCCCGAGAGGTATTCTCGACGGCGAAGCGGCCAGGAAGGCGGCGGGCGCCGCCATCCGCGACTTTTCCATAAAAGCCGACCCGGAAAGTCTCGTCGAGGAGCTGTCGGGCGGCAATATACAGAAAATGATTCTCGCCCGCGAACTTTCGGATCCACCCCCGGCGCTCTGCGTTCTCTGCGAACCCACCTGGGGACTCGACAGGGCATCGGCGGAGTTCGTCTACGACCGAATTCTCGCCCTGCGCGAAAAAGGATCGGCGATCGTGCTTCTTTCCTCCGATATCGATGAAATACTGACGCTGTCCGACAGGATCGCCGTTCTGCGCAAGGGCAGGCTGGCCGGTTCCCTGCAGAATGGCCCTGAAGCGACGCGCGAAGCTCTGGGTTCCCTTATGCTCGGCCTCTCGGAATCCTCCCGCCCGGTCGCGGCCCGAGGCGGCTTGGATGAGTAAATCAAGCCGCGGACGGGTAGGCGTCCTTCTCTTCACTATCACGGCCGCGCTCGCGTCGGCTTGCCTGCTTCTCTTTATTTTCTCGGATTCCTTCGCCGATTCGTTGTTCCTCTTCTTCGTGGCGCCCTTGACGAATCGCTACTACCTTGGCAACCTCGTTTCTTCAATGGTACCGCTCATCGTTGCTGGGCTGGGCGTCGCCTTTGCCTTCGAATCGCGCAACTTCAATCTCGGCGGCGAAGGGCAGATTTACGGCGGAGCCCTCGTGGCGACGCTCGTGGCCTTGAGCCTTCCCGAAGGCTCGACCGGCGTCGTTCAACTTCTCTCCTGTACCGCGGCGGCCGCGGCTGGCGGTCTCATCGGCGGCCTATCAGGGACTCTCAAGCGCCGCCTCGGCGTCGATGAACTCATTTCATCCTTCCTTATTTCCTCGCTGGCTGTCCTTCTCGTCGATTTCCTCGTAACCGGACCTTTCCAGGACCCGGCCAGCAATTTCCAGACGACGCGCGCGATCGCCGCGTCCGCGGCTTTCCCGAAGATTTTTCCTCCCTCCTCGCTGAGTACCGGGCTCGTCATCGGACTCCTCGCGTCCCTCGCGGGCAAGGCGGTGATGGACAGGACAAGATTCGGCTTCGAGCTCAGGCTCTGCGGAGCCAATAGGGAGTTCGCGCGCTATGCCGGGATCGATAGCGGAATCTACACGCTTCTTCCCATGGCGCTATCGGGAGCGTTGCACGGCCTCGCCGGGGCTCTCATGATTTTCGGCTCCTACTACAAGGTCATGCGCGGTTTTTCTTCGGGCGTCGGCTGGAGCGCCATAGCGGTATCACTCATCGCGAGGAACAATCCTCTCGCCCTCATCCCCGCAGCGGCTTTTTACGCCTATCTCGATTCGGGATCCAAGAGCGTCATGCTCGGCTCCGATGTGAGTTCCGAAATCGTGGCGATCGTCCAGGCGGTCATATTCCTTCTCATTACGGCGACGGCACTTCCCTTTACGGAAAGACTGAAGTCGATAAGGATAAAGCGGGCCGGGATCGGAGGGAAGCCATGAACTGGTCCGATACGGCAGGAACGATAGCGGGCAACGCGATAGCCGCGATGACGCCGCTCATATTCGCCGCGCTGGGCGGCCTTTTCACCGAACTCACGGGAATGCTCAACATAGCGCTGGAAGGCCTCATCCTCGTCGGCGCGTTTTTCGGAATCGTGGCGGCCTCGATGACGCAGAGCCTATTTGCCGGCCTCGTCGCCGGGAGTCTCGCCGCCGCCGTCTTGGCTTGGGCCTACGGTTCGGCCACGATACGTCTCAAGGCCAATATTTTCGTGACCGGCCTGGCGGCCAATATTTTCGCGTCGGGACTGACCGTCGTGCTTTCCCGACAATGGTTCGGGACGAAAAGCGTCGTCGCCTTCAAAATCCCCGAGCTGGCCAGGCCATTCGCCGGACTGCTGGGAAGCATTCCCTTTTTCGGGCCGGCTCTTTTTTCGCATACCGTTCTCGTCTATCTCTCGTGGTTTTTCGTCATCGCCGCCACGGTGATCATCCGCAGGACAGCCCTGGGGATGAAGATCAGGGCGACGGGAGCGAACGCGGAGGCGGTCGCGGCATCGGGATTCAGACCCGACGCCTATCGGCTTATCGCCATCGTTTTGTCCGGATTTTTTTGCGGAATGGCCGGCGCGAGCCTGTCGCTGCCGCTCGCCGCCTATGTGCCCAACATGAGCGCCGGCCGCGGATGGATAGCCCTGGTGGCTATCTATCTGGGCGCGCGAAGTCCAGGCAAAATAGCCCTCGCCTGCTTCATCTTCGCGCTGGCCGAAAGTTATTCGAACTATGCCCAGGGTTTATTCAGGATACCCGCGGAATTCATACTTATGATTCCCTATGCCGCGACCCTCATCGCTCTCGTGGCGGGCTCGCTCGCCAAACGCGCCGGGAAGGCGAAGGGCTGAAAACTCAAAGCAGGGCCGCGAGTTCCTTCAACGTTGTGATGCGCTCGTATCCGTGTCCGAGGAATCGTTCGCCTTCGTCCTTGAGGATGGCTCTGCCGCCCAACGCGAGATAGCCCTTGACGTATTTGGGGCTGTCGTCTATGAACACCGTCGTTTCGGCGGAGAAACCCGACGCTTCCAGGACGCGCAGATATGATTTGGGATGAGGTTTGCCCACGAGGCCATTAAATCTGATGTCATAAATTCCCTTGAAGCGGTCCAGGATATCCAGCTTGCGCAGCACTCGCATCGCGTGCTCCATGGGCGCGTTCGTCAGCACTACTTTCGGATAGTCCAGGGAATCGAGAATACCCTTCACTCCATCATCGATCGTAAGGCAGGCTTCCTCCCCCTCGGGATGGGTGAAGGAAAAATAAGCATCGACGTCTTTCAGGCCTTTTTCGTAGACGAGCCATTCGAGGGTCGTGCCGAAACGCTTCGCGCCTTCGCGGCGTCGGAGGTTCGTTTCCTCGGGAGGCCATCCGAGGAAACCGGATACGAATCCGTTTATCCTCTCGACGACCTGCGTTTCCATGCCTGTCTTTTCGGAATAGAGCGTGTTGTCGAGATCGAACATCAATGCTTTGGTCATCGCCAAAGTAATACCATATTACGCTGGCCGCTTCAACCGTGGCCCGAACCGGTCATCGTCCGTCCTTTTCCCAGTAGCCTTCGCGGGTACTTTGCACTATATTTTCCCGAGGGGAGGAGTATTGGCATGCTTCCGATAGGAGATCAGAATTCCTGCGGACGAGGCTCGGCGGCCGCCACCTGGAGCCTCATCGCGATAAACGTCGCCGTCTTCATCTTCATCCAGGATTTCGGCGCCGACCTCCCGACCCTCGCCCTCGCCGCGATACCTTCGGAGATAGCGCGCGGGCGAGGCTTGCTGAACCTCCTCACCAGCCAGTTCGCCCATGGGGGACTCGCCCATCTCGCGGGCAACATGCTCTTTCTCGGCATTTTCGGCGACAACGTGGAATGCAGGATAGGACGCAGGCGTTTCATCGTCCTCTACCTGATTTCGGGTACGATCGGCGTCCTCGCCCATGTAGCCGCGGCCCTCGCCATAGGCGGAGCGGCGGCCGAAGTGCCCCTCGTAGGCGCCTCGGCGGCCATCTCCGGCGTGCTCGCCGCCTATCTCGTGCTCTTCCCAGGAAACAAGGTCATCGTCCTTCTGTTCAACTTCATCCCGACTGCCCTTTCCGCCTGGATCGTCATAGGATTTTGGTTCTTCCTCCAGCTCGCCGGAGGCCTTTCCGGACTCAGCGCGGGAGGCACGGCCTACTTCGCCCATATCGGGGGATTCGTTTCGTCTTGGCTCTGGTCCCGCGGCTATAAAAAGCGGGAACTGGCGAAGCTCGAACGCGCGAAGCGGGAAAGGCTCAGCCGCGGCGAATCCGGCGGCGTCAATTGGTGGATCGTCGACGACAAGGACTCAAGGACAGAAGACCGCGATGCCTGACCGCAACGAAAGCTTCGAAGCCCTCTTCCTCCGCTCGAAGGAAAGCCCCTCCGGGGACAGGATCGTCAGCATGCTGAGCGCCGAAGCCGGCATCGTCGACGCTTTCGTGTTCGGGGGACCGCGCAGCTCGCTGCGATCCTCAGCCTCGCCCTTCGTATTCGCCAAGGTCTTCATCTACGCCGATCCCGTCAAGCATTACAGGAAGCTGAGCGATCTCTCCATCATCGAATCCTTCTCCAGGCTCCGCGAAAGCTATTCCAGGCTCTGGTCGGCAAGCGTCATCGCGGAGCTCATCATCAAGACTTCGGGCTGCGGCGGGGAATACGCGGAAGTATTGGAGCTTTCCCTCCAGGCCCTAAGGGTTCTCAACGACGAAGAGGACGAAAAAGCCGACATGACGCTCCTCGCCTATCTCTGGAAGATACTGGAAATAATGGGCCTGCGCCCCGATCTTGAACGCTGCGCCGGCTGCGGAAAAAAACTGGCCTTTCACGACGGCGGAGCGAGGGAAGCCCTTACCGGAATGCAGTATTCGGCGGCCCATGACGGTTTCGTCTGCGACTCCTGCGGCCGTGACGGACTCCCTCTCGGGAAGGACGAACTGGACTGCCTGCTCGGCTTCTCGCGGGGCAGCCTCGCCGAGAGTTCGGCCATCCATGCCGATGACGCGACGCTCTCGTCGCTGAAGGGGATCATCTACTACATCTCGCAGAAGGCGGCGGAAGGGACGCTTCTCACGCTGATGTCCCAGTGAACGGAGACTTTATCCCGAGCCTGTTCTTGAAGTATAATAGTTGTTCCGATACGTTGAATGTATGCGCGGCGCCGCGGGGACTCGCCATCAGATCTGATGGCGAGTCCCCGCGCATGGTTTCGCCGCCCCTGAGCAGAAAGGAAAACGCATGAGAGCCGTGGATATAATCATGAAGAAACGCTCCGGTCTGGCGCTCTCGGACGAGGAGATCGGTTTCATCATCGATGGATACGTGAGCGCGGAAATTCCGGAATACCAGATATCAGCCCTTCTCATGGCCATATTCTTCAAAGGGATGACGGCGGCGGAGACGGCCGCGCTCACCTCGGCCATGCTCGGCTCGGGCGACAGGATGGATCTTTCGGGCATCCCTGGCCCCTTTGTGGACAAGCATTCGACGGGCGGCGTGGGCGACAAGATTTCCCTGCCCCTCGCGCCCATCGTGGCCGCCTGCGGCGCCAAGGTGCCGATGATGTCGGGCCGCGCCCTCGGCCATACGGGCGGCACGCTGGACAAGCTCGAATCCATTCCGGGCTACAGGACCGGCCTGGACCTCGCCGCATTCCGCTCAGGGATTCTGGCCGACGGTTTCGCGATGACGGGACAGACGGCCCGCGTCGTGCCCGCTGACAAGCGGCTTTACGCCCTGCGCGACGTCACGGCCACGGTCGAGTCTATCCCCCTCATCACCGCTTCCATTCTCTCGAAAAAAGTGGCCGAAGGGGCTGACGCCCTCGTCTTCGACGTGAAATCGGGTCCGGGCGCCTTCATGAAGACCTTCGACGAAGCCAGGGCTTTGGCGACCAGTCTCGTGCGCACGGGGACGACTATGGGCAAACGCGTCGTCGCCCTCATCACCGACATGTCTGAGCCCCTGGGCAGGACGGTCGGCAACTTCTTCGAAATCGAGGAAACGATGGATTGCCTCGAAGGCAGAGGGCCGGCCGACGTGATGGAACTCGTCTACAGGCTGGGCGCCTGGATGCTTGTCGCGTCCGGTAAAGCCGGTTCGGTGGCCGAGGGAGAGGCGACCTGCGCGCGCGCCGTCGAATCGGGAAGGGCCATGGAACTTTTCCTCGCCAATGTCGGGAGGCAGGGCGGCGATCTCGCCAGGCTCGCTTCGCTTCGGGGCCTCTACCGCTCGCCGTACCGCGCCGAACTGAGAGCTCCCGCGAGCGGCTATATCGCTTCCATAGACGCCTGGAAGATAGGAATCGCCGGCGTCCATCTCGGCGTGGGAAGAAATACCACGGACGACAAGGTTAGTCCCGACGTCGGTTTCATATTCGAACGCAAGAAAGGCGATCGCGTGACGCGAGGCGATCTCGTGGCCAGCATCTACGGAAAGGACGAAGCCTGCCTGGAGCCGGCCGCGATCCTGGCCGGCGACGCGCTTCGCGTCTCGCCGGAGGCTCCCCTTTCTTCGCCCTTGATACTGGAGGAATTATCAGCTTCATGAGATGGATAAAAGATGACCTGGACGCCGGGCTCGTGAGGTCCATGGCGCGCAGCTACGACATAGATACGCTCACCGCGTCGATCCTGGCCCGTAGGAAGGTGACGAGCCCCGAGCAGGTGCTCTACTTTCTCGAGAACGATCCGCGCTACCTCCACAATCCCTTCCTCTTCGAATCCATGGAGGACGCCGTCGACAGGATACTCCTCGCCGCCGACGAGGGCGAAAAGGTGATGGTTTTCGGCGACAGCGATACGGATGGCGTGACCGCGACCACCCTGATGGTCGAGACCCTCGCTTCGATGGGCATAGCCGCGACCTGGCGCGTGCCGCGAGGCGAAGAGGCTTACGGTCTCTCCGTGGCCGCGGTGAACGATTTCGCCGGGGAAGGCGGAAGCCTCATCATCACAGTCGACTGCGGCATCTCGAACCACAAGGAAGTGGCTCACGCCGCCGAATTGGGCGTCGATGTCATCATCTGCGACCATCACAAGCTGCAGGCTGAATTTCCGCCCGAAGCCGTGGCCGTCATCGATCCGAAAATCGAAGGCTGTGGCTACCCCTTCCGCGATCTCGCGGGAGCCGGCGTCGCCTACAAGGTCGCGAGAGCCCTTTCATTCGCGAAAACAGGTCTCTACAAACAGCCCGTGGCCCTGCTCTCCATCACGAGCGCGGCGGGTCCGGCCGGCCGGACCCAGGCGGCCGAGGGCGCCGTCGCCTTCAAGCCGGAAGAGGGCGCCGGCGATCTCGACAGCGGGGTCAGGCGCTACAAGATCGAAATCGTAAAGCTTCACAATCTCGTCGAGACGGCGCGTTTCTCGGAGCTGCTGGAGGAAGGTTCGCCCAGGACTTCGGCCGTGCTCGAAAAAATCGCCCGCTTCCTCCAGGGACGTTCGATTTTCGTCTGGCAGAAGGCGATCCAGAACCGCGTCTCGCGCGGCATTTTCGGGCCCAACGTGGATATCGAAAGCTACGATATCGCCGACGAGATCACGGCTTTGTTTCCGCATTTCGCGGGGAAGTCGCTCTCCGAGCTTACCTCGGTCCTGAGGATTGCCCGCTATTCCTCCTCCGAAACGGGCGACATCGATGTCCTGAAGACGCTTTTCACCGTCCTGGCCCAGCGCAGGCTGGGTTCCCAGTCCGAGGAAGGAGAGGCGCTGATCCAGCTCGCCGCGCTCGGGACGATAGCCGATCTCATGCCGCTCCGCGACGAGAACAGGATCATCGTGAAGCGCGGCGTCGAAGCGATAGCTTCGACGCCGCGCAAGGGCCTGAGGGAACTTCTCCAGGTCCAGGGGCTCGGTAAGGGCCTTAGTTCCACGGAAATCGCCTGGCAGGTCACGCCCCTGCTGAATGCCGCGGGAAGGATAGGAAAGCCCGACATAGCCCTCGACCTCCTCATCTCCGACGACCCGCCGCGAGGACGAAGGCCGTCGAGGACATCATCCAGGCGAACAACGAACGCAAGAAGATGGGCTCGGATACCTGGGAAGCGGTCTATCCCCTGGCGCGCGAAAGCTTCGAGAAGAACGACAGCCGCTTCATCCTCCTGGGTTCGCCCCTCGTGAAGCCCGGCATCACGGGTCTCCTCGCCTCCCGCATGGTGGGGACCTTCAAGGTGCCCGCCATAGTCGCGGCCTTCAAGGAAGACGGAAGCGTCGTCGGATCCGTCCGCACGGCCAACAACTTCAGGATATCGGGCCTTCTCGCCGCCTGCGCCGATCTTTTCATCGACTATGGCGGGCACGACGCGGCCGCCGGTTTCTCCATGCCTCCGGAAAACTGGGAATCCTTCGTTTCGATCGCTTCATCCCATCTCAAAGCCGCCGAGATGGCGAGCGCCGAGGAGACCATCACCGTCGACGCCGAACTGCCACACAGCTACCTGCGCCCCGAACTCCAGAAGGTCTATTCGCGTTTCGAACCCTTCGGGGAGGAAAACCGGCCTCTCGTGTTCCTCGCCCGCGGCGTTCCGATGGTAGACGCCCAGATCGTGGGCAAATCGGCCAAGAGCCACCTCAAACTCACCCTCGACTTCGGCAGCTACAAATGGCCGGCCCTTCTCTGGGACGGCGCTGAGCGCCTGGAGAGGGATTTTTCCTTCAAGGCGAAAGACCGCGTCGATCTGCTCTTCAAGGTGACGCTCAACAAGTGGAACGGTGAGGAGAAACCTCAGCTGGAACTCTATGATATCCGGCGGGAAAAGGCGGACTGAGAAGCCGGGCGATTCGCCCGCAGAAGCAATCCGGCGATGAGGGCCAGAATCGCGATTGAAATCAAAGGTATGAACTGCGGCAGGGAAGGATAGAAGAGGCCGCAGAGCGCCCCCGCCCCCATGCCGAGCGCGGAAGAGGCGAGGTTCGCGATGGAATAAATGCCCGCCCTCGCCTCTTCGCCTGCCGACAATCTCTCCCCTGAAGAGATGTCGCCGGTGCAGGTCGCGAGCGCCGCGTCGATGGCCGACTTGAGCATCCCGAACCCGACCGACGAGACCAGTACCGCTCCCATGGCCCAGACGGGCGCCGCGCGCCGCAGGAAAACCAGGGGTATGAAGCCCGCCATGTTGAGCGCGGCGCCGAAGATCGAGCATCGCGCCGGCCCCAGGCGCCGGAACAGGGGCGGGTTGAGGAAGAGCATCGCGAAGAGCGTGCCGCCTGAATACAGGGCGCCGACGAGACTCACCAGCGACGCGTCCATGCCGAGGGCGTCGGCGAAAAACGGCGCGAAATAGAGGCTGCTGTTCGTGCCCACGAGATAGTACACATAGAAAAGCACATTCGCGGCGACGGCGGCCGCCGCGGCCCTGTTCGCGCGGATGAAGCGCAGGGCGGCCTCATAGGAGCCCAGTATCGCCACGCGACGCTTCCCGGTCTTGGCTTTCTCGATCATGGCCTTGCCCGCGGCCGTTTCGACGGCGAAATGATTCCGGCCGAAGGCCGCCCCGGCGATCACCGCGGCCGACACGAAAAGGAAAACGCGTTCGGCCCGCACCAGGCCGGCGCGCGCGACGAAACTACCCGCCACGGGCACGAGAAGACCCGAGGCGATGATGATTATGTTGAAAATGTTAAACGCGTCCGCTCTTTCCCCGTTTCCCGAATCCTCGGTCATCAGAAGATAATAGCCGATGTTCGTCACCTTGCTCGCGTTGGACAGAATCGTGCCCGCCAGGGCGAAGACGAAGCTTCCGTGCAGCGCGTAGATGAGGAAAGGCAGGGCCGTGCCCAGGATGTCGAAAATGAGCGTGGCTCTCCTGCGGCCCAATCTGTCCACGATGGGCGCGGCGAGGAAGGAGAAGATGATGGAAGCGCCGGCGCCGGCCGTCACGAGGAAGCCCAGCTGAGCGTCGCTCACGCCGAACTCCCTGAAGTAGAGGCCAAGGTAGAAAAAGCTCAAAGAATAGGAAATGCCCCAGAAAGGAAGAAAGACGAGGCAGGCGAATGCGTTTTTATGGAGAATCTTTCTTTTAGCGCTCATCGACAACCGCGAGCCTGTCGGTCAAGGAAACAAGATCCAGCCCGTTGCATTGCATCACGTCGTCCAGCACCTCGGCAGGGATATCGTGGCTTTTCCCGCGGGCCGCAAGATAAGCCGCCGAAAGCATGCCCGCCAGGGCCGCAATGGTGTCGGTGTCGCCTCCGACGGAAGCACCCATCCGCAGGCAGAGCCACGTATCCTGAGGAGCGCGGGAAAAGACGCAGAGGGCCGCGGAAGCTACGTCGACGGATTCCAGTCCCGTTCCGTACACGTAGTAGAGGAAGTCCAGGGCATCGTCGGGGCTCGCGAATCCTGGTTCGGCCGCCGCGAAATGCTCCAGGCGCGCCCGCAGCGACGGACCGCAGGTATTCCAGGGAGCGAGGGCTACCCCAGCCTCGGCTCCCACGCCGGCGGCCGCCATGATTTCCGGTATATCCCCGCCGCCGAGAGCTTCCCGCAGCGCGTAGGCGTACGCGGTGGCCGCTTCCAGGGCTGGCCTCGTATTATGCGTGGGCAGAAGACAGTCATGGACGCTTTTTTCGATGGACAGTCCGGCGCAAAGCGCGAAAAGAATGGCGGCGGGGCTGCGCATCACGCCCCCGCAGGTGGTTCCGCCGAGTCCGGTGACGGCGGGATCCGCCCCGCCGGATATCGCCTGAAGGGCGGCTTTCGAGCTGGGACCGATATAGCGCTTTTCGATGGCGCCGCTCTCCCGTACCCAGCGCAGGAGCCTTTCGGCCGTCTCGCGCGGGTCTATCCTCCCGCGGAGGAGGTACTCGTCCAGGAGGGCCAGAACCTGTTCCGTGTCGTCGGTCACCTGGCCTCTGCGCAGATCGGCGTGGTTTTTCGACAATTCAGGCGCGATTAGCCCCTCCACGAAGCCAAAACGGTCGCGGATCTCCTGTCGCGTCATGAATTCGGTGGCCATGCCCAGGGCATCCCCTACGGCGAAGGCCTCGAGCATGGACCGGATGCCGGCCGCGGGATACCTGCCTCCGCTCACGCGCCGGCCTCCATGAGCCCGGCGATGAAGTCGTATGCCTTCGCGAGTTTCTTTTCCGGCTCGTCGATATAGAAGCGGTAGAGGGGTTCGAGCGTGTAGTAGCCTTCATAGTCCGCGAGGGCTTTCTTGATCGCGGCCCAATCGTTCTCCCCCTCGCCGGCGGGAATATGTTTTTTATCGCCCGCGTGGTCGCTTAAGTGCATATGCCGCGGTTTCACAGCCGAAATGAAGGCCGCGGGATCTTCCTCCGCCTCGCAGGCTTCGGTGGTATCCACCATCGGCCAGGCCGCCGGTCCCGCTCCCAGGGAAGCGATATAGGAGAGCAGGCCGGAGGGCGTCCTGCCCGGCCCCTTGGGGTTGTTCTCTATCGCGAGCGTCAGGCCCGCCGCTTCGCAGGCTTCGCCCAGAAGCTGGAGGTTCCGCCGTATCGGCTCCTCGAGGAGGAGCCGGAGCGCGGGATCTTTCTGCGGCTCATGGGGATGGACGACGAGGACCTCTGCCCCGAGCCGCGAACAGAGCCGCACGAGTCCGGTTCCGAAGCTCCGCGCCTCGGCTGTCATGCCCTCCCCCGCGTTGTAGAGCATGGAGAACATGGCGAGGGGATAATGGACGGAGGCGACATGTATCCCGCACTTCTCGGCGTCCAGGGCGAAGGTTTCGCGGGCTTCGGAAAAGCACTGGGGCATCAGCTCGGCGTGAGAGAAGCCCGCGCCCCTGATGAGGCGCAGGCTCTCGGCCGCGCTTCTCGGATAGAGCGCGGCCGTGGAAAAGGAATACTTGTTCATCGAATCAGCCGTCGATTTCGGCTTGGAGTTCGGCCGCGGCTTTCTCGAGCGCCGCCTTCGGATCGCGGACCTTTCGCTCGATGGTGTCTATCGTCTGCGCCAGAATCTGGTCCATGGTACCCATCTGGTCGAAATGCCAGTATGACCAGCTGTTGTCGAGCTGATCGAAGGCGACCGAGAACATCGCGTTCTTTTCGACCGCCGCCGCTGCCGCCGGAAGGCTGAGACCCGATTTGCGTATCGGCAGATAGCCGGTCTTCAAGGCGAAGGTGGTCTGGTTTTCCTTGCTGGCGAGGTACTTCACGAGCTTCCAGGAAGCTTCCTTCATCTTCTGATCCTTGCTGAGGATGATGAGGACATTGCCGCCTAAGGCTACCGAGGGTTTCTGGAAATAGGGCATCGGGATGGCGCCGATCTTCAGCGTGGGGTCGGCCGACCAGCGGGCTATCCTGGCCGATGTGGCCACGAGGAAAGCCAGGTTCCCGGCGAGGAACTTCTTCTCGGCGTTGGAATGCTGTCCAACCGCCATCAGCTTATCGGCGGTGAGCTTTTCCCAGAAGGTGGCCACTTCGACGGCTTTTTCGTCGTCGAAGGCGGGCGCGATTTTAGTGCCTTTCACCGAGATGACGCCGTTCCCGTTCTGGTTGAGCATTGTCTTGAAGAGCCAGCCCACGTCCGTGACATCGAAGCCCCAGAAATCGGCGCCGCCGTTGATATTGCCCTTGGCCTGGGCGGCCTTGGCGATCGGGACGAATTCGGCCCATGTCTTGGGCGGATTCTTGAGGCTGATTCCGGCCTTTTCGATGACGGCCTTGTTGTAGTAGAGAACAGGCGTGGAGATGCCGTAGGGAACCGCGCATATCCTGCCGTTGAATTTGGCGTAGTCCCACACGCCGGGGTATATGTCGTTCTTCTGGAAATCGGGCTCGTTGATTTTCTCTTCGATGAAGAAGTCGTTGCGGGCGCCCGTGTAGAGAGGTCCCGCCGCCATCAGCGCGACGTCGGGGGCCGTGTTGGATACCAGGGCGGCGCTGACCTTCGTGGCCGTGTCGCCGTAGTTGCCCGAATAGGAATACTCGAGCGCGACGTCGTCGTTCGCCGCGTCGTATTTTTCCAGCATCGCCTTGAACGCTTCGCCCGAATCTCCCGAAATGGCGTACCATACCTTGAGCTTCGTCTGGGCCGCGACGGGGATCACCGCCGCGCATAGGGCGAGCAGAGCAGCCAGCACCAATACCGTTCGTTTCATTCCCCTACCTCCTGGAAGGTTTTCCTTCCCGTATCGAGCCGCGCGCAGGTCGGCTCCGTATCTCGAGCTATGACTTGAGTCCGGTCAGCGTTATGGACTGCACGAACTCCTTTTCCATCAGCATGTACACCAGAAGCACAGGTATTATCGCCATGAGGGAGGCGGCCATGAGAACCTGGTATTCGGAGGAGGTCTCCTGAACCAGGTATTTCAGCCCGATGGGCAGCGTCCTCAGCTTCACGTTGTTCGTGATGATCAACGGCCACATGTAGCTTCGCCAATGCGTGAGGAAGGCGAAGAGGGAAGCCGTCCCGATAGCGGTCCTCGAGTTGGGTATGACCACCTGGAGGAAAATCCTGTAATAGCCGCAGCCGTCGATCTTGGCCGCGTCCAGGAGGTCGTTCGGGATGATCTCGAAGAAGGACATCAGGAGTATCGTCGTGAAGGCGCAGGTGAGGCCCCCCAGGATGAGTCCCGCGTAGGTGTCCACCAGCCCCGCCCAGGAGGCGAGGAGAAAGAGCGGTATCATCGTCACCACTTCGGGGACATACATGCTGCTCTGCATGAAGGTGAACATCTTTTTCCGCCCCGGAAATTCCAGCTTCGTGAGGGCGAAGGCGCCCATCGCCGAGATGAGTATCTGCAGGAAGGTCTGCACGATGGCGATGACGATGCTGTTCGCGTAAAATCTCAGGAAGGGAATCTTCTTGAACACTTCGAAAAAATTGGTCAGCTGGAAAGAGCTCGGGATCCACTTGGGCGGGTAGCTGTAGACATCGGCCGAGGTCTTGAAAGAGGACAGGAACATCCAAACGAAGGGAAAAATCATGAGCAGGGAGCTCAATGTCAGGAATATGAAGACGGCCGGATAGCGCTTGCGCTTTTTTTTTGTTCATGCTTTCCTCCCTCAGTCGTAACTTACGTTTTTACGCCCGAAGGCTCTCTGCAGCAGGGTGAACCCGAATATCAGCAGGAACAAAAGGAGGGCCGTCGCGGCTCCGCGGCCCATCCTCCCCCTCGTGAATGACTGGTCGTAGATGTACGAGACGAGGAGGAGCGTCGATTCCAGCGGCCCGTGATTGGGCGTCATCACGTCCACCTCCGTGAATACTTTCAGGCAGTTGATGACGCCCATCATGATCACGAAGGAGGTGACGGGCGCGAGAAGAGGCAGCTTTATCTTGAAGAACACCTGCTTCTCGCTCGCTCCATCGATGCGTGCCGCCTCGAGATAGGATTCGGGGATGCTCTGGAGTCCGGCGAGGAAGAGGATGACGTTGTAGCCCAGTCCTTTCCAGACGGAGAACAGGATCACCGAAAGCAAGGCCGTCTTTTCGCTGTAGAGCCATTGCATGGCCGGAAGGCCGAGGCTTACGAGGATCTGGTTGAGGGGGCCGATGCCGGGGTCGTAGAACCAGAGCCAGATCAGGCTCGATGCCGTGATGGGGACCACGACGGGCGCGAAATGCGCGATTCTGAAAAAACGCCGCAGATGCAGTTTCCTGTCCAGGAGGGTGGCTATGAAGAGAGCGAGGCCGGTGTCGGCCACGAGCTTTATCGCCGTATAGAAAACCGTGTTGCCGAGCGCCTTCCAGAATCGCTCATCCTTGAGGACGAAGAGGAAGTTCTTCAGTCCCACGAAGGCGCGCGTCGGCGTCGTAAGGCTCCAGTTGGTGAAGCTCATCATGACGACGAAGGCCACCGGCAGGAGGAAGAGGAAAAACAGCGTGAGGAGAAGCGGCGTCATCATCACCGCGGCGGCCCTCCTCTGTTCCCTGGCCTGGAGATTGTTCTTCATCCTGGGCATGCTTCTGCCGGAATCCATCCTATGCCTCCATACCGAAATGATGCAGCTTGGCTACGTCGACCAGGTCCGGCATCGACCTGAACCGAACGCGATCGCCCGTACGGGCGAAGGGATTTCCATCGACGACGATCTGTCCGGCGGCGGCGAGACCGCTTATTTCCACCCAGTCCCCCGGGCCGAAAAGAAGCTGTTCGGTCGCGGAAAAATCGGAGATGCCGCGTTCCGGGCTTCCGGCTCTCACGATGACCGAATCGAAAAGCGCCATGGCCGCCGCGCCTTTCATGTAGGCGGCGTCGCAGAGGACTCCCGCGATCGCCCTGGCGTAGAATTCGCGCTTCCCGAGCGGCGAAACGATGATCTGGGCCGGCCTGCGCATGCCGGGTTCGATGCCGATCCCGTTTTTCCTCACCGTGAAGGCCGGACCGACGATGTCGGGGGAAGGCGAAGCTTCTCTTTTCTCGCCTTTCTCCAGCATTGCCCGGACCGAAAGGCTTTTCGCCGCGCCGTCCATCATGCCGAGAAAGGTGTCGCCGATGACGATGTCGTTGAACCCATAGGCGAGGTGGACGCCATCCAGCGATACCTCGACGGCGCCGACCTTTTCTATCTTCAGCTTTTCCGGATCGAGGTCGGCGATACCGTCCAGTCCCAGCGAGACGATCGGCCCCACGTTTATCGTGCCCGCGGCGATGCCCAGAAGCGGCACGGGCTTGAGCCCCGCGAGCATGGCGTCAGCGGCGTAGGAGGCAAGCCCGTCCCCGCCCACGCATACGAGGAGTTCGGCCTCCCAGGCGGAGAGCGCGGCAACCGCGGCGCGTAGTTCTCCCACGTAGCCATCAGGATGACCAGAAGGCGCGACGGCGAGTCTCTCCCAGAGAGCCGTGGCCTCGGAGCCCCCGGAATCTCCCGGCCGCCTGCTTCCCCCGAAGAGGCCTTGGCAGACGGCCACGCTCTGCCCCTCAAGCCTCCGCGCGAGCAGTTTCTCGGCGCGGATCGAACCGCCGTCGCCTGAGCCCGGTCCGAAAAGTATTCCAAGCTTCATGGTTCGCCGCTCCTATGGTTTCAGGACTATCTTGAAGGCCTGACCGCCGGAGAGCAGATTGAAGGCCGCGGCCCCTTCCGCGAGAGGCATCCTGTGCGTTATGACGCGGGAAAATTCCTCCCTGTGTTCTATGATGAGGGCGAGCGCCTGCCTGAAATGCCGTATCGCGTATCCCGAGCAGCCCACGAGCGCCACTTCCCTGTAATGGATGGAGTAGGCGTCTATCGCGACCGACTCTTCCTTCCCGAGGCCGGCGAACATGAGTATGGTGCCGGCGTCCCCCACGGCTTTGGCGTAATCGGCCACCAGTTCCTTTTTATTCACGGCGATGACAATATTGTCGTAGTCCGCGACGGTAACGGCTCCGGGCTCCCTCGCGTCGATGCCCCAAGACGCCACTTTTTCCCTGCGCAGGATTCCGGGTTCGACCACGGTGACGGGTATTCCCTTGGCCTTGAACACCAGGGCGAAGAGCGCGCCCATCGGACCTGAGCCCACCACGAGGGCCTTGCTTCCTTCCCTTAGCCTCAGGTGCTCGATGCCGTTCAGGACGCAGGCGAGCGGTTCCACGAGGGTAAAGCTGTCATCGGCCGCGGGAATTCGGAATACCCCCGTGCCGACATAGCCGGCGGGTATTCCCACATATTCGCAGAACGCGCCTCCGTCCACGAACATCTTATGCCTGCAGAGCGTTCCCGCGCCCACGCGGCACAGCGAGCAGACGCCGCACTCCGCGTAGGGCGCGACGACCACGGGATCTCCAACCTCGTATCCGCTTCCTGGGAAAGTCTTGTCCACCACGCCGAAAAACTCGTGTCCCAGAACCGCGGGAGGCGGGAAAAAATGGTGCCCCTTGAGATAGGTCTTAAGATCGGTTCCGCAAATGCCGCAACCGGAGACTTTCACGATAAAATCGGCATCCGGTTTGGGGATGTCACGCATTTCCAGGCATCCAATGCCCGTATAGACGAGTGCTTTCATGCGCCGCTCCCTTTCTGTCCGGGTTTGTGAAGGGCACCCGCCGGCAGCCTGCCCCCCTCGCCCAGGAGTTCCAGGACCGCGAGCGCGGTCCATTCGTCCGTGACGAGATCGGTGATGTACCCGGAGCGTGCCGCGGCCAAGATTCCCCTGTGCTTGTTGCGCCCCCCGGCAAGACAGATCGATTGCCTGATTCCGGGGAGCTTCGTGATGTCGAAGGCCAGAAGATCACAGCTGTTCTCGGGCTGGAATATCTTTCCGTCGGCGTCGAAATAATGGGCCAAAATATCCCCGCAGGACGCGCTTTTCTTGAGCTCGTCCCTGTATTCCATGGGGAGTTCGGCTATCAGGTTCGGGGATTCCGAGGGGGGAACGCCCAGCCCGACCACCACGGCTTCCATCGCGTTCCAGTATTCCTCGAGGCTCGCGATCCTCTTCTCCTCGATTTTCGAGAGCGGCCTGCCTTTTTCGCGCACCGAAGGCATGTTCACGAAGAGGCCTTTGGACCTAAATGAGGAGCTGAATCTATCGATGATCGTGTTTATCTGCAGATCGGGATTGTCGTCGCCTGAAGTTCCGATGAGAGGCACGAAAAGAGGCTTGCCCGTCTTGTCGGAATTCCTGGGCAGAAGCTCGGCCGTCCGGTACAGAGTGTGGCCCCAGCCAAGCCCCACTACACCGAAGTTCGACAATAATCCGGGGAGACAGTCCGCCGCCCGCGTGGCGATGGCCAGCGCTATGTCGTCGGCGTCGGCGTTCTTCCTCACGGGGACCACGATCGCGGTGCGCAGGCGTAAGCTGTCCACGAGGATCCTGGCCAGCTCTTCGGTGCGCAGATCGGCCGGCGGAAGGACGGTGATCTTCACCAGACCGAGATCCTTCGCCCTTTCGAGGAGTCTCGAGATCTGGGAGCGGGAAAATCCTTCCTTGGCTCCTATCTCCTCCTGTGACAATCCCTCGACATAGTAATATCGCGCGATCCTGTAGATTGTCGAAGCATCAGGCCCGGCCTTCATTTCAGAAGTCCGCCCAGCTTTTCCACGACAGCTTCGGGATCTGCCGCCTGGAAGATGTTGCGGCCAAAAGCGAAGCCCCTCGCTCCCTCGGAGAGCGCCTGAGCCGCCACGGCGGCGATGTCGCGGTCCTTGGGTCCGCCGGCGAGGATGACCGGCACAGGACAGCATGCCGTCACTTTATCGAAACCCTCCACGAAGAAGGCTTTCACGACGTCGGCACCCAGCTCGGCTGCGATGCGTGCCCCATTATATTGAATATCGAAACTGCTGGTCTTGGTGAAGTCGGCGGCGAGGATCTCCACGATTACGGGAATGGAAAGCTGGTGAAACCGGTCTATATCGGCGGCAACCTTCTGAAGGCTCTTGTAATCCGTGCCGCCTATCACCGCCATCATGAGGACGGCGTCGGCGCCGACGGAGAGTGCGGTTTCCGGACTCACGTGGTTGGCGTGCACGGTCGAGTAATCGCTCGCGAGCATGGATCCTCCGAAGGATGTGCGCAGCACGAGTTTCTTCCTGAGGAAAGGCGGCGCGGCCATCCGCCCGCTCATGCCTATGTTGAGGATGAAGCCATCCAGGGCGGAAGAGGCTAGTTTCGTCATGAGTCCGCCAGAGTTTTCCAGCCCCGGCATCACGCCGCTCTGCGCGTGGTCGAGGGCGAGAAGAAAGAGATGCCCCTTGTCGTCGAAAAGTCGCTCCGTTCCGCGCGCGATTCCACCTGTCATCCTTCTCTCCTCTCCAGGGCTAAACTGGGATTCCTGTCGATTCATAATGCACATTTGTGCATATCTTTTTCTCTTTAAGAATAAATCCCTTATGGCGACTTGTCAATGAAGATTTTTCACCAGCACGATTATTTTTTGAACTTCCCGAGGTATTGACTAAGGGCGCCAGCTGCGCTATTTTATCTGCCGTTGACGTCATTCCCCGGTTGTGTAATGGTAGCACGGCAGACTCTGGATCTGCTTGTGGGGGTTCAAATCCTCCCTGGGGAACTCGGGTTTTACCGATCGGATGCGATGCGAGATTTGAGCCGCGGGCGAAAATCTCGCTTGTGAAAGAAATGGCTCTCGAACAGAGAGCCATTTCTTTCACGAGGCCCCTTCGTCTATCGGTTAGGACAAAAGATTCTCAATCTTTAAAGAGGGGTTCGACTCCCCTAGGGGCTAAAAAAAGAGGCTGGTAAATCCTTTTATTATAAGGATTTACCAGCCTCTTTTTTTAGGGTATGTGAAAAAGTATGTGTTTATATTGACAAATATTTGCCCAAAGCCTCAGAATATGAGCTCCCGCAATTCCAGATCGTCGGCTATTGGTTTCAGAAATTCAACAAGATCACGAGCCTTACCATCCTTCCGGACGAACGGGCAAACCTTGCGGCGAAGGAACTCTTCGAAGTCCTCGGGAAAGACATCAAGCTTGGACTGCGCGCCGTCGACTACTACTTCGACAACTGGCGGGATCTCTGGTTCGCCTACAAGCGAATGCCAAAAGAGACGCCTCTGGAGAAACGCCAGTGGTCTTTCGCCTTCTCGAGCTTCGCGAAGAACATCCAGGAGATACTCTCGCTCATGCAGTCATCGCCCTCCCAGGAGCGAAGTATTCCGGAACGCTGGAGCTCGGGAATCTCCTTCAATCAACCTGAGATTTCCGAGGAAGAACGTGCTGAAAACTCGAAGAAACTGGCCGGATTCATGCAGAAACTGAGCATGGCCAAGTGGGTGTCACTACCGGCGAACGCATAGTCATACATCGATTGAGGTACAGCAATGCCCCTGGAATACGAAGATATCGAAGAGCTGAGGAAGGCGCTCGCAAACGTGGAATTCGACAAGGTGGAGGTTCAGATTCATGAAGGAGCCATCATCTCGATGACGGTGACAACCGTAAAGAAGAAACCAGTACCCAAGAAGAATCGAATTGTAGTGCATACGCTATTGAAAGCATAGCATATTCGCTTAACCTGTGAGGCGTACATTGGCACAGTTTGTGCTGGGCATAACCCAAAAGCACAAACTGTGACAATAGCCGAGTCAGGTTGAATCTACCCGCTGAAAATCAATACACTTCTACAAACCAATAATGAAATTTAAACTCGCCTGCTTCGTATAATACTTTCAATCTCCCCGGTAAATAAGGATTCGTTATTCTCAATCCTTAAAAACTGGTTCGATATATTTTTTAATAAACTCTATTCTATCCTTGGCCTCTGGCAAGAAAAGCGAAGCGATGGAAACAATAATTTCTTTCTTTGAATTGACATAGATAACATTACCGCCATCGCCCAGAGCCGCATAGCTATCCCCGTCAATGATCCACCAAAGATAGCCATAAGCTAGATTGCCCCATTGGACGCATCGGCTATGTTCTCTTGTACTCTCATTTATCCACGCGGTCGGTATAATTTGGTTACCACCCCACGTTCCATCATTTAAGTACAATTGACCAATTTTTGTCATATCCGCAGGCGTTAAAAAAAGGCCCCAGCTAGCCGTGTTTATTCCTTGTGGGTCAACAACCCAGCCACTTGTGTTTTTATCATTCATAACGGCAAAATGTTCTTCTTTACTACGCAACACCAGATTGTGTGTAACGTTGATTCCCAGTGGAGAAAATAAGTTTTTCGTAGCGAAATCAAGTATGGACTGTCCCGTCGACCTCACAAGGATACCTGACAAAATATGGGTTCCTCCGATGGCAGAATAATTAAATTCCCCGATGACTCCATCCCCGCCCAATAAATTGAGTGCATCTAGAATCGGGGTCTGGCTTGCGAAAAACTCCACGTATGGTTCCGTCTTATATTTATAGGGGGCCGTCATGGTAAGAAGATTTTTGACCGTAACGTGCTGTATTGTTTTTTCACCTGTTACGACAACGTAATCGGGAAAAAAGTCCAATACCTTTTGGTCTACGCTTTTTATATAACCTTTATCGATGGCGATACCGATCAACGCGGAAATAACGCTTTTAGTCACCGAATACATATGAACGGCCTTATCGGCGGTATATCCATTAAAGTAGTTTTCAAATAATTTTACGCCGCATTTTTGAACAATAATGCCAGCAATATTGCTGTAGTCACTGTTTATCGTCTTTTCAAGCTCTTTGATTTTTTCCTGATTCATACAATCAACTTCCTTTGTTAAGATGTAGGGGATATCCTTAAAGCAAGGGATATATTGATTAAAAATGCTTTGCAAGACCTATTTTAAAATAATTTTAAAAATTGACAGCTATATGAGAAACATCGTGCTTTCTCGATTTTGATTGAATATTGGAGAGGTTATTTCAATCTTTCTGTTTTTTAAGGCGGCTATCGGTCTATCGTTGGCATAACCTTTACCACTCGCTCCCGAGCGAAGCGAGGGATTGGCGCGCTTCTTGTGAACTCTTCCCGCAAGATGCGTGACAAAGAGCATTATAAGGTTGAAGCGTGTGTCATGTTTTTTACTTTTTCAGGATTTCCAGTAAATCCTTATTAATAAAAATATTTTCTTTTCCAACCTTATATTCTTCGAGTATTCCAACTTCTACTAACTGATGTAGGTATCTTGAAGCTGCTTTTCGCTCTACGCCAATCGAACTGGTTATAAACTCGACTTTACAATACGGATTTACAAATAATGTCTCAACAAGCTCTTTAGAATATATTTTGGGAGCTTGTTCTTTTACTCTCTCTATCGTTCTATCTAATAGATTCTTTATTTGCTTTATTTTGACAATAGTCTCTCTGGAAGTTTCTTCAACTCCTTTTAATATATAAATAATCCAGTCTTCCCATTTCTCATCTTTAGTGACACCAAGCAAAAGTTTGTAATATAATTCCTTATTTTTTATTATATATGAACTTAGGTAAAGTATTGGTATATCTAAATATTGCTTTAATAGTAAATATAGTATATTTACTATCCGTCCTGTTCTTCCATTTCCATCATAAAAAGGATGTATCGATTCAAACTGGTAATGCAAAATTGCCATCTTTATTAAGGTTACTTCACCATCATTAAGATACTTAACCAAGTTGGCCGTCAACGAATTGATAGCTTCTTCACTCTGAGGAGGCGTATAGATAATCTCGCCTGTCTTATCATTGGCTAATGTAGTACCAGGTAACTTCCTTATGCCAGCATTATTTTGTACCAGTATTCCCTGTAAAATAATAATATCATTCATGGATAAAAGATCTCTTTCTTTTATTTTCTTAAATCCTTCATATAATGCTTCCCTATAAAACATTACTTCTTTTGTTGCTGGATCATACTTTTTTGTAGTTGAAGAAATAGCTTTATACAATTCATCCTTTGTCGTAATGATGTTTTCTATTTCTGAACTATCTTTAGCTTCTTGAAGCACAATCGCATTTATCAGTATCGACTGATTAGGTATAATATTAGCTAAACCCTTTAACTCTGCTAATGCAGCTATAGCCTTATTTTCCTGGCGCAATACTGCAATAGTCTCAACTCTAGAGCGATCGGGAGGTAAAAGAGGAAGGGCATCATACGGTTTACTGGGATCAAAGGACTTCATATATCCCAGTATTGATCTATTTGGTACACTTGTCAAGGATTTGTACCATATCTTTTATTTTTGGTACATGTAATCGATTTATGTACCATTTTCACAGATTTTACACCACATTCAATTAATCTTTTCTTGGTGCGAAGTGTCAGCATGACATTGGCTTAGTACCCAACAGGAATTCCCTTCAAAAAACAAAACCTTTCTGAAGACGAATAGGCCAGAAATGCTCGAAAATTTCTGAATTTCTTGCAGAATCTGGGCATAATGAGACGGTTGTCTCTGCCGGCGAACTATTACGCATACATTGATTGAGGTACAGCGATCCCCCCGGAATACGAGGGTATCGAGGAACTAAGAGTAGTCGCTCGAAAGCGAGGATTCGGCAAGCAGGAGATACAGATTCATGATGGGAGCTTCATCTCGATCGCCGTGACCACTGTGAAGAAGCGCGTTATGGCCAGGAAAGACAGGATCGTCGTGCATACTCCAACAATATCGACCTGAAGGACACGGACCACAGCAGATTGAAGCCGATGCATTCGCGTCGACTGGCGCCTCCTGCAGCTTCTTACCCATGGGGAGGGGGGGTGCAATCTCTATGGCTATTTAGTGTAAACCGCAGCGTTTCGGCTGACTCCCACTCTACGGATTCAGGGGGTAAGGGGGTCACGGTAAAAAATCTCGAATAAGCTTCAATTTCCAAACAAACAGATTGTAATCCAAGCATTGCCAAGAATAGAAAAAAGATTTCTGGTATGTTGTATAATCGAGAATAACATCAACTTCTGGAGTGTAGCATAGAATGCGTTCCAGAATGCACAAGACATGATTCGCCTTTCACATATAGCTCGCCTAATCATAATGACAGAGGAATTTCTTGATCGCTCTATGTTGCTAGACTCTGCATGAAAGATAAGCCTTTCATCAAAACAAGATAGAATTGTATACCGAATAATTATTTCCAAGTTTTGCATATAGGGTGCTTACTCGGTATCATTATCTCTGTCGATATATAAGTCTACCCAAACTGAGCAATGATCACTCAAAGCGTTAGCAGTCCCCCTCCGAGTTGGAGGACCATCAAACGCTTTAACATCGAAAACATCATCAAAACGATAAATTTCCATTTTGGTTGTATAATCTGAGGTCATGCTTTTAGTCATCTGAATGCGATCAAACGTCTTTGAGGTATCATTACCTCGCCTTGAATAGGCATACAGCTTGAACTTTACAGCACTACATATGCTTCGTTCATATTGGATCTGAACTATTTTAAAACTGACTGCGATCAACAGTATCGAGGTAAAAAGCATTTTTCGTTTCATCCCAAACAATGCTCGGATAATCGGTAATGCTTTTGCCAGAATTTGATATACAATCTATAGATAAACCAACATCCGTGCTGTGACTTTTTCGCAACAGTTCAATTCGCCATGCCCAAAAAGCACCTGGAATAGATGAAACATCTGCGATCACCCTTCCTGAGCTATCGACAATCATTGGCCCCAGTATTTGAAGAAAAATCCTGATACCATTTTGAGAACTGCCATATACTAATACTTTCTTTGAGTTTGTGGTATTCACACTTTCGATTTGGCGGGCAAGATAAAGTTCCATTCCGTCTTTTGTGGTGATTCCCATTTTTTCATCTGTATATCCATTCCCCCCAAAAAATATATTGAGCAATGTTGTAGAGCTTTGAGACATCGCTGGAAAACAAAATAGGGCACAAAAAAGTACTACGAAAAAAGTACGTCGCATTTTTTCTCCTCACTATTGCCATATATTGAGGGCATTCCAATTATATTGCCGTAGTTCACCTGTTTTAGGAGGACTACCTCTATAAATTCAATGATCCCAGGATTGTTAATATCGTTCTCTGGCCCACCTGAACCGCCCAGGGTTTATCGGAGTCCTGATTATGTGAGTCCGGCTCCTTAAGCCAAGACTTCTTGTTCAGTATAATATAATTCTTCGAACTCCGCTGGTGGAATATTACCGATTGGTTCGAGCAGCCTTCGGTTGTTGAACCAGTCGACCCCATTCGAGTGTAGCGTATTCCACAGCGTCCAATCCTCTCCATGGTCCGCAACGCTACGATGAATAACCTCCGTCTTAAAAAGGCCATTGATCGTTTCCGCCAGAGCATTGTTGTAGCCATCACCCACGCTGCTGACCGACGCTTCAATGCCTGCTTCAGTCAAGCGTTCACTGTAGCGAATAGATAGATATTGAGAACCACGTTCCGAGTGATGAATGAGATTACCTTTCACTTTATAGCTAAAAAGCGCCGGGATTCTCGTAGCCTTCTTCAGTAAGCCAAGGTGGCACAGCCCCCGTGGCAGCTCTTCATTGGTGTGGCAGAACTCTTCGAGCAATAAAAAAAACGGTTCAACCTAACTCGCGTCTGTTCCTTTGGAACACGACGCTCGCAGGTTAACCGGGATCTTTTATTGGCTCGACAATAGAACGGCCGCCCTGGTGAGTACCAAAGCGGCCGCTATATTTCATTGGCTTAGCCTAACCTTTCGCTTAACCTGCGCCGCCAAAGGTGGCGTCAGGTTGAAGCCGCGTTAGACAAAAGTGACTGATACCAAGATTCGCCACTCTTTAATACTGGTTAGGTCAGCAAAATATTCGATTGACCTAATTATTTTAATAATATAATAATGAATATATAGCTTAAAAATGCACCGCAAACAAGCGAAAGTACTAGGCCAACTATTCCTCTTTTATAAATAGCCTTTTGTTTCCGCTCCAACAGTAAGTCAGAATGAACCACCTTGCCCTTACCGATCATTATATTTTTGACTGATATAGCATCAATAAATAGCGAAAAAAGTATAATAAGCAACAAACCAATATAGTCCATGACTACTCTCCAATATTATGGGAATGGAACAGCAAATGTAAAGCTATTGACGGCTGAAACAATAGGATTAGCCAAGACGATATACATGGAGCCTGGATTCGCTTTTATGTTATTCATGCCTTGCGATAGCAAATAACCTCCATCGGCCATTACATATAATGAACCAAATATTCCAATCCCGTGTGTTGGAACAACAGTTACTATCATTCCAGCTCCGCCAATACCCATTTCCGATACTCCCACTACCTTTTGAATATTAGCTTCTTGCGGAGTTAAGGGTGCGCCGTTGCTTTTTTGCCACCAACTTTTAACTACATCTCCAAACGACGCCCCTGTAGCAGTCGATTGCCTGTTATTCCACGAAGTCACATTACTCGCGTGGATCAGTAGCGAATTCGCGGTTGCTTCATCGCCTTTATTAAAGGCATCGTATGCATCCTTGCATTTGTCGGTTACATCTTTCTCCCATTCTTGATAGGCTATCTTGTCATTTTGCTGTTTTAATGTTGTATCTTCGGCTTCCTTTTTTGCTACATCGTAACGGTAACGCATATTTTCTTGCATCACTAAAGTATGTTCATTCAGTAACCCCGAGGGATCTATGAAAGATAATGGATTGTTTCCGCAATATACGAACCAATTCATGTCATTCCTAGCTGGGTCCTCTGTGATGAACCTTCCAATACTCGGGTCATAATACCTCGCATTGAAGTAGTACAACCCCATCGCATCCCGCTCCTTCCCCGTGTACGACACATCGAGGCTTCCGTCGTACCCGTTGTAGTTCGTTACCGTAGGCACTCCCCATACGCTGTAGTCGATCTTCGCCTGCACCACACCCGTACTGTCCGTCACCGCACGCCGTGAACCAAGGAGGTCATTGTAGAAGTACTGAACACTCTCCGTACTCCCTACCTTTCTGATCCTCCCGATGTTGACTCCTCCTACATATATATTTAGCTTCGAGAAGGTCTTCGTGCTTCCTTCGTACCCTTCCTCGTACAGGATATCGTTCCCCTCATACAGGTAGTAGGTCGTCTTAGAGCTCCCACTCATCGCTCCTTCGGTTTCCTTATACCGCAACCCTTCAGGCCCGTACCGATAGCTGTCCGTTACTCCCCGGATCACATCATACAGCGAGATAAGCCGGTTGGTCGGATCATAAGCGAGGTTGGTATACTTCCCCGCCACCGACACAAGGTTCGCGAGGTTCTCATCGTCCGTATAGTCCGTCGTCACTCCGCTCACCGTCTTGTAGTCAAGGCGCATCGTGGGTTGTCCTGAGTTCGCCACATATGAGTAGCTTACGCTTCCCGGCGCCGCACTCTGGTTCCCTATGATGTCGTAGTTGTATCCACCCGTCGTAAGCCGGTTCATCCCATCGTACGCGTAGCTCGTCCCGTTCCAGCTCGTTGTGTTCCCCTGCCAGTCATAGACGTAACTCTGATCGTACTCACTCCCCGGATTGTCAATAAGCCATGGACGCATAAACACATCATAATTCGTATAGGCAGTAGTAAGTCCAGAGCCATAGGTCGTGGTATTCCTCGTCCCTGCATAGTTCGTCGAGATCGTCCCTAGCGCCGTGCTCCCTGTGGATACCTTCATCGATCGATCACTGGAGCTCCCGTCTCCCCCAAAGTAGGGCAGCGAGTAGTTGAGCGTTTTCGAAAAGCTCCCGTCAAACCCCGTCACCGACAGCGTCCGTAAGTTCCCCGCTACATCATACCCATGCGACACCGACGACATACCCGACATACCTGTTCCACCAATCCATCTCGTCTCGGTCGTCGTTAGCGCACCTGAGTTATACGCATACGAGTACTCATCATGGAGTTCTCCTACAAGACCAGAATACTTAGTCACTTCTTTCGGCCCGTACTGTGAATAGGTAGCCACCACCCACACCCACTCCTTTTCTGTTGCGGTTGCGGTTGACTTCCGCTGTGTCTCAAGGTCGGCTAAATTGTACTCATAGGTCGTCGTGTTGCCACCAACGTCTGTCTTCGTCGTCAGACGCCCGTTGTAATCGTACGTGTAGGTTTCTGTCCCTCTGCCCTGGGGATACACCATGCTCTCAAGCAGTCCCGACCGCGAGTAGCCATAGGTGTACGTTTCCCCGTTTGCCAACGTTCTACTCGTCACCTGTCCCGCGTAGTTGTAGCCCATGCTCGTCACCGACGTTGTCCCCGTTCCTCCTATACCAGCGTACTGGGTAACCGACGTCACCCGATCAAGCCAATCTTTCACCGTCATGGTCTGTGTGTAGTTTGTCATATCACGATAGTTCTTCTCCACAACCGTATTCGCCGTATCCGTGTAGCTAAACGTCTTTATCTGGTACAAGACGCCGCTCTGGTCTCCACGAGAGACCTTTGTCAGCCGTCCCAGATAGTCATACCCGTTTTCGATCCTGTAATACTCCGGCCCAGTTGGAGAGCCTCGTACCCAGTCAGTTATTACCCTATCCCGGTACACCCAATTGTAGTTCCAACTCAGCTTACCCACCGACACCTGCCCTACTCCATCATAGCTCACACCTTGATTCTCCGTGTTCGGACGAAAACTCTCCTCTACTATTTTCCTGAAGAATATGTCATATATCGCAAAAGTCCTGTATCCCTTTGCATCCGTAGTCGTCACCGTCAGATTCGTATCGTTGTAAACCCTCCGGTACAACTCTGTCGTTTCCCCACCTACCATTCTCGTTTTCGATGTCACCCTACTAAGCCCATCATATACATATCTTGTCGTCGTGATCGGTGCCGAAGCATCTACAATCGCATTTCCCGCGCCATTCTCAAGCTTCGGTGTCGCGCTTGTCCTCCGGCCCCTAAAATCATAATCGAATTCGTTCACTAACTTCGTTACATTATCCATGGTCCGAGAGTCCTTAATAATGTATGAACCCTTCCACCCTGTTCCGTAGCTCAAGGCCAGTACATTCCCTAAAGGGTACGTGATTCCCGTTAGTACATTCGTCGTCCCATCGTAAGTGTACCCTGTATCTAGCGTCACTGCTGCCCCTGATCTCGTGTCGTATACTCGTTTCGTCGTCGCGTTCAGGAGACTGTCGTATTGGAAGTACGTCTTCGCATACACCCCGATACTCTGTTCGGCGGCCTCCCCCCGTACAACCCCGAAGCTTGTGTATAAAAGCCGATCAGTCGGATCGGTGTAGGGATTGTCTGAAAACACTGAGTCGGTGTTCTGTCCTCCATACAGATACCGATAGTACATTCTTCCCGCTCTACTATCGGTAACCTTCACCTTCCTGCCGTAGCTGTCATAGACATACGATACCGTCCATTTCGCGCTCGCTGAGTCTCCCACGTAATAACTTTCAACCGATGGGTAGTATGCATTGTATATTACATCTGTGAAGGTCCGTGTCATCTTGTCGTGGAAGGTCTTGGTGCCGGATACGTAGTAGTATGTTACATCTTCACCCAGCCCTCTATATG
Organism: Treponemataceae bacterium; assembly: GCA_963677895.2. Taxonomy (GTDB): domain Bacteria; phylum Spirochaetota; class Spirochaetia; order Treponematales; family Rectinemataceae; genus UBA11090. The sequence goes on along the minus strand of CAXXGJ010000018.1, from coordinate 522,157 downwards.
TATCGGTTGTGCTTCCCGTATGCGAATAGGTCAGCACTTCCTCAGTCACCTGCGAGATAGTAGCTCCATTGAACTCCGACTGCTCCCGCACCGTCATCGCAGGCATCGTGTTCCACAGGGTTGGATATGATCCCTCTTGCGTCTGGTACGAGTTTGTACTAAATGAAGTCCGTCCACACGAACTCGCATAATTGTATCTGAGGACCTCTGCTAGCGACTGAATCTCATTGATGTTCCTAGCAACTTTATAGTTCATTACTTTTGGTTTATTATGATAAAGATAGGTATAATCAATGACCGTATCAGACTCCTCTCCTTGACCGACAATTCGTTCTGCTGTTTTTGTTGAGACGCCCCCTGGAAAGAACGAAACCGTGAACGTATACACCTTGTACCCACCTCCAGGCTCTGTCACCTGAAGAGTGTTCCCAGCCACCGCCGAATGCATGGTGTAGCTGTAGCCCGTCCGCTGCAGCACCATAAAATATATCGATTCGTTCGATGCAGTCACCCCTTCCCAGCTCGTGCTTGCAGAAAATCCCGACAGCGTTCCAAGCTTGTCTGCGTATTGAAGCCTCCCAGAGCTATCGAACACCCGCCGGGAGAGAAACTGATCTTCTGCATTCAAGGTTGTCATGTTCGTCGAGCTCGACAGGACATAGACGAGGGACTTTGTGTTGTTTGAGTTCATGTACGAATAGATCTTTATCGCCCGTCCGTCGTTGTGTTCTACCGCCTGCAGTTTGGTCCCGGAGTACACATAGTGCAACCAATTCTTTCCGCTTGCGTCATAAAGATATTGTATGTTCCCCGATCCGTCGGCCATAAACATTATCTTCTTTCCGTCTGCTGGATAGATCCGTACATTCGATGCTTTTGCCAGAGTGTTCCACCGAACTATGAAATAGGAGGAGGTATCCTCCACTGAAGCCTCAATCCCATACCCTATCTCGGGAATCAAAATTCGTATACTATTTACCGTCGGCTTTTCGATCTGGCACGACGCTAGTGTTGTTGTCGTGCTGCTTCCTGCACTCTTCCCTACCCACCAGATCAACGCTTGCGATAAGTCGTACTTCTTCCCGTCCGGGAGTATCAGCGTAAGCATGTTATTCACACTAAACTGGCAGGAAGGAAGCTCATATGACCAGCCGGAACTTATGTCCACCCCCAGAAACGGATACTTCATGTTGGGGGTTTGTACCAGACTCTGTCCCGCTGTTGTTTCACTGCCTGTAAACGTCGGAAGGTACTTTGTATAAAGATAGTCAGAATTAAACATCGCTTGAAGCTCGAGGTTCACACCCCGAGCTTGTACCGATACTTCCCCGCTCTTTATTATTAGCGTTCCATAGTATGGATCCACGCTATACCCCAGTTGTCTTCCTCCGTTAATACTTCCTCCCTCGTCGATCCGAAATGACGACAAACCAGCCACGTAATCACTGAAATGACTGATTTCCACCGTAATCGTCTTATTCTCCCTATTCTGTGACAACTTCGGTATAACTTCCCACATTAAAAGTTCTTTGTCGTAGTAGTAGATGTTGATCCATGAGTCGTCTTTTCCTTCAATGCTTTCATAGGGAAGTGTCAGTGTCGCGGAACTCTCGAAGATGAGCCCTTCGGGTTCGAAGTGATACGCTTTCCCCCGCGCCTCGAATCCCTGCTGTCCCGTAGGAAAGCTCACCTGGTTCACTATACGCTCCGTCACCTCGATCGAGGCGCCGAAGACCGACTTTCTTGCTGCTTCAGTCGCCCACAACTTCGATGTCGCCACCCTTGCCGTTAAGACCTTTGCCGTATCGAAGGCAAGATGCCCTCGTTCTCCAAATCCTATATTGTGGACTCCCGCCTCGAGTGGCATGTATTGCACATCGCCCTTCTTGTCTATGACAAGATTCCCCCGAGCATTGGGCACACCACTTAGCATTCCATCGTCGTTTACGATCGGCGTTACCGCCGCTATTAATCCCAGTCCTTTTTTCATACAATGCTCCTTTTGTGATTATTTTATTGCTTTTGAATCATGTCTTGCGGTTAATACTTGATTGAGTTACTCATAAAACTCTGAAACATAGCTTCCTATTTATTCTTAAATTCTATTCCTAACATACTGCCGTCATGCAGTTTGTCAAAGTATTTTAAAAATATAAAATTATTGTCCTTAACTTAACGCGTGTAGTAAAGATAGAAAAATAGCTTCACTACTGTGCACAAAACTGGGTAAGGAGCAAAAACCCTGCCACGATATGTAAGTGTTAAGTCATTATAGAATATAGTTTTCATAGAATACTTTTTTCCGCTTTTTCCAAAACTCAGTTCGAGACCAAGCGTAATAGACATTGCCGTTCCCTTAAAAGCTGAAGCCACATTTGGTTATATTGTCTATTCTGAGTTTGCTCAGTGTATTTTATATGCGCCATCTTGAATATTGAAAAAAGCTAATATGTGATTGAATTCTTCCTGCCAGCAAAACTTCCCTGCAGGGAGATAGTAAACACATACCCGTATGTGTTTACTCGGGTAAAGTACCATTTCAGGCCCATACCCAATGAGGAAAAACCTAATAAAAGATTGGGTAAAATGATCAAATACAAGCTGTTTTGTAGCCCTAGGGGCTAAAAAGAGAAGGGCAATTCCTTATAATAAAAGGAATTGCCCTTCTCTTTTTTATTAGCAGAAAATTTTGTAGACCGAATCCAGAAAAAACAATAAAAAAAGAGGAGGCGGTTCCGTGAGCACCTATAAAACCTCCCAGATAGCGAAGCTTATCGGAGTTCATCCCAATACCATAAGGTTTTACGAATCGATGAAACTGCTTCCCTCGATACCCAGAACGGAAAGCGGATACCGAATTTTCAGCGACGCCCATCTTAGGCAGCTTAGGCTGCTGCGCAGGGCTTTTCACGCGGAGATAATCGGGGACAGGCTCAGGCAGGAAGTCTATGACATCGTGAAGACCGCGGCAGCGAACGATATCGACGCGGCATATCGAGGCACAAGGAAGTATTTGGAGCATCTGAGAGAAGAGAGGGCCAGAGCGGAAGAGGCAATCCTTATCGCCTTAAGCATCGTTGAAAAAAACGAAAAATCGGATAAAGCGGTAATGTTCAGCGGCAGACTCATGGCGGCGGACATTCTCGGCATCACTATCGATGTTTTGCGCGATTGGGAAAGAAACGGCTTGATCCGGGTGCCGCGAAGCGCAAACGGACGCAGGAAATTCGGATTGATGGAAATGAATAGGCTGAAAATCATCCGAACGCTTCGAAACGCTCACTATTCCATGATGTCCATACTTAGAATGTTGAATCGCCTGGACAGAGGCGATACGAATGTAAGGAAAGCGATCGATACGCCCAATGAGGACGAGGATATCGTTTGCGCCGCCGACCGATATATCACCGCGCTGAGCATGGCGGAAAATGACGCGCTGGAAATGTTGTCCATTCTCGATGCCATGAGGGAAAGCTAAGGCCGCGAATAAATAAAATAATTAAGCCTCCAGTATGCCACCAGTCAAAAACCGGATGGTAAGCTTTTTTCATCAAAGATATACCGGAGGGGCATCATGGATTCGGATAATCGGCGCGAGCCAAAATGGCGGGGAAAGATAATAGCGTTCCTCGCGGGCCAGGGAATTTCGCTTTTCGGATCGCAAATCGTGCAAATGGCGATCATCTGGCATGTGGCTCTGGAAACATCATCGGGCGGCTGGGTTACTGTGCTGACGCTGGCGGCGTTTTTGCCCCAGATGATCATGTCTCTTTTCGCGGGGGTCTGGGCGGATCGCTACAACAGAAAAAGCATAATCCTGATCGCCGACGCGGCCATCGCCGCGACGACCCTGCTGCTCGCGGTTTACATGATGTCCGGCAACCTTGGCGCAACAGTTCTCCCTGCGATAATTATCGCCTCCACCATCCGTTCTCTCGGCAGCGGCATTCAGACGCCTGCCATGAATGCCATGATTCCGCAGCTCGTTCCCGAAGACAAGCTCATGTGGGTGAACGGAATCAACGGAAGCATTCAGTCTTTTGTCCAGTTCGTTTCTCCCATCGCCGCGGGAACGCTGATGTCTGTCGGCCCGATCCACAACATTATGTTCATTGACGTAGCTACCGCGGTCATCGGCATCGGCATATTGGCATTGATAAAAACGCCAAAGCATCGACCGACCGAAAGGACGGAACCCACTTCCGTATTCAAGGAAATGAAGGAGGGTTTCGTGTTTACGTGGAATCACCAATTCTTGAGAAAGCTGCTCATGACGTACGGAGCGTACATTTTTCTCTGCGTGCCTTCAGGATTCCTGACGGCGCTCATGATCGGAAGGACTTTCGGCGACAATGTGCTGTTGCTGACTATCAATGAGACGGTGGGTTTCGCGGGGGCTTTGGCCGGCGGCCTTCTGCTTGGCGCGACCGGAGGTTTCAAGAATCGGAACAAGACATTGTTTCTGGGAGTCATGATCAATGGCGCCGCTTCTTTGGCCGTCGGCATCACCAACGCGTTCTGGCTTTTCGCCAGTCTCATGTTCTTTATCGGCATGACCATACCGGCGGCTCAAACCGCGGTGTTTACGCTGGTTCAGGAAAAAACCGCTCCGTCCATGATGGGCAGGGTTTTCAGCCTGGTCAACGTGATGTTTACGGGCTTCATGCCTCTTGGCATGGTGATCTTCGGACCGCTGGCTGACGTTGTTCGAATTCAGACGCTTGTGATCGTATGCGCCGTATTCATGATTCTTCTTGGCCTGAGCATCTTCCTATCCGGGAATTTTTACGCAGAAGGTTGCGCGACATTACCCGAGGAAGCGGATAAAAGCATTTCAGCCGCTTAGGGTGAAAATAAAATAGTCCTCATTTCGTGAGCAAGGAAGGAGCGGTCGTTGGGCGATCGCTTCTGCCCGCTAAATCATGTATCGATTCTTTCCATATTCCTCGACGTGATTATCTTGCTTCTATAGATTAAATCTTTCCTCTCCTCAAATCCGATGCTTTCCCAAAATTTATTGCCGGTCTCATTCTTCCCGAAGACGACAAGTCCTACCTTATGTATCCCTTCTTGCCTTAACGCCTCTATGGCTTTCTCAACCAATCGCTTCCCTATGCCCTTCCCTCTTTCATCCATATCCACCGCTGTATGATAAATGTACCCTCTTCGTCCATCGTGACCGCTGAGAATGACGCCGACCACTCTTTTTTCTTCTTTGGCCACAAAACAGGTACCGGGATTTCTCTTCAGGTAGATTTCAATTCCTTCCCTCGAATCATCCAGGCTGTTTAGCCCCATGCCGGCTGTGTTTATCCATAACGAATACACGGCTTCATAATCATCGGTTGTCATCAGGCTGATATTCATATGCTGTCTCCAGTGAACGATCTTTGCGTTATTTTATGGCTTTATGAGCTAAAAAGCAAAGAGCTCCCTGACATGCAAGGAGCTCTTTTCGTTCAAGGCCTGCGGTCGCGAATATGACCGTGAGTGTGACCGCGGCCATGATTGTGTGACCGTGACCGCGGCTGGACTTCGGCCTCAGCCCGCCGCCCTCTCGAATCGTTCCTCGACCTTTCTCCAGTCGATGACGTTGAAGAATGCCTCCAGATAATCCGCCCTGCGATTCTGGTACTTCAGGTAATAGGCATGTTCCCATACATCCACGCCGAGAAGAGGAATCAAGCCTTCAGCCAGCGGACTGTCCTGGTTGGCTGTGGATCCGATGACGAGCTTCCTGGATTTTCCGTCGAATGACAGCCAGGCCCAGCCCGATCCGAATCGTCCCATGGCCGCCTTGCTGAATTCGGCCTTGAAGGCGTCGAAGCCGCCCAACTCTTTTTCCATGGCGGCGGCAAGAACGCCCGAGGGTTTGCCGCCGGCGTTCGGGGCGATGCTTTCCCAGAAAAAGCTGTGATTGTAATGACCGCCGCCGTTGTTCCGCACGGCGGTCTGGATCGAGGCGGGAAGTTCCTTCCAGTCGCGGACGAGAGCTTCGAGATTCCAGGCCGCATAATCGGTCCCTTCGATTGCCTTGTTGAGATTCGCGACATAGGCGGCATGATGCTTGTCGTGATGGATGCGCATGGTCTCCGCGTCGATGTGCGGCTCGAGGGCGTCAAAAGAATATTTCAATGCGGGTACGGTAAATGACATATAACACTCCTTAAATAAGTTTTTCCTATATTCAGGAATACTTATATGTCAAAGATATCGATAAATGCGACATGAGCCAAGGGAAAAAGCGAATAATGGGCAGTCCAGCCAGGCGGCGGGCCTCAGCAGGCTCGGTAACCGTCGATGCCCGCGAAGTCCACGGTAAAGTTTCGGCCATCGCGCAGTTTCAGGAAGGCTCCCAGGGCCGATCCCGAAGGCATGATGTCCCAGACCTCCCAAGAAGCGAGCGGATCCAGCTCTTCCTCCGTCCAGGGAGCGTCGTCCGTCCTATGGAGCATGGCCAGAATCATGAGTTCCATAGGCGGGTTCTTCTGCGTCCGCCTCCGGCGGGCGTAGATTACCGTGCTCTCATCGGTTTCGGCGTTGCGGTTCGCGTGGGTCAGGACCTCGAGACCATCCCAGCCCGCGTAGGCGACGAGAGCGACGCGGCGACCGGGAATGGAAGCGGTGACGACTTCCCTGCGCCCGTCCGAGAAGCGTACGACTTTGGCAGGGACACCGTCGTAGTGAGGCAGCCCGAAGTGCCCGAGGGTGAGTTCGTGCTCGAAAGCCATGCGCGAGCGATCGACGCGCAGCACGCCGCCCGGCAGGGTTATCTCGGCCAGATCCACGATGTAGCCGACGCCGTTGTTGGGCGGCTTGCGCATGAGGGCTTGCCTGTAGAGGACGTCGTCGCGGATGCCGTTGTACACCATGCTCTGCAGTATGCTGAAGTCGGCATTCCTTTTCGCGTCATTGGCGATCTTCTTGCCCGTCAGGTAGAAGTTAATATCCTCCCCCCTGACATCGCGGGGGTCCAGGCTGCGGAAGGCGTATTCCATGGCCGTCCCTCCGGCCGGGTCATGGTCCTCCCAGGGAAAGTGCGTGTTGTAAGTCAGTTTCGAATAGTTGGGGTCGTCATAGTACACCTTGCCCGGGAGAATCTCCGATGTCCCCGTCAGGCCATGGTTTACGAGGACCAGACCAGGTTTGTCCAGGGCATGGCGCTCCGTCCTGTCGCCCATGCCTTCCCATATGCCCTCATTCTCCTTGGCCGTCCAGAAGGGCGAATCCTCGGGCAGAGCCAGGGCGATGAAGGGCAGGAACATAAGGAAGGGGCTTCCGGGGCAGGAATAGTCCTGAACCATGTACTCCTTATGGCCATAGAAACCCAAGGCCGGTATGTCGTTAAAGTAGAAGTCTTCCCGCGACACGAACTGCAGAAGCGAGCCCGAGCAGAGACGCCGCGCCCAGCCCGGGTCCAGCGGCGAGCCATCCTTCAGCATGAAGGAAACGGGGAAGCCGCCCGAGATCCAGGTGCGATAGCAGATGGAGCGGGCCCACATGTTTATGTAGCCGTCCCGGGCGAAGAAATTGGGATAGGTCGCCATCATTTCACGGGCCGAGCGTTCGATGGTGGCCGCTATCTCCGGGTAATGTTCATCGCCGAAGGTCCTGGCCCAGACCGTCCCATACACGATGAAAAGACTTATCGTGTAGTAGTTGTAGGTCTGCTCCAGATACCAACCCTCGCCCGAATGATAGGAAACTACCCAGAGAAGGTGGCTTTTGAGGAGCTCGTCGTCTATCCGGTATCCTTGCTTCTTGAGGAAGGAAAGCGCCACCATATTGAAGATGCGCCAGTTGTTCTGGGTGGTCCGGTGGTGCGCCCATTTGGATATGGCAATGGCCATTTCGTCTTTCTGCTTCTGCGTAAAGTACGGCCAGAGCACGTCGGGCAGCAGGAGGAGGGTCTTGAGCAATCCGCCGAATTCACAGGTGAACTGATAGGTGGCGTCGGGCAAGTCATCCGGCAGGGGCAGAGACTGGGGGTTGCCCGGCGTCAAAGCCTTGTAGAGTTGGTTGCAGTAATAATCTCGCAGCTTCCAGCCCTTTATCTCGACATCTGGTTCCACATGCATAAGGGGAGCGGCCAGGGTAAGGCTGCGTTCCAGGGACTCGAATTCGTGAGCGCGGAATCTCCAGGGCGGCGAATCGGCCTGGGGATAGGACTTCCCCGGCACGATGGGAAAGGCGAAAGGCGAATCGAAGCTGGCCACGTGCTCGAAAGCCCGTTCCAGAAGATGCTTGGCCAGGTCGATGTAGTGCTGCCTCGTCATGCCCGTGAAGGGGCTGATATCGTGATCGGGGTTTTGGGGCACGTAGGCATTTTTCATCCGGACTCTCCTTCCGCAAAGAATAATATTAAAAACGCATTCGCGCCACCATGAATCATTTTCCGTAGATGAGGTTCGGCAGGAAGAGCACTATCTGCGGGAAAATGATCATGAGGGCGATGAGGACGAGGACGCTGGCGAGGAAGGGCAGTGATTCCTTGAGATAATCCTTCAAGGGGACTTCCAGTATCGAACAGACCGCGTAGATCACGACGCCCACGGGCGGCGTGAAGCTTCCAAGGGTGATCGTCGTCATCATGATGAGGCCGAAATGCACGGGATCCACGCCGACCGCCTTGACGATGGGCAGGAAGATCGGCGTCAGGAGGAGGGTATTCACCGTGGGCTCCATGAACATTCCCGCGATGACGAGGAAGACGACGATGATGAAGACGAGCAGGACCGGATTCGTGGTGATGGAAACCAGGGCTGTGGCGATAGCCTGGGGCGCCTGGTTGATGATGATCACGTGGCCGAATATGGATGAGCAGATGATGATGAGCATGATCATGCCGTTGTCCATCACCGTCTGGCGCAGGGCTTCCACGATCTTCTCGTTGGTCAGCTCCTTGTACACGAACTTGCCTATGACGATGGCGTAGACGACGGCGAAGGCTCCGGCTTCCGATGGGGTAAAAATGCCGAACCGGATGCCGACGATCAAGATGATGGGGAATATGATCGCCCAGATATTGTCGAGGAAGGACCTGAAGAATTCCCTGGGCGTCGCCCGTTTTTCCCGGGAGCGGCCGTAGCCTCGTTTCGCGGAAATTATCCAGGCTGTGAACATCATGATGGCGCACATCAATAAACCGGGCATAATGCCGCCGGCGAAGAGCCGTCCGATGGATACGGATCCGATGAATCCGAAGAGTATGAGGCCGATGCCGGGAGGTATGGTAGCGGTGATCAGCGAGGAATACGCGGTGACGGCGGCGGTGAATCCCTTGGAATAGCCTCGTTTGATCATCTCGGGTGCCGTCATTCTGCAGTCCATCGCCGCGTCGGAGGCGGCCGACCCGGAGATGCCGCCCATGAGGGTGGAGAGGAGGATGTTGACGTGGGCGAGCCCTCCCCTCATGTGTCCGGTGGCTATATTGCAGAAGTCGAAAAGCCGCCTCGTTATGCCGCATTCCGTCATGATGTTGCCGGCCAGAAGGAAGAAAGGTACCGCCAGGAGGGGGAAGGACTGGGTCGAATAGATCATCTTGGTGACTGGCACCATCAGGGGCATGTCGGGATTGCCGATGAAATAGCTCAAGGAGGAAATGCCGACCACGAAAGCCAGGGGCACGTTCATGCAGAGAAGCAGGACGAAAAGAACGACGAGGAGTATCATAGCGCTTCCTTTGCCGTCCCGGCGGCTGTGCCGACGTCTTTCCCTGAAGTCGGATCGGCGCCTCCGCGGACAAGCCCAAAGGTTTTCTTGGCCAGAGTGCGGATCATCAAGGCGCAGCCGATCGGCGCGCTCATCGTCGCCCAGGAATGGCTGAGCTCCATGCCGCTGAACTGGTCCTTGCTGTTGATGATGGCCAGGCGCGTTCCATAAATGGCGATGATGCATAAAAAGGCGATCGCCAGCAGATTGGCGATGAGCCTGAAGTTTTTTTGGACATACTTGGGCAGGAGGTTGGTGACAAGATCGACACCGATGTGCTTGTCCTTTTCCATCGCGAGGTCGGCGCCGATGAAGCATACCCAGACGAAGAGAAGTTGGGCGAAGTCAACCGACCAGACGATGGGTTTTCGGATCACCCGCAGGGCGGCAGCCGTAAAGACAAGGATGATGATGGCTCCCAGCAATATTTCCGAGATGATCTTCTCGGATTTTATAATGTAGTTATCGATGGCGCGCAACGTTTTCATGGTTTTTCCAGCCTTCCCCTTAGGGTGTGTAAAAAGAGGAAGCCCGCGAACCGAGGTTCGGCCAGGGGCTTCCTCCCGAAGATACTCAGGCTTACTTCCCGAGCAATTTGTTGACCTGGTTCTTCAGATCCCTATAGCCGGGGATCTGATCGTAGACGGCTTCGCAGGCTTTCTTGAAAGGCGCGAGATCGGGTTCGGAGATGATGACGCCCTTGGACTTGAACTCGGCTTCGTTGGCCGCGAGCCCGTCGATGGTCAGTTTGGTGGCGTAGTCGCCGGCCTTCAGGGCTTCCTCGAGAAGAATTTCCTGATAAGCCTTGGGCAGGGTTTGGAACCACGACTCGGAGCAGACGAGGGGGGTCACGAGCTGGAAGTGGTAGGTCTTGGCCAAATACTTGGCGACCTCGTACATCCTGATTCCGGAGGAAGCGGGATGCTGGGCTTCGGCGCCGTCTATGACCTTCTGCTGGATGCCGGGATAGACTTCGGCCCAGCCCAGGGATGTGGGCTCGGCGCCCATGGCCTTGATGGTAGCCTGCCAGACCGTGGCGCCCGGCGTCCTGATGCGCAATCCCTTCAGGTCAGCCGGCACTTTAATGGGTTTGTTGGTCCAGAAGTGGCGGGCTCCCTGGTACCAGTTGAAGGAAAGAACCCTGTAGTCGTACTTGTCGGCGAGTTCGTCCGTCCAGCCCTTGAAGAGGGTTGAGGTCGTGAGCTTTTTGGCTTCTTCTGCGCTGTCGACGATATAGGGCGCGCCCAGAATGCCGATGGCGGGAACGCTTTCCGCAAGGCGGGCGGCGTCGGTGATGACGGCGATGTTCGCGCCGGCCTTCACCTGTTCCTGCATATCCTTGGTGTCTCCAAGGAGGGAGTTGGGATAGACGCCGATGGCGATTTCGCCTTTCGTCCGCGCCTCGACATTCTTCTTGAACTCCTGCGCTCCTATGAACATTGGATCGGTCTCGGTGACCACCATGCCTACGTTCAGGCGGTACTTCACCTTGGCCTTGGCCTGCGAGAAAACGAGTGCGGGGCAGAGAAGCAGAAGGACGGCGAGAATCCCGAATGCTTTCTTCACGTTCATCGATGGCTCTCCTTTACATTGATGGCGATGTGAAGGAGATTCGACACCCGACGCCGCGTCCCCTTCGCTCTTCATTGGGGACCACGACGAGGCCGGGCGCATTAAAAATCTTATTTTTTTTCTACAAAATATGACGAAACACTCTGTTTCGCGGCGATCTCGGAGATTTCTCCTCCTCGATACTCCTTCGGGCTCATTCCGACGAGCTTCCTGAAGGTGCTCGAGAAATAATTCGGGTTATTGAAGCCAACCTCGAAAGCGATCTCAGTGACGTTCTTCTCCGTGGTGGCGAGAAGGAGCTTGGCCTTCTCCACCCTCACCGCGGTCAGGAAATCCACGAAAGTGAGCCCCATCTCGCGCTTGAAGAGAAAGAGAAAATAGGAGGGGCTGACGAAGACTTCCTTGGCCACATCGCGGTAGCTCAGGGGCAATTCGGAATGCTCCTCAACGTATTTCATCGCGCGCTTGACCAGGGACTTGGAACGGTTTTCATGGACGTGGGCTACCGATTCGGCCACCTCCCGCGCTACCTTTTCCATCCACTTTCCGACCATTTCGGGATCCTTGGCGTGGTCAATGTCGCCAAAATAGCCGGCGACGAGTTCGTTCAACTTGTTTTCGTCCCCTCCCCCAAGCATCGCCGCGTCGATCAAGGAACCGACAAACTCGTACAGCCGGACTTTCAGGACCTCGGGCCGCTCCGCAACGAAGGGCGCGAATTTCACCATGAATTCGGCGCAAGCCTTCCCGGCTTTTTCCGCTTCGCCCGCCTCGATCAGGGAGAGAAGCGTCTCCTTTTCCTTGACGGGATAGCGGCTTTCGCGCCTATCGAGGCCATCGAGGGTCTCGACGTGGATAATGCTCGAGGTCTCAAGTCGCTCGGCGTATTCCTGCGCCTTGAGCGCCTCATGATAGGAGAGGCGCAGGTCCTCCATGCGTCCGCAGCTCCTTCCTATCCCGATGGCGAGCCCGCACTTCAGGCCTCGTCGCGCTTCGGTCTGGATGCCCTCCAGGGCATCCCAGAGGATAGCTCTTTTTCTGCCGGCGACCGTATCCTCGGTAAGTCTGAGGACCGCCATTATCCTCCCCCTGGAGAGGGGAATGAGGAGAAAACACTCCTCGCTGAAGGCGTTTTCGAAGGCTTTGCCCGCGATCCTCATAACCTCGTCCATCGAACTCAGGTCCCTCAGGGCTTCGGGCCGGCCGGTCATCATTTTCATCACGACGACGGTGTTCAGGTCGCCTTTGCCGAGACAGCCGAGCATCTCCGTCAGCTTGGGCTTGGTGAACTCGCTGAAAGCGACATTGTCGACGATGTCCTCTTTTATGAAAGGAATCAGCTTCTCGTAGCCGCGATGCACTTCCTTCGCGTCGATCATGACGCTCGCGCCGAAGAGGAGAGCGCTCGCCACCGACGCGGCATAGTAGATGCCCCACTGTTTCAGGAGAGATCCCATGATGAAGGAGGCGGCGAATATGAAGACTCCCCCGTTGAACAGAAAAACCTGGCTCTTGAGAAACCCCTTGAGCGATGTCTCTCGCATCAGCGCCACAAGCTTGACCAGGGAGAATAAAAGAAGGATGAGGCCGATGACTACCTGAACCGCGATGGTGACTTCCCGTCCATAAAAAGGAGCCATTCCCGATGGCGTATCGTTGTCGCGCGCTATCATGCCGGCGAATCCGAAAAGAACCTTGCTCGCACCGGTACCCAGCGTGTTGAACACCACATAGGTGAGGCCGAGGAGGACGCATACCGAAACAATGATGGCCTGGAAGGTCTTTTTTCTTCGCTTCGCGAATAGATCCGAGGCGAGGATTATGATAGGCGCTATCACCGCGCAGAGAATGAAGACACGTATATTGACGATGATCAGAGGAAGGGGGTGCGGTCCCAGCATCAACTGGAGAGGCCTCCCGAGGGTGAAGACGCTCATGCTGATGAGGAATATGACGAAATACCGGTAGGATGCGGCTTTCGAGGGGTTGGCTATGATGAAGTATATGAAATAGAGAAGGAAAAACAGCCCCGCCACGAGCGGCGCGAAGATATTGGAGATCATCGTCGCATCCTTCACCGCCTCTTCGCCTTAGGGCATCGCGCGGCCATTTCCGGACTTTTACTGTAGCTCATGAGTTTGCGCCAGGCAAGCGATATAATTTGGCGGAGGCTTGGACGACTATTTAAAAGAACGGAGCGGCGGCGGGATATTCAGAGAAGGGGCGAAAAGACCTTCAGCAGCCAGCCGGCAACCTTGCGATGGATTTTAATGGCATCGAGCTCGGCGATGGTCACTTCCTGGCATTTCCCCAGGGTGGCGAGGAAGTCGTCGCGCATGGCCAGAAGGCTTTTGCAGCCGTAAAGCCAGACGCCGCACTCAAAATGGAGGTAGAGGCTCCTGAAATCCAGGTTTATGGTGCCCACCGTCCCGAAGATATCGTCCGCCACGAAGGTCTTCGAATGGATGAAGCCGGGCATATACTCGAAGATCCGCACGCCGCCGGCGACGAGCGCGCGATAGTTGGCGCGGGTGACGGCATGGACATACCATTTGTCGGGGATGTGAGGGGTTATGATGCGGACATCCAGTCCGTTCTTCGCGGCCAGGGTGAGCGCCATCAGCATTTCGTTGTCGATGATGAGGTAAGGTGTCGTGATGTAGAGATACCGTTTTGCCTTGCCGATGATGTTCAGGTAGACATTTTCGCCGACAAGCTCCGAGTCCAGGGGGCTATCCTCGTAGGGCTGGACGAATCCGTCGGATTCCGAGACGGGCCATCCTTCCTGGGGGAAAATTTCGTACCGCAGGTCGTCATCATGCTTCCGTCTCGCGAAGCTCCACAACTTGAGGAACATCGACGTGAAGCTGGCCACGGCATCCCCTTCCAGCCTAATGGCATTGTCCTTCCAGTGACCGAATCGGGGGAATTCATTGATATACTCGTCGGCCAGATTTATGCCGCCGGTAAATCCCACCCTGCCGTCTATCACCAGAATCTTCCGGTGATCGCGGTGATTGTAGCTGGCGGAGAGGAGGGGCTTGAGCAGATTGAAGACCGCGCATTTGATGCCCATGGCCTCCAGTCGCTTCTCATAGTTGGACGGCAATCGCCCGATGCAGCCGAAATCGTCGTACATGACGCGCACGTCGACGCCCTGCTTCGCCTTCTCCTCGAGGATGGCGAGGATGGTTTCCCACATCCGGCCTTCCCCGATGATGAAGAATTCGACGAATATGAAATGTTCGGCCTTTTTCAACGCTTCGGTTATGCGTTCGAAGGCTATTTCACCGGAGGGAAGATATTCGGTGGCCGTATTGGTCCAGACCGGGTTCCTGGCGTGGACGCTGAGATAGCGCGACTGCATGGCGGCGTCAATATTCAGGGATTCCAGTTTCCCGAGGTTTTCGCTCCCCCGCGTCGTCAGCGGACGCACCCATTTTTCGCCTTCCTTGATCTGCTGTTTCATTTTCCCGCTCAGGCGAATCTTGCCGAAAAAGAGATAGAAGATACCTCCAAAGATGGGGAAGACAAGAATCGGAATGAGCCACGCTATCTTATACGCGGGATTGCTCGTGTCGTTGAGAATCCATAGGACCACGGCGAAGCTCAACACGATGCTCAAGCTGTAAAAAATATAGAAGGAATCCATGAACGCGATGAGGCCGCCTACAAGGATCGCCAGCTGAATGAGCATCGCGAAGAACACCAGGTTCGCTTTACTCGATAGAATCTTCTGCAGCCGCTTCAAGCATCACCCCTTTTCTTCGATAATCGTGGAGTCCCTCATCGCCAAAAGCTTAGCATTTATCGCAGGGTTCGGGGCAGTTTAAAACCTTCATGAATTCCTCGCCCGTCATAGTCTCCTTCTTGAGAAGGCAGGCTGTCAACGCTTCCAGCTTGGGTCTATTGTCCTCCAGGATCTTCGTGGCCCGGGCAAAGCACTGATTGATGATCTTGAGCACTTCATCGTCGATCTTGGCGGCCGTGGCTGGCGACACGAGAAGGGTGGAATCACCGCCGAGATAGGGATTGTTGACGGTTTCAAGGGCCATCATGCCGAAGGTTTCGCTCATGCCGAAGCGGGTAACCATGGCGCGGGCCATCTTGGTGGCCTGCTCGATGTCGTTGGCCGCGCCCGAGGTGACGGTGTTGAACATGATCTGCTCGGCGGCGCGGCCTCCCATAAGGGTGGCGACCTTGTCCAGGGCCTGTTCCTTGGTGAGGAGGATCTGCTCGCTCTCGTCCACCTGCATGGTGTAGCCGAGGGCTCCCGAGGTGCGGGGGACGATGGTTATCTTGTGCACGGGCGCGGAGTTCTTCTGTTTGGCGGCGACGAGGGCGTGGCCGATCTCGTGATAGGCGATGGTCTGCTTGTCCTTGAGGGAAATGACGGCGTTTTTGCGGGCGTAGCCGGCGATGACGACCTCGACGGATTCGTCCAGGTCGATCTGCAGCACTTCCTGGCGCCCCATTTTCACGGCATGGAGGGCGGCTTCGTTGATGATGTTGGCGAGGTCGGCGCCCGAGGCGCCCGAGGTGGCTCGCGCGACTGCGTTGAAATCGACGCCCTCCCCCACCTTCACCTTCTTGGCGTGCACCTTGAGGATCGCCTCGCGCCCGGCGAGGTCGGGGAGTTCCATGGGGATGCGCCTGTCGAAGCGGCCGGGACGCAGGAGGGCCTTGTCGAGGGTCTCGGGTCTGTTGGTGGCGGCGAGGATGACGACGCCGGTCTCCGCCCCGAAGCCGTCCATCTCGGTGAGGAGCTGGTTGAGGGTCTGCTCGCGCTCATCGTTGCCTCCGTACATGTTCGCGTTGCGCGATTTGCCGATGGTGTCGATCTCGTCGATGAAGACGATGCAGGGCGCTTTTTCCTTGGCCTGCTTGAAGAGATCGCGCACCCTGGCGGCTCCCATGCCGACGAACATTTCGACGAATTCCGAACCTGATATGGAAAAGAAGGGCACCTTGGATTCGCCGGCCACAGCCTTGGCCAGGAGGGTCTTGCCCGTGCCCGGGGGGCCGACGAGGAGGGCGCCCTTGGGAACCGTGGCGCCGATCTCCTTGTACTTACCGGGATTGTGAAGGAACTCCACGATCTCCTGGAGCGCTTCCTTGGCCTCGTCCTCGCCGGCCACATCGTCGAAGGACTTGCCCGTCTGGGCTTCGACATAGATTTTGGCCTTGCTGGAACCGAAGGCCATGGCGTTCCCCATGCCACCCATCTTGCCGATCATTTTCTTCGAAAGGAGCTGGCCCACGCCTATGAAGAGCGCAAGCGGGAGAATCCAATTGAGGAGGGAGACGAGAGGCGAATTTTCCTTGGGTATGGTCTGGCTGAATTCGACCTTGGCATTGTAGAGCCGGTTGACCAGCTCGGGATCGTCGACGCGTCCCGTGTTGTAGACTATTTCCTTGCCTTCGGCGTTCAGCGCCGTGAAGCGAATCTGCGCGGCATCGATCTGGACCTTCTTCACCGCGTTGTTCTCAACCTGCGAGAGAAAGCTCCTGTAGTCGGTTTGGACGATCTTTTCCCCCATGACGGTGGGAAATATGAAGGCATTGAGGAGAAGCACGACGAGCATCACCATGCCATAGTAATAAAAAAGAGGTTTCTTTGGGTTTTCCTGTACTTTCACGAGTATCGCTCCTGGCTATATCGGGGATTTTATGTTCGCGATCGTTCTCTTTTATAATAATAAAAAAACGCTCCGGAGCCAAAGGCCAAAAGCCATACCTCATCCGCTCCTCTATCCCCAGGATGTTCGATTTATTGTATAGTACTCGCCAGGAGCGATAAAGATTGTTTCGGAATGTTTGTCCCCGTTGCCGCCGTCCTCTGGAATCCTGCCTCTGCCCTGTCGAACCTCCGATGGTCCTGCGAACGAAGATCGTCCTTCTCATGCACCCCAAGGAATGGCGGCGCGAGCGCTGCGGCACGGGGCGGCTGACCTGTCTGAATATAGCCGACGCGGAATTGCTGCCGGGAATCGCCTTCGACGAGCATAAGCGGGTCAGGGAACTCATCGACGATCCCGGGAATTTTCCCGTCCTCCTCTACCCCGGCCGCGGCTCCTTCGATCTCTCCAACCCAGGAATGGCGGAACGGTTCGCGGGCGAGGTTTCAGGGCGGAGGGTCATCGCCTTCCTTGTCGACGCTACCTGGGCCTGCTCCAAGGCCGTCCTCCGCGAGAGCCCGGGACTGATGAGGCTTCCCAGGCTGATGTTCACGCCACGAACGCCGAGCCGGTGGCTTATCAAGCGACAGCCCGGCCCTCTCTGCCTTTCCACCCTGGAGACGGTGCACGAACTGCTCTGTACCCTGGAATCGGCTGGATTGGAGAATTACCCCGACAAGCGGAGGCTTCTCGACGCTTTTTCGCGCATGCAGGAATACCAGCTAGAGCGGGCCTCGGCCGGCGGCAAGCCCCGCCACCTCCCCAGGCGCGCGGATTCAGCCTTGGCGGGCGATGAGCGCTTCGCATGGACCGAGAAGGCTGCCGCCGGCGGCCAGGACAGCGCCCCCGGGGCGGGCGGTCCCAAGCAGGACGGCTAGATTTTCCTTTAGTTCGATCTTCCTCGCGCGCGACGCGAAATTGAGAAAAATCGCGATATTTTCCCCGGAAGCTTCGTCCTTCCTTTCAAAAGCGAGGACGCCGGGCGCGGCATCGAGGAAACGCAGGGAGCCGCCGCTCAGGGCGACGCTTGTCCGCCTGAGCGCGATGAGGTCCCTGTACCATGCGAGAATGGAGTCAGGCCGCCCGCGCTGGGCTTCCACGTTGCGCTCGCGCCAGTCGGGACCGAGAGGAAGCCATGGCTTTTCGGAACCGAATCCGCCGCCGGGACTCGCGTCCCATTGCATGGGTCCGCGCTCAGGATCGCGGCCGAGGGAGGTCAGAGGCCAGGTTTTGATCCCGAGGGGGTCGCGGAGGGCGGCGCGGGGTAGCCTGTAACAGGTCATGCCGATCTCTTCCCCATAGTAAAGGAAGGGAGTCCCTTTGAGCGTAAGGAGCATAGCGGCGGCGATCTTCGCTCTCGCCTCGGTAATTTTCGGGTAGCGCGAGCGGTAGCGCCAGGCATGGCGCGGCCTGTCGTGATTGCTCAAGGTGAAATTGGGCCATGCCCCGGCGGGCAGAAGAGAATACCAGCGCTCCGCCGAACGCCGAAAGGCTTCGGCCTTCCAGGGCTGGTTCAGGAAATCGAAATTGAACGCCATATGCAGCTCGTCGCCCCGTTCGCCATGGCAGGACGCGGCGAGAGTCGGGTTCTCGCCGTGGGTCTCCCCGATAAGCACGCGCTCGCCGGGTCCGCTCGCCCCGGGGCAAGCGGATTCCCATTCGTCGGCGACGCGCCGCATCTCCTTGAACACTCTATGAAAATCGGGATGATTGCGGTCGTGGATATGGTTCTGGAAGAAATCCGGGACGGCCTTGAAGGAGAACGGATTGGAGCGCAGCTCGGGATCCTTCATGTACGCGGTGGCGACGTCGAGCCTGAATCCGTCCACGCCCAGATCGTACCAGTATCGCATGATGTCATAGAAGGCTTCCCGGACTTCCGGGTTCCGCCAGTCGAATTCCGGCTGGTGCCGGGTAAAGGTCCCGAGATAGCGTTCGCCTGTCGCGGGGTTGGAGTGCCAGGCCGTACCCAGCTCGAAGATCGCCTTCCAGTTGTTGGGAGGTCTCCCTGTATCGGGCGCCCAGAGATACCATCCATGCTTCGGCGACGCTCGCGAAGTCCTCGCCTCCCTGAACCAGGGATGCTCGTCCGAGCTATGGTTGGCGACGAGGTCGAGGACAATCCTGATCCCGCGCTGTTTGGCTTTCTCTACAAGCAGCCTGAAATCTTCGGCGCTCCCGAAGAGCGGATCTATGCCCCTATAGTCGGCCACATCGTAGCCGAAGTCCTTCATGGGGCTCGGAAAGAAGGGCGATATCCAGAGGGCATCGACGCCCAGCCACTCGAGATACTCCATTTTTTCCGCTATGCCGGCCAGGTCCCCTGTCCCATCGCCGTTCGCGTCCCTGAAACTCCGGGGATAGATTTGATAGAAAACGGCTTCTGTCCACCAGGCTCCGCCCATGGTTTCCTCCAGTTTCAGCGATTCCTCAGCCCGCCGAAGCGCCTGGCGAGCCAGACTTCGAGCGGCTTGCGCCAGACAAGCCCGGCGATGAAAAGGATAACGGCCGCGGCGAAGAGCCAAAGGGCAAGGGCTATCCGGCCGGAATAGGCGGCCATTCCGATGAGCGTGCTGCCCGCGATCCCGGGGAGGCGAGCCGTCATGGATGCCGCCAGGAACTCGACGAGAGGTGTTTTCGCCATGCCGGCGATGTAGCAGAGAATATCCTTAGGGATGCCCGGCACGAGAAAGAGGAGGAAATATCCCGCTTCAGCCCTTCTGTTTTCTGTCAGGGCTTTTTCCGCCTTTTCAAGGCGTTCTTCGCCTAAAATGCCGCGGATAAAGGGGCGGCCGGAAAATCGGCCTATTCCATAGTTGACGAGAGACCCTGCCGCTATCCCGACCAGGCTGAGGATAGCGCCTCCCCAGAAACCGAAAATGAAACCGCCCGAAGCCTGGGTGAGCTCGCCGGGGATCACGAAGACGACGACTTGGAGTATCTGTATGCCTATGAAAACGAGGGGGCCCAGAACGCCAAGCCCTTCCATCCATGCCCTGACGGTCTCCCTGTTCCTGTAGACATCGGCTATTTCCGCCCTGAAGACAATGCCGGCAAGGGCGACGGCGGCGATTATGAAGGGGAAAGCCCAGGCTTCAGGGGGCAGCGGTCTGACCTTTTTCATACCAGGCTGAACGATACACTTCGGATTTGATCCCCGCAAGCATGGAAATCGTCATTACGATGTCAATGCTTTGACGAAAGCCCTTTTTTTTGATACAATGGCCTTCTATGGAGAACAAAACGGTCCCCGCCTATAAAATAGATCAGCGCGTCGTCTATCCCAGCCAGGGTGTCGGACGCATCCTCGAGATCAGGGAAAAATCCTTCAAGGATTCCAAGATTCTCTACTACATCATCTATCTCGAGTTTTCCGACATGACCGTCATGGTGCCCGTGGACAAGGCGGAATTCCTTGGACTGCGCCCCATCGTTCCCCAGACCGAGGCAGAACTGGCGCTGACCTTCATCTCGGAGGACTACGCCCCCATACCATCCGATTGGAAACTTCGCTACCAGATGAACCTGGATCTCCTCAAGAAAGGTTCCATCATGGATATAGCCTCTGTCGTACGCTCTCTCTATCATCGCTCGAAGATCAAGGAACTCCCCATCCTCGAGCGGAAACTCTACGATTCGGCGATCAACCTCCTTCAGGACGAGATATCCTTCTCGCTCGGAAAGCCGAAGGAAGAAATCGCCGAGCTCATCCACGCGCGCCTCGAGAGCTGAAATCCGATGTCCGGCACAGACCCGCTGGATGCTCATCGCTGCCTGGAAGCTCCTCGCCTACCCCTCGGCCATGGAGTGTTTCTCCTTCTGACCGCGGCCGGCTCCAGTTCGCGGTTCGGCGGCACTAAAAAAGAACTCCTTTCGCTGGAAGGCAAAAGCATACTTCAGCATTCGCTGGAGGCCTTCCTCCACCTCAGGGATCTCGCCGGCGTCGTCATCACCTACCCCGCCGGCCGGCTCGACGAGATACGGGCGAGCGTCGACGAGGTGCTGGCCGTAAAGCTGGCCGCGCTGGCATGCGGTCTTCATTTCGTCCAGGGCGGCGAAACGAGACAAGCCTCGGTGAAAAGCGGACTCGACGCGCTCGTCGAAGCCTGTGGCGCCGCTCTTCCCGGCACCGCTCTTCCCGACACCGCCATCGATCCGGCCGGGGCAGTCGTCCTCGTTCATGACGCGGCACGCCCCTGGGTGGCGGCCGATACCATCGACGCTGTCCTCGCCTCGGCCAGAGCCAACGGCGCCTGCATTCCTTTGAGCGATCTTCCCGACACCCCCAAAGCGATATCGGCCGACGGCTTCATCGAAACCCACCTTGAGCGCGATTCGGTAAAGGCCGCTCAGACGCCCCAGGGATTCGCCCTCGCGGCCCTCGCCGCCGCCCACGGCGCCGCCGCCACCGAAGGCTGGACCTGTACGGATGACGCCTCGATATGGGATCGCTATGTCGGGAAAGTAGCCTCCGTCCCCGGCGACAGGAAGAACAGAAAGATAACCTTCAGGGAAGATTTGCCCGCCGAAGAAGACAGCATCACCTTCAGGATCGGCGAAGGCTGGGACATCCACGCCCTCGTATCCGGCCGCAGGCTCCTCCTCGGGGGAATCGGGATCGAACACGACAAGGGTGAAGTCGGCCATTCGGACGGCGACGTTCTCTGGCATGCCATCATCGACGCGCTCATCGGCGCGGCGGCCTTGGGCGATATCGGTTCCCATTTCCCGCCCTCCGATCCGCGCTGGAAGGATGCGGATTCGGGGCACCTGGCGCGCATCGCGGCTGACGAAGTCCGCGATGCGGGCTGGAAGCTGGGCAACATCGACTGCACCGTCATCCTTGAGAAGCCGAGGCTGGGACCATACCGCGAAGCCATCCGCGCCTCCATAGCCGAGACGCTGGGATTGCCGCGTTCCGCCGTATCCGTCAAGGCTAAAACCAACGAAGGCTTCGGGGAGATCGGATCGGGGAATGCCATAGAGGCGCGGGCCGTCGCCCTCCTCTCCCGCAAGCGCGTGACGCGCGTCTAGAACCTGGAAGGCTTACGCCTAGAGTCTAGTGGCCTTCAGCCTCAGATCGTCGAAGAGCCTGGCAAAGGGACTGCGGCTCCTGTAGAAGATCGCCGGTTTCCCTTCGGGGGCGTCGACGATGGTTACTCCCCCCCGATAGCGGCGCGATGTCCAGATATGAATCCATTCATCGTCGGGCAGGTATAGGCGGCGCGGACCTTGCCCTCCTTCCGGCGTCGGGGCGATGAAGACATCGGATCCGTACAGGTACTGGTCGCAGAATTTCCACAACGCGTCTTCATTAGGATACAACAGCGCGGGATGAACCAGAGAGGGGATGCCCTTCTCCACCCATTCCGCCGAACAGCGCTCCCGATAGGGCTTCAGGATCGCGTATATCGCGGCCGATGTCGCGAACCTGCGGTCTTTTGCCTCGTCCTGTCCGTCGGGTAGGGCGCTCGCCACGAAAAGCGGACCGAAAGCCGCCAGCTCAAGACCATCGCGCATGAATATCTGGCCATATCCGGAGAAAGAGAGCGACAGAATCGTGCCGACGAGACCGCCGGCGCTTTTCATCCCGGCCGCCTGGAGAGGAAGAGCCCTCGCCGAGGCAGCGGCCAGAATTTTCGCCCACTCCTCCCCGCCGATAAAGCGGCTTTCTTCGCCGTCCGCGGCGGCTTCGATCCGAAAACCTCTCCCCTTTTCCTCGAATATTGGACCGGCCAGCATCCAATCGGGCAGCCTTGCCCGCTTTCCGGCCTTGTGTCTTGTTAAAAGTTCCATGCCGGCGGCGACGGTCTTCCCGAAACCAAGGGCGATTTCCCTAGGCATGGTCGAACAGGAAAGCTCGGTGATGGAGCCGCGGAAGTCCCAATCGGTAGATCCCCCGCCGTCCACATGAATCCAGGTGCCGGAGTTGGACATGACCGAAGGCTCCTGTCGCGAGGCTTCATCCGAGCCGTCAGGCGAAAGCGCGACTTTCCTGCCTTTCATGTCGCAGCCGGCGGAAGGGCCGGCGCCGAACAGCATTTCTCCGGGGACGGCGCCGAAACGCAGCCTGACCGCTCCCGGTTTCGCGCTCGACGAGGAAAAGCCTATATGGAGCACTCTTTCGCCATAGAAGAGTCTTATCGTGCAAGCCGGACCGAAGTCCAGCACGGTGAGTTCGGGACCCTCGTTGACGATGCGGGGAATGCCGAGATGCTGCCAGGTGAATTTTCCGGATTTTACGGCTTGGCTTTCCGCCGTTCTTTTATCCGGAATGCCCAGGAAGATGACCGGGGAAGCGGAGGAGTGCCGCAGGACCCGCCTGCCTTCAATCGTCATCACGAAACCATCTTTCCAGTGTTCGAAAGAAATCACGGACAGACCTCCAAACGCAGGTACAATACACGAGGAAAGGACAAAGCGCAATCTCATGACAGCCCAGATGAGTCACGCCCTAGGGCCTAAAAACAGAATCTAAAGAGCTTTTTTTATCGATAAAGTATTGACCATCATTTTCGCTTTTCGCTATATTCTTGGTATCCCTTTACGCAGGCTAAGCCCAAGTATCGGATATGAAGGTTTCCGGGTTGTGCCTCCTTCTTCGGAAGCCTTCTTTTTATTAATTGCCGCATCCACTCCTTAAAGCCTAAATCAGAAATTGCCGATTGCCGGATAGCCAATTCCATTCTATACTGATGACGTTAGGACAGCGCTCTAAGGCTGGCTAAGGTCAATGTTATTTATGGAGGTTTCAATGAAGAAGCTATTGGCAATGTTGTTCTGCTTGCTGGCTATCGTAGGCAGCGTTTCCGCTCAGCAGAAGTTCCTCACCATCGCGACCGGTGGTACTGCCGGAACCTACTTCCCCCTCGGCGGAGCTCTCGCCGAGATCTGGAACAAGAATATCCCCAAGATGAACGCCAACGCCACCGCGACGGGCGCTTCCGCCGCCAACATCGCCATGCTCGCCAAGGGCGAAGTCGATGTCATCTTCGTGCAGAACGACGCCGCTTATTACGCTCTCAACGATCTCGAAATCTACAAGGGCAAGGGCACCAAGAACATCCGCGGACTCGCCTGCATCTACAACGAGACGGTCCAGCTCATCGCCCTCCAGGATTCCGGCATCAAAACCGTCGCCGATCTCAAAGGCAAGAGAGTCTCAGTGGGCGCGGCCGGATCGGGCGTCGAACTCAACGCTCGCCAGGTGCTCGAAGCGGCCGGACTTTCCTATGCCGACATCAAGGTTCAGTATCTGTCCTTCGCCGAATCCGCATCCAACCTGAAAGACGGGAACATCGACGCGGCATTCAACACCGCCGGAGCCCCGACCGCGGCCATCCAGGACCTCGGCGCTTCCAAGAAAATCACGATCGTCGCGATCGACGGAGAAGTGGCGAAGAAACTCATGGGAAAATATCAGTTCTATACGCCCGAAAAACTCGCCGCCGGCACCTACATGGGCCAGACTTCCGATGTCTGGACTGTCTCCGTGAAGTCCATGCTCGCCGTCAGCTCCAAGCTCGACGCCCAGCTCGTCTATGACCTTCTCAAGACCATGTATGCCAACAGGGAACGCCTTGCCGCGTCGCATAAGAAAGGCGCCGACGCCACCATCGCCACGGGAACCGATGGAATGTCCATCCCGCTGCATCCAGGTGCCGAGAAGTTCTTCAAGGAGAATAAATAATTTTATTCTCGCTTCCCGTTACCATGTTTTTCAGATTTATTGAAAGAATTCAAGTAAGCGGGCGCTAGTAATCATGCTAGCGCCTGTTTTTGGAGCAACAAAATGAAACGGGCAATATTTGCGGTAATCGCCGCGTTCTTGTCGCTGGCGGTCCGCATTCCACCCGTTTTCGCGCAGGACACATCGCAGCAGATCGGATCGACGGCCGGCCCTATTATTTTGATCGTATCGGACCGCGAATCACGAATCATCGCAGAAATTCCTCTGCGTAATAATCGCTTCGACCACGTCTTCGTGCATTCTTACCACCTGACACCCGTGGTAGAACGCTTTACGGTTGTCGCCGGCCCGGACGGAACGCTAATTTTGCATCTGTTCGAGCTGGAGTATGA
Source organism: Treponemataceae bacterium (assembly GCA_963677895.2). GTDB lineage: Bacteria > Spirochaetota > Spirochaetia > Treponematales > Rectinemataceae > UBA11090. Next base: position 497,114 of record CAXXGJ010000018.1, on the reverse strand, counting down.
GAGTTCGGGAGTGGGCATGCCGGCCGACGCCGAAGGTGGATATCACCTCGTCGGCGGCAAATTCATTTTGGACATGTCGCGCGATTTCGCTGTCATCCCCGTGATGGTTTCTATCGTCGAAGGGCACGGAATCGCCGTTGATGATCATTTCTATCCTTTCACCAACTGGGTTCCCCAGGAAACCCAGTTGTTTTTGGTCGCTAAGGCGACATCAATACAATAAAACCAGGAGGGACCATCCGCATGAGTGAAAAACCAGAAGTCGAAGCAAAGGCTACTGACACACCCGTCGATGCCCAGGAGATAATGCGAAAATTCGATAAGGAATCGGATTACCGGCAGTTTGCGGGATTCTTTGGCAAGATGATAGCCGCGCTCTGTATCGTCTTTTCAGTTTTTCAGCTGTATACGGCCGGCTTTGGTGTACTCGACGCCATGATGCAGCGTTCGATCCATGTAGGCTTCGCGTTTTGCCTCATCTTTCTTTTCTACCCGACGAGCAAGAAATGGTCCAGGAAAAAATTACATCCCCTCGATGCGGTCCTCTCGGTGTTGGGCGCGGCGGCTCCTCTCTATATAACCATATTGTGGACGAATACGCTGTCACAGCGTTCGGGAACTCCGACCCCGCTCGACATCGCGATAGGAATCGTCGGCGTCCTGCTCGTGCTTGAGGCGACTCGCCGCGTCGTCGGACTCCCGATGGTCATCGTTGCCCTCGTCTTCATCGCCTACGCATTCGCTGGTCCCTATATTCCAGGCAAGATGGCGCACAGGGGCGTTACGGTCGATGGATTGATCGAGCACCTCTGGTTCACGACGGAAGGCATATTTGGTACGCCAATAGGCGTGTCGAGTACCTTTATATTCCTGTTCATCCTCTTTGGCTCATTCCTCGAGAAAACGGGTCTTGGCCAATTCTTCATTGACATCGCCAACTCCCTCGCAGGGTGGGCATCAGGAGGCCCCGCGAAAGTAGCGGTCATCTCCAGCGCTCTCATGGGAACAGTCTCCGGCTCATCTGTCGGCAACGTCGTAGGAACGGGATCCTTCACCATTCCAATGATGAAAAAGCTAGGCTACAAACCTGAATTTGCAGGCGCAGTCGAAGCCACAGCCTCGACTGGCGGACAGCTAATGCCCCCCATCATGGGCGCCGCAGCCTTCCTCATGGCGGAATTCACGGGTGTCCCCTATGGGCGAATTGCCCTCGCCGCCGCGATTCCCGCCCTGCTCTATTTCTTTGCCGTATTCACGCAAGTTCATTTCGAAGCCAAAAAGCTAGGTCTCAAAGGCCTGAAGCGCGAAGAATTGCCCAAAGCCAAGGATCTCCTTTTTAAAAAGGGCTATCTGATGCTTCCTTTGGTCGCGATCATCTACCTTCTCACCTCGGGCGCAACCCCAATGAAGGCGGCCTTGTGGGCGATCATCATCTCCGTGGCAGTCGCAGGCATCGTCTCGGTCGTCAATTTAATCAGAGGTCAAAAGGCGACGTTTGTCTTCATGGACATAGTCAACTCGCTCGAATCCGGAGCCAGGGGCGCCCTTGGTATTATCGCGGCCTGCGCATGCGCCGGCATCATCACTGGCGTAGTGACGAAGACCGGTCTCGGCCTGAAACTCGGCGAAGTCCTGGTCGCCGCCGCACACAACAATCTCATGCTGACGCTCATCTTCACCATGTTTACTTCCCTTATTCTCGGCATGGGCGTCCCCACTACGGCCAACTATGTCATCACCTCCACGATAGCCGCTCCGGCGATCATCATGATTCTCAACCATACGGCAGGATATGCCTTCCCGCCAGATTCAGCGGCCATTGTACTTTCCGCCAACATGTTCGCTTTTTATTTTGGCGTACTGGCCGATATCACGCCGCCAGTCTGCCTGGCAGCTTTCGCCGGCGCGGCGATCGCCAAATGCGATCCGATAAAGACTGGCATTCAGGCGACAAAGCTGGGCATCGCGGCCTTCATCATCCCGTTCATTTTCGTCTTTAATCCCCAAATGCTTCTTTTCGGCGTATCTGATCATCCCGTGCAGATGATCTGGATGATTATCTCATCCATTATCGGCATCATCGGTGTCGCGATGGGCGCTGAAGGATATATGCTCACGAACATGAAGTGGTATGAAAGAATTCTGGCGTTTTTGGGGGGACTCGGTCTGGTCACACCAGGGCTCCTGACCGATTCTATCGGCGCTGTCCTACTCCTGGCAGTCGTCCTTTTGCAGATATCAAAAGCGAAAAAGACAGCCAGCCCAAGTGTGGTCGCCTGAGTATAGCAGGTAGCGGCTGCAGATAAAAATCAGCGGGGCGCCAACGGCTCAATAGATCAGAGACCCAGCGGTTCATGTAACTGAACCGCTGGGTTTCTTCATATATATGGCACCACGATTTGATACGCGACGGAAACAGAATCGTTCTTTACAGATAGGACTGAGCCGTCTTCAGAATGTCCGCGAAGACGCCGCCGGCCGTAACCGCGGCGCCGGCGCCGGGACCGCGCACCACGAGCGGATTGGCCGAGTAGCGGGCCGTCGTGAACATGACGAGATTGTCGGTGCCGCTCAGGTTGTAGAAGGGGCTCTCGGGGCCGTATTCCCGCAGGGAAAGCGAGGCTGAATCGGGCTGGATCGTAGCTACGTAACGCAGCACTTTGCCTCGCGAAGCGGCATCCTTCGCCATCCCGTCGATCGTTTCGTCGGCTTCGGGCAGCATCGACAGGAACTTTTCCACGCTGGGCGCCTTCGTCAGGCTCTCCGGGAGGAGAGGCTGTATGGCTATATCCTTGTAGTCGAGACGGAATCCCGCTTCCCGTATGAGGATCAGCGTCTTTCGCGCGATATCGATGGCGCCCAGGTCGTCCCGGGGATCGGGCTCGGTATAGCCCTTTTCCTTGGCTTCGAGGACGAGGGAGGAAAAGCTCTTGCCCCTGCCTAGCTGATTGAAGATAAAACTGACGGTCCCCGAAAGGACGGCTTCTATCCTGGCGATGCTGTCGCCGCAGGCCACGAGGTCGTGGAGGGTGCCGATGACGGGCAGGCCGGCGCCCACGGTGGTCTCATAGCCGTACGCGACGTCCATCTGGCGGGCGGCTTCCTTCAGGGCGTGGTAACGCTCGAACGGACCGGCATTGGCGCGCTTGTTGGGCGTGACGACGGAAATGGAGGCTTCGAAGAGCTCCTTGTAGTGATCGGGGGGCAGCTCGCTGGCCGTGCAGTCGCAGAAGCAGGCCGAGGGCAGGTTGAGGGCCTTGATCGCATCCACGTAGCGGCCGAAATCCGCCGCCCTGCCTTCGGAAAGGCTTTTCTTCCAGTCGGTCTCGTCGATGCCCCTCGGGTCGATGATCATCTTCCTGGAATTGGCGAGCCCCACGAGGTTGATCCGAATGGAATGTTCCCTGAGGAGCCGCTCTCTCTGGTCGGCGATCTGGGCGAGAAGGGTTCCGCCTATCAGGCCGGTGCCGACCATGAAGAGGTTGACCGTCCTGATTCCGGCGAGGAAGAAGGAATCGTGGATGACGTTCAGCGCTTTCGCCCTGTTCTGGGCGGAAGTCACGATGGAGATATTGAGCTCGGAAGAGCCCTGGGCGATGGCCACGACGTTGACGCCATTCCTCCCCAGCGCGGAGAAGACCCTTCCGGCTATGCCCGTTCTCTGCTTCATCTGCTCGCCCACGACGGCGATGACGCACAGTTCGCTCTCTATCGACGGCTCGCCGATGAATCCGGCGGCTATCTCAAGGGCGAATTCCTCCCTGAGCGCCCGCCGGCCGTCGATCGCGTCCTCTGGATCTATCGCGCAGCAGATCGAGAGCTCGCTCGATGCCTGCGTTATGAGTATCACGTTTATCCTGGAGCGGGCCAGGGCGCCGAACATCCGGCCGGCGATGCCGGTCACGCCGGGCATCCCGATGCCGCGAATGCTGAGCAAGCTGACCGCGGGTATGGACGCCAGCCCACGGACGGGATAGTCGCTCTTCCCTGCCTGTTTCACGATCAGCGTGCCCTTGCCCGAAGTATTGAAGGCGTTGAGTATCCTGATGGGGATGCCCGACTCCATGGCCGGCAGAAGGGCCGGGGGATTCACTACCTTCGCCCCGAAATGGGTCATTTCGAGGGCTTCTTCATAGGAAATTTCATGGATCAGGAAGGCGTCGGCCACCAGCTGGGGATCGGCCGTGAGCATGCCGTCCACATCGGACCATATCCTTATCTCGTCGGCGCCGAGGCAGGAGCCAATGATGCTGGCCGTGAAATCGGAGCCTCCCCTCCCCAGCGTCGTGGTGAAACCTTCCGTCGTCGAGCCGATGAATCCGGGTATGACGGCCGCGGCGTCGATTGCGGGCAGCCTCGCCGCGACAAGCTGGCGGGTTTCACCCTCGAGATAGCGGGCCGAGCCGAAATTGGCGTCGGTCCTGATTAGTTCGCGCGCGTCGACGTACCGGGCCGGTATCTCCCCCGCCGTCAGGATTCGGGCGATCAGGGCGGCGGAGAGGCGTTCGCCGACGCTCATGATCTGGTCGAGGCTGCGCTTCGTCAGATCCCTCAGGAGTTCTATGCCCCGCAGGAAGTCGCTCAACTCCATAAAATGGGCGTCTATCTCGGAGAGAGCGGCGGTAGCCGCTTTGTCCCTCAGGAAATGCTCGGCCACGGTTTTGTGCCTGGAGCGAAGCGTTTCGAGAACAGGCAGGTAATCGGCGCGTTTCTCGGCTCGTTTCGCGGCGCGGATCAACTCGTCCGTGACGCCGGCGAAAGCCGAAACGACGATGATCTTCTCGTTACCCGCCCTGACAATCTCGACCAGGTTTCCGATCGCTTCGACGCTTCCTACCGAAGCGCCGCCGAATTTAAGCACATTCATCACTATTCTCCAGGTTGCGATGGAAAAACCCATCGAAAAAGTATAAATATACCAGAATTTCGAGAACTATAGCATGTCAGTCTATGCCGGGAAAGAGAAAGGCGGCAATTTTTGGTCTCAATCTTATAGATAGAAACATAAAATTCAAAATTTTTGATTAAACAGCATAAAAAAAGCGGTCCCTGAAGGGACCGCTTGCGCCGATTCTTGTTTCTTATCCAAGTATCGTCAGTAAAACGCCGGCAGCCACGGCGGAGCCAATGACGCCTGAGACATTGGGTCCCATGGCGTGCATGAGCAGGAAGTTTGTCGGATCGGTTTCCGCGCCGACAACCTGGGAAACACGAGCGGCCATCGGAACCGCAGATACACCCGCCGAGCCGATGAGCGGGTTGACCTTACCCCCCGTTACCAGATACATCAATTTCCCGAAAAGGACGCCGCCTGCCGTACCGCAGGAGAAGGCGAAGAGTCCGAGAACGATGATCTTCAATGTTTCGGGATTCAGGAAGCGTTCTGCGGTTGCCGTGGAGCCGACCGCGACGCCGAGGAAAATCGTAAGGATGTTGATCAGCTCATGTTGGGCGGTTTCGGAAAGCCTGCCGGTCGAGCCGGTCTCCTTGAAAAGGTTTCCAAGCATCAAGGCGCCGACAAGAGGGACGGCGGAGGGAAGAAGTAGGCCGACGAAAAGCGTCACCGCAATGGGAAACACGATTTTTTCGGTCTTTGTAACCTCGCGTAGCTGGGCCATCTTGACCGCTCTTTCCTTGGGAGTGGTGAGCGCTCTCATTATGGGCGGCTGAATGAGGGGAACAAGAGCCATGTAGGAGTAAGCGGCGATCGCTATAGGCCCCAGCATTTCCGGCTTGAGGCGGGATGTCAGGTAGATAGCTGTCGGGCCGTCCGCTCCGCCAATGATGCCAATACTCGCCGCGGCCTTAAGATCGAAACCCAGGTAGGTTGCAAGAATGAAGGGGATGAAAATGCCGATCTGGGCGGCCGCTCCCAGGAGAAGGCTGGAAGGATTCGCAATGAGAGGGCCAAAATCGGTCATCGCTCCGATGCCCAGGAAGATGAGAGGCGGATATATGCCTAACTTTACGCCCTGGTAGAGATAATAGATGAGGCCGCCGGGCTGGTTTCCTATCGGGCCGTCGGTGATGCCTGAGAGAGGAAGGTTGGCGAGAAGCATGCCGAAAGCGATGGGAACCAGAAGCAGTGGTTCATATTTCCTGTAGATCCCAAGGTAGAGGAGAATACAGCTGACAATCAGCATAAGAAGCTGACCGAGGTCTAGATTGGCGAATCCGGTCGACTGAACGAACTCTGTCAAAAATTCAAGCATGGGGACGCCTCCCCTTTAGGTGAGATCGACGAGTGGATCGCCGGTATTGACAGAAGCGCTGACGGGAACCCTAAGTGCGGCGACTTTACCCGCCTGGGGAGCAACGATCTCGTTTTCCATTTTCATGGCTTCGAGGATAAGGAGCACGTCGCCGCGCTTCACTTCTTGGCCTTCGATTACCTTGAAAGACAGGACGGTGCCCGGCATCGGCGATTTGACGGTGATGGCTCCCGCGGATGGGACGTAAGTCGAGGTGGCGGCAGGTGCCGCGGCGGGGGCGGCGGCGGGTGCAGCTGCCGCTACTGGGGCAGGGGCGACTGGGGCTGCCGGAGCGGCGGCTCTTGGGGCGGAAATTCCGGCAACGCCGACTTCCTCGACGATCACATCATAGTTCTGGCCATTCACGGTTACTTTATACTGTTTCATAGTATTCTCCTTGTAATGCTCATTTGCGAGCGAGTCGCTCGATCTGGCCCCATATCGGGGTATTGAAACCGCTTCCCGCTTCGGATGAAGCGCTGATTGAGTTGATAAGAAAAGCCGTTGGAGCCTTGCCTGTAGCTGCAGAGATGGCAGCGGTTATAACGGCCACGAGTTCACCGCCGGGCTGCGATGTTTGGGCAGGGCTGTGCGCCGGCGGCGCGGCATGACTGTGGATTTCGGGAAGAGGCGCCAAATCCGGCCGCTTTTTTTCGAGACGTTTTCCGAAAACAATATGGAATACTTCGAGCATTGCGATAATGACGACAAGTGCCACGAATACAGTGGCTACGCCAGCGAACATTATCATCCATTGATTGTACATGCTGCCTCCCCCGGTCAGACGGGCATGTTCCCGTGCTTGCGCGCGGGGAGCGTCTGCCGTTTGCCGAGCAACATGGTCAGCGCCGAGCAGAGCCGGGCCCTGGTCTGGGCCGGATCGATCACGTCGTCGACATAGCCTCTCACCGCCGCCTTATAAGGGTTGGCGAAGCTTGTCTTGTACTCGGCGATTTTTTCCTTCCTGGCCGCGGCGGGATCGGCCGCCTCATCGATCTCTTTCTTGAAGATGATGTTGGCCGCTCCGTCCGGACCCATGACCGCGATTTCCGCCGTCGGCCAAGCTAGAACCTGATCGGCCCCGAGGTGGCGGGAGCACATGGCTATATAGGCGCCGCCGTAAGCCTTCCTCAGGATGACGGTCAGCTTCGGGACGGTGGCTTCCGAATAAGCGTAGAGGAGCTTGGCTCCGTGCCTGATGACGCCGCCGTGTTCCTGTCCCACGCCGGGGAGGTATCCCGCGGTGTCGGTGAAGGTCACGAGGGGAATGTTGAAGGAGTCGCAGAAACGGATGAAGCGAGAGGCTTTATCCGAAGCGTTGATATCGAGAACGCCTGCCATGACGGCGGGCTGATTGGCGATGATGCCTACCGATCTACCGCCCAGGCGGGCAAAGCAGGTGACGATATTCCTGGCATAATCGGGCTGAACCTCAAGATAATCGCCCAGGTCGACAACGCGCTCGATGACGCTGCGGACATCGTAGGGTTTATTGGGCGAATCGGGCATGATATTGGCGAGTTCGGGATCTGCCCTGAAAGGTTCGTCGCCATTCTTTACGAGAGGCGCGTCCTCGATGTTGTTCTGGGGCAGGAAGGAGAGGAGTTTCCTGATGCCTTCGATGGTCGCATCCTCGTCCTTGAAGCGGAACTGGGATACGCCCGAGATTTCGGTATGGACACGAGCGCCGCCGAGATCTTCCGCGGAGACGTCTTCGCCGGTAACGGCCTTAATGACCTGGGGACCGGTGATGAACATGTTCGAGGAGCCCTCGGTCATAAAGACAAAGTCCGTGAGCGCTGGGGAATAGACGGCGCCGCCCGCGCAGGGTCCCATTATCACGGAAATCTGCGGCACTACACCAGAAGCTAATGTGTTGCGGTAGAAAATGTCGCCGTATCCGGATAGGGCGTCCACGCCTTCCTGGATTCTCGCTCCGCCGGAATCGTTGATCCCAATGCAGGGGCAACCGACTTTTACCGCCATATCCATGGCTTTGCAGATCTTCGCCGCGTGCATCTCGCCAAGGGATCCACCGATGACGGTAAAATCCTGGGCGAATACATAGACGGTTCTGCCATTGATGGTTCCGTAACCGATCACCACACCCTCTCCGGGAGCCTGAACTTCGTTCATCCCCAAATCAGTGCAGCGATGCTCGACAAAGGCATCCAGTTCGACAAAGGATCCCTGGTCAAGAAGAGCCTCAATCCTTTCTCGCGCCGTCTTCTTGCCTTTCGCGTGCTGGGCCGCAATGCGCTTGGGGCCACCGCCCGCAAGCACCTTGGCGCGCCGCTCTTCAAGCTCTTTAAGCTTTTCATCCATATGCGCCGACCATCCTTGCATCCGCCCGCCGGGCTGTTGCGAATCCATACGAAACAGTCCCGGAAAGCTAATGATTGATAAAGTACCGAGAAATATTATAGTCCCTGACTAAAAAAATATCTATACCTTAAAAATTGTTAATATACATTGTTATATATAGATATATAACTATATCTTATATATTTAATATTATTTCTACAATATATATAATTTTTCTTAGAACCCTTATTCGCTACTTCCTTTCGCAGAGTTCGATCAGGACGCCGCCGGTGGCCTTGGGATGGAGGAAGGCTATCCTCGCTCCGCCAGCGCCGGCGCGCGGCGTCTGATCGATCAGGCGAACGCCTTTTTCCTTGAGTTCCGCGAGCGCCGCATCGATGTCCTCCACTCTGAAAGCGACATGCTGGATGCCTTGGCCCTTCGCGGCGATGAACTTCGCTATCGCCCCTTCAGGATCCGTGGACTCCAGGAGCTCGACCTCCGATTCGCCTATGGGCAAAAAGGCGGTGCGGACTTTCTGCTCCTTCACTTCCTCCGTTCCATGGAGGGGAAGACCGAGAAATCCTTCCCAGATGGGCAGCGCTTCGTCGATCTTTTCCACGGCGATGCCGATATGATCCAGTCTTTCGAGTTTCATTGTCTTTCTCCTTTGATGAGCGCTGAAAAAAGTTCCCGCGCCGCGGTATAGACGTCGATCTCCCTTTTCAGGACGGCGCGCGCCAGGTTTTCCAGGCTGGCCGTTTTCCTCGTGATCGACGAAATAGTCCATGACCTGCCATCCGACCAGATCCTTGAGCTGGGATTTTATGGAAGCCCGACGTCTCGTCTCGAGTTCGCCCGAAGCCTTCGCCGTCTTCGAAACGCGAAAGGATTTTCCGGCAGAGTTCGGGCACGCCCTCCCCCGTTTCGGCTATCGTCTTCATCACGGGAGGCAGGGCGAAGGGATCCGCCCTCTCGGGCATGGTTTCGGGACGGAGGTCATTCTGGCCATGATGCAGTATTTCCATATTTCTCGCGGAGAGAGTGTCGGGCCCCGCTTCCACGCTTCTTCCCCGCTTGAGCATCGCCTGGGTTTCTAGCATGGCGCGTATTTCCCTCACCACCCTGTCGGCTCCATCCCTGTCCGATTTGTTCACGACGAAGATGTCGCCAATCTCCATGATTCCCGCCTTGATGACCTGTATGTCGTCACCCAAGCCTGGAACGGAGATGAGAACCACCGTATCGGCCACCTTGACTATATCGATTTCCGACTGGCCTACTCCTACCGTTTCGATGATCACGATATCGTAGCCGGCGGCTTCCAGGGCGCGCACGGCGAAGGCCGTCGCCTTCGAGAGCCCGCCGAGGCGGCCCCGCGAGGCGAGACTGCGTATGAAAACGCCGGGATCGGTCGCGTGCCCCTGCATGCGAAGGCGGTCGCCCAGGATGGCGCCGCCGGAGAAGGGACTCGACGGATCGACGGCGATGACGCCCACCTTCTTCCCGCTCGCGCGGAATTCGCCGATGAGCTTGTCCGTCAATGTGCTTTTGCCCGAGCCGGGGGGACCAGTGATGCCTATGACATGGGCTTGGCCAGAGCGCTGTTTGAGGGCGGCGAGGGTGCCGAAAGCATCCTTGTCGCCGTCCTCGAGCAGGCTGATCAGCCTCGCCACGGCACGCAGGTCGCCATCGAGGCAGCGGCGCGCGAGGGTATCAATCATGTATGAACGCTACTCTCTTTTTAGATGTGTCTTGATGAAATCCACGGTCACCGAAGTGGGCGTGCCCGGTCCGAAGACTTCCGCGATGCCCTTGGATTTGAGGAAAGGAATATCCTCCTCGGGTATGACACCGCCTCCGAACACGAGAATGTCATCGGCGCCCTTTTCCTTGAGAAGGTCCACGACGCGGGGAAAGAGATGGTTGTGCGCCCCCGAAAGAATGGAAAGGGCGATCACGTCGGCATCTTCCTGAATGGCCGCCTGGACGATCTGTTCGGGAGTCTGGCGCAGTCCTGTATAGATTACTTCCATGCCCGCGTCGCGCAGGGCTCGGGCTATGACCTTGGCGCCCCTGTCATGGCCGTCGAGGCCGGGTTTCGCGACGATAACGCGTATTTTACGTTCCATGCTGTGACTCCCTCGATTAGAACATGACGCTGGGGCGATATTCGCCGAAGACGCCCCTCAGCACATCGCAGACCTCGCCCAATGTCGCGTAGGTCTTGACCGCGGTAAGGATGTAAGGCATGAGATTGTCCGAGCCCATGGCGGCGACTTTCAGGGCTTCCAGCGCCGCCGTGACGGCCGCGTTGTCGCGGCGCGCCCTGAGGGCCCGCAGCTTCGCGACCTGATTTTCGCCGACGGCGGGATCCACGCGCAGGAGTCCCTTGGGCGGGCCCTCCTTCACCTGGAACTTGTTGAGCCCGACCACCACGCGTTCATTCTTTTCGACATCCATCTGCCAGGCATAGGCCGAATCCTGGATTTCCTGCTGGATGTAGCCCTGTTCGATGGCCTTTACCGCACCGCCCAGATCGTCGATGCGCTTGATGTAGGCGAGGACGCCCTCCTCGATGGAGTCGGTGAGGGTTTCCACGTAGTAGGAACCGGCCAGCGGGTCGGGCGTCTCGGCGACACCTGACTCGTAAGCGAGAATCTGCTGGGTCCGGAGCGCGATGCGCACGGAAGCTTCGGTCGGCAGGGCGAGGGCCTCATCCCTGGAATTCGTGTGCAGGGACTGGGTTCCGCCGAGCACGGCCGCGAGCGCCTGGATCGTGACGCGCACGACATTGTTCTCGGGCTGCTGCGCCGTGAGCGTCGAGCCCGCCGTCTGCGTATGGAAGCGCAGCATGAGGCTCTTGGGGTTCTTGGCGCCGAAACGTTCTTTCATGATATGGGCCCAGACGCGGCGAGCCGCGCGGAACTTGGCCGCTTCCTCGAAAAGATCGTTGTGCGCGTTGAAGAAGAAAGAAAGGCGAGGCGCGAACTCGTCCACGTCGAGGCCGGCCTTGATGGCCGCGTCGACATAGGCGATGCCGTCGGCCAGGGTGAAGGCCACTTCCTGGACGGCCGTGGCGCCCGCCTCGCGGATATGGTAGCCGGAGATGGAAATCGTATTCCAGCTGGGCACCTCTTTCGAACAATAAGAAAAAATGTCGGTGATGAGCCTCATGGAAGGCGTCGGCGGAAAGATATAGGTGCCGCGGGCGACGTATTCCTTGAGGATGTCGTTCTGGATCGTGCCGTCGAGCTTGTCGGCCGACACGCCCTGCTTTTCGGCCACCGCGATGTACATCGCGAGGAGAACCGAAGCGGGAGCGTTGATGGTCATGCTCGTGGAAACCTTGTCCAGCGGAATGCCGCCGAAAAGGGTTTCCATGTCCTCCAGGGAGTCGATCGCCACGCCCACCTTGCCCACCTCGCCGGCGGCGAGCGGATGATCCGAATCGTAGCCGATCTGGGTGGGAAGGTCGAAGGCGATGGACAGACCCGTCTGCCCCTGGGCCAGGAGGAACTTGTAGCGGGCGTTGGATTCTTCGGCGTTGCCGAAACCCGCGTACTGCCTCATGGTCCAAAGACGTCCGCGATACATGGTCGACTGGACGCCTCTGGTATAGGGAAACTCTCCAGGCAGGCCCACCGTCTCAAGTTTATCCTTGTTCCCGGCATCGATCGGCGTATAGATACGCTTGACGGGACTATTGGAGCCTGTGACGAATGCGGCCTTCCTTTCAGGATATTTGGCGATGGACTTCTCGACTTTGGCGTTCCAGTCCTGGAGCGCTTTCTCGAGCTTTTCGCTTTCGCTCATTGTTGATTCTCCTTACTTGGTCTTCGAACCGGAAGCTCCGGACTCGGCCGCCAGCTCGAGGCCCACATCGAGCGCCTTAAGGTTCAGCTCGTCGGTTCCCTTCGGAACCCTGGCTTTGACCGCTTTTCGCAGCACTTCGCGGCTCGCGACGCCGGAAATGCCGCCGAGGACACCCAGGGCCACCATATTGGCGACGACTTTCTTGCCCACCTTCTCCACGGCCGAAGCCAGAATCGGCAGGGCGACAGTTCTCGCCACGATGGCCGGATCGAGCGTCACCGACGTATCGGTGATGATCAGTCCCTTCTTCATCAGGGGTCCATAGGTTTTATACGCATCCGTGGTGAGCGCGAGAAGGAAATCGGGATCGGTCGCCTTCGGGTAATCGATTTCCTCGTCGGAGATCACGACTTCCGCCTTGCTTGAGCCGCCTCTCGCCTCAGGTCCGTAACTCTGTGTCTGTACCGCGTTCTTGCCCTCATCGATGGCCGCTTCGGCGAGCGTGATGCCCGCGAGCAAAAGGCCCTGGCCACCGGAGCCGCTTAGTCTGAATTCAACTCGCATCCCCGGTTACCTCCCTTGTAATCGTTGTATGTTCTCTGGACTTTCGCCGTCATTTCTGCGTAGCTGGCCGTATACTCGGGCCTGTCGTGCGTGAAAAGTTCGCCGATGAGGAATTTGCCCTCTAGCTTTTCCGGAGGAAGCGCGGCGGCGGCCTTTACATTGACCGTGCCGTCCTTGATCCAGTTCATCAGTTCCACCGCCCCGCCCAGCTTATTTTTTCTGCCGAAATACGTGGGGCATTGGCCGAAAGCTTCCACTACAGAGAAGCCTTTGTGCTGTAGAGCTTTTTCGATAAGCTCGGTGAGGAGGGTAACATGGTAGGACGTCGCCCTCGCCACATAGGTCGCGCCGGCGGCCTTCGCGAGTTCGCAGACGTCGAACGGATAGTCGACGTTGCCATAGGGGGCGGTCGTTGCCATCATGTCATGCGGCGTTGTCGGGGAATACTGCCCCGAAGTCATGCCGTAGATATTGTTGTTCATGATGATCGTCGTGATGTCGATGTTGCGGCGGGCGGCGTGGATGAAATGGTTGCCGCCAATGGCCGTGCAGTCTCCGTCGCCGGTCATGACAATCACCTTGAGATTGGGCCTCGCGTGCTTGATGCCCGTCGCGAAGGCGAGCGCCCGTCCGTGTGTCGTATGCACCGTGTCGAAATCGAGGTAACCGACGGCGCGGCTCGAGCAGCCGATGCCGGAGACGAGGACGATGTTGTTCTTATCGAGTCCAAGCTTGTCGATGGCCCGGACAAGGGCTCCCGTGATCGTTCCATGGCCGCAGCCGGGGCACCAGATATGGGGAAGCCTTTCCTTGCGGAAATAGTCGAGTAGTTCAGCCATCAGAAGGCCTCCTTGAGGGCCGCGTACACTTCGTCGGGGTGGAAAAGTTCGCCGTTCACCTTCCCGAGCTTTACGACATCCGCCTTGCCGTGGATCACGCGCTCCACTTCGAGGGCGACCTGGCCAAGATTCATCTCGGGAACGATTATCGTTTTCGCGCTGGAAGTCAATCTTCGCACGGTTTCGTCGGGGAAAGGCCACATGGTCTTGAGCCTGAGCATGCCGGCCTTCAAGCCTTCCGCGCGCGCCCGCCTCACCGCCGACAGGGCGGCCATGGCCGAGGAACCGAAGGAAACGACAGCGACGTCGCAGTCATCCAGGTTTTCGGCGAAATAATCCTCGAATTCGGCCTTGTTCTTCTCGATTTTTCGATCGAGCCGCCGCAAAAGAGTGTTGGCGACGGCGGGCTTGCCCGATGGGGCTCCCGTTTCGTCGTGGAACAGACCAGTGCAGTGCCAGCGGTAACCCTTGCCGAAGGGCGCCATGAGAGGCACGCCGCCATCGGGATCGGCCGCGTATGGCTTGTACCCGGCCGGGGATTCCGGCATGGCGCGCATGGGAATCTTGTAGGTTTTGGGATCGGGCAGAACCACCTTTTCCCTCATATGGCAGATGACCTCGTCGGCCAGGACGATGACGGGAATCCTGTATTTTTCCGAGAGGACGAAGGCCTTGAAGGTGAGTTCGAAACATTCCTTCACGTTACCCGGAGTGAGGACGATGATGGAATGATCGCCATGGGTGCCCCAGCGCGCCTGCATTACATCGCCCTGGGCGGGGCTGGTAGGCATGCCCGTGGAAGGGCCCATTCGCTGAACATTGATGATGACGACGGGAATTTCGCAGAGACAGGCATAGCCGATGTTTTCCTGCATCAAGGAGAATCCGGGACCCGACGTGGCGGTCATGGCCTTCTTCCCGGTGAGGGAAGCGCCGATGCACGCGGCGATGGAGCCGATCTCGTCTTCCATCTGAATGAATTTACCGCCGACCTTGGGCAGCTCCTCGGAGCACATCTCGGCTATCTCGGTGGAAGGGGTAATCGGGTAGCCGCCGAAGAACTGGAGTCCGGCGGCGAGCGCGCCCATAGTGCACGCTTCATTTCCCTGCATGAGTTTGACGATATTAGCCATTGTGCGCCTCCGGCGGCAGACTGAGATCGTAGGCATCCACGTTGTGTCCGTGGTTGGGCTCTTTTTCGAGCGGCTTTACCTCGATCGCATAGTCCGGGCACCTGAATTCGCACATGCGGCACCCGATGCAGATTTCAGGTTTCTCGGGGAAAACCTTGCCGTTTTTCAGCACGAGAAGATGTTTGGGGCAGAATGCGACACATATGCCGCAGCCTTTGCAGTACTTCTCGCGGATCACATGATAATAGCCTTTTTTTTGTTCAGCCATATACCCTGCTCAACGATGTTTGCGCCGCTCCCGGCCTATACAGGTCGGAATTTTTTCCAAGGCGCCAGGAACAAGACAGAAATAGCTTGGATAAAATTTGTTCGAGGCTAGTCTAGGAATGCGGCATATCCGTTATTATAGCCGAATAAAGGGATTCTGTCAAAAGAATAGTACCCGACCGCTGGCCCACTTCTCGATCCTCTTTTCAGGATGTATACTTATTTGATAAAAATAACGGCATAATTTATCGGAGGACTTTCGATATGAAGAAACAGCTCAAGATAAGGGATCTGACACTGCGCGATGGTCAGCAATCCCAGTTCGCTACGAGGATGAACCAGGCCCAGGTGGACAGAGTCCTCCCGGACTACCGCGACGCGCATTTCTTCGCCATGGAAGTATGGGGAGGAGCGGTACCCGATTCGGTGATGCGCTACCTCAATGAAAGCCCCTGGCAGCGGCTGGAGTCCATCAAGGCAGGGATCGGCGGAGCCTCCAAGCTTACCGCCCTCTCCAGGGGAAGAAACCTTTTCGGCTATAATCCCTACCCCGATTCGGTCATCGGCGGCTTCTGCAGGAACGCGGTCGCTTCGGGCATCGACATCATGCGTATTTTCGACGCCCTCAACGATATCGAAAACATGAAATCATCCATAAACTTCGTCAAGGAAGCCGGCGGAATGGCCGATTGCGCCGTCTGCTACACCGTGGATCCGAAGTTCTCGGGGACGGAAAGATTCAGGTCCTTCATATCAGGCAAGCACCTGCCCAACGACATTTTCAACATTGACTATTTCGTGAAAAAAGCCAAGACGCTCGAAGCCGTCGGCGCCGACATGATCACCATCAAGGACATGGCCGGACTCATCGATCCGGTGAAGTCGGCCAGGCTTATAAAAGCCCTGAAAAACGAGGTGAGCGTCCCCATCGATCTTCATACCCACTGCACCCCCGGATACGGCGTGGCAAGCCTTCTCTCCGCCATGGTGAACGGCGTCGACATCGTCGATACGGCCATGCTCTCTTTCTCCGGCGGACCCGCGGCGCCCGCATACGAGATCATCAGGATTTTCGCCGACAAGCTGGGGATGGAAACCGGCGTCGACAACGCCGCCGTGGCCAAAATCGACGCGGCGCTCCGCGACATAAGGGCCGAACTCTCCAAATTCGATCAGTACAAGAGGCTGCCTCCCGCGATGGACCTATCCAAGGACAGGCTCCCGCCCGAACTCAACAGCCTCTTCGACGACGCGCTGGAGTTCACGGTCGGCGGCAAATTCACGAAGGCTCTCGAGCGATGCAGGCAGATCGAAGCCGCCTTCAACTATCCCGAACCTGATGCCATCGTCCAGACCGCGCAGATCCCTGGCGGCATGTATACCAACATGATGGCCCAGCTGAAAGAAGCCAAACTGGAACAGCACCTCAATGAGGTGTTGAAGGTAGTACCCATCGTAAGGCTCGATGCGGGCGTTCCGCCCCTCGTGACGCCCACGAGCCAGATCGTCGGTGTGCAGGCTGTCAATTATGTCGTTTCAAAAATTAAGGGCGAAGATCCCTACGCCAATGTGTCGAAAAACTTCGCCGAGCTGGTGAAAGGGTCCTACGGAAAAACGCCATGGCCGGTCGACCCGGAATTCCGCTTCAAGATCTGCGGCACGAAGGAAGAGATCCCCTACGACACTTCGAATTATAAGGAACAGCCCAATCCAATCCAGGAGGATGCGGGCGGTAGCCTCCTGGCGATCGACGAGAAGGAAAAATTGCTTCTGGAGCTTTTCCCTTCCGTGGCCGAGAAATTCCTCAAGGGCCAGCGAATGGAAGAATGGAAAAAATCAGATGGCTATAAAGCGGCGACAGAGATCGCCGTCGCGGCCGCCGTAGCAGCCGCGCTCTCCGATTCCGCCGAAAAGGACAGCCAGGAGGCCCTGGATCCAGCGGGCATTCAATACTTCACCCCTCCCGCTTTCGCGAGCGGAGCGTCTTCCCTTCCCGCCGGTTATGCCGTCGAGGACGGCCATGGCGCGGATTATTGGCAGTTCGCCGTCGAAAACGCCGAATAAGCATCGCATAACGTAATTTCGACGAGGGCGACGTCCTGCGGACGTCGCCCTTTTTTACGCATCGCTAGACCATCTCCGAATCTCTCGCTCCCGCCACGATGGCCGCTATCTGCATGGCCGCCATCCTCGCTTCCTTGAAGTCCAGAAGCATCCAGTCGTGCACCATGTTTTCGAACTCATAGTAGGCAAGACGGGCATTCGCCGCCGTGCAGCGCTCCCTGAACCGCCTGCAATCGGCGGCCAGGACATCCTTGGTCCCTATGAACAGATGTAAGGGAGGAAGGCCCTCCACCTTGCCGTAGATGGGGCTTATGAGAGGCTTTCGGGGATTGCCTCCCCTGGCCCAGGCTTTGCCCGCGCGAACGAGAGCCCCGACGTTGAGAAAAGGATCGGCGCGGTCAATTCGTTCTATGCATGGATTGCTCATGGTCACATCCAGCCAGGGGGAAAGCAGGACAACCGCGTCCGCGGGGGAAATATTCTCGTCGCGGATCATCATCGCCAAGCCGAGAATGAGGCCGCCCCCCGCCGAATCGCCCATGAGGATGATCTTGCGATGGTATTTCTCGGCGACAAGCTCTCGGTAAAGCGGCACGAGCAGTCTATAGGCGTCTACATAACTATATTCGGGAGCCAGGGGGTAGTCGGGAGCCATGACGCTACATCCCGAGCGCTCGACAAGGCCGGCCAGGAACCGCCAATGCGGGTGCGTCGCGTTGAGGACATAGGAACCGCCATGGAGGAACAATACGAGGGGCGAACCGGCGCCGGCCTTGGGCGAGAGCGCGTGGATCGGTCTTCCCATGAATTCGCTTTTCGCGATATCGACGCGAAGCCGCAGATGCTCGGGCGGCGAAGGACTGGATATGCTTTTCGAGTATTCCCTGGAACGGAAACGCGGCTTTTCCGTCTCCTGGGAGTCTTTTACCCTCACGGCCCAAAGCATTTTTTCGAGAAGGAGACTGTTGAAGCTCGGCGCTTCGGTGTATCGGAAAATCATGGGTACCGCCTGCTTTCATCTTAGCGGCCAATCCGCCGCCGCGCCAGCCTGCCGCGGGGAAAGGCCGATTCAGGAAATGATTTCACGTTTTCCCTGCCGCGACGGAATTCCTGGGGTAGACAAGATAAAGCATAAAAAAACCACCCGGCGGAAACCGGGTGGTTTTTCAACGATCCGTCGCGAAACGGCGACGATAATCGTCGATAGATCAGAGCGCGGCGGTGAAGCCGGCGGCTTCCAGGCTGGCCTGGAGCTGGGCAATCTCATCCTTGAGCAGGGTGAGCTGGTCCTTGGCTGCCGCGTAATCCTGAGCGTCATTGGCGGCCTGAGCGGCGGTGATGGCCTCTTCCTCGGCGGTTACCTGGGCGGCGATTGCCTGGACATTGAGCCCGGCCTTGGCAGCCTTCCTCGCTTCCTTGGAAGCGGCTTCGGATTCGGCTTTTACGGTCGGGAAAGCGGCCTGCACATCGGTGATCAGCGTGGCGACTTCGGCTTTCACCGTTTCCATATTGGCGGCGGCCGCGTCTTTGGCTTTCGTGGCTGCGTCGAGGAGAGCCTTCGCGAGCTCGCCGGTCAGCTTATATGACTTGCCGGACTGCAGGGCTTCCTGGACGGCGATCTCGGTATCCAGGGAATTCTTGGCGTCCTGAGCGGTCTGGTACTCAGCGGGAGCGTATACATCGGCCTTGGCTGCCTGGGCATCGCTCAGCGCCGTATTGGCGAGATCAATATCTTTCTGCGGAAGCTTGGCTGCGCAGGAACCGACGAGAGCGACGACGAGGACGAGAGCAAATACCTTAAGGTACTTCATCTAAAGAAACCTCCGAAAAACAGCGTTGGAAGATACGGCAAGGGGCACCCACGATGTCTCATTTTTGCCTGTTTCACCCCAACAGTGCTATTCTCCGAATTTACCCTCATTTTGTCAATATATGCGAAATAGAACATCCACCGCGAAATATTCCTAATTTACTGAGGCAAAAAGAATTGGGGCTTCTTCAAAGAAAATAGAGGATTTTCTCTTCGGTTGCCCCTCCTTTCAGTCGGACTCCCTAACGGCAATGATAGTGGACGGCAGCACCTGTTCGCCATAATACAAGTTCAGATAGCCCGATACCGTCTCTTTACTTGCATTCTTGAACCTGCCTTCGCCCAGCACGCTCAACGGGTCCGGCAATACGAAGCCAGGCAGGAGGGCCGCGTTCAGGCTTATGACCTTGCTGCTCTCTAGAGCGCCGCCGATGCTACCGTGGATTCCATAGCCCCAGCCTTCGCCCGATTCGCACCAGGTGCCGACGACTTCATTCGTGTCGAAATTGGCCGTCGCGTTAAAAAGCAGCGTCTGAGGCGTTGGGGTGTCAAACAAGTACGTCGCGGCGCCGACATAATTAACGACGTTCATGCCGCGGAACAGGGGGGTCCCTACCAGATAGCCGCCCGATGCCGCGCCATTATCATTTTTCGTGATGACGCCCACGAAGCCATCGGTCGGCGAGTAATTCCCCTGGAAAGAGTAAGACACTCCATCCTTTTCTTCCGTCGCTCCCGCCATTATGCCACTGGTATAATCGACATAGAGATTAGGCATGTCGTAGATGATTTTTTCATAGACCATCTTCTCGTTCTGGATATATCCGCCCTGCGAAGCGGGAACCAGCACGCTGGCTGTCTTCTCGGGACCGTCCACATCGAACTCGAAAAAGAAGCAGGTCTCCCCCGCCACCGCCGTTCCGGCGATCTTCTTCGGCGCCAGATTCCACGCGGCATAGAGAGTATGGTCAGCCTTGACCGCGACTTTCGAGGTAGCCGTGACAAGATTCCCTTCCCCTTCCTGTCCCGTCCTCCAGCCGCCGAATTTATAACCGCCGCGGCTTGGCTGGGGAAGCTCGCCATACGCGGAGCCATGTTTGACTGTTTTGCTGCCGGTTTCGACGGTTCCGCCATTCGGATCGAAGGTCACCAGGATACCGTTTACCGTCAGATTTCCCGAGGCCGCAAGCCCCTTCGATGTCGAGGATCCGTCGCCGAGGTCATCGAAATCCGACGAGCTGAGCCCCGCCATATTGCAGGAGGCGAGACCGATAATGAATGCCATGGAGATGATCGCGCAGATTGCCGTCGACAGCTTTACTTTTTTCATGCTTCCTTCCTGTAAACACATTTAATACTTATAAAACTAGTAAACAATAGGATATAAGACTTCCCTTGTCAATAAAAAATCGTAGCAGGCTTGCGAGCCGGGGATTTCCGCATAAAAAAAGGACTGTCCGTTGGGACAGCCCTATCTGCTGCGGCGAAGAGGACTTGAACCTCCATACCTCTCGGCACTAGCACCTCAAGCTAGCGTGTCTACCAATTCCACCATCGCCGCACGCAACAAGCAACTTATACAGTAAAGGCATAATTCTTGTCAATACTTTAAGGCTTTTATAGTGAGCCGACGATCTTCGCAGCCCTTGCCAAGGCATCATCGATATCGCCGCAGATATTCTCCGCTCCGATTTCCTCGGCCAAGCCGATGCGGTCTATCGCCTTCGCGGGCTGAGCCCCGACGGCGCTGAGAATAAGCACCGTGCCATGATGCTTGCAATGTTTGTTGAAGCTGCGCAACGCGTTGAGGCCTGTCGCGTCGATCGCCGGAACATGGCGCATCCTCAGAATGAATACCTTGGGGGTCTTCTCGAGTCCCGACAGGGTATCCTGCAGGATATCGGCCACGCCGAAGAAGAATGGCCCATTGATCTCATAGATTTCACAGCCTTTCGGTATCTTTCGGGTGGCGAGAATCTGCAGATCCTTTTTATCGACGGCCTTCGCCATGCCCGATTCCAGGAGTTCAGCCGCTTCCTTGGGCCAATCGGTCTGGGTAGCGACGGATGTCGTATCCTTCGCGCGCTTTACGAAGAGGATAATGGCGAGGATTACGCCCACCTCGACGGCCGCCGTGAGATCGACCACGACCGTCAGGATAAAGGTGGTCACCATGACGGCGAGGTCGCTCTTGGGCGCTTTCCGCATCGAGAAAAAGCGCGGCAGCTCGCTCATATCGACGGCGACGACGAGGAGGACGCCGGCGAGCGTCGCGAGCGGAATAGCCTGGACGAGAGGCCCGAGAAAAAGCGTGAATAACAGAAGCACGATGGCGTGGATCATGCCCGAAACGGGCGAGCGGGCTCCCGACTTGATGTTGGTCGCGGTTCTGGCGATCGCTCCCGTGGCGGGGATGCCGCCGAAGAGGACGCTGGCGATATTGCCCAAGCCCTGTCCATTCAATTCCGCGGAGGAAGAATGCCTCGTACCCGTCATGCCATCGGCCACGACGGCCGAGAGCAGCGACTCTATCGCCGCGAGAAGCGCGATGGTGAGGGCGCTCGGGAAAACCTTACGTATGAGGGAAAAGCTGAATTCCGGAAGCCTGGGCGCCGGAAAGCCCTTGGGGAGCGCCCCGAACTTGGACCCCACGGTCTCGAGAGGCAGGTTCAGCAGGAAAGCTGCGGCGGTGACCACCGCTACGGCGGTCACGGCGGCCGGGAGCTTCGGCATTGTCTTCCTTATAAGAATGATGATGCCGACCGTCGCCAGCCCCGCGCCCAGGGCCGCCAGGTTGGTGCTGCGCCAATATTCCGCGTACTGGCCTATTTTCTCGAAGAACTCGGGCGAGAGCGAGGGTATCGCCATGCCGAAAAAATCCTTGAGCTGGCCCACAAAAATAGTCACGCCTATGCCGGTCGTAAAGCCGATCGTCACCGGGTAGGGAATATATTTTATGATGCTCCCCAGCCCCGTAATCGCCATGAAGATCAGGAGGAGCCCCGCGATGAGCGTGGCCAGCTGCAGTCCCGGCATGCCGAATTGGGCGATGATGTCGGCGATTATGACGACGAAGGCGCCCGTGGGGCCGGAAACCTGATGAAAACTGCCGCCAAGAAAGGCTGCGACAAATCCCGCCACAATCGCCGTATAGAGCCCCTGCGCGGGGCTGGCTCCCGCGCCGATGGCGAAAGCCATGGCGAGAGGCAGCGCGACGATGCCGACGGTGATGCCGGCGGCGAGGTCCTTCTTGAAATCGCCGGTCGAGTAGCCCTCGGAGAGCTGCCTGAAAAACGCCGGCGTCAACTGTTTCAGGGAACTGAGCACCTTGCCGGTGCTTTGCTGTGCTTGAGACATATAAGTGAGTATATTTAGTCTTGATAAAGAAATTCAACCAGGGAGGGGAAGGCCAATGCCGCTTTATGACAGAATCAGTCGCATCTATGACGAGATCTTCCCGCTGAACCCTAAAACGATAGAGGCGATTGAAGCCCTCATCCCCAGCGGAGCCGAAAAAAGAATCCTCGACCTGGGAGCGGCTACCGGCGGACACGCCCGAGCCTTCGCCGACAGGGGCTGGGACACGCTCGGAATCGAGTTGAGCAGCGAAATGGCGGCCAGAGCCGCTTCCCGCGCCCATGTCGTGCAGGGATCCATGCTCGACGCCGAATCCATCGTCAAGAACGACTATGGCATCATCGTCAGGTTCGGGGCCGTTCTCTGTCTCGGCAACACCCTCCCCCATCTTCTTCCCGAAAGCATTCCGCTGTTCTTCTCCATGGTCAAAAGACTGCTGGGGACGGGCGCGCCTTTCGTCATCCAGACAATGAACTATGCCCATCCCGACATAGGTCCGGGCTTTGTCTTTCCCGACATCGAGACGGAAAGTTTCCGCTTCGAGCGGCGCTATGAGCGCGGAAACGGCGCCGGCACCATCGCCTTCACCACGACCCTCACCGAAGGAAAGAAATCCTCGAGCGATATTACCGTCCTTCATGTCATAAAGCCGGATATGATCGTCTATTGGCTCCGCGGCGCCGGTTTCAGGAATATCGAGCTATGGTCGGGCTGGAATCGCGAGCCTTTCGAGGTCGGGAAGGACCGCTACGCGATCGTCGTGGCGAGGTAGAACCGTTCTATCGAAACGCAGCGTTTGGTTTGGGGGTCTACGCCGAAAATAGCGCCGGCCATGGCCGCTTCCCCCTCGGCGGTTTCCATTTTGTAGGGAATCTGGCTCAGGGAGCGGCGAATGCAAATGTCTTTTTTCACGCCAATAATCGAATCGATGGGTCCCGTCATGCCGAGGTCCGTGAGATAGCCGGTCCCTTCCGGAAAAATCCGCTCGTCGGCGGTCTGCACATGGGTATGCGTGCCGGCGACGACGCACGCCCTGCCGTCCAGGTGCCAGGCCAAAGCTTCTTTCTCTTCCGCCGACTCGGCGTGGAAATCCACGACAATCATGGCCGCGGGATATTCTCGCCTGGCCTTGGCGATCAGCTCGTCGGCTGTCCTGAAGGGACAATCGATGGCATAGAGGAATTCCCTGCCCTGCAAATTGATGACCACCCAGTCGAATTCCCTGCCCTTGATATGAAGAAGGCCTTTGCCCGGCAAGCCGGGAGGGTAATTGGCCGGTCTCAACAGGACCTTTTCGGCATCCAGAAGCTCGGCCGCTTCCTTCCGCTCCCAGACATGGTTGCCCGTCGTTATGACCGAGACGCCGCTCGAGAGCATTATGTCGAGTTCTTCTTTGCCGATGCCGAAACCTTTCAGCGAATTTTCGCCGTTGGCGATGACGATATCGGCATTTTTCTTCTTGGAAAACGCGGGAAGCTGGGCAAAGAGGACGCGCAGGCCAGAAGCGCCTACGACGTCCCCCACCATTATTACTGAAGCCATTCGCTCGGACACTGCGTCACCCGTTATCGGGCGTATTCCACAATGCGGGTCTCGCGGATGATGGTCACTTTAATGCGGCCCGGATAGCGCAAGTCCGTCTCGATCTTCTTGGCGATGTTCTTGCACATTTCCTTGGCCTGCTCGTCGGATACGTTTTCGTAGTTGACGAGGATGCGGAGTTCGCGGCCCGCCTGGATGGCGAAGGCTTTGTCGACGCCGGAGAAGCTTTCCGCGATCGTCTCAAGGTTTTCCAGCCGTTTGATGTAATTGTCGAGGGTTTCTCGCCTGGCGCCCGGCCTCGCCGCCGAAATGGCGTCCGCGATCTGCACGAGCACGCTTTCGGGACAGATAGGCTCCACATCGTTGTGGTGGGAACCTACCGCGTTTATGACGCGCGGATCCTCGCCCATCTTGCGCACGAGGTCCATGCCGATCTCGGCGTGGTTCTGGTCGCCATCGGTCTCGATACCTTTTCCGATATCGTGAAGGAGGGCGCCTCGCTTGGCGATTTCCCTATTGAGGCCGATTTCCGCCGCGAGAAGGCCGGCGATGATGGCCACTTCCTTCGAATGCAGCAGGACGTTCTGTCCGTAGCTCGTCCTGAAATAAAGCCGTCCGAGCGCCCTGATGAGTTCCGGGGCCATGTTGTGGAGACCGAGGTCGAAGACGACCTTCTCCCCCTCGTCGTAGATCTTCTGGGAGATTTCGCGCGTGACTTTCTGCACCATCTCCTCGATGCGGGCGGGATGGATGCGTCCGTCGGAAATGAGACGTTCGAGCGATACTCGGGCGATCTCCCTGCGCACTGGATCGAAGCAGGAAATAACCACGGCTTCGGGCGTATCGTCGATGATGACATCCACGCCGGTGAGCGTCTCCAGCGTGCGGATGTTCCGCCCTTCCCTGCCTATGATCCGGCCCTTCATTTCGTCCGACGGCAGGCTCACGGAAGTGACCGTCGTTTCGGCCGTCACGTCGGTGGCGATCCTCTGCATCGTCGTCACGAGGACGTCGCGCGTCCGCTTCTCGGCGGTGAGCTGGGCTTCCTGATCGATTTTGTTGATCAGGATCTGCGCGTCGCGTTTCGCCTCATTTTCCATATTCTGGATAATGATACGCTTCGCCTCTTCCGCGGTGAGACCTGAAATGCGTTCTAGTTCCTGTCTGTACTGTTCTTCTTGACCGAGCAGGGCGGTTTCCCTCTCGACGATGACCTTTTCTCTTCCTTTCAGGGTTCCTTCAAGTCTTTCAAGCGCTTCGATTTTGTTATCTAGGTTTTCTTCCTTCTGCATTACGCGGCGTTCGAGCTTCTGGGCTTCGATGCGCCGTTCCCTTATTTCCCTTTCTTGCTGGTTGCGTTCCCGAATGAGCTGATCTTTCGCCTCTACCAGGATCGCCTTTTTTTCGGCTTCTGCATCTTTAACTGCGTCCTGTTTAATTCGCGCTGCTTCATTTTCCGCAGCAGTGAGTTGAAATCTGGCATATAGCCAGCGGATCGTCCATCCAAGAATCAAGCCGGCAAGGGGAAGGGCAACAAACCAAACTTTTGATGCCATTTGTCCCTCCGATGTATGTAAATGCCGTCATTTTGATTATACGGATGGGCTACTCTTTGTCAAGGCAATTAAAATAACGGCAAAACGATGAAAAAGGAGTTGACTGCACCCGTAAAATCCCCATATACTCACAATGATGCCGTGTATGCGGTGTTACAAGCTTTCGGAGGGTTGTTATCTTCCTCCGTTTTTAAGGTAGAAACTGGCTTTTCATGCATCGTCATTCCTTTACTTACGGTTTTGGGGGTTCGGCGGCCGAATTCTCCAGAGCCCCCGCTCCACTCGCTTCTTCTTTCGGAAAGACCCAAGCATTGCTATCTCAGCCTAATCCTCCTGCTTTAAAGACGGTCGAGGTGTATATCCAGTCCTCCTGAAAGTCACAGTACGTCCGCCCTAGGCGGACGGATCCGGTGCCGCCGTCGTCCTGCGAAGACGGCCCTAATTTGAGGTTTTTCCGCATGTCCAAGAAGGTTTATGTCGGCAACATGAATTACAGTACCGCTGAGAATCAGCTTCGTGACCTTTTCGCCCAGTACGGCGAGGTTTCTTCCGTCAACATCATCATCGATCGCTACACTGGCAAGGCGAAGGGATTCGGCTTTGTCGAGATGCTCAATGATGACGAGGCTCAGAAGGCCATTGATGCTCTCAACGGCTTTGAGTTCATGGGCAGGCAGCTTCGCGTGAACGAAGCAGAAGACAAGCCCCGCCGCGACGGTGGATCTTTCCGCCCCCGCAGCTACTGATCGTCTTCAAAGCGTAGTGTGAAAATCGCGACGACCCGGGAGCAATTCCCTGGTCGATGCGAGAAAAGCCCCCCGATGGCCGCCCGGGGGGCTTTTTCATGCCCTGAGAACCCCGAATCGATCATAGCCGGTTCATGAAACGCCGTCTTTTCAGCCTTGGATTCGGCGGCCTTTTTTTTCAAGGAGGGCGATCATGGCGTGGAAGCGCGAGGGCATAGGGGCTTTGAAGACCATGGGCTCGGCGATGCCTGGCAGGACTATCCTGAGACGCCGCGCGTGCAGCATAAGCGTGGCATCGGGAAAAAAGAAGTCGCTTTGGGCATAAAGTGGATCGCCCAATATGGGACAGCCCATTCCCGACATATGGACCCTGAGCTGATGAGTCCTCCCCGTCTTGGGATATAGGGCGACGAGCGCGTAGTCGCGCCTGCCCTCGACAGACCAGCGGGCCAGCACGCGATAATCGGTAACGGCGCGTTTCCCCCGCGATTCATTCCCCGCGAATTTTTTCCGGTTGTACTTGTCGCGGGTCAGGTAATTTTCAAGATGGCCGGTGTCTCCCGCCGGGGAACCGCGCACGATTGCCCAATATTCCTTGCGAGTGCTCCGGTTCTTGAATTGAGCCGCGAGAAATTCGTGGGTTTCGGTATTTCTGGCCACGATTATGACGCCGGAAGTGTCCTTGTCGAGCCTGTGGACGATTCCGCCGCGCGGCGCCTCGCCCTCGCCTTTTCGCTCGGCGTCGAGCCATACCGCCGCGTTGGCCAGCGTTCCGCTCCAGTTGCCGTTGGCGGGATGCGTCACCATCCCCTGCGCTTTATCGAACACGAAGACATTCTCGTCCTCATAGAGAATTTGCACATCCAGCTTTTCGGGTTTCAGGCTGTGGCTCGGCTCATCGGTCCAGGCCACCTCGATCCGATCACCTGACACCAGACGACGCGAGAGTTTTTCTTCCTTTCCGTTGACGAAGATCCTGGCTCCCCGCGCCTTGATCTGGGAACGACTCAGGATTCCGGCGATCTCGGCTATGTACTTGTCGGCTCTCTCCCCATTGCCTGCCTCGACCAGGCCGGTCCATGAGCGTTCCTTGCCCTGTATGGCCGATACTTCGTTTCCCGGAGCGAGGGAAGAAAGGCCCGCGGCGTTTTTTTTCTTTTTCTTTTTATCGGACACTATTCCTCTCGCCTTGCCGCTGCTTTATAGTTCAGTCATGAACACAAAGGTCCACGGCTTGATTCAGTCCATATCCGATGCTTTCGGCGAATTGGCCTCGGCCAAAAGCATCACCACGGCTTTTTCGGTCTTTTTCATACTTGTCGTCGGCCTCGGCATCGTGCGTCTATTATTCAACGCAATAAAAAGATTTTCAAGGAAGGGACGACTGCCCAACCGCAGCGCCTCAATCCTCGAAAACATCATCAAATACGGCGGGAACATCATCGTATTCCTCACCGCCAGCAAAAGAGCGGGACTCGACATCTCGGCCTTGCTGGGCGCCGCGGGAATCGCGGGAATAGCGCTGGGCTTCGCCGCCCAGACTTCGGTCGCCAATATCATATCCGGCCTCTTTCTTTTTTCCGAAGGGGTTTTCAAAATAGGCGACACGCTCCAGATAGACACAACCTCCGGCGTCGTGGAAACCGTCGATCTCATGTGCATCAGAATCAGAACCTTCGATAACCGTCTCATCCGCGTGCCGAACGAAACGCTCATCAAATCCAATATCGTCAATATCTCGTATTATCCCCAGCGGAGGCTCGATCTCTGGCTCAGCATTCCCAATGGCTGCGATTACGCCGCGGCGGCGGCGGCGATACGTTCGGCGATCGACGCCGAGCCCCTCGCGCTCAAGGATCCCGCGCCGCTGATCCTTCTCGACGCGGTAACCCCCGACGGGACCAGCCTCCTCGTAGGCACCTGGTTCCGCCAGGAGAACCTCACCGAGCTCAAGAACAGCCTCATCCCCTCCATCATCGGCAGCCTGGCGGCCAAGGGGATTCAGCCTCAGCCGCGCAGGATCGAGGTTTCGTCCACGAATCCGATGCCGGGAACGAGCCTGGCGGTCTGAAGACCGGGCAAGGTTTCATCGGGAACATCTTCTTCGGGCTCATCGTCCTGAGGCCGTCGGCGCTGATGGCCATGGGCGCGCGGGCCGTATTCCACATTCCAGAGGAAAAGCCCGTAAGGAGGAGCGGTCGGCCCCGCTTCCCGCCTGTCCGCGCTGACGAGTATATCCAGCATAAGTTTGGCCGCATCGGCCTCGGTTGCGGCCTTGGATTCGAAAAAGATCATCGTGCCGACGAGGGAACGCACCATGCGCCATAAAAAAGCGTTCGCCGAAACCTGATAGACAAGCTTGCCGCCCTCAAACCAGAAGCTGGAATCCTGGATGAACCTGGATTTCGAGACGCTGATATCTTTGGCAGAGGCGAACGCCGAGAAATCATGCTCGCCCACGATGACCGAAGCCATGGCGTTGAGCTTGCCGATGGAAGGCTGGCGGGAAAGGCACCAGGCATAGCGCTGGGAAAAAGCGTCCTGGGGGCTGGAACAAAGGAAGAAATACCTATATCTCCTCAGGGAAGCGTCGAAACGCGCGTGGAAATCGCGCGGCGCATCGCCCGCGCAAAGGATGCGTATGTCGCGCGGCAGCAGCTTGTTGAGGGCGAGAAGAAATTTTTCGGCGGGAATGGACGCTATATCGGTAAAAAATCCGGCCACCTGGCCTAGCGCGTGAACGCCCGCGTCGGTGCGGCCGGCTCCCGTCAGGCGAACAGGATGCCCATGCATTTTCTCGAGGGCTTTCTCTATCTCTTCCTGCACGGAACGCTCGTTTTTCTGGCGCTGCCACCCCGCGAAATCGGTGCCGTCGTAGGAAACGACAAGCTGAATGGGCCTTCTGGTCATTTCCCGCCCGCTTCTTTCTCGATCACGACCAAGGCCACCGCGTTTTCTCCTTCATGGGTTAGCGAACAATGTACTTTGCCGCCGCCCAACTGCGCGAAACGCGCCGAGGCGGTACCTTCCAGGATGATGAACGGCTGGCCGTTATGATCGTTCCTCACGAAGATATCCTTCAGCTTCATCTTCGCCAGCCCCGTTCCGAGAGCCTTCCCGAAGGCTTCCTTCGCGGCGAAACGGGCCGCCAGAGACAGAGCGCGGCCAGCGCCGCGAGAGGCCGAATCCGCGATC
The DNA here is from genome assembly GCA_963677895.2 of Treponemataceae bacterium. Lineage (GTDB taxonomy): Bacteria > Spirochaetota > Spirochaetia > Treponematales > Rectinemataceae > UBA11090. Next base: position 467,670 of record CAXXGJ010000018.1, on the reverse strand, counting down.
TCCATCGGATGGAAAAAACGCTCCACCAGCCCCGGCGTTGTCATCCAGCGCTGAATCCTGCTGACGTGAACGATATCTATGCCAATACCGGCGATCATTCTGGACTCCTGAACGAAGAAAGATTAGAAGCCATTGGACTGAGGGGCCGCCTGCTGCTGAGACGCGCCGAAAATGCCGGAAGACGGCAACGATGGAATCGATCCGGACAACTGACTTCCCGATCCGGATCCGGCGGACCTGAGGCTGATGGTAAGGGTTTGCGGTTCGAAGGTTTCCACCACGGCTCCCTCGGGCGCCGAGACGGCTACATCGACCATATACGTGCCGGGTTTGGTAAGCGTGGAAAGATCTATGCTAAGCAGGGCATTCTGGTCGAAATTACCCATGGCCTCTTCGGGAATATGCATCCGCACGTTACCCGTGGGCAGGATATCGGTGATTTCAAGCGAAGCGCTCAGCCCTGAGGATAGATCTTTATATTGACGAAATTCTTGATGTCGAGGGACTTTCGCACTTTCGCGGAAAAAACGACCGACTCCTTTCCATCCAGAGAAAGGAGACTTTCCTTCTTAAGAAGACGCACATTGGCGGTGAAATCCGATTTCTTCCCGCTCAGCTCGATCGTGTCGGTCGAGACTTCCGTGGTGCGCGCGACGAGCCCCGCGGGTCCGGAGACCGTCACTTCCGCGGGAACCAGGTCGAAGGTCGTGAGTTCGAAGCCGGATTCGAGAAAGCCCTTGAACGAAGGAGTGACAGGCACCTTCTTCGTCATTCTCCTCTCCAGGCCGATGGCTATCTCGGAAGGTTCGGGATGGATCTCGAGAGGATCGGCGGTAAGGGCATTCCCTCGTTTTTCGAGACGTATGGGTGCCTTGAACACGCCTTCGTTCTTGTATTCCGCTAGGTCCAGGGAAGCAGAGACCTCATCCTCGCGAATACTGTAGATGACATCGCGTTCGCCGCGAAGGATTACCCGCACCATGCGCGGGTACTGACTGGAAGGCGCCATCTCGTCGTTGAGGGAAACGGTGAGCGGAATGTTGATCGTCCTTTGTTCCAGACGGGTGAGATTGAAGAAAAGGGTGAGAAGGAGGGCTACCGCCAGGGAGAGCACCTTCGCCGGCCAGTCGGCGAACATGAGCTTGAAGAAGCGTTCAAGCTTCATAATGCTTCTCCTCCTCGGCCGATTCCATAGCCTCGCCCTCGAGAAGCTTCGCGAGACGCACCCTCAGCTGTTCGCCCGAGAGTCCGTAGTAAAGCTTAGAGTCGTAGGCAAGGGAAAGAGCGCCCGTCTCCTCAGACACGACGAGCACGACGGCGTCGGATTCTTCGGTGATGCCGAGCGCGGCGCGATGCCGGCTTCCGAAACTTTTCTTGATATCCTGTTGGTTGGAAAGGGGCAGGAAGCACGCGGCCGCGGCCAGACGGCCTTCCTGGATGATCGCCGCGCCGTCATGGAGGGGATTGTCATGGGCGAAAACCGTGACGAGAAGACTCGTGGTAAGCACGGCGTCGAGCCTGATTCCCTTGTCGATTATTTCCTTCAAGCCGACATTCCTGCTGAACACGATGAGGGCGCCGCGCTTCATCTGGGCAAGTATCTCGCACGCGGTAGCGGAAGCCTCGATCTGGCTGGCCCTGGGCTGTCGGTTCGTCCGGAAAAGCCTTCCCTGTCCCAAGTGCATGAAGATCTTCCTCAATTCGGGCTGGAAGATGATCGCGAGGCCGATGACCAATCCGGGCGCCACGATCCCCAGTATCCAGGTTACCGTGGAGAGCTGGAGGAAGAAGGCCAAGGCGTAGATGCCGGTAAGGAGCAGAATTCCCTTGACGAGCTGAATCGCCTGCGTCTTAACCAGAATCTGGTAGGTATTGTAGATGAGATAGGCTAAAAGGAGCACATCGAGAACGGGCCGCACATAGGTCGTGAAAAAAGAAGCCAGGCCGTTAAGGTCCATCAGGTCTCCTCATGCCGGATCCGGGGCCGCGCCGCGCCGCCGCGTCAAAAACCTTGAGCGCGTCCCGCGTCGCCGCGACATCGTGAACCCTGAAAATATCGGCTCCCCGCGCCCAGGCCGCGCAGGCGGCGCCCAGGCTCCCCGCGAGCCTTTCTTCCACGGGCTTGCCGGTGATTTCGCCGATAAAACGCTTACGCGACAGCCCCACAAGCACAGGATAGCCGGATTCGGCCAGGAGATAAAGCCTTTCGAGCAAATCAAGGTTGTGTTCGAGCCGCTTTCCGAAGCCGATCCCGGGATCGAGGATGATGCCGGCCGGCAGAATGCCGGCTTCGAGCGCTCTTCGGACCGCCGCGTCGAGAAAATCCCGCACTTCGGCGGCACAGTCATCATAGCGCGGGCTCTCCTGCATCGTCGCGGGATCGCCGCGCATATGCATGAGAACAATGGCCGCGCCATAGCGCGCCACTACTGAAGCCATACCAAGGTCGCCGAGCGCGCCGATGTCGTTCACGATATCCGCCCCCTCGCCCAGGGCCGCCGCCGCGACATCGGCGCGCCTGGTGTCCACCGAAATAATCGCGCTTGACTGCTTGCGGAATTGTCTGATGGCGGGAATCAGCCTGCGCTTCTCCTCTTCAGGATCCACAGGATCCGAGCCAGGCCTCGTCGACTCGGCGCCGAAATCGAGGATATCAGCCCCCTCGCCGATAAGCGATAAAGCCCTATCGGCCGCTTCCAGAGGATCGAGGCGCCTGCTCTCGCTGAAAAAGGAATCGGGCGTCACGTTGACGATGCCCATTATGACCGGGCGTACGCCGAGTTCGAGGGTTCTAGACCCGGGCAGCGAAAGATATCGTTTCATACAACCTCGTGCCCTTTGTGTCGGCAGCCATTCTCCCGATCGTGGAATACAGTCCATCCTCGTCGAGGCCGGCCTCTCGCAGGAGTTCGTCGCGCGACGCCTGCGCGGAGGGCAGGACATTGAAGCCGAGCGTGGTGACCCCTACGCCCACGGATTTCCGGGATAAAATCGACGCGACCGTTTCCCCCACGCCTCCCGATTTGGAACCTTCCTCTACCGTGACGATCTCGGCGTAATGCCCGCAGACCTCCGCGAGGTAGGCTTCGTCTATCGGGCAGACGAAGCGGAGGGAATAGAGATCGATATAGACGCCCTTCGCGGCAAGCCGGTCGATCGCGTTGGCCGCGCTCCTCGCTACAGGCCCCAGCGCGCAGACCAGCAAGGAAGCTCCGGGGGTCCTGCGGAGGAATTCCCCGCGGCCGGTGACCAAGGCAGCCAGCGCCACGGGAGCCTCAGGGTTCTCGTCTCGGGCGATTCGGGCCTTGGGATAGCGAATGACGACAGGACCTCGCTGCGCCAAGGCATAGACCAGAAAAGCCTTCATTTCCGCGGCGCCCGATGGCGCCAGCATCGTCATGTTCGGCAGAGCCTTTAAAAGCGCAATGTCGTAGAACCCCTGGTGCGTCTCCCCATCCTCGCCAACGGCGCCGGCCCTGTCCAGGGCGAACACCACATGGAGATTCGGCAACGCGACATCGTGGAGCACCTGGTCCACGGCCCTCTGCATGAAGGTGGAATAGATCGCCACGACGGGAGAGAGTCCCCCCGTGGCCAGACCCGCTGCGAAGGTGACCGCGTGCTGCTCGGCGATCCCGACATCGTACACGCGGGCGGGGAATTTTTTCGCCATCAGGTCAAGGCCGGTGCCTTTAGCCATGGCCGCCGTTATCGCGACAAGATCGCCGCGCTCCGAGGCCATCTCCTCCATCGCCTTCCCGAAAATTTCGGTGAAGGTGGGTTGGGTTTGGGCCGGACCCGAATGGAAGGGCGATACACCGTGGAAGCTCTCGGGATCCTCCTCGGCCTTTTCGAATCCCTTGCCCTTCGTCGTGACGACATGGACGACCACCGGACGTTCCAGTTTTCTGACCTGGTTCAGCACGCTGATCAGGACGGGAATATTGTGGCCGTCGATGGGACCCACATATTCGAATCCCAGGTCGGAAAAAAGATTTTCCTTGAAGAAGATGGCCTTCACGGCGCGCTTTCCGCGCACGATCATATCGAGGAAAAAACCGCCGAAATGCGGAATGGCTTCCACGAGCGTGTCGAATTTCCTCCGGAAACTCTGATAGTGCACGCTGGCGGATAGCCGGGAAAGATAGCGGGAAATCGCCCCCACATTGGGAGAGATCGACATCTTGTTGTCGTTCAGAATGACGATGAGAGGGAGGTTGAGCTGAGTGACATTGCTCAAGCCCTCATATGCCATGCCCGCCGTGAGGGCCCCGTCGCCGATGACGGCGATGACGCGTCCGGGCTTCCCCGAACGTTTCCTCGCCTCGAGAAGACCCAGGGCCGATGAAATCGATGTCGAGGAATGCCCGGTGTCGAAAATGTCGTGGATGCTCTCCGAACGCTTGGGAAAGCCCGACAGTCCGCCCTTTTTGCGAATTCTGCCGAAAAGCTGGGCGCGGCCGGTGAGAAGCTTGTGCGTGTAGCTTTGATGCCCCACATCCCAGACTATGGCGTCGCGCGGCGAATCGAACACCCTGTGAAGGGCTATGCTCAGCTCGATCACGCCCAGGTTGGAGGACAGATGTCCCCCGTTCGCCTTTACAGTGTCCACTATTTTATGTCGTATCTCTTCCGCGAGGTAGCGAAGCTCGGATTCCTTGAGCTTCTTGACATCCCCGGGTGATCGTATGCTTTCCAGAAGACTCATGTTAGGGCAGGATACCATCAAACAGGCACTATTTCCAGATATCCGGAAAAGACCGAATTCCATCGGCGGCGATTCCGGCACGGCTTGAACAGCGAGGAAAAATCCTTCAGAATCCAGCCATGAGCGACCCCCGCCTCCTATGCCTCCACCTCAGCTCCGCGCTTTCGGAAGAAGGCATCTGGACCTTCGATCCCGACGATATAATCGTGGATGACCGGAACGCCGGCCCCACCCTGCGGCGCCCTCTCGCCATGCCGCAAGGCCAAGCCTTGGCCATCCCCGCTGGCGAATACGTCTTCTTCCAATGGCGAAAAGCCGACTATCCAACGGTGGAGGACGGATTCGAGGATTTTATCCGGCAGGTATGGTGGGAGGGAGAAAAAACCGAAGGCCCATGGATACTCCGCATCGTCTCCGAAGACGACAATACGGCATACCAGGGCCTTCGCAGAATCAGTTGAACGCGCGGCCAGCGGCGAAGCAAAGAAGCCGCCCGCCTATCCGCGCGCCAAAAGCTATTCGAGAATACCGTAAATCCTGCGCACGCCGGCGCTGGAAGACTGCTCTTTCTGGATCCTGAATTTTCCAAGAAGGCCGGTATGGGCCACATGGGGACCGCCGCACACTTCCTTCGAAAAATCGCCCATCGTATAGACCTTCACCACCGATTCGTACTTTTCGCCGAACAGCGCGATGGCGCCCGCGGCCCTCGCCTCGTCCAGGCTCATCATCTCCATCGTAACGGGCAAATCGCGGCGAATCTGCTCGTTGACGATCTCCTCCACCTTGGCGATCTCTTCCTTTGTCATCGGCGAGGGGTGGGAAAAATCGAAGCGGACGCGCTCCGTCGTGATATTGCTGCCTTTCTGCGCCACGTGGTCGCCCAGGACGATCCTCAGCGCCTTCTGCATGAGATGGGTCACGGAGTGGTACTTCGTGGAAATCTCGGAATGATCGGCCAGGCCGCCCTTGAAGGTCTGCTCGCTGCCTGCCCTGGAAAGCTCCTGATGCTTCCTGTAGGCCTCGTCGAATTCCGCCCTGTCGACCGTAAGGCCATTTTCGCCCGCTACTTCCTCGGTCAGCTCGATCGGGAAGCCATAGGTGTCGTAGAGCTTGAAAGCCAGGCGTCCCGACATTATTTTCTGGGGATTCCTGAGGAGATTGGGCAGCATCTTCTGGAATTCATGCTCGCCCTTTATCAAGGTTTCGAGGAATTTTTCCTCCTCGCCGCGCAACTCGTCGAGGACGCGCGCCTTGTTCTCCACGAGTTCCGGATAGGGAACCGCGTAGTTCTCGATCACGCCCTCGGCGGGAATCGATAGGAAGGCGCCTTCGATGCCGAGCTTGCGGCCATGCCGCACCGCCCGCCTGATGATGCGCCGCAGCACGTAGCCCGCTCCCACGTTGGAGGGAAGGACGGCTTTCGGGTCGCCCAGGATGAAGGTGGCCGTGCGTACATGGTCGGCCACTATCCTGAAGCTGCGATCGAGTTCGGGATCATTTCCGGGAGCGCCATAGGCCTTTCCCGCGAGACGTCCCAGGGTTTCGAGGATGGGCGTGAAGGCCTCGGTCTCATAGACCGATTTTTTGCCCTGAAGCATGGCCACGGTCCGCTCGAGGCCCATGCCCGTGTCCACGTTCTGGGCGGGCAGCTTCACGAGGGTCCTTTCGTCCACGCGGTTGAATTCCATGAAGACATTGTTCCAGATTTCCATCCAACGCTTGGGATCGGTGCCTTTGTTGGAGCCGGCGGGAGGCAGTCCCTCGCCGGTCCAGATGAAAATCTCGGTGTCGGGGCCGCAGGGGCCGACGGGACCGGCGGCCCACCAGTTGTCGCCGGCGGGAAGATAGGCTATCCGGTCGGCCGGCATGCCCAGAGACTTCCAGGCATCGGCGGAAACTTCATCCCTGGGCGAATTTTCGTCGCCGGCGAACACCGTCACGGAAATCTTCGCGGGATCGAGAGCGAGCCATTTCGGGGAGACGAGAAATTCCCAGGAAAAGGCTATGGATTCCTTCTTGAAATAATCGCCGAGGGACCAGTTGCCCAGCATCTCGAAAAAGGTGAGATGACCTTCGTCGCCCACTTCTTCGATGTCGCCGGTCCGGATGCATTTCTGGTAGTCCGTCAGCCTCTTGCCCGCGGGATGCGGCTCGCCGAGGAGATACGGGACCAAGGGATGCATGCCGGCCGTCGTGAAAAGAACCGAAGGATCGTTTTCGGGGACGAGGGACTTGCCGCTGATCTCGATATGATCTTTCGACTTGAAGAATTCTATGTATTTGCTTCGCAGTTCATGAATCGTAATCATGGCGCGAAGTGTACGACAGGACAGCGATTATCGTCAATAAGATACCTGTTCGACCAATAAAGGGAAACCTTGTAACCTTGTATATTGAATGATCGTTCATTTATAGTATACTTCATCTCAGAAGCTTTCTATCCGGAGGCGATGAATGAACATCCTGGTGACGGGCGGATTCGGGAATGTGGGGCGCAGCGCGGTGATGGCCTGTCTTGCCGCGGGCCATTCCATCGCGATTTTCGAAAGCCCCTCGGCGCTTAAAAAGGCGGGAGCCGGGCTCAAAAGACTGCTCAATACGCAGTGGGCTTCCTGCAAGTTCGTCTTCGGCGACATAAGGTCGCTGGCGGACATAAGCAGAGCGTTTTCCGCCTTCCCGGATGGCCCCGACGCGGTGATTCATCTCGCGGCCCTCATCCCGCCGGCGGCGGAAAAGGATCCCGAAAAGACGAAAGCCATCAATATCGGCGGCACGGCCAACATCATCGAGGCATGCCGGTCGGCCCGGAACCCTCCCCGCCTGATCTTCGCCTCGAGCATAGCCATCTATGGAGACCGCCTCAAGAATTTCTGGATAAAGACATCGGATGAAATCCATCCCTCGGATCTTTACAGCGAAACGAAGGCGGAATGCGAGAGGCTTCTGCGCGCGTCCGGCCTCGACTTCGCCGTTCTGCGCCTCTCCTACGTCGTCTGGGCGAAATGGCTGCCCTTCGACCCCCTTCTCTTCTCGATGCCCCCCGAGACGCGGCTCGAAATCATCCATACCGAAGACGCGGGCCGCGCCTTCGCCGCCGCCGCCTCCCTCCCCTCCATCGGCGGTCAAACCCTCGACATCGGCGGCGGCTCTCTCTGCCGTACCTTCTTCAGGGCCTTCCTCGATCGGGTGTTCAGATATTTCGGCCTCGGCGATTCGACTTTTCTGCCCGAAAACGCCTTCGCGGCCGCCAATTTCCATTGCGGCTGGTACGAGGACTCCGATTATGCCGATTCGCTATTGCATTTCAGGCGAAAAACCCTCGAGGATTATTATGAGGAAGTGCGATGGGAAACCCGTTTCCTGAGCCGCCTCGTGTTCATCGTGAGCCCGATCGTGAAGCTCTGGCTGGCTCGCAAGAGCCCCTTCAGCCTCCCGCCGCGTCAGCGCAGGCAGGCGAACCGCTCCGGGCGGCAGTTGTGGAAAGCGGGTCTCCAGGCTCGCAAATAGCGGGCAGCGAGCAGCCCAAAGCGCCTTCGATCGTCAGGACAAGAAAGGCGATGACATCCTCCATCCCGATATCGATCCCGGCCCGGTGAATCAAACGCATCGTCTCAAGGCTCCCGAGGAGCATGACCGCCAGGCCTGTCTTGAGGTTGGGAATTCCAGATCCCGCATTTCCCCTCTCGGCCTTCCTGAAATCCATGATTATCGAGTCGACGAGGAAGGCGAGTTGCTCCAATTTTTCGCCGAGGCGGGAGGACTGATCCGCCTGCGCGAGCAGGATCGCAATCAAGTCGAGATCCTTGAACAATTCGGGCAATGCCTTCCGCACAAGGAAAGCTAAACGGGACAGGGCGCCGCCCTCGGATGAGCCGCCCTCGGATAAGCCCCCCTGGAGGTAAAGGAAGAATTCGTTCCAGCCTTCTTCTATGATGGTATTGAGCAGGGCTTCCTTGGACTCGAAGTAGGTATAGAGGCTTCCCACCGGAATGCCAATGTGCTTGGCGAGCGCCGCCATGGAAGTCGCGTCATAGCCTTTGCCCGCGAACATGCGCTTGGCTTCGCCAAGGATGAGCTGCCGCTTATCGGCGTCCTTCCGCCTGGCCATCAGGCGACCCGCCGTCCCAGCGCCGCGATCCGCTGTTCCAACGCAGCGTCCCGCCCCAGCGCCGCATTACGCCGCCCCAGCGCCGTCATATGCCGTCCATCTCCTCAAACACGCCTAAAGCCTTGTTCTTCCTGACATTGTCCCACGCGAAAACCCTGCCGTTCATGGCGATATATACCCCCTCGGGCAGGAGCTGGACCGCGGAAAAAGCCGTGCCGAAATTGAAAAGCGCGTCCGAATCCAAAACCTTGTAGGGAACCATGGCCCCGGTGAGGATGATGGTCTTGTGGAGCTTTTCCCCGCCGAGAAGGGAGGCCGTCGTCGTCATGGTGTCGGTTCCATGGGTGATGATGATCCGGCTTTCCTCGGAGTTGCGGCAGGAAAGAAGCACGGACATCCGGTTGACGTCCTGCATCTGGAGGCTATCTATAAGCTGGTTCATCTCGACGGTGACGGGAACCTTCACCCGCGCCCGCGTGAGGATTTCCGGCAGGCTGCTATCCCTGAAAGTGAGCTCGCCCTTGATCTCGTCGTAGTGTTTGTCGAAAGTACCGCCAGTAACGATGACGCGAATCGCTGCGTTTTTCATAGTGCCGATTATGGAGGCAAATACTGTTTTTGTTAAGTATGGAAAACCGCGATAAGATTCTGGAGGCAAACACGCAAAGAAAAAACCAGGGAAATTCAATGGAATTTCGCGCCCTGCGGCGGCTCAAAACCATGACTTTGCCGACCACTTGACCATCTTGCCTCAATCCTTACAATAGACGGACTAAGCGGAAGAAAGGTTTTACGGCCTTTCCATGCAAGGAGTTATCGTTGAGAATGCTTTCCTATCGACCATTGCGAGCCAAAGGAGCGGTGTTTTTAGCTATCGTCGCGGGGCTAATCAGTATCGCCTGCGCACCCTCTCCGGAAGTGAATTTGAAGCTTGACAGCGAGGTTCTTTCCCTCGCCGTGCATCCTGAAAACCTGCCCATGAACATCGAAGAAAAGAACGACAATGACACGATAGCGGCGTATTACCTGAACACGGGCACCAAGAACAGCGTCGTGGATTTTTTCTCCTCGCTCACCAATTCCAGGACAATCGCCGTCGCGATTCTCGACAACGCGGTCAAGCATGAAGTCCCAGCCGGCCTGGCTTTCGCGATCGCTTACGAGGAAAGCCGCTTCAATCCCAAAGCCCAGCACAAGAACGCCACGAGCGTCGACAGGGGATTGTTCCAGCTCAACTCCTCAACCTTCCCCAATCTTACCGAAACGGAAATCTACGATCCCTCACACAACGCGAAAGAGGGCATCAAATATTTTAGGCATGTTCTGGATTTGTCCGGCAATGAAGTTTCGGCGCTGGCGATGTACAATGCGGGAAGAACGAAGGTGTCGAACAGCGGAGCGCCCGTAAAAACCCTGGATTACATCTCCAGAATTCTCAATTACGAAAAAAACATAGACAGCCTGTTCACGGCCAAGGTCGTAGCGAAAAAATCCGCGCTAAGCAAAATAAGAATGGGATTGCTCGAAAAAGCCAGCCTCGATATTCAATGAGGCAAAGCGGTCGATCCGGCCGAGGCCTCTATTTCGCCCTCAAACGGGAGTTCCCGAGTTGCCGCCCGGGATTTTCATGCTGGATGTCAGGAGTCTGAGTGAATCGGAAAGTACGGACGCGTCTTTTTGGCCAAGCACGGTAATCCTGAAGACAGCCGCTTCGATCAGCGCGTAAAAAAGCTCGCTCGCCGCTCTTCCGGACACCGCGGAAGCGAACTCGCCCTTTTTCTTTCCCTCGATGATGATCATCGCCAGAATATGACGCATACGCACGGTGCGGCGCCTCACCCTTTCGTCGGGATCGCCTCCGGCCAGCTTTAGCTTCAAGAGGTAATCCAGCACGATCGAGAGGAGCTTCGACTCCGTCGAGCAAAGCTGGACGACCATCTCCCCGATCGCGATTATCTTTTCGGAACTGGTTTTCCTGGATTCGCCGGCGATATCCCTGATTTCGTTTTCCAGTCGGCCCATGAAGCGCTTTATGCAGGATGAGAATATTTCCTTTTTATTATTGAAATAAAGGTATAGGATCGTCCTTGTTATGCCGCAACGCTCGGCGATTTTCTGGAATGTCGTATCTTTATAGCCTTCCATGACGAAGACATCGAGGGCCTTATCGAGGATCTCTTCCTTGCGTTTGTCATGCTCTACCGAAACTGACACTTTTACCTCCGCTGTTGTTATGTAAGTATAACAGATCCTTCCAACCTTGTGTAGCAATTATTTATGCTTGTACAGAGAAGGGGGCAGAGCTATATTTGACGTATGAGAACCCATAAGGAATACGCGCTCGCGTGCACGTTGGCGGCTTTTGAAGGCGGTTCGCAACGCTGTTCAACCGGAGACAGGATCATGGAGTTCCATATCCATGCCTCGATCCGTTCGACCTTGGGGATCAACTCTGCCCTTTTCCGAACCACGGGAAACCTCATTCTTCCGGATTTCTCGGCGGCGAGAAATCTCGCGGAAAAGCTGCGCGGACTGAAGGTGATCGCTGGACAGGACAGCACGAAGCTCAGCGCGGGCCGACTCAACGCCATGGGGCTTATCGATGAAATCCTCCATATAGTGATCGGAATCTACAGGAAAACGGTAGCCCCCGATGTCATCGAGCGCTTCCTCGGCGCGGTGAATAAGGAAATCGGCGCCGTTGAATGCGGATCCCTGCTCCGTGAATTCAGCGCCCAATTTCCGCCTCTCGAAGTCTATAGGGGAACCGCGAGCGTGGAGAACTGGCTCGAGGGCAGCTCCACCCCTGGGACGGGAGAAAAAGCCGTGCCCAACAGGGAACTCGCTTTGGAGGAACTCATCCTTCTCAAGATCGCCAATGAAAATCCGGCCTTCCTTCCCTTTCGATTCCTCTTCGACGACGGCATCCGCGCGGCAGGACCGGAGAGCGATAGCGTTGCCGGCAAGACAAAATACAAGGAAGTCTTCGAAGCGATCGAACGCGCGAGCAGGAAACTTCCCAGCTTCGGCCCCGTCGGCGACAAGGTCGATTTGATGGAACTGCTTCGCATGCCCGCGAAAGCGGCGCCGGAATCGCTCGAAGCCCAGCTTGTGTGGATAAAAGACAATTGGGGAGCCAGTTTCGACGAGATCGGCATGAAGATACTCAGGAGCCTCGATCTAATTAAAGAAGAGGAAACGCCCCGTTTCCCGCCGGGTCCCGGACCTGTGGAGGCCTATCGATATATATCGTCCCGGCACGAGTATGAAAAATTCACCCAGGACAAGGATTGGATGCCCTCGCTCGTCCTTCTGGCCAAGAACGCCCTTGTCTGGCTTCATCAGCTTTCGGAAACGTTCGGAAGACCCATCAAAAGGCTGGATGAGATTCCCGACCAGGAACTGGACGCCATCGCCTCGAGGGGCATCAGCGGGCTTTGGCTCATCGGCATCTGGCAGAGAAGTCCAGCCAGCGAAAAGATCAAGCGCTATTGCGGAAACCCCGAAGCCGCGGCTTCGGCCTATTCGCTTTTCGATTACGAGATAGCCCCGGAACTAGGGGGATGGGAAGCCCTGGATTCATTCAGGGGACGTTGTCTATGGAGAGGCATCAGACTCGCGGCCGACATGGTTCCCAATCATACGGGAATGGACTCGGCATGGATCAGGGAAAGGCCCGATCTCTTCATCGGTTCGGATTATTGTCCCTTTCCCAGCTACACCTTCCACGGGCCGGATTTGTCCGAAGACCCATCCATCGGCCTCTGGCTCGAAGATCATTACTACACGAGATCGGATGCCGCCGTCGTCTTCAAGCGCCTCGACAGGCGGAGCGGCAAGACGAGTTACATCTACCACGGCAACGACGGAACCGGAATGGCATGGAACGACACGGCCCAGATCGATTTTCTCAATCCCGAAGCGCGCGCCGCCGTAAAGGAAAAGATACTTCAGGTAGCCCGGCATTTCAGCATCATACGCTTTGACGCGGCCATGGTTCTCGCGAAACAGCATATCAGGCGATTATGGTATCCCGCCCCAGGCTCAGGCGGAGCCATCCCCTCCCGCGCGGAACATTCGATGCCGGAGGAGATTTTCGACGGCGCGATGCCGCAGGAATTCTGGCGGGAGGTCGTCGATGAATGCGCGGAAAAATCTCCCGACACGCTCCTCCTCGCCGAAGCGTTCTGGATGATGGAAGGTTATTTCACCCGGACGCTCGGCATGCATAGAGTCTACAACTCCGCCTTCATGAACATGCTTAAAGACGAGAAGAATTCCCTGTATCGCCTAACGATCAAGAACACACAGGAATTCGACAAACAGATCCTGAAACGCTTCGTCAATTTCATGAGCAATCCCGACGAGGAAACGGCCATCGCCCAATTCGGCGCCGGCGATAAATATTTCGGCGTATGCACGATGCTCGCCACCATGCCGGGAATGCCGATGATCGGCCATGGTCAGATCGAGGGATTCACCGAAAAATACGGAATGGAATATAAGCGCTCCTATCGGGACGAAAAACCCGACGACGCGCTCATGGCGCGTCATGAAAAGGATATATTCCCGCTTTTCAGGATGAGGAAACTATTCGCGGAAGTGGACAACTTCTGCCTTTTCGACTTCACGACCGACGAAGGCAGCATCGACGAAAACGTTTTCGCCTACTCAAACGGCCGCGGAGAAGAGGACAGGGCCCTCATTTTCTACAACAACTGCTGGAAACGCAGTTCCGGCAAAATATCGACGAGCTGCGGGTACGCGGAAAAACAGCAGGACGGGAAAAAACACCTCAGAACGAAATCCATCGTGCGCGCGCTCGCGCTGGATACCGGACCGGGCAACTTCGTCGCCGCCTTCGAGATACGATCAGGCTTGTGGCATATTTACCGCTGTTCCGATCTGGAGACTCAAGGATGGCATGTCGATCTTGAAGGCTACCAAACGCTAATATTCAGCGAATTCAACCGCGTCCACGACATGGATGGCCGTTACGAGCGGCTCTGGATCTCCCTCAAGGGAAGAGGAATCGCCGACCTGGACGACGCGCTCGAGGAAGCGGCGCAGCCTGAACTCTATCATACCCTGGCTAAAGCGATAACATCCATCAATAACTGCAAAAAGACTTTTATTCTCGACGGGAACATTGCCGAGGCCATAGACCAGGCAGGCATCGATGCGGAGGCGTATTTCTCCCGCATCGCCCAGGCCATAGCGGAGGATGGAGGACCGGGACCGGGCATCGCGGCCGTCTCGCGCGGCAGAGCCGTCATCGAAACGGGCATCGCCATCCTCGATACGATGCTCCATACATCTTTCATAAGAACGATAAAGGAAAGCCGACGCCTCACCGCCTTATCCTATTTCAAAACCCTTCTCGATTCGGAACGCGCGCTGGGCGCCTTCCTTCATTATATTTTCATCGCCGGCCTGTCTTGCGTGAACGCGGGCGCGAACGAAACCGAGGAATTGCGCTATATCCTCGAAAAATTCCTCGTCAAGAAAAAACTAATCCAAGCGGCGATGCTGGCCGATGCCGAATCCTCGGCGAGAAAAGCCTTGACGGAAACGAGCGACGAGGCTGCGAACGCGTCCAAGACCGCGCTCGACCGGATCGACGGGAAGGCGCTGTGTTCGCTTATGTTCGCCTTCGCGACAAGGTCGCGGGACACTTCGTCCCGCTCACCCAAGCTGCCAGCGGAAAAGCATTCGCCTTCCCAGACGTCACCGAAAGCGAGGGCTTCCGAACTCGTGCGTTGGGCCAGCCACGATCACGAAGCCAGGGAAGCCTTGGGCATAAATACGTGGGAAGGGAAGGATTATTACAACAAGGAAAAATTCGATGCTTTGCTCGAACTTTGGCCCTGTTTCGCTCTTCTCGAAAACGCCCTTGCCCGCGTTGATTTAAGGGAGAAACCGAGCGTGCCGGAGATTATGACGGTACTGGCCGAAGCCGCGGATATCCAAGCCTTCGAGGTCTGCGACATCGCGCACAAGGCCGAGGAAAGGAGCTGCTTCAGAGTCGCGGATCTGATTGCGATAATCGAGAATGACTGACTATCCGAAGGTATCGCCCGGGACGGCCCGGGGAAGCGCGATCGCGAAAAAAATCTCCGATCACGTGAAGGATAGAAATACCTATTTCGTATTTCCCACTCAGGTTTCCGCCGACTCCTGGGCGGAAGCCTCGCTGGGACAACCGGGGATAGGCGCGATCGAGACGGACAGATTCCTCGGCTGGGATACCTTCATAGACCGCATAACGCAAAAAAATATTCCGCAGGCAAAGAAAAAAGCCGATTCGCGATCGCGCCTGCTATGGGCGCTTCTGATCCTGGAAGAACAGTCGAAATCGCCGTTCCTCCGCGGCCTGATCAAGCCAGGGATGAGCTCGGCGCTGTCAGCGGCCTCAATTTTCGCGAAACTTGCGCCTACGTTGCGCGATCTATCCTTTGAGCTGCGCCGTCTTCCTCCCGCACATTTAATCGACCAAGACGAGGTCGCCGACTATGCGGCGCTTTCGGAAAAGTATTCACGCTTTCTGGAAGAAAATGGCATCTATGAATCGAGTCACCTCTCCCCCGCTAGGGAAGAGAAAAATCGCTATATTCTGTTCGAACCTGCGCTCATGCCCGGATACGAGAAAAGAGCGGAAATTCTGAAAAGGTTCTTGTCAGTAGAAATCTTTTCGGGGTCCGCTTCCGAAATCACCTTGTTCAAATTCGCGACGTTTCGAGAGGAACTGCGATCGGTGCTGGCGAATTGCGCTTCGCTTCTGAATGAAGGCCTGCAGCCGGCCGATATCGCCATAAGTATTCCCGCGTCCACTCCGGAAATACAGGCGCACATAAAATTGTTGGCGAAACAATATGCGCTGCCGATGGATTTCCGCGTAGGGCAGCCGCTCGCGGCTTATCCTTTCGGCAAGCTTCTTCTCTCCTTGTCACGCGCCGCGTCCGAGGGTTTTTCGCTCAGGACTTTGCGGATACTTTTCGACCGGGGAGCCTTCATCTGGAAAAACGAGTCCATAGCCTTGGATCTCATCCGTTTCGCGTCGCAGTACAACATCCCGGAATTTTCCATCGACGGACAGTACATGTTCGAACTTTGGAAAAAAACCTTATCCCTCTGTCCGGATCCGGGCAGCCAGGTGATCTCGCTGTATTCTTCCCTGAACAAGATCGCGCATTCGATGACGAGCGCTCGTTCGTTCAACGCTCTTCGCCGCGCCATCCACGATTTCAAGGACAACTTCCTAGAAGAGCCGCTATCGAATTCGGAAGCCGACCGTACCCTTCAACGCGTTCTGGAAGAACTGGATGCCCTGGATCAATGGCATTCCCAGATTGGGAATCCCGCTCTCGCGGCCAGCCCCCTGGAAACGCTTCTCCTCGCCCTCGACGCCGCGCGCTACAAAAGCGACGAATCGCTCAACGCGATATCGGTATTCCCCTACCACATCGGAATGCTCATCGCCGCCCCGATCCATTTCGTCATGGACGTATCGCAGGATTCCCTGGACCCCGCCCTCGGATATTTTTCCCGCGTTCCAAAGGAAATGCGCGGACAGTTGAATGAAGCCGATGTCAGCGAAGCGCTGCTGTCCTCCTTCAACGCGGTGAACGCCGTATACTGCCACGCCGAAAAAGGCTTATCGGGATATTCGGTTCCCCATCCCTACTTCCTGCGCAAAGGAGCGAGGCAGGTAAAGATCGGGCAGGATCGAATTCCAGAGCTCGCCGATGCCGCGGAATCGCGCGCGTGGCGCGATTCCGCGGCCGGCGACCTGCCCGCGCGTCTGCCGGCCGACAGAAAGACCGCGGCCATGGGTTATTTCTCGGCGATGAGAACCGACGGCCAGCGCGTTCTGTCTCCGGCCAAGGGCGGGCGGAAACTAGATCCCGCCCGACTTCTCAAGCTTCCCTCGTGCGACGCCGCTCCGCTTTTCAAGATTTCGCCCGCCAAGCTCAAAAACCTGATGCAGTGCCCCTTCAAATGGTTCCTAACCTGCGTACCCGATGTAGATAAGGGACCTTCAGGCATCGCCAACGTAACCGAAGGCTCGCTGACCCACGCCCTCATCAGAAGCCTCCTGCAGGATATCGCGCTAAAGGACGGCGGCTTTTCGGCCGCCAGGAAAGATGAATATGAAGGATGGATTGAATCGGCCTTCAGGCAAGCGCTTAAGCAGATAACGAGGCAAAACGGACCTGCCGTCGAACCCGCCATGGAGGCTGCCCTGCCGAAAATCCGCGACAGGATCACGCGGATCCTGGATTTCGAAACTAGCTTCAAGGCCGATGGATGGGAGATAGGCGATTTTGAAATACCTCTGGCCAGAAAGTTCGAAGACCTGGGTTTATCGCTCGAGGGGCGAGCGGACAGGATCTCCGGGAAACAGGGAAGCCACGACCCGGCGACCCCGCGCCATGAGGAATTCGCCATCATCGACTACAAAAAAAACAGCACGCCCAAAAAAAAGGAATTCCTCGTCAATCAAAACGGGGAACTCGGCGATTTCCAGATAGCGAGCTATGCGGCGATACTGGAAGGCGAAGGGAAACCCGTGGAATTGGCCCTTTACTGGTCCATAGAGGAAAGCAAGGCGGTCGTCGTTTTCGGACCCGGGGGCGGCCGATCCGGCCGCGAAGAATTCGATCCGGAACGCGAGGCTCTCGCCGTGGCGTTGCGAAAAGCGTCGGGAATCATCAAAGGCGGATCCTTCCTGTCCATAACGCCATCGTCCGAGGGCTGCGCCGCGTGCCCAATGCGCCCCATCTGCAGGGCTTATTTTTCATCGGAGCGTCTATGAACCCGGCCCAGTATCCAATGTATCTCGAAAGGCTCGATGAGCGGCAGAGAACGGCGGCGACGGCCGAACGCAATTGCGTCGTGACCGCAGGGGCGGGAGCCGGCAAGACGACCGTGCTCGCGTCGCGTTACATACACCTCGTCGTCGAGAAAAAACTCCCCGTCCGCTCTATACTTGCCCTCACCTTCACGCGAAAAGCGGCCGCCGAAATGTATGAGCGCATCTACGGCGAATTGGCTGCCCAGACATCGCCATGGGCGCGCGGGCAACTGGACGAATTCCAGAACAACCACATCACCACGCTCGATGCCTTCTGCGCGGAAATTGTCCGCCAGGCCGCCCGGGACTTCGGGTACAGTCCCGAGTTCGCGATCGACGCGGAAAAGTCGGCCGATCTCGCCAGAAGCATCGCCTATCGTTATGTGCTGAGAAACAGGGAAAAGCCGGGCATAAGGGAAACGCTGATGTCATTTCCCTTCGACGAAGTGGCCGCCCGCCTTTTCGGCGACCTCGGCTCGCGCTTCATAACCCCGCTCTCGCTCGCCGAAAAGCAGTTTTCGCCCATGAAGGAGTCGCTCAGGGCGCTGGCCGCCGAAAAGGCGGGCGCGGCGTTCAAGCGCCTCGCCGCAATGGCCGGAGAGATCATCGCCCTTTCATCCGGCGCCCCGGCCCCCAGGGCCGACTGCGCCTCGGCCATTGCCTGTTCATCGGCATTTATCGAAGCCATAGGCCATGATCCCTCGACGCCTCCCGACCTATCGTTCTTTTCGCGGCATTTAGACGCCTTCACCGAACTCGCGATGCGTTCATACGGCAAAAGCGAAGCAGAGCAGTCCATCAAGGCCATCGCGAAAGAAGCCAGGGATGAAGCGCGCAACCTTCTGGATTTCGCCGAATACCAAGCGGTATTCCCCTCCCACTGCTCGCTTTTCGACAGACTGGACGAATTCGCCGCGGAAGTCGCCGAGGCGAAACGTCTGGCTGATCTCATGGATTTCAAGGACCTCGGCGCCTGCGCCGTCCATGTATTGAAGCGCCGCAAAGACATCAGGGCATACTGGAAAAACGCCATCGAGAGCATCATGATCGATGAGTTCCAGGACAACAACGAGCTTCAGAAAAACCTTCTCTACCTGCTCGCCGAAAAACGCGAAAACGCTTCCGAAGGAATCCCCGGCCCGGAGGAACTCGAACAAGGCAAGCTCTTTTTCGTCGGCGACGAGAAACAATCCATATATCGATTCAGGGGCGCTGATGTCGCGGTCTTCAAGCGGCTTTCCAGGGAATTATCGGAAGACTTGTCCGGCGATATCGTCCTATCCGCCAATTATCGAAGTACCCCTCCCCTCATCGGTTTTTTCAACGATTTCTTCGCTTTCGTAATGTCCGAAGGTTCGAAAAACGATATGTCGAAGGGCGATGAGACTGAGCGAACCCCGAAGGAATTCCACGCGCGTTATGCGAACATGGAGCCCGGCCGTCCCCTGGCTCAAGCCCAGCCCCAGGCCCAAGCCGATTCCCCAGGCACGAAAATCGGATATTTTCTCCTGCCCGCTCCCGAGGAAGAGAAGGAAACGAGCGAGGAAACCCAGGACCCATCGGATGAGCCGCTCGAGGGAAGATCGGGCTCGGAGCCCTTGGGTGCCGATGACAGTCTGGCCTTCGAAATCGCGCAATTCATCAAGCGGTCCCGCGGCGTTATGGAACTGAGACCCGCGAAAGGTTCCGCTTCGGGGAATGCGGCTCGGACGGCCGACTACGGCGATTTCGCCGTCCTACTCAGGACCACGACCAATCAGCACAGGCTCGAAAAGTATTTGCGCCTCCTCGACATACCCTTTGATTCCGAAAGTCCGCGCAGCCTGTTCAGGGAATCTCCCGCGAACGACATCTACAGCATTCTCAGCTACGCGCTGGACCCCGGAGACAAGGCGGCTTACGCGGCCGTGCTTCGATCGCCGCTCTGCGGAGTGTCGGATCAAGCCTTCCTGGAACTCATGACATCGGCTGGCGCGGCTTTCGAGCTGGAGACCTCTTCCGACCGCGATTCCGCGATGCTCGACAGAGCCAAAGCATTCTTCGCCGAATTCAGGGCATCGATCGTCTCGAACCCAGTCTCGGATATCGTGGAGTACGTATGGAACCGCGTCGGCCTCAGGCTGGCCATTCTTTCCCGTCCCGAAGCCCATCCCTTCCTGGAGCATTTCGATTACCTCTTTCACATGGCGGCCGGCATAGACCGCGACCATGGAGGAATCGCCGATTTCCTCGCGAAGCTTCGCCCATATATCGAAGGCGAGACGGACAAGTTCGATATCGAGAATGTCCCGAGAAGCAATGCTACCGGCGTGAAAATACTCACCATCCATAAATCGAAGGGGCTTCAGTTCCCCATCGTCATCCTGCCCTGGGCGGAAAACTCCGGATCGACAAAACGCGGCCAGGCGATTTGGGAAATGCTGCCCGAAGGACTCGCCCTGGATATAAAGCCCTACGACAAACCCGGAGCCAAGGCGAACAATATCTTCTTCAGGCTCGCGAAAAATCTTGAAAACGACATGGGCGTCGCCGAAATAAAACGTCTTCTCTACGTTGCCTGCACGAGAGCCGAGGATCACCTTTTCTTCTTCGGGAAGCAGCAGAAGCGCGGCGATACGACAGGCAATTCTTTCCTCTACTATCTGGAAAACTACTGCGCGATGCGGGCGATCCGGGATCAAGCCCCGTCCGGGACGGTTATTGGAGCGTCGACATCCGCGCGGCTCGAAAAGACTTTTCTCGCGCCGAAAACCGTCGACGATGTGCGCCATTGGCACAAGGGACGAGCGAAACCATCGTTGAGCGACTTCGCTAAAGCCTACGCGGACGCGAAAACGCTCGACAGGCGCTTCCCCCGCCTCCATCTCAGCGCCACCGAGTTCGAGCGCTTCCAGCGCGAAATCAGGACATCACAGCCCTCGGGCACCTCCGCCCCCATTCTCGCCCCCGCTCCCGGCGATCAGTCGCCCCTCCCGCCTAAAATATTCGGCACGCTCTGCCATGACGCCGTGGAACAGGCCATCAAAACCGGCACGGTTTCGGGCTTCATGCCATCCGACGACCTCATTCGCGGCTTGCCGCCCGCTGGCATAGCCAAGGCTACCGAACTCGCGACATCCATGGCGGCCGATTTCCTGTCCAGCGATTTCTGGAAATCCCTGCCCGCCGGCGCCGAGATAACGAGCGAAAAACCCTTCCTGCTCAAATTGGGCGACTTTATCGTCGAAGGCCGGATGGATCTCATGATCGAAACAGGAGACGAAGTCATCGTCATCGACTTCAAATCGGATTCCGAAGAAACCCCGTCCCGCCACGCGGTCCAGCTGGATATTTACAGGAGAGCGGCGGAAAGCATAATCCCAGGTAAAAAAACAAGTATTGGCCTATACTGGCTCAGAAGTTCCGGCTTTACATGGATAGACTCCGCCGTTTCCGATGAAGATCTGCTCTATCTCGCCCGTCAGGCCTCCTTAGGCATTGGACAGGAACATGCATGAACCGCTATACTGCGCCGAGGATTTCCAATGAAGACGAAAACACCTGTCACGAACGATGAATCTCTCCTCGAGAAGCCCAAGAGCCCGACGCCCGCTGGTCTATTCTGGCTTCTGGCGAAAATCAACTCAGTCACCCTGGGCGGCGGGTATGTAATCGTGCCCGTCATGGCAACCAGCCTTGAAAAAAAAGGATGGATGGCTGAAAAGGATTTCTATGACATATTCGCGCGCGCCCAAGCCTTTCCCGGACCGCTCGCGCTGAGTTCCGCCCTTCTCGTCTCCCTCCGGCTCTGCGGGTGGAAAGGCGCCGTCGCCGCTTTTTTCGGTGTGGTGCTTCCGCCCTTCTTCGCCCTGATTCTCGTGAGCGGCGCGCTGGCCAAGATAGGATCGCTTCCCGCCGTCCAGCGCTTTCTCGAAGGAGCCGGCGCCGTCGTTCCTGGCCTCGTCGCCGCGATGATCTATAAGACAGCCACCAAAAGGGCCTGGACGGTACTCAGGATCGTCGAGACCATCGCGCTCGCATTTGTGCTTATCTTCCTGCCGGCATACAGCCTTCCCATCCTGCTGGCGGCCATAGCCATGCTTTATTGCATCGAGGGACCATGCAAACGCTCGAAATAATCTGGACTTTCTTCAAGGTCGGCATCATCTCATTCGGCGGCGGTTGGTCGACCGTCGGCATCATCAAAAACGAAGTGGTCCCGCATTGGCTAAACGAAACCGATTTCCGCTCCCTCATCGCCATCGCCCAGTCGACGCCTGGTCCGATCGCCCTCAACGCGGCCACGATGATAGGCTGGGAGCACGGCGGATTCTTCTCGGCGCTGGCGGGAACGCTCGCCGTCGTGGCTTTTCCGGTCATGGCCATCGTGGCCACCACGCTTCTCGCGCGGCGCGTAAAGCTGGACAAGCTTGCCATCAACGAATCGCTGCGGACGGGCAGCACAGCCATGATGATCATGACGCTCTGGGCGCTGAAGCCTTCCTCCGCCGACCCGATTCTTCTCGCTCTCGGGCTCGGGGCATTCGCCATCGCGGCTTTCACGAAGATAAACGCGCTCTGGGCAATACTCGGTTCGGGGCTGTTCAACGCTCTCGCGGGTCCGGCGATCAGAAGATTATTGGGAATCGGCGGCTGACCGGAATTTCGTCCACTCGGCTCTGACGCTTTTCGCGGCCTCTTCGAAATTCGCGATCTCATCGAAACTTTTGGCGGGCGTCAGTTCCTCGGCCTTCGCGATGGCCAGGATTCTCGCCTCGCCCCGTCGAGCCAATAGAGCGTCGACATTGTCCAGGGCGAATTCATGGGCTTCGGGATCGTTGCCTGGTATCGAATAGCCGGATTCTTTCCGCCAATACGAGCTTTCGATCTCATCCACCGCGGCCGATAAGGCTTCCGTCCTGTATACGCGTATTCCCACGTTCGTATAACCTTCGGACGGAGGCAGCCACCCGGCTGTCATCCCGCCGAGTTTATTATGCCCAAATGCCCGCGGGAGACCTCTTTCGTCGAGTATTACCCGATAGGCTGGATTTTTTATCTTCGCTACGGGAAGCAGGAGGCCTGCGTTTTCGCCGAGCTCATCCAGTCTGGCCATCGCGAGAAGGCTCGCGGCCACCGTCAGCGGCGAATTCGCGTCGCCTCCGAAATTGGCGATGACATAGGTGGATTCCCGCCAAAGCTCCCTGGACTGCCTGGCCGCGTCGCCATGGCCCAACACCTTCCCCGAAGGCCCTTCCTTCTGCGTGCAGAATTTCACCGACTCTTGGCCGATGCCGAGCGCCTCGACGATACCTGAGCGTATTTCAGCTTCCCAGCCCCTGATGACGATGACATGGCGGCCCAATCCTTTCACCGCGTCGAGGGCGTAGGCCGCCATGGGGATTCTCGAAGGCTCCGCCGAGATGAAGTTGCGCACGGGGAAAAGACCGCGAGGAGCATCCAGAGGGAATCGGGCCGCTGAGTCTTTGTTGGCGTCGTCCAACCTCCCGTCCAGCCTAGCCTTGGCCAGGGAAAGGCTTTTCACCCAACGAGTTCCGGCTCCCGCTAAAAGCGTAAGGCTGCAGGTTTTCTTCTCAAGTCCGGAAGGCGCCGAGGCGAGAAGTTCTCGCGTAAGGGCTTCCCGCTTTTCAAAAGTGGCTTCATGACCGGTTCCGACAAGCGAAAGCAGATCAGCCGGCATGTATCGTTCCCGGCCCGCACTCCGCCGGTTCCGCCACGTCCAAAGGCTTGAACTCCACTTTATCGGGATGGATGATCCGATATTTGCTCACGAAACCGCAGGGTCTGTAAGTCATCTTGGCCTGCCTCAATCCCTCGTTGCCCAGATCCTGCTCGCGATTGATCAGCTTGAAATAAGCCGGCAAAGATTGCGCGAAGGCCTGGTTGATGAATTGATAGATTCCCTTGAAACGTTCGCTCGCCTTCTCGAAATGCACGGCGAACATCGTTCCCTTGGAGAGTGGCTCGCCGAGACACCAGCCTACCGGTTCGTTCTGGATGTAATAAACGGCGCCCCTCATGCCCAATTCCTCGAATAGCTCGAGGCCTTCGCGGGCCGCCCGATAATCCCCGTCGACACCTTTGGCCGCTCTCCATTCATCGAGCACGGCGATGGCGTCGCATACATTTTCCTTTTTCAAGGGTTTCTGTTCGCATTCATAGGAGCTAATGAAACCATTCACGAGGTTTCGCTTCTTGTGGTACTCGCGTCCGGAAAGCTCGGCTAGGTCTTTCCTGAAATAGAGATAGTCAAAATTATCCCTGTCTTCCTGGACTATATAGCCTCTTGCCTCAAGCTCTATGCGATGCAGCGCGGCCTGTGAATCGGAAAGGTTCTTCATGTAGTCATGGCTAAGCATAAGCTCGTCGAAAATCTGCTTATTCGACATGCAGCAAGGGAGGTAGAAAAAAGTCTTCCCTTCCTTCGTCCCCTTTATGACGACGCCTTCCCCGGGAAGCCTCGCCACTTCGTAGTCGTAGGTATGCCTGAAAAGATAAAGGTTCGAGAAAGTGAATTCCGATATCCCATCCTTGAGCAGATTGAGCGATGGATGCATTTGATTGATCATCGGAAGCGCTATCGGGGCGAATTCCGGATAGAGAGGTATGGCGTTTTCTTCGTTCATTGGATCAATGATAAGAAGGCGGGGTAAAAAGAGCAAGTGATGCGCCGCTTTTCATACCTGTCTCGCGTCGTTTCTTCCCCGCGTCTAAACAGTCCCGGCGGGACTCCCGGCAGTTGCTTTGGCCGCGCTTTCCGGGCATAATTCCTCACCATGAAAGACTACACAGATTATCTAGACCAGCCTTATGCCGCCGCCATGATCGATCGCCTTATACGATACGCGAAAATCGACACTCAAAGCGATCGGCACATCGAGGATATTCCCTCCACGAAAACCCAGTGGGGCCTGGCAAAACTGCTGGAGCAGGAACTGAAGGAATTGGGATTGACCGATGTCTCGCTCGATGATCACTGCTACCTGATAGCGAGGATCCCGGCTTCCTCGGGAATGGAAAGCAAGCCGGCGATAGGCCTCATGGCGCATATGGATACGGCCAGCGACGTACCGGGCTCCAACGTATCGCCCAAGCTGATTCGAAATTATGACGGAAAAGCGATCGCGCTATCCCCTGAGGATACGCTCACCACGGCCGACGATCCATGTCTGCTCGACCACGTGGGCGATACGATCATCACCACCGACGGCAAGACCCTTCTGGGCGCGGACGACAAGGCCGGCATCGCCGAGATCATGACGACCATCGAATGGCTCGCCGCCCATCCTGAGGTGAAACATGGTCCGCTGGAGATTTTCTTCACGCCCGATGAGGAAACAGGGAAGGGAATGAACCTCTTCCCTTTGAAGAAAGTCAAATCCATTGCCTGCTATACGCTCGATGGAGGAGCCGCGGCCGAAATAGAAGCCGAGTGCTTCACCGCCTACAGCGTCCGCGCCGAATTCATCGGCAAGGTAATCCATATCGGCGCCGCGCGCGGCAAATTCGCGAACGCCGTGGCAATGGCTTGCCAGTTCGTCGCCATGCTTCCGCGCTCCGAAAGCCCCGAGTCAACCGACAACTGGTTCGGCTATTATTGCCCCATCGAAATCTCCGGATCGATGGAGAAAACGGCCGTCGACATCTATCTGCGCGATTTCACGTCCGAAGGCATGGAGAAGCGAATCGAGGCGATGAAAGCCTTCGCTTCAGCCGTGGAAGCCCAGTTTCCCCTCGGAAAGGTCGAACTCACCGTAAAGAAACAATATCTCAACATGAAGGAAAAGCTCGACCAGAACCCTTCCGTGCTGGAAAAGCTGAAAGAAGCGATCAAGCGGGCCGGCGCCGAGCCTAAGATAGTCCCGATCAGGGGCGGCACGGACGGTTCCCGCCTTACCGAGATGGGCATACCGACTCCCAATATTTTCACGGGGGGCTACAATTACCACTCACGGCATGAATGGGCATCCGCGGGCGAAATGTCGCTCGCCGTCAAGACCCTGATTCACCTCGTGGCGCTTTGGACCGAATGAAATCATCCGCGAGGATGATATCGGCATCGGTGCTCGAAATCACGAATTCCGGAGTGTAGGGCGGAAAACATTCCCAGAGCAGGAATTTTCCGTCCCTTACTTCGAAGAATCCGAGGTCGGTGACGACATAGTCCACTTCATGGATCGCCGTCAAAGGAAGACTGCAAAGCCTTTTAAGCTTGGCGGCGCCCGACTTTTCAAAATGCGTCGTGGCGGCGATTACCTTTTTCGAGCCCACGACGAGATCCATGGCGCCGCCCATGCCCGGAACGATTTTCCCGGGAATCTTGTAGTTAGCCAAATTGCCTTCCTGATCCACTTCCAGGACGCCCAGCACCGTAAAATCCACGTGGCCGCCCCTGATGATGCCGAAACTCATGGCCGAATCGAAAAAACAGCCTCCGGGCAGTATGGTCGCCGGCATCGAGCTGGCGTTCGTGAGATCCTTGTCGGCCTGCCCGGGAGCCGGGGCCGGTCCAAGTCCGAGCATTCCATTTTCCGACTGCAGAATGAGCGTGACGTCGTCTGGCAGGTAATTGGCCACAAGGGTGGGCAGTCCAATCCCGAGATTCACCACGTCGCCGCTCGTGAAAAATCGAGCTATTCGTTTGGCGATCACTTCTTTGTTCTCGATATACTCCATCCTGCCCTTCTCCTTTTCAAGCCTTGACGAGATAGTGAACCATGATGGATGGAGTCTGGACATTCTCGGGATCTATTTCGCCTATCTCCACGATCTCCTCGACTTCGGCTACGACGATCTTGCAGGCCATTGCCATGAGCGGGTTGAAATTCCGGGCAGTCTTCGAATAGACGAGATTGCCTGCCCTGTCCGCCTTTTTTGCCTTGATGAGGGCGATATCGCCTCCGAGGGGCAGTTCGAGCAGAAACACTTTCCCGCCGACGATTATTTTTCGCTTCCCTGATTCTATCTCGGTTCCGACACCCGTCGGCGTGAGAATCCCGCCCAGGCCAAAACCGGCCGCCCTGATTCTTTCGGCCAAGGTCCCCTGCGGCACGAGGATTACCTCCAGCTCGCCCGCGTTCATCAATCGCTGCGTATCCGGATTCGTGCCGATGTGCGACACGATCACCCTGGAGAATTTTTTCAATGGTATGAGGGAGGCCATACCCGTCACCTTGCCCGTTTTCTCGTCATGAACGGCCGTATCGTTGCAGACAAGCGTCAGATTCCTCGCTTCAGATCGACCCAGGGCGGCGATCACTTTGTCAGGGGATCCGCAGCCGAGGAATCCGCCGATGTGCACGACCATGCCGTCCTTTATCAATGCGGCCGCCTCATCGGCGGTGATCACGGGCTTTTCGATCATCCCTACCTCCCTATTCGGAAAATCAACTCTTATCTTTCTTTTCGATTTTATTTACGACAAACGTCGCGACATCGTCAGCGTACGTGCCTCTTCCAAATCCGGCGTCATACCCCAGCTTGGCCGCGAGCTTATTGGATATCCGAGGGCCTCCCACGACGCATATGAAACGTCCCCTCTCCCCTGAGGCTTCGAGCAGTTCTATGAGCCGGGTGAGATTTTCGAGATGGACGTCCTTCTGAGTGACGATTTGTGATACGAGAATCGCGTCGGCATTCACCTTCTCCGCGAATTCGATAAGCTTTTCATTCGGAACCTGCGCTCCGAGGTTGTGCGCTTCAATCATCGCGTATCGCTCAAGCCCGTAATGATGGTTGTAGCCCTTCATGTTCATTATCGCGTCGATGCCCACCGTGTGGGCGTCGAATCCCGTACAGGCGCCCACGATGACGACCTTCCTTCTGAATTTCTCGCTTATGAAAGCGTTGATTTCGTCCATCGTCATCGAGGCTTCGTCGCCACTGCTGTCGGCTTTGATCGAATCATAATCGATGCCGCGCCCCGTCTTCGCGTAGGCTATGAAGAAGGTGAAAGATTCGTCCATGGAAGCGGAATGCGCGATTTCGCATTCGCTGAAACCCCAGCTCAGCACCATGGCTTTCGCGGCTTCCATGGCCCGCGAACCGGCGGGAATGGGAAGCGTGAACGAAAGCTGAACTTTGCCGTCATCGAGGGTATCGCCGTAAGGTCTTACGATATTTGCCATTATGTTTCCCCCTCAATGGAGCGATAAGGCCGATGAAAGCCGTTCTTCCACGGGATTCCAGTACCTTGGGTCTTTTTCGACAAGCCCGTCGAGCCCTTTCCCGCCGTCGGGAGGCCGCTTTATATCGGCGAAAAGCCCTTCGGCTATCGCGTCCATCAGCCCCCTCTCCTTGATTTCCCTCAGGAAACCAAGCGTCCTGTCCAGCACGTCTCGAGCTCGCTTCACCATGATGCCGTCCGGCCTGAATTCGATATCGTCCCCGAAGGAAGCCATGGCATTCATGACATATTTCGCGTTCCGCACGCCTATGAACCTGTCCATCATGAAAGGAGTGTGGATCGCTTCGGTGAGCATGCCGAGCAGATGGATGCCCTGCCCCGTCGCTTTCGAGGCGAAATTGAACATAGTATCCATGGTCAAGCCATCAAAGATATCACCCGACATGTATTTCGTGGGCGGCATATATTTCAGCGGATGTTCCGGAAAAATTTCCCGCGCCATCTGGGCTTGAGCAAACTCGTAGAGGAATCCATCGGCAATCGTCGGGTCCATCTCGAAAGCATGGCCCAAGCCCATCTGCCAGGGTTCGAGCCCCGCGGCATAGGCGAATCGTTCATTGAGGAACTGCGAGGCTAAAACCGTATAAGCCTTGTCGAAAGCGTCGCTGGTCGTCAGGTAATTATCCTCGCCGGTATTGATGATGATGCCCGCGTAAGCGTTTATCATGCGGCTGAATTTCTGGTCCACGAAGGTACGGTACATATTTATGTCCCGGAATAAAATCCCGTACATGGAATCGTTCAACATCATGTCGAGCCGCTCGATGGCGCCCATCGCGGCAATCTCGGGCATGCAGAGCCCGGAGGCGTAATTCGTCAGATAAATGTAGCGCTTTTCCTTTTCCGACACCTCATCGAGAGCCGCCCTCATTATCCTGAAGTTCTCCTGCGTAGCATAGGTTCCGCCGAAACCTTCGGTCGTGGCTCCGTAGGGCACGTAATCGAGAAGGCTTTGTGCCGTGGTTCTTATCACGGCAATCACGTCGGCGCCGCTTTTGGCCGCCGAGCGCGCTTGTTTCACATCCTCGAAAATATTGCCTGTCGCCACTATCAGATAAAGCAAAGGATCGTTGTTCCTGCCCTCGAATTCCGCGAGCTTCCCCTTCCGAAAATTCCTGTTTTCCGCGATTCTCGAAAGGCCTCCCACAGCCAGCGCGTCCGCCTTGGCCCTGACCGCGGCGGGATCGGCCATCGGCAACGAGGATATATCGAAGCCTTTGGAAATTTTCGAGTTGAGCTCGCTGACCGTCATCCCCCCGGCGACGAGCCCATTGGTGTACCAGAATGCCGTTCCGGACGAGAGTCTGTCCCGTAGCGAATCCACGATCAGGTTGGGCACGGGCACTCCGTCGCCGTCGGCGCCATCCGCGCCCAACAGCCGCAATGTCGCGCGCTCCACCGTCACGCTCGTATGTCTGTCGATGAACGAAAGCACGGGAGAGCAGATTGCATTCGCCAGCTCTCTGGCTTCGGCGATCAATTCCTTCGATAAACCCAGTTTTTCTCTCATTGTGTTCTACTCCGGATATTTTTCTCTGCGCTTCAAGCGGCTGGCGCTCAAGTTCAAAACCGCTTCATCGATGATATTCCCGTCCAGGCCAAGCAGTGAGGCGATCTCAATCGCGTCGGATCGGTCTTCGCGATCAGCATTTTCACCCTTGTCTTCCAAAATCTCATAACGCATCAGTCGGTTGATCCTCCTGATCCTCTCCTCCAGAGATGGGGAGGATTCGAAGACCTCGGCCATACCTGAAGCATCGGCCGAGAACCAGATCCTGGCGGCTTTGATATCCAACCCTGCCATCTTGAGCCAATGCACGTTCTTATGCCTCGCGATTCCCCGAAAATGCGTAGCGAAAAGAATCGCGCATCGCTCCATTCCCGAGAAGTGATGGATGACGGCCGCAAGCAGAGCTTCCGCTTCTTCCGATCCCGTCGTATGGGCAAATTCGTCGAATGCCACCAGGCAGGACTTCGTCCTGGACATTCTAAGCACCTTGGAGAGGAAATGGATTTCGTAGCCAAAACTCGAAAGTCCGCGGCTTTCTCCCCCCGCCCTTTCGCCCGCGTACTCGATGGCATCGAATACTTGGCTCGAAAAAGCCTTGGCCGGAACATAAAGGCCGCTCTGCGCCACTATCTGAAAAAACAGCAGGCTCTGGAGCGCCACCGTTTTGCCCCCCATATTGGAGCCGAAAAGGACGGCGACGGGATGCCGAAGATCGATCTCGATCGGCGCGTACGTCGTTCCCATGACTTTACAGTCCTGAAGGAGAGGCAGAAATCTGCCGCCTTCGACGCTGATTCCCCCGCCGCGGAATTCCGGCCTGCATAGATCATGTTTTTGCTTGAGCAAATATCGGCATCTTGCGAGATCGAGCCTTTCGGCGGCACGCATGTACCGCTCGAAGTCAGCTCTTGAACGTTGGACGATTTTTGAAATTTTCGAGGCAATCGAATTTTCAGCTGACCTCTCTTCGTCGCGCAACGCTTCTTTCCGCGATTCAAGGGCAAGATACACAGGATCGGGCTGAATCCTGACAAGGCAGGAAAAGTCGTCATAAGACTCTACGGCTATCCGTACATGAGTTCCGCAATCCGATTTTGACGCTATCGCGACGGCTTTTTCGACGGGAACGGTCAGAAAATCCCTGCCCATGAAATCGAGTCCCCAGGTGTCCCTCGCCGATTCGGCGAGAACGCGTCTGGCCTTTTCGAGTTCCTCCTCAATTCTGCCGATGTCGCTTCTTATGCGCCTAAGTTCTTCGCCATAACGCTCTGAAATCTGGAAAGTTTCCGGGTCGCTGCCGCCCTTTTCGAGCAAGGCGGACAATGGCTCCGATACGAATGAAAAGCCAAAACGTTCTCTCAGCGCGTCATCCAACAGATCGTGGCAGGCTTTATAATTGGAGAGGAATTTCTTGAAGAGGAACAATTCCATGACATCATAACCGCTGTCCTTCCCTGAGTCTTCATCCGCCGCGTCCATGGCGTCGGCGATATCGGAATCGGCGAATGAGGGAAGACGGGGGATTCGCCCCAGATGCCACGCAAGCCGGTCGATCCTCGATTTATCGGAACCATGGACTCGAGTGAATGATTCATAGGCATCGATGTCATCGTAGGAAGAAAGGATCTTCCCCCGATCGGAATGGATT
The DNA here is from genome assembly GCA_963677895.2 of Treponemataceae bacterium. GTDB lineage: Bacteria > Spirochaetota > Spirochaetia > Treponematales > Rectinemataceae > UBA11090. The sequence continues at coordinate 436,653 of CAXXGJ010000018.1, read as the reverse complement.
ATTCTTCTTGCGATCACATCTCTTCCGAAGGGCGTCAGCGGTTGTAGTTCCGCCCAGAACTCCTCCAGCCTCGAGAAGAGCCATGCGCCAGGAGAACAGACTCCATCACCCGAAGCGGCATCAATTTCTCTCATCTGTCATTTCCTTGATGTCCGTTTCAGAATAGGCATCCCAGCATATTACCAGGTCACTAAGCTCCTCTCCCAGGATCATCTCGAATTCCTCTCTCCTTACGGAGCGTAGAGCGATGGAAATTCCCCCGAATTCCACCGGGGAGGCTACCGCGAGAACGCGTTTTTTCATCAGGTCCGTAAATTCCCTTTCATCGAGGAATATCTTGGAAAAGTCTTCCACGACGATCACCTTTACATCGGATGCCATTCCGCCGAGCAGTGATGCCGTCAAGGGACCTTTTATCCTGGATACGGATTGGCCCGGCCGAATATCCTTTTCGATATCTTCGAGTGATGCCAGCGAAATAAGCCGATGCAGATTTCGCAGCTTTCCTGCCATCGAGCGCTGATTGGACGCGTCCACCCGCAGGGCATAGAACAATCTGGCGGAGCGGAGCGAAGCCGCCTGAGTGATCCTGTTGAGCGCGCCATCCACGATGACGGTAGTCGCCCAACCTTCCCCGACTATTCGCTCGACCGCCCAACGCAGATATTCATTCCTTTCCGGACCCGCGAGAATGGCCTTTCCGAAGCGTGAAGCCTTTGCTATGGCGAGTTGGCCGAGCGCCGATTCGCCCGGCAGCACATCCAGAATTTCGGGCAGACAAGTTGCCGCCCCTAAAAACCCGGAAGCCGTGATGAATACCTCGCCTCTCGCCAGCGACACGATCGAATCGGTCCCCGACCCTTGCCGCCCGACCCCGCTTCCCTCGACGCCGACCGAAATCATGGCGAAGCTTTTACCGGATTTTCTAAGCGAAAGAGCCGCGGCTTGCGCGAATGCCGTCTTGCCGCAGGCCCTTCCGGGCCCCGTTATGAGATTGACGCCATCCAGGAATTTCTTCGCGTCGGGCAGCATTATTCGATCGCCTTATCGCCCACGTTCAAAGCTCTTCGGCATGATGGCCTCGTGAAGCTCGAGCCAGGTTCTTGGGTTCAAGCACTTTTTCCTGACCGTCCAGCAAACGGGCAACGCCGCATGTCGGTTTCAGCCAAGGCTCTTCGAAACAGATCCTGCACTTTCCGCAGTCTTCCTCATAGAAATGGGGTTCATCGTACGTGGTGATCACGCCTTCGTAATTCCTCAGAATCACGCGCTTCTCGTTCTGCGTTATGAGATAATCGGGCATGACCGGGATTTTCCCCCCGCCTCCCGGCGCGTCGATGACAAAGGTCGGCACCGCGATCCCCGAAGTATGGCCGCGAAGGTTTTCGATGATCTCGATGCCTTTGGACACCGTCGTCCTGAAGTGCGAGATGCCTCGCGACATGTCGCACTGATAGATGTAATAAGGCTTCACCCTGACGCAGAGGAGTTTCTGCACGAGCTTCTTCATGAGGACGGGGCAATCGTTGACATCGCGGAGCAGGACGCTCTGGTTTCCCAATGGAATTCCGGCATCGGCCAACTTCCGGCAGGCCTCCCGCGCTTCGGCCGTGATTTCCTTGGGATGGTTGAAATGCGTGTTCACGTAGAGCGGTTCGTATTTCCGCAGCATCGCGACAAGGTCATCCGTAATTCTCATGGGCATGACGACGGGCGTTCTCGTCCCGATCCTAATAATCTCCACGTGAGGTATGGCGCGTATCCTTGAGATTATGCTTTCGAGCCTTTCGGTCGACAGGACGAATGGATCGCCTCCGGAAATCAGGACGTCGCGGATTATCGGCGTCTTCCTTATGTACTCCAGGGCCGCGTCGAGGTTGGCGTCGTCCAAGCTGACGTCCTCCACGCCGACAAGCCGCCTTCGCGTGCAATGCCTGCAGTTCATCGAGCAGATATGGGTGACAAGGAGAAGCACCCTGTCGGGATAGCGATGGGTGAGCCCGGGAACCGGAGAATCGACATCTTCATGGAGAGGATCGTTCTGGTCCGATTTATCGGTGAATGTTTCCTGGCGCCTCGGCACGGCTTGCAGCCTGACGGGACAGAGACGATTGGCCGGATCGATGAGAGAGGCGTAATAAGGAGTAATCGCCATGCGGAAAACCTTGAGCACTTCCGCTATATCTTCTTTGTCCTGCGCCGAAATCGGTATTACGCGCGACAGCGTGGCCACATCCCTTATGTTGTTCCGTATCTGCCAATGCCAATCGTTCCAATCCTCGGAGCTTACATTTTCATAGAGAGGAATGCGGCGATAATCGTAGGACAAAAAATCATGCATTGCTTTACCCCCTCAATCGAAGGAACGATCTCACTTCATCGCTGGTCGCGATATCGAGCTGCGCTTCCCGGGCTATTCTTGCCGCGCGCTCTACAAGTTCCGCGTTGGATTTGGCGGGGAGTCCCTTCGCGTAATAGACATTGTCCTCGAAACCGACGCGGATCCATCCTCCGCACGCTATCGCGCCAAATTGAGCGGGCAGCGATGATTTCCCTATGCCCATCACCGTAAAAAATGCGTTCTCAGGCAGAGCCCTCCTGAACACTTCGAGATTGTCGACGTTATACGGAACCGAACCGGGAACGTTCATGACGAGGCCATAGTGATACGGCGCTTCCAGAAGCCCTTCCTCGATGAGGATCCGCGATGCCCAGATATGGCCAAGATCGAAACATTCCAAGGTAGGTCGCACCTTCCTTGCCCGGAATTCCGCCGCGAAACGACGCATGGTCGGGAGCGTATTCACGATGAAATCGTTGCCGAAATTGACGGTCCCGCAGTCGAGACTGGCCATTTCCGGTTCTATTTCCATGACCGGACGCAGCCGCTCCTCGGCGCCATCGCCCACCGCGCCGCCGGTCGTTATCTCCACGACAATATCGCATTTACGCCTGATGAGCTCGATCGCGCGCCTGAATACGGCGGGATTCTGCGTAGGCTTTCCGCTTTCGTCGCGCACATGCAGATGGAGAATCGCCGCGCCCGCGAGCCAGGCTTCGTATGCCGCATCGGCTATTTCTTCGGGAGTCAGGGGAAGCGCGGGATTCTGTTCTCTCGTGGTTTCGGCGCCGGTACAGGCGCATGTTATGACGATTTTCTTTCCCATTTATCTGCCGCCCTGGTTGGCCGGGAACCGTTTCGCCGTCAATTCCAAGGATTCCGCGATGACGCTCAAGGCGCGATCGAGGTCGGCGTCGGTATGACGATGCGCGATATACCAATGATGGAAAGGCTGGATGAAGAGTCCGCGCCTGATTGTCTGCGTATAGAAATATTCCCTTCTCGCCTTGTAGGTCTTTTCCCCGTCGCTCTCCGCCTTGTCGAAGGTCATGAAAGGCATCGGCGGAATCCCGGAAACCGTGAGGGGCACGCCCGATGCCGCCGCAATCGCCCCGAGACGTTCCAGAAAAACCGTGCCCCGTCGCCAGATGGATTCGGGAACTATTTCCCGCTCCAGAATATCGAGGCACTTCATGGCGGCGACCATCTCCAGGCTGTTGGGGAAAAATGTCGAAGAGACGAAGACCTTCTTTTCGGCCACCTTCATGAATTCTCTCTTTCCCGCGACCGCGCTGATGGGATAACCGTTCGCGAGCGCCTTCCCGAACGTACCCAGATCGGGCGTCACGCCATAGCGTTCCTGCGCGCCTCCCATCGATACCCTGAATCCCGTTCGCACTTCATCGAAGATAAGAACGGCCTCATATTCATCGGCCAGTTTCCTGACGCCTTCCAGATACCCCGGAGGAGGCGTCATCACGGGCTTGGCCAGCGGATGACCGACAGGCGTCAGGATGATGCAGGCGACATCCCCGCGATGCGCCTTCAGTTTCTCCTCGAGAGCCTCGAGGGATCCATATTCGAATTCGTCGGTCAGCGCGGAAATCTCGTCGGGCACGCCGCCGTGCACTTCCACGCACCAGTCGTGCCAGCCATGGTAGCCGCAGCGGAGGATATAGCGCTTGTCGTTATAGCCGCGGGCGATACGCGTCGCCAGGCTCGTGGCATCCGAACCGGTCTTCACGAGAATGACCTGCTCGGCGCAGGGGATAAGCTCCGTCAGCCGCCTTTCGAGATCGTTCTGGATTTTCTGCACCAGGGAGAAGCAGAAACCCTTTTCATCCATTTGCTTTTTCACGGCGTCATTTATCTCCGCCTCGTCGTAGCCCAGGATTATGGGCCCGTAGGCGCAGAGCATATCGATGTAATCGTTGCCGTCGACATCGACGATATGCCCCTTGTAGCCGCGATCTATGAAAATTGGGTATTCGCCTTGTATAAAATTATAAGGCCGCCGTATTCCCATCACTCCGCCGGGAGACAGCCTTTGGGCTTCTTCGAAAAGAGCCATGGAACGATCAAGAACCAAATGGGGAAATTCTTTCGCGGACAATGGATGCCTCCTCACTTCACGTACTGAGCCTCGAAATACTTCCTGAGCGCCTCATTTTCGCGAAGCTCCCAAAGCGTGATCTCGGCATGATCCTTCGTGTAGCCATTCCCGATGATCATAGTCACGTCCTTGCCTATACCCTCGGCGCCGAGTGCCGCCCTCGTGAAGCTCGTCGCCATCGAGAAAAAGTACACGATGCCTCCATCGCGCACGGGAAGAATGGACGCCATCTCGGCGCCCTGAATATTCACGCAATTGATGGAGATGTCGAATTCCTTGCCGTGGTTCGCCGGAAGCACCTTTTTCAAAAACTCCACCGGCCGCGACGCGTCGGCCAGAACGATCTCGTGCGCCAGGTGAAGATCTTCGAGTACCTTTTTAGAACGCTCTGAATGGATATTCGCGACAACCCTGCCCGTCGGCCCCGCGCGTTTCATGGCCTCGTAACAGCAAAGCATGCCGGATTTTCCCCCAGCGCCGAGAACAAGAACCGAATCCCCAGGCCTGACGAGCTTGGCGGTCTGGGCCGGAGCGCCCGCGACGTCCAGGGCGGCCAATGCCAAACCTTCATCCATATCAGCCGGTAGTTTCGCGTAAATTCCCGATTCAAAGAGAATAGCCTGAGCCTCGACTTCCACGCGGTCGATTTCCTTATGTACCGCGATAATGCGTTGGATCCTCAAAGGCGTGAGGGAAAGAGAGACCAGACTGGCAATCTTATCCCCAACTTTCAGATCCCTGTCCTTCAGGGCAGACCCGATTTTCGCCACCGTGCCGATCAACATGCCGCCGGAACCGGTGACAGGATTCTGCTGCTTGCCCCTCGTCCCCACGATACTGAGAATGATCGATTTTATCTTTTCCTCGTCGCCGCCGGCCTCCTGCTCAATCTGGGTAAAGCTGGCCGAATCGATATTGAGCGCCATGACGTCGATCAGGATCTCGTTGTCGAAAAGTTTGGACATATCGTTATCCAGGCGCAAAGCCGTTTGGGGCATGGCTCCCGCCGGTTCGATCACCCTATGCGTACCGTATTTATCACCCATGGACATGGCTACCCCCTGCAATAAAGGCAAATTGGCAAAGTAATTATCATATTTTGCTAAAATCCATCATCCCTTGGTTTCCCTCTGCCGTCAAGACAATAATCGATACAGGAGGTTCACTATATGAAACGCGCGATAGTCAAAAAATGCATAATTTTAAAAAACAGAGACCGCTTTTGCGGCCTGGATGCAAAAGATGGACAGTTCGGCCCCAAAGCTAAATAATTATAGAATTACCTTCATCCTTTATAATTTTACCGGTTCGAACTAAAACTTTGAATTCAGGTCGCGATCGACTATTTTAATATCAGAGTGCCCGCCAATTCACGCAAAATATCCACCAGCATTGTCGTGAAAGGTGAAGCGTGTTATTTTTGTCTAGATACAAGAGAGGAAACAATCATGAGAAAAAGAATCTTCCTAGCGGTTTTCGCGCTCCTTATCGCGCTGCCGGGCCTGATATTCGCGCAGGCGAAGACCTCGCTCAATGTACAGAGCAGCCAGGCGGGAGCCGCCGTCTACCTCAACGAGAAATTGGCGGGCTACGCATCCCCGAATTTTTCCACCTTGGTGGCGCCGGGAATCTATAAGATCAAAGTGACAAAAGACGGATTCTCCGATTTCTCTACGACGATCAATGTAGGGAACACACCCATCACCGTTTATGCCAATCTGGGCGGCAGACCATCGCAGCCTCCCGCACCCCCACCCCAGCCTCCCGCTCCGCAGCCGCAGAAGCCGCCATTTCCGCAACCCGTTCCTCCCGCTCCCAGATACCAGCTCTCCATAGAATCGAATGTGGGGGGAGCGCAAGTCTATCTGAACGGCTCCTATGCGGGGAACACCCCATTCGTTTCCTACCTGCACCCCGGCACCTATTCAGTCGCCGTCCGACTCGACGGGTATGAAGACTACACGCGAACCATCAAGCTTAACGGCTCCTATCAGATCCGCGCCAACCTCAACCCCATATCGCTTCCCGTATACATCAATGCCACGAATGTTTCCGGAGCAAGCCTCTATAGGGATTCCACGTACATCGGCAACCTGCCGTACCGCGGTGAATGGATGCCGGGGAACTATACGATACGCATCGTGGCCCCGGGTTATGCCGATTATATCGACAGAGTCTCCCTGAACGGACCGCTTACCATGCAGGTATCCCTTTCCCCGAACCTCGTGGATTATCAGATCACGATACCTGAACTGTTCGCGACTCTTATGGGAAGACCTATCGGTTTCCAGGACATGACGATCTACCTGGATGGAAGACGCCTGGACAGCCTCTACGGCAAAGTGGTTCCCGGGACGCATAGATTTACGCTGATGCTCGGCGACCTTCGTTTTGAGGCGGATTTCGATGTACTGCCCGGAAAATTCGCTTCTATCGAGCCTTTTTTTGGAGTATCCATCCGCTGACAACCTACTGAAATGAGACAGGGCCATCAGCCGAAAAGCCAGATGGCCTTGCCTCAAATTTCCGCCCCCTGCCCTGCATCCCCCATATCCCTTGATTAATTCCAGCCGTTATGCTTTCTATTGAATAGAATAAAGTGAAAGATAGCGATTTTCATATCTTCTATCCGAAAAGAAATTTGCTTTAGGGCAGGAAATACTTCTATACTTGGAATCAAGGGAAAAAAATGCCTGATTATGTAAACATGCAGGAATTTGAGCAGGTTGCCTCCTACACCGGCGCCTTTAAAGGCGTGGAAATCGATCTCCTCCACGAAACGCTGCTTTCATGGAAGAGTTCCCCCGGAGATCCATATACCGTGCTCGAACTGCGCGACGGAAAAACCCTTGTCGCTTTTGCCATCATCGGCAGGATAAACGGAAGGGAATCCACCTTTGACATTCGCTATATTGTCGTCGACAGGGACTATCGGTCGACGGAAGGCGGGAAACACCTGCTTGAAATGCTGGACGAAGACCTGCTGAAAAGACACTCCTATGCGGTGATCCGTCTCGAGACTTCAGGGAAGAAGCTGGAAAATCTGAAGCCCGAAGCCTTTCTGGAAGCCGGCTACAAGATGATCGGGCACATACCCGGCTATTATGGCCAAGATGACGACTACTATTATCTCATAAAGACCGTCTATCGCAATCCGCCCAAGTTTTCGGAACCGATCGAGCCCCATAGCCAGACAGCCGCGCCCGAAGACAGCAAGGCATAGCAATCTTTCCCCTCACCGCTTCTTCCTCACCCGAAAACCGCTTGATCTAAAACCTCGTAACCTGATATATTCGTGCACGTATCGCCGAGGTAGCTCACCAGGCAGAGCGGCGCACTCGTAATGCGCAGGTACCGGGTTCGATTCCCGGCTTCGGCTTAAGTAATTCTTTACGAGAGCAGTAAATGTAAGAGTAACCAGACGATGGTTACTCTTATCCCGAACCCATGCTGTAGCAAACTCCGTAGCAAACTAGCTACGAGGGGGTGCAATGAGCACATTCGGGGCTTCCTACAACTTCTATCTTCGAAATGGCGTTTATTATGTAAGATTCCGAAATAGTAGAGGAACTTTCGGCAGCGGTATCAACACCAAGAAGAAAAACGAGCGCGACGCTATGCTCGTGATCACCGACTGGTTAAAGAACGGTATTCCAACACAAGACACAAAATCCCCACAACCTATCGATACGATGCTTGAAGTGAAAGATCTGATCGCCGGCATAAGGAAAGCATCTCTCTCCGAGAAGGATGCGGCAACGATTGTAGCGATTTTGAAGGAACGAAAGCTTATCGATGTGAGCGTAGAAAAAAAGAAGGTGCCTAATACAGATTTCATCATATGGCTTGAAAATTTCTGGGACTATGACAAATCACCATATATAGAAGACAAACGTCTTCACAACTTAAGAATTGGAAAACGGCATGCGTATGATATGCAAGGAAGGGTACTTTTCCATTGGAAACCTTTTTTTGAGGGAAGAAGCCTAGAATCGATAACAAAAAACGATCTAAAGACTTTTAGCCTGGGTTTAGCCAAGAAAACTCTAGCAGCGACAACAATCAATAAAATAATGCTGGCAGGAATAGTGCCCTTAAAATGGGCAAAAGAGAACGAAATAATTACAAATAGTCCATTTAAAGGCCTCATGCCCTTCTCTGGCGTCAAGAAGAAGCGAGGTATATTAGAAATTGATGAAGCTGTAGCTATATTTTCTGAGGATTGGAAGGATGAGCGCTGCAAAACCGCTAACATGGTGGCTTCTACCACTGGATTAAGGGCTGGAGAAATAATAGCCATCAAGCTGTGCGATATTGGAGAGGATCGATTATTTGTGAACCATTCATGGAGTGAAAAGGATGGCCTAAAAGGCACCAAGACAAACGAGCCGCGTGAAGTACCTTTACTCCCCGATATTCGAGATAAGCTATTGGAACTTGAAAAAACAAACCCACATGGTCGAAATGGTTTTATATTCTATTCCACCAAACCTGAAAGGCCAATGGATGGTAAACTTCTCTCTATTGCTTTACGTAATGCGTTCTTGGACATGAGATACATGAATACCAAAAATGACGAAGAAACGAAAAAGGGACGAGAAAAAGCACTTGCCGAATGGAAAAAGAGGAATATCTGCTTCCACTCTTGGAGACATTTCTACTCATCCAGAATGGCTGATATCATTGAGGCAAGAAAAGTAATGCTGGTGACAGGTCATAAGACTCCTGAAGTATTTCAAGCTTATGCGGATCATGCTAAGGCACAGGACTTTAATGATTTAGCGAATGCAACAAAAACTGCTTTTCAGAATTTGTACAAAGGAGACCAGATCAAAAAAGCAGGGTAGAATATAACAAAGTTGAGAAATCTTACTAGATCTTGAATTGAGGGTGAATCAACAACCTCGCAGCAAGCTGCCGAGGTATGAAGATAATTCACTCGAATAGTTTTAATTGGAGCCTGTAAATATTTTTGTGTAAACGGCTCGATTCATAGCGGCACACGGTCGCCATAGAGAATCGCAAATTGATTCATCGCCGAACCCCAGTCACGTATCGGCATGGTCCACCTTTTCGAGATGTTCTGCAAGGCCATAAACAAAAGCTTCATGGCTGCATCGGCCGAAGGGAATGACTGGCGGTTCTTCGTGATCTTCCGTACCGTGAAGTTTAATGACTCAATAGCGTTCGTCGTGTAAACTACCTTCCGGATCGTCGAGGGGAACTTGAAGAACGGCGTCAGTTCCGCCCACCTGGACTTCCATGACCGGGAAATCATGGGGTAGCGGGCATCCCACTTTGCCGAGAAGGTCTCGAGTTCTTCAACCGCCACTTCTTCTGAAGGCGCCGAATAGATCTTTTTCAGATCGTTGGCGATCGCTTTCCGGTCCTTGAACGGCACGAACTTCAGAGAGTTCCTGACCATGTGGACAATGCACAATTGCACTTCGGTTTTGGGGAACACCGTAACGATGGCTTCAGGAAAACCTGAAAGCCCATCCACTGCCGTAAGCAAGATATCCTGCACACCGCGATTCTTAAGCTCGTTCAGGATTCTTAGCCAGAACTTGGCTCCTTCAGACTGATCAATCCAGAGCCCCAGAAGCTCCTTGTGGCCTTCCTGATTGATCGCCAGGGCCATATAGATCGATTTCTTGGCTACCTTACCGTCTTCCCTGACGTTGATCACCAAGGCGTCCAGAAACAAGATCGGGTAGAATGGCTCCAGGGTTCGGTTTCGCCAATCCTCGAGCAGCTCCTTTACCGAATCGGTCGCTCGGCTTATGAGCTCTGGCGATACATCGGTGCCGTAGATCTCTTTCAGGTGTCCGGCGATCTCCCGGGTTGTCATCCCTCGGGCATACATGGACAGGATCTTATCGTCGAAGCCCTTGAATTCACGCTGGTGTTTGGGGACGATCGCCGGCTCGAAGTCGCCTTCCCGGTCGCGCGGATCATCGATTTCGAGCGGCCCCTGGTCGGATCGCAGGGTTTTCTTTGTCTTGCCGTTCCGCCTATTTGACGTTTCTTTTTCCGCCTGATCGTTCTTTTCGTAGCCAAGGTGGTCGGCCATCTCGGCGTCCATGGTGCGTTCTATCAGGGCTTTGGTAAGCTGTTTTACCAGCCCTTCCGGACCTGTAATGTCGTCAGGCCCTTTGTAGTCCTTCAGAAGCTCGTCCAGGACTTCCTTTGAAATGGCCATACTCGCTCCTTTGCGTAGTATAGCCGTTTACACAAAATTTGTTACATGCTCTGATTTTATACAGCTTAGGATATGCAAAATATCTTTCTGATACTGATCAAAACAGTCTCGTATCTCTAAAGCTAATACTGAGCAAATAAGGTTAACCAATGAAATCGCTGCGGTAATTGAATTGTAGAAAATGGCATCATCATTATTACAGACGAGCGCAACATCGGCATTCTCCGCAATAGGAGAGGAGAAGCGATCGGAAATGGCAATGTGTTTTATCCCTTTTGATACCAGGTAATTGGTCACCGCAACCGTTCCTTTGTAATACACCGGAAAAGATATCACAATGAATACAGAATCTTTATCGGCTTTATCAAGCCAATACGCCATAAGATCCAGATCTAAAATATCTAAGAGTTCAACCATAATGCCAAGCTGCTGAAGTCGCTGTTCTGTAAATAGGGCTATCGGTTCGGAAATTCCATGTCCGATTATAAAGATGTTCTTTGCATTACGGAGTAGAAGGGCAGCTTTATGTATTTCTGCAGGACTTATAGCAGCAAAAGTCTGTTGTAGAGATTCGGTTTCTTTTGCAATTACTTTCTCTATAACATTATGTTCATCTGAAATACCTGAAACTGCCTGTTTCACTCGATCGTTTGGGGAAAGCCATTTACGAATATGAGCCTGTAGCTCTTTTTTAAAATCGACAAAGCTCTTATACCCAAGCTTCTTTACAAAGCTAACAATTGTAACCTGTGTGATATGTAAAGTTTCGGCCAACTCTTTCAAGGATAAAAAGCAAGCTGTTTCAGGATTGGATGTAATATATATAGCAATCCGCATCTGTGTATTGCTTAGTGTAGGGTAACTAGCCTTGATATCAGAAAGAATGTCCATGTTAACCTCCAAAATATACTATATAACATAGTTTATCATAAATATTATACTTTTTACTACAAATATTGCTTTACTTTTGAAAAAACTCATGTTACCACATACACTATGGCCATTAGAATATTTCATTACTGACTCATAATACTCCATCTTGAAATGAAATGAATCAACATGGAGATAAGGAATTAAATGCTTAAGCTAATAAGAAATGTAGAAGTATACGCTCCGCAAAGAAAGGGTAAAAATGATATATTGATATGCGGCGATAAGATTGCAGCAATTGAACCCTCTATTGAATGTAATTCTCCTCTACTTGAGATTGTAGATGCGGATGGCCTTATTGCTATACCCGGTTTAATCGACCAGCATGTACACATCATTGGTGGCGGCGGGGAGAGCGGATTCATCAGCCGCATAGATCCACTTCCTATAGGCGACTGCATCGAAGCTGGAGTCACTACAGTAGTAGGGTTATTAGGAACTGATTCTACAACGAAGGATGTACACTCTCTGGTCGCGTATGCCAAGGCGCTAAATGCGGCAGGCATTACGGCTTACTGCCTAACTGGTTCTTACGCCTATCCCTCTCCCACAATCACTGGAAGCGTTCGGGATGATATCGTTTATATCAGCGAGGTGATTGGGGTCAAATTAGCCATCTCGGATCACCGCTCCTCTTACCCAAGCCGTGATGAAATTCTACGCATCGCTTCGCAAGCACGCATAGGCGGGCTGTTATCCAACAAGCCTGGTTTCGTCCACCTACATTTGGGTAAAGAAAAAAGGGGCTTAAAGGATATCTTTGATATAGTTACGAACACCGATATGCCGATAAGCCAGTTTAAACCGACGCATGTGGGCAACCAGTTAAAGGATGCTTTTGAATTTGCTGCGTTGGGCGGCTACATCGATTTTTCCACAGGACATGACTTCGAGGCGACTGCGGCATTGATCAAGCAAGCACTCGAAAATGTCGATCCTAAATTGGTCACATTGAGTACGGACGCAAATGGAAGTCTTCCAGTATGGAACAATCGTTCTGAGTTGGTCGGCATGTTTAAGGGTAAGATATCATCACTCCTCCAGACCATACGGTTATTGGTTCTAAAGCAAAAAGTGCCACTCGAAGACGCACTTGCCCTCGTTACAGAAAATGTAGCACGTGGATTAATGATCTATCCTCAAAAGGGAATTCTCGCCACTGGTAGCTGTGCAGATTTAATATTACTAGATTCATCTATAGAAGTTCATACTGTCTTTGCTAAAGGGCGAGAACTACTTTCAAATGGTGTTCTACGGTTAGCACCATATTATCATCAGAATCTTTAAACAGGAGAGGTAACTATGAAAATGGAAATGTGTTCATGGAAACAAGTCGAACAGTTCATGAAAAACTGCAACACGGCGATAATACCAATGGGTGCTACCGAAAATCATGGCACCCATCTGGCTTTAGGTACCGACTTCTTTGTTCCACAGAAGCTTGCAGATCTTATTGATAAAAAAGTGAATGTGCTAATAACTCCTTGCATGCCCTATGGCATTAGCGATCACCACGATTCATTTCCGGGTACTATAACGATTGGATACGATGCATTCTACGCCTTAATGACTAAGATCACCGAAAAACTGTACAGGATGGGAATACGCAGATTTATCTTCCTTAATGGTCATGGAGGTAATGAACCAGCACTACAGCGAATAGGCGTGGAGCTGAACTTGAAAGGTGCAATTTCAGCGATTATGCAGTGGTGGCAAATCGCTGGAGAGTTGAACCCTGCATGGAAGGGTGGCCATGGAGCAGGGCAGGAAGTTGCTGCAATGCTAGCAATCAATCCCAATGCTGTTCACATGGACTTGTTTGAAGAGTTTGCTCCTGTTGAGATGAAAGAAACACTACCTCATATTTCAATCAGAAGCGTAAGATTCAAGGGTGTTGAAGTTCCTGTTCCGCGTGACATGGCACATTATTTCCCACAAGGATGGTATGGAGCCGATCATCCAAAGAAAGCCACCATAGAATGGGGGCGGGATATGCTAGAAGCAGTTGCAACGTTTATCGCTGAATTTATAAAGGAATTCGAGGAAGCGACAATTTAAGGTCTTGACGGAGGAGCAACATATTGTTGTCCCTCCGATGTATCAATTTATTAGGAGGCGATAGTCATGAAGGCAGCTAAGATGCTTCTCGCGATGTTGCTAGTCGCGGCGGTACTACAGGTTGGAGCCGCTACAGGCTCAAACTCAAATCGACCTTTGAAGGATACAATTACAATAGGGCATTGGGAGGAGCCGTCATCTCTTGATCCACAGACTAATGGCAAACTAGCATGTTTTATTGTAGAGATTCAGATTTTCAACACTCTCGTCCATGAGGACGCTGATGGGGTGATCACTCCTAGCCTTGCAGCGAGCTGGGATATAATTGATGACACTACCATACGTTTTCACTTGAGAGATAATGTGTATTTCCACAATGGAGACAAACTTAATGCAGAAGACGTGAAATTCACGATAAATAGAGCGACCACTGATCCGGGTAGTTCATCTACTTTTAAATCGTTTGATGCTGTAAAGACTAAAGTAGTGGACGAGCTGACCATCGATGTGAAGCTGAAAGAGGCATTTGCATCTGTATTTGAGACTCTAGCAACACCTAGAGGTTCAATCATCAGCAAAAAAGCCTACGAGAAGATGGGTGCAGCTGCTTATGCCCGAAACCCGATCGGCACGGGTCCATACAAGATGGCGGAGTGGATAACTGGCACTGAGATTAGCCTGGTAAGGAACGAAAAATACTGGGGTATACCTGCAAAAACAAAGAATATTTCTTATATGTTTATTTCTGAATCAGCTAACCGCCTTATAGAACTTGAAACTGGTGGCGTAGACATTATCTACAATGTATTAGCAAGCGACGCGCCTAGGCTAAGGAAAACTGAAGGTATTACCCTTTTAATGGGGCCTTCATATCAGTACAATACAATTACTTTTAACATGCAGGATCCAGTTCTTGCAGATCAGAGAGTGCGGGATGCCCTAACACTGGCTATTAATAAATCATCTATTGTCGATGCACTATATGACGAGACAGCTACTGTCGCCGTTGGTATAATGCCAAGCAAAACTTTTGGTGCCACCGTTTATAGCCCCAGCGCATACGATGTTAAAACAGCAAAGAAACTAATAGCTGATGCTGGTTATGCTAATGGATTAAAACTGAATTTTGTAGTTCAGCCGCTAGAGGAATTAACTCGAATCACAGAAGCTGTTCAGAACATGTGGAAAGAGATTGGCGTTACTACAAAGATTTTTACTTCGGAGCTCGCTCCCTATCTAGCACAAGGTAATAAATTGCAGGTAGGAATTCGCAATGGAAGCTCAAGCGATCCAGCAAATACACTGATTATCTATGATTCTTCGTTTGGTGACAGACTCAATTCCAATAATAAAAAATTGGATGGGATGCTTGCCAAAGCTAAGACACTGTATAATGACAAAGAAAGAAAATTAGCCTACAAAGAGGTGCAGGATTATCTATGGTCGGCACGGTGGAGTATCCCGATCGCATTCAAAAACAACATCTTGGCAACAAGCGATAAGGTTGAAGGTTTTGCGTTTCATCCCCTGAGCTGGGAGGAACTGGCATACGTAACAGTATACGCAAAATAGTGAGATAAAACCAAAAGATTAGTCCTTGACGGACACCGCAAGAGCTGCGGCGCCCGTCAAGGACTTTGGAAAATAAAAACCTACCAATTTTATCTGTTATTTACGAAGGAGGTTGCATGCTCAGATTTATCATGCGCCGAATCTTGATGATGATACCTGTGCTCCTTGGGATTTCTCTCATCATATTCACTATGCTTTATTTCACGCCAGGCGATGCTGCCGATATGATTCTTGGGGATAGTGCAACAGTACAAGAAAAGCAGATGTTGCGCAAACAGTTGAAGTTGGACGAGCCATTCCACATAAGGTATCTAGACTACATGACAAATGTTATTTTACGTGGAGACCTTGGGACTTCCTACACAACAAAGCGTCCTGTTAGCAAGGAGTTGCTCGATCGTTTTCCCACTACCTTAAAATTGGCGAGTATGGGGGTATTATTATCGATAATCATAGGAGTAACCGCTGGGATCGTATCAGCGACACGTCAATATTCTATATTTGATTCGTTTGCGACAGGAATTTCTTTATTTGGTGTTTCGGTACCAAACTTTTGGCTTGGACTTATGTTGATACTTACCTTTTCAGTTCACTTGAGATGGCTTCCACCTTCAGGCTTTAAATCTCCGAAATACTGGATTCTACCCGTGATTTCACTTGGCGTGAACTCTGCGGCCACCGTAATGAGAATGACTCGTTCCAGTATGCTTGAGGTAATTCGTCAGGATTATATCCGAACAGCGCGTGCGAAAGGACAACGAGAATCTGTGGTCATTTGGCGTCACGCTTTGACGAATGCATTAATTCCCATCATCACTGTAGTCGGGCTTCAGTTCGGGCGTCTACTTGGCGGCGCTGTACTAACTGAATCAGTTTTCTCAATTTCTGGCATTGGGAAGCTCATGGTGGACGCAATCAAACTGAGGAACTTTCCACTGGTTCAAGGCGGAGTATTGTTCATCGCTTTTATAATGTCCATTGTGAATTTAATGGTCGATATTCTGTACGCTTTTGCTGATCCTAGGATTCGTTCGCAGTATACCAGAGAACGAAAACTAAAAACTCAGCCTGTAAGGATAGAGGACACAGTAAATGAATGATGAAAATACTTCATTGGAATTTACCGAAACACAAGAAGAAACGAGAGCACTAAAAAAGCAGGGCCTTTTTCGAGAGATTCTTATACGGTTTTTTAAAAACAAGCCAGCAGTCATAAGCTTCTGCATCATTCTAATCCTAGTATTGTGTGCAATTTTTGCGGAAAGAATTGCACCTTTTGGATATGACGATCAAGATCTTTCAAGGCGGTTCATTTTCCCTAACAAAGAATTCTTATTTGGCACGGATGATTACGGACGCGATATTTTCAGCAGGATTGTCTATGGAGCAAGAACCTCGTTAATCATTGGCCTTATCTCTGTGAGTTTCTCCTGTGTTATAGGCATTGTATTAGGTAGTATTGCAGGTTTTTACGGGAAGACTATAGATAATATCATTATGCGATTCATAGATATAATGCTGGCAATTCCTAATATTCTGCTAGCCATTTCCATCGCCGCTTCGCTAGGACCAGGAATAGTTAACCTAATAATTGCTGTAGGAATAGGAGCGATTCCTGGATATGCACGCATCGTTCGAGCATCGATATTATCTGTAAAAGAGCAGGAGTATATAGAAGCTGCACGTGCTATTGGTGCAAGCGATAGCCGATTAATTCTTAAGCATATTTTACCAAACTGTCTTGCACCGATTATAGTTCAGGCTACTATGAGCATTGCTACCGCCATTCTATCGGCAGCCACGCTGAGTTTCATAGGACTCGGTATCTCTCCCCCCACTCCAGAATGGGGATCTATGTTATCAGCCGGTCGCGCGTACCTTCGAGATTATTGGCATGTTGTCACATTCCCTGGTCTGATAATTATGATAACGGTATTTGCGTTTAATTTGTTCGGCGACGGGTTACGCGATGCCCTCGATCCAAGACTGAAAAACTAGGGAGAAAGTCTCGAAATGAACGAAAAAATATTAGAAATTAAAGATTTAACAGTCCACTATACTACTGGAAATCGCGTAGTGGAAGCAGTAAACCATATTTCTTTATCTCTACAAAAAGGGGAGTCGCTGGGCTTGGTTGGCGAGACAGGGGCAGGGAAGACGACTACTGCATTAAGTATAATGCATTTGATCTCTTCACCGCCTGGCAAGATCATTAGTGGAGAAATAATATTCGAAGGGAAAAATTTAAATACGATGTCAGCATTGGCATTACGAAAAATACGTGGAAACAAAATTTCAATGATATTCCAAGATCCAATGACATCACTAAACCCTGTCATGACCATTGGAGATCAGATAATCGAAGTAATCCGTTTACACAAGCAAAGTAGCCGTAAGAAAGCTGCAATTCTTGCACAGGAGATGCTAGAGACGGTAGGCATTTCTCCAGAACGATTTGAAGATTACCCGCATCAATTTTCCGGTGGGATGAAGCAGAGAGTAGTTATTGCGATGGCACTTGCATGTGATCCAGCGCTTCTCATCGCCGACGAGCCAACTACCGCACTTGATGTAACAATTCAGGCACAAGTCCTTGAGCTTATTGAGAAGCTACAGCGGGAATTTAATACTTCACTGATTCTTATCACTCACGATCTAGGGGTAGTGGCGGAAGTATGTAAAAATGCGGCTATCATGTACGCTGGAGAAATCGTAGAATATGGCAATCTAGACCAAATATACAATCACACAATGCATCCCTACACTGTTGGTCTTTTCCAATCCATCCCCAATTTCACTAAGAGCGTCAGTAGACTTACGCCGATCAATGGCCTAATGCCAGATCCGACCAATCTACCTAGAGGATGCAATTTTTCTCCGAGATGCCCTGTTTGTATCGAACGCTGCAAGGTGGAAAGACCTCCTCTTTTTGAAGTCGAACCAAACCACTGGGTGAAATGCATTAACTACAAAAAATAACGGGAGGTTGTTCCGTGGGCAATATTATTGAAGTAGAAGGAATAAAGAAGTATTTCAAGACTCCCAAAGGGATGTTGCAAGCGGTGGATGGAGTCTCTTTTTCGATAGAACAAGGGCAAACACTTGGAGTCGTCGGTGAATCGGGCTGTGGAAAATCCACATTAGGAAGAGTATTAGTACATTTATTGGAACGCACTGAAGGGAAAATCATATTCAACGGGGTCGACATAAGTGATCTTAATAGGAAGCAACTCAAGGACATCAGGCAGGATATGCAGATGATCTTTCAAGATCCCTTTTCTTCACTGAACCCCAGGCAATCGATTAGCGAAATTATCGCAGAGCCACTAATTATCTATAATAAATGTAGAAACCGCCAAGAGATGCAAAAAGAGGTTTTTGCATTGATGGATACAGTCGGACTCGCAAGAAGACTCGCAAACTCTTATCCCCACGAACTCGATGGCGGTAGGAGGCAACGAATTGGAGTGGCACGTGCCCTTTCGCTAAATCCAAAATTCGTAGTCTGCGACGAGCCAGTATCTGCGCTTGATGTATCAATTCAAGCGCAAATTCTAAATCTTATGAGCGATCTACAAGAAGAGCGCAATTTGACCTTCCTATTTATTACACATAATCTCGCCGTGGTAAAACATATATCAGACAACATCCTCGTAATGTATCTCGGAAAGATGGTGGAACTCGCAAGCGATGAAGAAATGTTTAAAAACAGACTGCACCCCTACACGAAAGCATTGCTGGCTGCAGTTCCCATCCCAATAGTAGGACCAAAAAAGAAGCGGATACTGCTAGAAGGTGAGATTTCATCACCCATCAACCCTCGACCAGGCTGTCGTTTTGCTGGCAGGTGCGAATTCGCTCAAGATCAATGTAGCCAAAAAGAGCCGAAGTTCGAGGAAGTGATGCCACGGCATTTTGTGGCTTGTCACTATGTAAGGGAAATTAATGAGCTTTAAGACAAAATATGTATCTTTTCCGGCCAGCCGTTAAAAATATTTTAAGACATAGGAGGAAAAAATGAACAAATACCAAATCGGCGTAATTCAAATGGACACACGTGCAGATAAAAACGACAACTTAAAACGAATCGAAAATATGATCGAACAAGCTGTACAACAGGGTGTAAAGCTAATCTCACTACCTGAAGTAATGAATGTCACCTCACTTGATCCAGAAATCAATAAACCAGAACCAATCCCAGGATATACGATTGATAGAATGAGAGATATCGCCGCGCGATGCAAAGTTTGGATACACTGTGGAAGTATCCGAGAACGAAATGGCGATGGCAATCCATACAATACATCGATTATGCTCGATCCAAATGGAATGATAAAAGCTAGATACCGAAAGCTACACTTGTTCGACGTGAACGTAGAAGGCGGACCTGTAATCACCGAATCAGCCATGAATAGTTCAGGCAATGAGATTGTTGTAATAGATACAGAACTTGGGAGGCTAGGATTTTCCTTATGCTACGATATACGCTTCCCAGAGTTATTTCGGTTGATGGCTTTAGAGGGCGCACAGGTGATTTTCACGCCAGCAAACTTTACTAGACAAACCGGGGAAGCTCATTGGGAACCGCTGCTACGTGCACGTGCAATCGAAAACGGTTGTTATATAATTGCTTCAGCACAGGTGGGCGAAAAACCCCGATTTACCGCCTATGGCCACAGCATGGTGATCGACCCATGGGGGAAAATTATTGAAAAAGCTCGTGATTGCGAATGTCTATTCCTAGCTAACATAGATCTGGACTATGTTTCTAAAATCCAAAATGAGATAGGAAGTCTGAAAAATCGGCGTACCGATATCTATTCCCTTGAGCGTGCGCTAGCGAAGAATATATAGGGAGAAATTTACATTATGCCAATTCGCAAAAACAATCTTAAGCGCCTCATGGAAGAGCAACGCTTTTTTATATTACCCGGGATTTATGATTGCCTAGGTGCAAAAATAGCGCAGGATACAGGATTCCAAGCAGTCTACTTGTCAGGCGGAGCAGTTTCATTAGCAACTTTGGGCAAGCCGGACCTCGGCTACTTAAGCTTAAGTGACTTGACTTCGACACTAGGCCACATACTCGCATGTATAGATATTCCGGTAATTACCGATGCCGACAATGCCTTCGGTAATGCAGCTCACGCAGCTAATGCCGCATCGACACTGGAGCGGCTTGGTGTAAGCGGTATGCAGCTAGATGATGACATTCTCCCGCAAGAAATACCTGCACGTGAGAAACAGCCAATTCCATGGTCCCTTCTTGCACCGAAGATACAAGCGATCCGTAAAAACGTATCGGATGATTTTGTGCTGGTTCTTCGAACCATGCTAGCGAAAACGGAAGGTATTCCCGGTGCTATAAAACGCGCCAATATGGCGGCAGACATGGGGGTTGACTATGTATATTTCGATGGCATAGGTTCTACAAAAGACATGATGGAAATTTCCAATCAATGCCATGCTAAGTTGATGATCAACCTGAATGAAGCAACCTACTCCGCTAAAGTGGATATTAATCTAATAAAACAAATGGGATTCCGAGCAGGGCTTTATCCCGTCTCATCGATTCAAGTAGCCGCGAAATCCTATTATAAGCTGTTCAATCGACTCCAAAAAACCGGTTCAACGACATCACTAGAAGACGAAATGGTAATGTCGGGTGATATTTTAAATTTAATGGGATTGCAGAAAATAATCGAAGACTTTTTACCATTGTACCGAAAAAATAACCAATAAAGGATTAACAATTATGAAGAATACCAAGTGGATGAAAGAGATGAGTTGGACCGAGTTTGATGAGATTCGAAAGAAATGTGATACTGTGATAATACCAGGTGGAGCAATAGAGGTTTATGGTCCACACCTACCACTTGGTTCAGATACCATTGTTTCCGCCGCAGTTTGTGAGCTAGTTGCTGAAAAAACCAATGCAATAATTGGGCCGATGTTCGAGATGGGGGAATCAAATTCGCTAGCACAATTCCCTGGAACCATCAAGATCCTCCCAGAAACATATGCTGCAGTGATTCGCGATATCATAGACTCACTCATAAAGTGGGGCTTTAAAAACTTCATGTTTCTAAATATGCATGCTGGCAACGTGCCTATCATCAGCCAGTTAGCTAGAGAATATCAACGAGAAAAGGGTATAAAATGTGCTCAGATAGATTGGTGGCGTTTTACCCAGCCAAATGCTATCGGTATCTGTGAATATTCAGGATGGATGGCCCACGGGCACGCCAGTGAATGCGGTACTTCAATAATGCTATATCTGCATCCCGAATACGTGGACTTAACCAAGGTAGAGCTTGTAAAAGCGCAGAATCCCAAATTCGGCAAATTCCCAGATGTGATAACCTATTACGAGTTCAAGGACAACACTTATAACGGTATCTTAGGAGACGCGACCAAGGCCACCGCAGAAAAAGGAAAGGCAATTATTGGAAAATGCATCGATAATATTGTCAGCTTCATGAAGCAGGAATTCGGATGCTAGAAATGGTGCTTATAATAATCACACCTTTTTAGTTGTTGAACGGGTGCAGGCTTAGATGAATAAAGATGAAAAGCAGTTGGTTACAGTAAGTTTAGCAGTAAATAAGAAAAAAATACAAAACTTTCTGGCTTTATGGGCCGTAAAGAGAGACTGCCCTGATACTATATCAAATCCCGTCTTCATTAGCCCAACATAGAAACAGGATTCTTAGTACTGCTTTCGTGCTTTGTGATAGCGGGAAAAGGTCTTCTGATAAGCAACATTTTAAAGATCCTGGAACTTCATATCAATCCTGAACGATTCGAACAGGACACGGGTAGCCGGCAATTTATCATCGGCTACGACAGCCTCTGTTACATGCTCTGATCATATTATTGCCGAAGCCAAGCAGTAGAAAAGAGCTAGCCCAGTAGTGATTCGGCGGTCAATTGATCAGTAACGAGAACGTCTAAATACCCTCCATTCAGCGCCCCTTGAATAGCCTTTGCCTTCTCAGGGCTACCACCGGCTACCCCGATAGTAAGTTTTATCTTCAAAATATCATCTAGGCTAACGCCGATAATCCTTGAATTGAAATCCTCGCATGGTTTTCCCTTTTGATCGTAGAAGTTGAGGCAAATGCAACCGACCGCATTCTCTTTCATCAGCATGGACAAGTCTTTGTCAGTAATCACTCCACCCTTGAAGAATGTACCATTTGTATCTGCAGTTCCAATACCGAAAACGGCTATATTGCATTTGGGGATCCATGACATGCTTCGCTTGATCGCGGTATTCGAGAGAAAGAAACTGATTTCTTCCTGTTTCACGATGCCAGGAGAAGGCATGACTACAAGCTGCGCATTGAGCTTCTTCGCAAAGCTGGAAGCGATTTCGGTCCCATGAGTTGCGTCTTCAAATTCCTTATATCCACCCAATAGTGGGACGACTACGTTGTCTTTGGCATCCGGTAGCTCGAAATATTCTAGCATTTCAAACAATGTAGATCCGCCCGAAATGCCGATAACATCTCCCTTTTTTATATAGGAACTTAGCAGCTCAGCGGAGACCTTGCCAAGTCTATTGAGTAAATTCTCTACTCCGAACCTTGGAATCGGGATTACCTTGGCCTCTTTGAGCGAGTACCGGGCTTTAAGCTGCTTGGCAAGATTATCTGCCAGTTTAATAGGATCGAGGATCTCAATGTGAACTATACCCATCTTATGAGCTAGAGAGATCATTTTACTGATCTTTGCGACTGAAACGCCCATTCGCTTAGCTATTTGGCCCTGAGTCTCACCGTAGATATAGTATCCATAACAGATATCTACTAAATCTGCTATTTTCTCTTTACTGTCCTGCATATTTCCTTTGTAGTGAATTATACGAATAGTTCGTCAAAAATAAAAGCCTATAACTCCTAGAATGTAATTCAAGTTAGGAGTTCCTGAAGAACCCACTTTTCTATCTTTAAGACAGCTCCAGAAGACAACTATTGTATCATTATTTGCCATTAAACCATCTCAATAATCGTATAAATCAGCGACATAAAAAGGCTTTCGCATTTCTCCTAGCTAATACCATAAGATTCATCTATATTATATATTCCTTTGCTCTGATTACCGTTATTACTTTTCAAGAGCTTCTAATTAGGCTTATGCAAAGCATTACCCGTACAAGCCATAGCAGCCTCATGTACAATTTCTGATAGGGTAGGATGAGCAACTATCATGTCGGCCCAAGATTCAGCGCTGATTCCCGATGCGATGGCCATCGCACCTGTAGCTATTAGTTCGGGTGCATTGTGACCAACTATATGAACCCCTAAGATCAGCCCAGTTTTTCTGTCCGAGATGACCCAAGCCTTCCCTTCCCGAGATCCTTCGGCGAGGGCCATACCTGAGGATGAATAGGGGAAGCTTCCAACCGAGACATCTTTCCCCAATTTAGCAGCTTCCTGCGTAGTGATACCAACCGAAGCCATAGGAGGTGATGTATACAAACATCGAGGCACAGGTTGCTCTTTTAAGCTTGAGCTCTTCCCAAACATCGCGTACACCGCTAACTCTGCCTCTTTATATGCTGCATGTGCCAATTGCCAACCGCCGATAACATCACCTGCCGCGTAGACCCCGGGAAGGTTAGTACGCATTTCCCTGTCCACTATAATATTCCCACTAGAGTCCAATTGGATACCAAGCGCCGATGCATCGATTCCTCTAAGCGAAGCGCGCCGACCAGTCGCAGCCAGCACGATATCAGCTTCAATTGTCTCAGCCGCTCCCATCCTCTCATAGGTTAGTTTTTTATTTCCGGTGTCTGCGGAAATGCATAGATTTTTGACTCCAGTAAGGATATGTATACCTCGTCGGGTAAGTATATGGACGACCTCGTGTACCGCGTTACGGTCTTCTTTTGGAAGAATCTCGTCCAGGACTTCTAGGACTGTAACCGTGCTTCCGAAGGAATTAAAAATCGAGGCGAATTCTAGGCCAATCACACCTCCGCCGATCACCACCATAGATTTTGGTACCCTGCTGATGGAGAGAGCTTGGGTGCTGTCGGTAACGTTGCCCTCCAGCCCGGGAATTGGCGGGAAAATGCTCCTTGATCCAGTCGCGATCAAAATATTGGAGCTTTCGTAGCAAACACCTCCACACTCCACCATTCCTGCGGCGATCATTTTCGCCTCACCTGTTACCACTTCAACTTTGGAGTTTTTTAATAGTCCTTCAACACTGGACACAAGTTTTTCGATTAGTTTTTGCTTCCCATCCAATATTTTTACGAGACTAAATTTCCCTCCTCCATCAAAAATTTTCTCAGAGGTGAGGGCTCGGATCCTCTCCAACACTACGCCTTTCTCCACGAGATACTTGGTGGGAATACACCCTACGTTCAGGCAAGTACCCCCGACCCGAGCGCTCTCGAACAAAACCACTTTCCGACCGAGTCTCGATGCCCTCAGGGCGGCCACATATCCGGCTGGACCGCCACCAATGACCGATAAGTCTATTTTTCCGTCCGTCATCGTCTATTCCTTTCTTAGTGTGAATAAGGCCGGATTTTCCAGCACTTCCTTCAAATCCGCAAGGAAGGATGCGCCATAGGCTCCGTCCACAATTCGGTGGTCGAAGGTCCCTGTTACGTTCATCATTGACCTTACCACGACCTCACCGTTCCTATAAACCACTCGTTTCTGAATCACCCCAAGTGACAGAATACTGCTCTGTGGCGGGTTCAAAAGGGAAGTGAATCTGGACACCGGGAAAATGCCCAGGTTGGAAATGGTGATGGTCCCGCAAGTGAGCATTTCGGGAGTTTGTCGGCCGGCTCGGACCGCCTCAATCAATTTTCTACTTTCGGCGGCAATGCCTCTTATGCCAAGCTCCGAGGCGCGTCGCACAACCGGGACAATCAATCCCGCTGGCGAAGAAACTGCGATTCCCACGTTTACATGGCGGAATACATTGGTGCCTTGTGCAGTATATGTGCCATTGATCAGGGGGTGTCTATCGACCACTGCACAGACTCCCAGCACTACGAGGTCGTGGAATGATACCTTGGGTTTTCCTTCCTGCCTGTTCAAGCATTCCCGCAGGTCGATACAGGATTCCATGTCGATCTCGACTTCGACCTGATATGTAGGTACTGTAGTCGCGCTTGAAGTTAGCCGCTCGGCTATTATCCTTCTTGTTTTGGTGAGCGGGATGGTTTCCAGCAGCGCCAGATCATCGGTATCAGCCCGGTTCACGAAATCTTCCACGTCCTTCTTTTTTATCGAGACCTTTTTAAGAATATCCGCTATCTCATGGATATCTACATTAAATATCCGGGCAGCGTGTTTCGCCGCGGGCGAGGACTGGACGGCGGCCATTTCACCACGAGGTTTCACAGACCCTTGCGCGGGGGGAACTGTTGT
This sequence comes from Treponemataceae bacterium, assembly GCA_963677895.2. Lineage (GTDB taxonomy): Bacteria > Spirochaetota > Spirochaetia > Treponematales > Rectinemataceae > UBA11090. The sequence goes on along the minus strand of CAXXGJ010000018.1, from coordinate 411,034 downwards.
CACGGGAAGTGCTGGGATAAAAGCACCCTTGACTATTGCGATATATTCTTCTGATATGGGTTCAGCGGGTAGTCCCAGTACTGTCGGGGTTGGGGTTATCTCCGATGCGGCCAGGTTAGGCTTCGTCTCGGATATCGATTCCGCTACCACGGGCGATGGCCGTGGTAGCGTTTGGCCTTGTTCCTTCTCCAGATCCAATTCGCCAGGCTCTCCCACTAGGGCAATCAAGTCCCCGGAAGAAACGGTGTCCCCTTCCTTGGCCATGACTTTGAGCAACACCCCCTTCGCATAGCTCTGTATTTCCTGGGTAGCCTTGTCGGTTTCGATTTCCAGTAATGCATCTCCACGATTCACGGGATCCCCGATTTTTTTCAGCCACTGGGCCACAATCAACTGGTCGGTGGTCTGGCCGCTCGAAGGCATGAAAATCTTGTTCATTTACGCCACCATCAGTTTGCGGACACCATCGGCGATGCGCTGTGCGTTGGGAATCACAAAGCTCTCCATGGGCGGACCAAAGGGAATGGGCACATCGGGTGTCGTAATCCGCATTATCGGTGCGTCCAGCAGGTAGAGCCCATGCTCAGCAACATAGGCAGCTACCTCGGCCCCCCAGCCGTTCGAGTACGTGTCCTCATGTACTATCATGAGGCGACCAGTCTTCTCGATCGACTTGAGTAAGGTCTCGAAATCGAAGGGCATCAACGTGCGTGGATCTATTACCTCACATTCGATCCCTTCGGTGGACAGAATATTGGCTGCTTCCATGGATCTGTGCACCATCATGAGGTTTGCCACGATTGTAACGTGCTTGCCTTCCCGCTTTACAGTGGCCTTCCCGAAGGGAATGGTATACTCCTCCTCTGGCACTTCTTCGGTTGTTACCAATGCGCCTTGCTCGACGCGAGTTCCGGTTTTCCCATAGAGCAGTTTATGTTCGAAGCACAACACCGGTCCATCGTCCCGAATCGCGGTCTTCATCAATCCTTTGGCGTCGTATGCCCCAGAAGGACAAATGACCTTGAGGCCTGGTACTCTAGTGAAAAAACCTTCAAGACTTTGCCCATGCTGGGCTCCGCGAGTCGTCGCACCCACGGGAGCGCGCATGACCATCGGCACCTTCACTTTACCGCCCGACATATAGGTCATCTTTGCGGCCTGGTTGACCAGGGAATCCATCATGCAAAAAAGGAAGTCGCCGTATTGGACGTCGGCTATTGGCCTCATGCCGGTCATGGCGGCGCCCACTGCGGCGCTGCCGATCAATATCTCCGAGATTGGCGTATTCAAAATCCGTTCAGACCCGAATTCACCAGCCAGTCCCTGGGTCACGCCGAAGGCTCCACCGTAACCTCCGTTCAAGTCGCTGATGTCCTCGCCAAGGCAGAACACCCTTTCATCTTTTCTCATCTCTTCAGCTATAGCGGCCCGAAGGGCTTCGGCGATCGTCATCATTTTCATTTGCGCACCTCCGGTGCCCAGTACACGTCCTTCAGAGCGTCTTCTGGATCAGGGTATGGCGATTTCTTAGCGAATTCTATGGACTCTTCCACCTCTCGATCCACCTCTTGTCCACACACGGTCAACTGGTCCTCTGTGAAATATTTGTTATCGACTAGCCAAGTCCTGAATCTCCTGATCGGGTCTCTTGCGAACCACGCTTTTTCCTCGGCCTTGTCACGGTATTTCGCGGCGTCGTTTCTCGAATGACCTCCGATACGGTAGGTTTTAAGCTCGAGTAATGTAGGCCCTTGTCCGGAGCGAGCGCGTTTAACCGCTCGATCCGCTGCAGCTCTGACCGCCAGCAGATCGTTGCCGTCCACGATCTCAGAGGGGATGCCATATGCGGCGCCCCTATCTGCAATATTTTCCAATTTGCACATCGCGCTGAATTTTGTAGATGCCCCGTACATATTGTTCTCGCAAACGAAAATGACCGGGAGATTCCAGATTGCGGCGCCGTTCAAACCCTCGTGGAAGGCTCCTTCGTTGGAGGCGCCGTCGCCAAAGAACGACACCACTACGTTGTCGGTCATCCTCATTTTGCAGGAAAGCCCAACTCCTACCGCTATCGGGATGTTCCCCCCGACGATGGCGTTGGCCGGAAGAGCCCCAACTTCGATATCTCCCGTGTGCATCGCCCCGCCCTTTGCCCTGCAACAACCGTTGCTTTTAGCGAACATCTCGCACATCATGCTGTGTAGAGATACCCCTTTAGCCAAATCGTGGCCAGCTGGTCTGTGAGTGCTTACCATAAAATCTTCTTTGCGCAGGTCATGGAGCACCCCTACCGCACAAGCTTCCTGGCCGTGCGACTGGTGGATGCTGCCAGGCATGACCCCTTCCAGAAACAAGAAATAGAGCGCTTCCTCATACTTCCGGATCAGGACCATCTGGCGATACATCTCGAGATATTCTTCTTTCTCGTCGTTTTTCTTCATCGTATTCTCTCCTATAGCGACACTCCAGGCGAATCATTGATGTTACAGGAATGCATGAAGTGTCTTACGATCCAACCATTCGCTAGCTTAGCCAGTCGTCTAGCCGACGGACGGTTTCGATCGAAAGGAATGGTTCAGCTACGCCCAGAAAAATTCCTTGCGCGGAATGGCGATGATTCTGCACGGCGTGGAGTCGAGTCCGACGAAAGGAGCCGGCAAGATCATAATGATGTAGTCTCCGTCCTTGACTTTTTCTAGGTTCGCAGCGGATTCGATCATCGGGATATCGGCGGCAAAGAGAGCCTGATGCACGGGTTGCGTGAGCAGGTTTGGAACCTCGATATCCGAGGTATCAGTCCCAACGCAGGCTACTTTCTTCGAAACCAGATACGCCGCTACTTCCGGCATTATATAGGGCTTGTTCTCTTCCCAGCGATCGGTGTGAAAGAGTTTATCCATGCCGGTAAATATCAACACTACGTCACCCGCGTGGATTTTGTCGTCATATCCTGCCTTGACCTCCGCGAGCGAGATCGCTTCGTGGCCCCTTTTCTTCGAGAAATCCATCACGACCAAGGGCGCAATCAGATTCTGGAAGGGGAAGTCTGCTATATCCATTCCCCCCTTTTTATGGTGGTAAGGAGCCTCGATATGAGTTCCAATATGAGTGCAGTATTTCACGATACCCACCACATACCAATCATCCGGATGGTGCTTGACGTATGGGATGATCTTCGTGACATCGTCCACCTGCGCCTCGTATGGAAAATGCTCCTGGCCGGGGATTATTCTGTTGCTTAGATCCACGATCTTACTCTTGTCCATGTCCTTGCTCCTTATCGTTCATTGACGATCGCGACAGCGTCGCCTGCAATCACTCGAAGACAAATGTTGTCTTGAGTGCAGATTTGCCTTCCTGGCTTTCAATGGCCTTCCTGAAATCCTGCAGCCTGAACTCGTGCGTTATCAGCGGGTCTGGATCGAAGGTCTTCATGATATTGATCGTCCGGTCGAACGAGTACGGAGACCAATTCGACCCGACCAACTTATACTCGTTCTTGTTGACCTCCATGAAAGACACCGAGGTGAATTTGTTTGGGGGAGGTACTCCCACGAACAATACCGTCCCACCCTTCTTAATGAGCGTCATGGCTTGCTCGCAGGTCTTCTCGTTACCGACCGCCTCGATACACATGTCGAAGCCGAAGCCCTCTGAGTTCTGCCTGACCACAGTTTGAAGATCTTCCTTCAACGGATCTACAACGATGTCCGCGCCCATCTTCTTCGCTATGTCTCGACGCATTTGCACCGGATCGGAGACGATGATGGTGCTCGCCCCGTAGTGTCGCATCACAAGGAGGCAAGCTAGGCCGATGGTACCGCCACCCAAGATTACCACTGTATCGCCTGGCAAAAAGCGGACCAAGCTGGCCGCGTGCACCGCGATTGAGATCGGCTCTACCAAGGAGGCTGTTTTGAGCGACATGGATTCAGGAATGCGGTACAAGGTCTTAGCCTTAACCTTAGTGTACTCGGAAAAGGCCCCCGATTCCTTGGAGGTGATGAAATTGAAAGGCCGAAGGCAAAAGCCTTCCTGGGCCCGCTTACAATAATAGCACTCGCCGCAGCTCGCGTTCGGGTGCGTGGTGACTCGTTCACCTAGCTTGAAGTTCTTTACACCTTTGCCCATATCGGCGATCACGCCAGAGAATTCGTGTCCTAGCACTTTAGGCGGCTGAGCGCCATGGGTGTTAACCCCGTGTATGATGGACATTTCCGACCCGCAGATACCCGAATAAGCCACCTTAAGCATTACTTCATCGTCCTGTAACTTTGGCTCCGGCCAGTCCTCGAATCGGAGATCGTTCGGGCCGTACCATACTAGAGCTTTCATCGCGTGTACCTCCTTTCAATTGGTCGCTATCGATTTCTTAAGTAGTATGCTCTGACGAATCTGCTGTTGAGCGTTTGCAAAGACTATGGCGAACAGTAGCACTAGGCCGTAGATAACATTTATCAAGTAGGGATTCACGCCGAGCAGGTTCAGAATGTTCGTTATCATACTGAGGGTCAGGATCGCACCTATCAGATCGACAACCTCGCCCTTACCGCCCGACATTGCGGTCCCGCCTAAGAAACAGGCCGCGAATACCATCATGACCTCGCCGGAGCCCATATCAGCTACAACTGCCTGCATTCTTCCAGAGGAGATGAGCCCACCCAAAGCGGCCGCGAATCCCGAGATAATTAAAGCGATCGTCTTGACTCGCTTGATATTAATGCCCGCTAGAAACGCAGCCTTTTCAGAACTACCGATCGCGTACAGATTCTTGCCAAAAGCAGTCTTCTTGGTGATAACCCACACGCCAATGGTAGCAAAAATGAAGAGCACTAGAGCGGTGGGCAGCCAGCCGAAGAGCTTCGAGTTGCCAATGGCGTTGAAGGCGTCTGGCAGGTAGTACAACCCCTCTGGTATGATATATTGGCATAGACCTCGCAATACGAGCAGCATAGTCAACGTGACTAAAAACGAGTTAATCTTGAGCTTGATGTAGAAGAAAGCGTTCACCAAGCCGATTAAAGCGCCTACAAGAAGCACGATCACGATCGCTATCGGCGGCGAGACCAAGTGAGGCAACCATGTCACCATTAACCTCGCTCCGATAATCGGGCCGAGGCCGAAGGTGGATTCTATGGAGAGATCCGTCGTGCCGGTCAGCAAGACAATGAACATACCCAGGACGAGGAACCCGAACGATACGTTGCCCCATAGGACGTTGATTATGTTCTCGAATTTTATGAAACCCTGGATAAAACACGCACCTATCAGAAAAATGACCAGAAAAATCATCCAAATCCCGTGCGTAACGCTAAAAAGCACAAGCTGATCCGCACTTTTTTTAACATCTCTCATGCCTTGCCCCTCATCATGCACCCTGAACCTTGAGGTAGATCTCATCCTCTGAGAACGCCTCTTTCTCGAAAACGCATCGAATCATGCCCTTATAGAGGACTATTATCCTATCACAGACTGACATCAACTCCTGGACGCTCTCCGAGGAGATGATCACGCTGGATTCCTCCACCAGCTTCTCGCGTACTATTTTCAGTATCTCTTCCTTCGTCTCGACATCGATGCCTTGCGTCGGCTCGTTCAATATGAAGACCTTGGGTTTCATACCGATTATCCTTGAAAGCATGACTTTTTGCTTGTTACCGCCACTCAGCGAATCAATGTCGTCATTTACATTGCTCTGCTTTATGTTGAGCAACTTTATTGACGAATCCGTAAATTCCCTTATTTTTTGTACGTCAATGAATCCCATCTTGGTTTTGAGCTTTTTGTAAACCATCTGTACCATATTGTCTTGTATAGACAGCATGTGGAACACAGTCTCATCCTCACGATTCCTGGAAAGGTATATGATCCCCTTGGCTATCGCACTCTCGGGCGATTTATACAGGATCCTCTCGCCGTTGATCGAAATCGAGCCCGAATCTATATTTCGTATCCCAAATATCGTCTCAAACAGTTCTTCCTTACCGCAACCTTCCAGACCGATAAATCCTAACACTTCGTTCCGATAAAGATCGAAAGAAATATTGTGACAACAGCCCATGATGTTAAAATTAGACACGTTAAGCATTGGATTGGGATCGCGGCGCTTGAACTCTGATATCAAATAGTTATTTTTTGAAAGGTCACTGCCGATAATGAGCTTAGTAAGGCTTTCCTCTGTAAGAGTTTTTCCGCCAGCTGTAGTGACTTTGCTGCCGTTTCGGAAAACGGTCACACGATCGCAATAATTGATGACTTCCTTCAAATGATGCGAGATGAACACGATCGACTTGCCCTCGGCTATAACCTCGCGGATGACCACATCGACTTTTTTACGGCCCTCAACGTTCAAAGAAGCAGTGATTTCATCTAGCATTAAAATATCGGCTTTGGCGATATAGATACCACGTCCAAGTAAAAGTAGCTTTTGTGTATCTATCGGAAGCGTTCCCATCTCCTGATCAGGGTTTAATTGGAAACCGAATTTCTTGATAATTTCCTCGGTGATCGACCTCATTTTATCTTCTGCAATGAACCCACTACCGTTATGCAAGATATAGCCGATGAAAAGGTTCTCCGTAATGCTCCTCTGCGGCAGAATCAAAGGGTTCTGCGTAACCAGATATACCGATAAATTCTCAGCCATACGAGGATTGTAGTTTTTTGGTGTCTTTGTGCCTTTTATCCAAATTTCACCACTAGTTAAAGGAGTAAGCCCGGCGAGGATGTTCACGATGGTCGATTTCCCAGCCCCGTTCTTACCAATAACCCCGTGAATCTCACCTTTGCGGATATCGAAACTAACCGACTTGAGTGCGGCTACCCCTGGATAGAATTTGGAGACATTCAGCACCTTACAGACTATCTCCGGTTCGGCTGTATTCAGATTATCGATCATGGTTCCCTCACTCGTAAACGAAAATTGCTGGGTAACACGGCGAAGGCGCGCTTGCGCCCTCGCCGCGCGGTTAACTCAAATATTCGCTATCTCACTCCCATGGCCACTTTTTATTGAGAGAATAAGAGTAGGCATTACCCCAACCTTCCTTGCTGTCAAAGGGGATATCCCGGGGGACCAGCAAGTTCTTGAAGCTATAGACGTATCCTTCGAAGGGAGGATCTTGCTTCATGCCGTCGATGATCTCATAGGGCATGCGGGACAAGCTAGTATTGTCGTCGGCATAGAGGACCTGGCCTGGCTTGGGCATCTTGTCCCAGCCTTCCATGATCCACTGGAGAAGCGCCCGGACGGCAAGGCGGCCCTGTGTGAGCTTGCCGTTGTCGATCTCAAAGTCGAGGTCGCCCTTGCGGCCGGCGGTAAACTCTTCCGTGGTGCCATCGATGGTCGACACGGGGATGTGGTTTGGGCTGTTCTTCGGGAAGAAGAGACCGGCGGACTTGAGAGCCGGGATAGCTCCGCCAACACCCATAGTACCGTCGATTGAGAAGATGCCAATGATTTTCTTGCCATATTTGGCGATTTCGGCATCAACGGCCTGCCGAGCCTTGGTGGCATTGAATCCAGCCACATGGGTGGTAAACGTGACCTTGGGGTACTTTTTCAGGAAAGGCTCGAACACATTCTTCCAGCCCTGGTAACGCTGGATATCAACGCCCAGGGTGACCATGCCGCGGAGTTCGACGATTTGGCCGCCCACGTTCTTGAGGTAATTGTCGCCACGGATGGCGACGATGTTATCAAGGAGGGCCTTTCCTACAAGCTCTCCGGCGCCTACTGCCATCGGGAAAACGGAGATCTGCTTCCCGCCAGGGATGCAGGAGTCGTGTGTCACGACCGGAATGTTCCTTTTATTGGCTTCCTTAACTACCACAGTCAAGGCAGGGGGGTTAATGGAACTGAGAAGCATACCGTCGATACCGCGGGCAAAATAGGTGTTTGCGTAATTGATCTGCTGCTGTGGATCATCGGAGCCGCTGGTTAGCATCGTAACCTTGATGCCTGTCTTGGCTTCGAAATCATTGATCTCAAGCTCCGTTCCATACTGGTCACCATTAAAGGCGACATCGCCCATGTCCCAGCGAACGTTGGCGATGACGATTTCCTTCTTGCCGGGAGCTAACTGTGCAGTCACAAGGGAAACTCCAAGGCTGAGAAGCATTACGAAGAATAGAAGCTTTTTCACCAGATCCTCCTTTATAGAAATTAGTAGCTAATAACCAAAGCCACGACCTTGGTCTAGCTTACCGAGTAGAAGAGTATGACGGGTTTTTTACCCTGTCAAGTTTTTTCTTTTATTTTATCAAATTTTTTCCATTTTACTTTTTTTTAGGTTATAATGCATAATATCTTAAGGAGATCTAGCCCATTTGGGCGGAGCAATTCTGTCTGGAAGGAGAGAAAAGAGTCATGAAGGACGTTTACGTATTAGCTTCCGATATCGGCGGATCAGGAACGAAGACTATCCTGTTCAACCTGGCCATCAACAAGATCGTGCATACGGCTACTAAAGCAACCAAACTGTATCATCCTGAACCTGATTCAGTCACCCAGGATCCAGGAGAAATGCTTAGTTCTACCATTGAGGGGATGAAAGAGTGCATACAAGCCTCGGGGATATATAGTGCCGATATAGCCGCCATTGTCATGGACGGGCAGCAGGCTGGGCTTATATGGATCGATGAAGATTACAACGCGATAAGTCCCTTCGATTCCTGGCTGGATAACCGCTTCGTGCCTTTCGTCCAGGTCATGGATCGAAGCTGCGGGGAGCGCATACTAGCGAAGGGTGGCAACAAGCGCATTATTACGACTGGCCCCAAAATGTTGTGGTGGAAGGCGAACAAGCCGGCGATCTACGATCGAGCATGCAAATTGGTAATTCCAGCCACCTACGTCGGCGGCAAGCTCGCCGGATTGAAAGGGGCCCAAGCTTACTTCGAGAATACCTCCACCGGATATACCGGCATGATCGACTACGAGACCGACACCTGGGACGAGGAGATCTGCAAAGTCTGTGGGATAACAATAGAAAAGTTGCCGGAGGTCGTGGAACCAACCAGGATCGTCGGGAAATTGTGCGCGGAATATGCCCGTGAGTTGGGTATTCCTACGGGAATACCTGTGGTCTCAGGTGCGGGAGATTTCCCGGCGGGAGGAATAGGCGCGGGAGTCCTAGAACCCGGACAGGCCGGAGATATCTCCGGGACTGCTTCCTTGTTTTTCGCCTGCTCTAGCACCTGGAATCCCGATCCTGCAGGCTTGGTGCGCACCCTCCGCTCTCCGATCGAAGGATTCTGGTATGCTTTCTGCTTTACGAACGGAGGGGGCTGCATTCGATGGTTCGCGGATAATTTTGTTCCGCAGTCCGACCTGAGAGCTCTCACCACGCAGGCGAACAGCATCCCGCCTGGTTCTGAAGGATTGGCCTTTTACCCATATATCGGAGGGACAACCCTGGACCCATCGCTCGGTGGCGCCTACCTAGGGATCAAATGGAATCACAGCCAGGCACACGCCTACCGCGCGATCCTAGAATCCATCGCCTTTGAATACAAGAGCTATGCGACTGCTATTCATGACCTGCTCGATCTGCCCGATTTCAGCGAAATCCGAGTTTTCGGTGGAGGGTCGGAAAATCTGATGTGGAACCAAATGAAAGCGGATATTCTGGACACCACCTATGCCCGGATGAGAATCCACGACTGCTCCCTCCTCGGATCAGTTATAATTGCGGGCAAGGCGATCGGATTCTACAAAGGCATGATCGAGGCGGCGAGGACAATCAACTCGGTGGAGAACATTTCCTTGCCCGAGCCAAAATCCCGTGAAGCCTATGATTCGGTATACGAAAGATGGCGAAGGTATAAAGAAGAAAACTATTCCGCGTTGAAAGGCATATAAACCTCAGATTGAAGGACGGAGCGAAGCTAACATCGGGGCTCGCTCCGCGCTTCCTGGTGCTAGCATGAGGATAGCACCAAGGGCCATGTTGACTCAGTCTTTTTGACCAGACCGAATGGTAACCTATACTGCATGTCATTAATTCACGAAATCCTAAGTATCATTAATATCGTCCTCACCCCTATGGGACTGAAACGTAAAACCATTGGGCGGTTCGGTCGGTTTAGTATCGATTTCGCTATCACCAATTTGATATAAAAAACCGAGAGTCGTGGATTAGCTGCTATGGATATGCGTTCGATCTTAATAAGTAACAAGACTCGATAATTTATTACTAATAAAATACTTAAGCAATATTTATAGAAATCGAGAATAATGATGAGCAATAACAGCGGCTACTTATGATATTGGCAGAAATAAGTACTTTTACAGAAAGAAATCATAGCACCCTGTGATAAGCTTTTTATATCAATATTATATATGTATTTAGGTCCTATTCTCTTACCTAGGGAGCTTTAAACCATATAATGCTTAACAAATCAAAATTGATCATTTTAAAAGTTTACGCAAAATCCTGTAGCAAAATCGGTAGCAAAGTTGACCAAAATTGCTTAATAAATTGAGCGAGACTAAGCAACCAAAAGTAACGCTATAGAAAGTATATCTATTGACTGAAACGAATTATGTAAATACTATAGTAGTGTAAGCTACTGCATGCTTAATAGAATATGCACTCGTAATGCGCAGGTACCGGGTTCGATTCCCGGCTTCGGCTAACGTATTCCTTCATGGCATTATGAGTTGCAGAAAAAGCAATCCTTGGTAGGAACTGCTTGCATGAGCACTGTGAAATGAAGAGTTTGAAATGCAAGCTTCCTGAAAGCCGGGATTGACCCGCTTCCAATACTCCGTATCTCTCGTCAAACGACTAAGGGGTGCCGAGATGAATCCTGAACCATCTAATTTTCTCCTACGGAAACGAGGCAAATACTGGAATGTCCTATTCAAGATTCCCAATTCAGGAAGGTGGACAACAGCCAAAAGTACGGGAACAAAGGATAAGCTGAAAGCGCTCGCGATCGTCATGGAATGGGCAAAAAATGGAATCCCAGCACGTAAGTCTAGATCAAAGATAGAATTGCGTGAATATCTGAAAAGTGAGAGCATTCTATCAGCTGTTAAAAAAGCGCCGCTCCTGAAGGAAGAGGCTGAAGAAATCGTTAAAATCCTTGAATCCCGCGGCCTTGTAAACGTTCTGCCAAGGGTAACGAACCCCGGCGATGTGGAATTCCTGCCATTCTTTGAAAACTTCTGGAACTATGAAAAATCCACCTATGTCAAAGATCGCCTCGTGCACAAGAAATCCATCACAAAAAAACATTGTTACGACATGGCGCACCGGCTGACGCATTGGGAAGCATTTAGGGGAAGGATGATGTCATCGATCACCGAACTGGAGCTGAAGCAGCTCTGTGTGCAACTTTCGGAAAAAGGACTCGCCGATGCAACCATCAACAAGACCATGCTCGCCGGCACCACACCGCTCAAATGGGCCAAGAAAAACAAGTTGATTGCCAGTAATCCCGCAGAGAGCCTGGAGAGGATCTCCGAAACAAATGAGGAACGGGGGATACTGACTGATGAAGAGGTACAGAAGCTCTTCTCTATAGCTGTCTGGAAAGACGAGATGGCGAGAGTGAGGAATATCCTGGTATGCACAACCGGACTAAGGCTTGGAGGATGCCTAGGGATACAGAGAATAAATATAAAGGAATCCTCGCTGGAAGTATGGAACTGGACCGAGATGGATGGCAGGAAGAAGCCCAAGAACAACAAGTTACGAATCGTGCTCTTAATAAAGGAGATCAAGGATGAACTCTTGATGCTTCTGCAAAAGAACCTCCATGACAACAGCGATACCAACTATGTATTTTATGGGACCGAGCCGGACAAGCCTGCCTTAGGCGACAACATGCTGAACGGACTCGTGAGTGCCATGGAAAGCATAGGAATCAGCAACGAGCAGAGAAAAGAACGAAACATCGACTTCCATTCCTGGAGACACTATTACACGAGCAATGTCTGCCTCTATGTAGACGAGAAAAAGCTTAAGACGGTGACCGGGCACAACAGTTCAGCAGTATTCAATGTCTACGCCGGGCATAAGAAGGAAGTCGACGTGCTCGCTGTGGCTGCTGCAACAAAAAAGGCTTTCGTAAAGATGCTCAAGAGAGAAAAAGAGATAACAAAGGTAGTAGCTTAGGTATTGCATGGCGCCCTCTTTTTTGCCAAGTTTTGTCTGGCAACTCAACTTAACAAGATGAGGGTGTCTCTTTTAAACCTTCTAAATGTGCGAAAGATAGTTTACGTTATCGAAAGCAATTAATACATTAATATTTTTCGCTCATCCAGATCATTCTTGGGAGCGTGGCCTTAATGAACATACCAATGGACTTCTTCTCCAGTATTTGTCTAAGAATATGCGCCTTGATTATCCGACCCAAAAGCAGCTTGCGATTTATGTTGAGAAGATCAATAATCGACAAAGGAAATCACTTAGCTTTCGGACTCCGTGTGAGCTTTTCCTGCATGTTCCTTTTGCGCTTCAAACTTGAATGGGTCCTTCAATAACCGGTATCTCGGTTTCATACAAGATCCATAAAAAGCTCCGAAGACAACAAATCAGGGCTATTTACTTGGGCAAACTATATAATCGAACGATACGCTAATATCAAAAGCCATGAATTACTTAGGCTTTCCGGATTTCGGCGATACGAGCCAAAGAATTTTCCCAAGCTTTTCTAAAGCTGGAGCAGAAAAGGACAACGGGCCCGAATTCTTCGTATTCGTGCGGCTCGAGCCCGCCGGGCCAGTAGGCACGGGCGAAATCTTCCACCTTCAAAATAAGGGAATCCACCACTGCATCTGGGATCGGGGTATCAAAACGGCTTACAATTGGAGGATCGAGATGAATAAGATCCTCAGCCGTACCCTTCCAGTTGATCGTTGTTGAAATATTCGCGCCAACCCACTCAGTAAAATGATGAAGTCCGCGAGCGCCGCCGTTAATGAACCCGACCTTAGTGACGCGGCAGTCCATGTAGGATCGAATTTTCTTGGCGATAATCTTGCCCGCCTGATGCAAATGGTCTGACGAGACATCAATATTAGCCGCAGCTACTGCATGTGCCAGATACTCGTCAAATATCCCCGCGATATGCGACAAATAAACTTTCGGCGGATAGGCCATCCCTTTCGTCGCTTCATCGTACACATCGCAAAGATCCATAGCCTGGTGAAGACTCATTACTTCGGTGGCGTTAACAGGTATGCCTTCGCTAATGCATTCCCGCACAGCCTCGAGTCCTCCCTCCGTAACCGGAATCTTGATCATGATATTCGGCCCCATTTTCCTGTTCTCACGGGCCAGTCTGAGGATTGTCTCACGGCTTTCGTCGAAGGGATCACCCTGAATACTCACATAACCTATCTCACCTCCCGAAGCTTCATACATGGGTCTGAAAAGATAAGCAATATTTCCTACTAATTCGCGCTGCAATATTTCCAGTGCTTCATTGTCATCGCTTGTGGTTTGCAGAATTTTCGTTAGTTTCGTTTCCGCGAATTCATGTTCATCCTCAGATGTAAGCATTTTCCAGATATAGGAAGGGTTCTGCGTACACCCCACCGCTCCGGCATCGATAGCCAGCGCTGCTTCCTTTCTCGTAACGTTGTTTATCCAAAATCGGCTCGCGGTCTCGTGCTGAACTCGCTTAAAATAACCTTCCATGCAAATCCTCCACTATTTCATTTATTCTCGCACAATGTCTGTATTCAATAGCTGACAATGAAATAATAACCTTGCGGATAACTAATTTTAGTTATCAATCATGTAAACTCTCTCAGGCTACAAAAGTCCAAGAACCCTTTTTGCATTTTCAACACCTAGACGCGGGCTGCTCAGTACTGGAATTTTTATTTTGCCCAAAAGAGGCAGTAACACGACCATACTACCTTGAGCAAGCACAATTACATCGTTTTCCAATTGAGCTTTTTCGATCGCAGCCAACACAAGTTTGTTATGTTTCTCGCGATTGCCTTCTTTTATCAAGATTTCCATTGCGCCATCCACTAGATATTCATTGACTACGATTTCTTTTCCGGCAGCTGTAGCCGCCTCCTTCACCAGCCCAACACTAGGCTTTACTGTACTTGCTACTGTGGCGATTACCGCAATCCGATGACCCAACCGTACTGCCTCGGCTGCCATAGGCTCGTCAATTTTAATATAAGGGATTCCGATCGTTGCCCGAGCGATATTGACTGCCTCGCCAACTGAAGAACATTGGTTAACAACAAGATCAGCGCCGCGAGCTTCCGCGGATTGTGCATAAAAGCAGATTCGACGAACGATAGCTGGAGTAATCTTGCCGTTGACTGTGACATCAGCTAGAAGACTATCGTCGACTATATGGTTGACGATAGCTTCTGGTATGATTTCAGTGAAAAGCGCCTTTAAGTGATCAACTGAAACAAAACTCGTATGAATAACGAAAATTGATTTTTTCTGATGAATCATAAAACCTCCATAATCATCGCATAAACTGCATTTCATTAAATTTCTGTTTTTTAACGACTGTTTCTAAAGAAGCGGACGCTATATAAGGGCCCCGGGCAATCGTGTGCATCGCCTGGGGCTGGTTACTGAAATGCGGGTGTCGTAGAGATCCTAAACCGAAGTATCGACAACTAGCGGTACTCCCTGAGAGATAAGCAGCCGCTGGAGTTCGCGGATATCTAGATTTCTAGGCGTCTCGCATCGTTTCGCGCAGAGCGCTGCTGCCGCGCCTGCAGCTTGGCCGAGCGCCATGCAGTTTGGGATCTTCCTAACTGCCGCATGCGCTAGGTGATCTATGGAAGAACAACGCCCCGAGACAAGCAGCCCGTTGACTCCTTGTGGAAGCATTATCCTATAGGGAAGGTCATATGCACCCTTCGGGGCAACCTCCTCCCAGTTACCACCTCGGTGATGGCAATCGAGTGCGATCATCGACTGTGCAATAGCATCCTTGAATCGCCGTCCTTCAGCGATATCCCGTTCACTTAGGAAATACTCGCCTTTGAGCCGCCTCGACTCGCGGACCCCCAGATCCAGCGATCCGGCGACTAGTAAGCAGTTTCTATATTCAGGTCGTTCCTTTCGAAGCTTTTCCCAGTGTTCAATGAGCTTCTTCCGGAGCACTATCTCTGCTTTCGTGATCTCCCAGGCATCGGTAGCATCTACGTCGTCCAAACTCGCTCCGATCTGACTTACTCCCTGAAGAATACCAACACCGTTGAAGCTGTGCGAACCTGGTCCACCTTTCAGATGGCGTCCATCCTCGGTAACCTCGAGCCGTTCGATCGGAAATTCAGTCCCGTTTATTGGATGCTGCATTCCTTCAGGGACGTTGATTGGCTCCATGAGGTAAGAGTAATGGTCCGTATTTTTTACAATGTTTTCGCGGATTGTCTTGGTGTCTACGTTCACAAGTGTAAGGTTCCTGGTTACCTGGTATCTCTGGTTTGCGGGCAGAATCTCCATTGGCGCTCCGGCCTTGAACGCAACATCTCCATCACCGGTACAATCCACAGTCACTTTGGCGAAAATCGCTTGACGCCCGGATTTGTTCTCCACCACAAGGCCTTGAACTTCTCCATTCTCCATAATTACATCCGATATCCAAGTATGAAGGAGTATCTGGGCTCCAGCTTCCTCGACCATCTGCATGACCACTGCTTTGGCCGGTTCTTGCATGATTTGCGGCCGGAATACCCGGTTGTCCGTCTCGTACGGCCACGTATTCCTAAGAAACCTCCGCTCTCCCGCTCCCATCGCCCATCCCTTTGCTTTGAGTCGTTCAAGTATTTCCCAACAGATTCCCTTGAGGATTGTCTCACCGTTGTTGTCGTTGAAGACATAGCCGACTGTACCAGCCCCCCATCCGGAATCAAGGAATCCGCCGAGCCAACCTAATCTCTCAATGATTAGGGTTTTGGCCCCTGTTCTTGCGGCGGCGATCGCTGCTGAGAATCCCGAGACTCCGCCTCCCGCTATAAGTACATCATATATGCCGGCGACGGGTATGGTCCGTTGCTTCTCTATAAAGTTTTCCATGATACTCCTGCTTGTTTCCATTCGTTCGCTACATTATTTTCATCAGCCACCGTCATAAGCCGGTGGCCATTTCCATTATTTTGCGTATTTCTTCCATATGGCATACGACGCAGCGTAGATCGATTCAAGCTTCTTAGACCCGAACTTCTCCATTTCCTTCTTGAAAGCTGGGTATTCAGAGAGCGGTCTCTCGCCAATAATAAAATTAACTGTGTTCTCATCCACATACGTCTGTAAGTTGGTTAAGATTTTCTGCATCTCATCGTTTTGTTCGTCTGAGAAAGTGAGCTCGATATTGTCGTTGTTCCTCTGATACCCAGGCAGCTTGTACATAGCTTGGAGCGTTTCGTTGTGCTGCTGGATGAAGTCGTTTTCTGGTGTGAACTCTTCGTAATAGTCACGGTTCAGACGTACCCAGTAGGGGTGTCGCAAAGCATACTTCGGGCGCGGATCGTACTTACCATCGGGGTTGTACTCACGGATGATCTCAGGAAGAAACTTCCAAACACGCTTACCGTTCTGTTGAGTAAAGGTATATTGGACGCCTTCGAAACCAGCGGTTGTCTGAAAGCTACCTTCTTCCGAGTACATCCAGTCAATGATGCGGCATACAAGTTCCGGGTATTTTGTTTTCGCAGAAACAGACCAACTCCATGGCGAATTCACATATTGACGCATCGATACTGCCGGTTCAGGAAGAGATATTGATCTGAAAGGGATAACGATTTCGTAGTCAAGATCAGAAGTGGGATACGCTATTTTATGCTGGAGCTCCATTTTCCATGAAGCATCGTCCGTCGTCATAACGACAGCAACGTTGCCATTTGTCGCTTTCTCATTGTACATTTTTGTGGTTGTAGTAAAGAACTCTGGATCCATGAGCTTATCCTTCCAGAGTTTATTGAAGAACGTGATCTCCTCGAGGTACCCTTCGTTCGTTGGACCGTATACCCATTTATCTTGATATCGGTCGTAGTACATACCAGATACTGATCCATACCCTACGTTCGTATTGAAGTAAAATCCCCAATTAGTGAGGTCTTGGTACCCGAAGTTGCTATACATGCCAAGGTTGCTAGGATACTTCGCTTTTATTGCCTTGAGCGTATTGTATAGCTCATCGAAAGTTTTCGGGATGGGAAGGTTGAGTTTCTTAAGGAGATCAACTCTCATTATTGGGACACGATTGACTCTCAGAAAGAGGTCGTAACGAGGTGCAGAGTAGATATTACCATCTCCAGCAGTGATATTTTGGATTGCATTCTTGTCTGTTTTCATCCACTTGAAGAAATTCGGCATAATACTCTGGTATTTATTGAATGCGAGGAGTGCGCCTTTCATTCCAGCAGTTTTGCCTTCGGTGGCCTGAAATCCAGCCACAATATCGGGCAGATCGTCTGCAGCCAACAACAAGTGGAGCTTGTCGAAATGTGCTGTTTCAGAGCCGCTTTTTTCCAGCTTGAGCTCAACATTGAACTTTTTTTCTATCGCTTGCTTCACGACATTGTCTATATCTGGTGTATTTTTGTCGACTATGCATAGCATCCTCAGCACCGGCTTTGCAGTGCTTTGGTCTTCCGCGAAAACTGCGGTCGATACGCATAGGATGAAAAGCAGGAATAGCGACATCATCAAGGACTTTCTCATGTGTCTCTCCTTGTAACCTAATCTTCCGAATATCGATCGACCCATACGGGTTGGTCATCCTTTCATCGCCCCTACCATGGCGCCTTTTACGAAATAGCGTTGGATAAATGGATAGATACAAAGAATTGGAATAAGTGCTATGACGATGGATGCTGCTATCATCATCTCTGCCGATGGCTGGTATATGAGATCCGTTTGGAGCATTCCAGAACCGATTTGGTTGTTCTCAGTTATCATATCTCGCAGAAGTACTTGTAGAGGTTGAAGTTCTTTATCGCGCAGAAGCACCATTGGCCAAAAGTAACTGTTCCAGTGACTTACGGCATAGAAAAGCCCTATTGTTGCAATTACTGGCTTTGATAGTGGGATGATGATCTTTGTAAAGATTTGCAGGTCGTTACCGCCGTCTATCCGGACCGATTCGAGGATCTCTTCAGGGATACCCTGCATATATGTCCGGACAACAACAAGGTTGTACGTGGTGATGGCGAACGGTAGAACGACAGCCCAAATATTGTTGTAAAGACCTAGTTCCTTAAAGACGATGAAACGTGAGATGACACCGCCCTGAAAGTATAATGTTGATATGATTATGAATGTTATCGTTTTACGGAACAGGAGTTCTCGTCGCGAAATCGCATAAGCTAGCGTCAAGGTCATAATGAGATTTATTGCCGTACCAACGACGGTATAAAGTATAGTATTACGGTACGAGATCCAGAATATGGGTTGTTCCATTGCGTATTGGTACGCCTTCAGGTTGAAACCTTTTGGCAAGATTTTGACCGAGTTTGTCGTCACTGCAGTTACATCGCTGAGCGAAATGGCAATCGTATAACAGAGAGGATACAGCGTGACCGCCATTATAATCACCATTATTATAAAATTCAGCGCCGAGAATATTCTCGATAGGATGCTAGTGTCTTTTATTGCCATCGCTTTCTCCTACCACAGACTGATGTCTGATAGCTTTCGACTGAGCTTGTTAGTGAAGGCTATGATGATGATGGTGACAACTGCGTTCATGAGATCTACTGCAGCACCGAAGCTATAGTTTCCCTGCTGGAGCCCTGATCTGTAGACAAATGTTGAGATAAGGTCAGCCGTTTCGTAGATTGCAGGATTATACATGAGAAGCACTTTCTCGAATCCGATATTCAATATCTGTCCCAGATTGAGTAGGAACACAATCACGATCGTTGGAAGAATTCCTGGAATCGTGATACTCCACATACACCTAAATCTTCCACCTCCATCGATTCTCGCTGCTTCATATAGTTGAGGATCAATGTTAGCAATCGCTGAGATATACAGTATCGCCCCCCATCCCATCTCCTGCCAGACTCCGGTCCCTATATATAGAGTTCTAAACCATTGCTTCTTCATAAAAAAGTTTACAGGGTCTCCGCCAAAGCTTGAGATAATTTGATTTACAATGCCGGAAGTCGGGGAAACCATCTGTTTTAGCAGACCTATCACGATCACTACCGAGATAAAATGAGGCAGATAACTTACAGTTTGTACAAGTCGTTTGAATCGAGTATGCCCGATTTCATTCAGAAGCAGAGCAAACAATATTGGCACTGGAAATGCAATCGCGAGTTGATAGAAACAGAGCAAAACCGTATTCCGTATGACCCTGAAAAAGTATGGGTTTTCTACGAAATCCACAAAATACTTGAAGCCTACCCATGGGCTGCCCAAGATTCCACTCGCCACATTATAACGTTTGAATGCGATAATCATTCCGAACATAGGGCCCACTTTTAAAATGATATAATACAGAAGGCCAGGAAGCAGGAGAACAATCAGATATTTTTGATCGACAAGCCGTTTTAAAAGTGATTTTTTGTCACGATGAAAAGCCATATCGCCAACCTGCTCCTTTGGAAGGATTTCAAATCGTAACATGGCTCTTGTGTTCAGTCAATCATAATTTCACTATGGTAAACAATATCACGAATAGTAAAATTCTATCAAATTATATCGGTCTTATTTAATTGTAATTTCTTTTTACACGATGAAAAAGAAATATATCCACAACTTTTTCTCGAACAATCTCCTTGGCTAATACTGTAAAATAAAAACTCCTGATGGCTACAATAGATCAGTATGATTTAACAAGCTAATGTATTATATTATAATATAAGTAAATATATGATACCAAAGTATTGCAACAATCATATTTTTATAAAACATTGACTTTTAATATGTATTGTAAGTGCTAAATCATAAACATATCAATTGACAGAATTGCAAACACGGATTAGTGTTAAAAAGTGGCATTAAGTTTTATATAAGTGTAACTGGAGGATTTAATGCAATCTGCAGAGGTTTTAGTCCGAATATTAGAAATAGAAGGAATCATCGATGTCTTCGGTATACCCGGTGCAGGCATCAATCCATTGTATAAGTATTTAAAGAACTCCAAAATCCATCACTACACAATGCGTCACGAAGAGGCAGTCGTCCACGCGGCAGATGGTTATTTCAGGGCATCTGGACGCCTTTCTGCCGCGATATGCACATCTGGTCCGGGTGCGACAAATTTTATCACTGGTCTTTATACAGCACAGATAGACTCAATCCCCCTCATAGCCATTACAGGTCAAAGCCTCTCCTCTCTCATGGGCAAGGAAGCTTTCCAATGTGTCGATATTTGCGCGATAGCGAAATCAGTTGTGAAGGCGGCATGGTTCATATCCGATGCGAACAAACTTCCAGAAATAATGGCTGAAGCCTTCAAGGTTGCTCGTGAGGGGCGCCCAGGGCCTGTACTCATTGACTTCCCGCTAGACCAGCAACAGATGAATATAGACTTCAATCCGGCTTCCTACGCCCCGGCAATGGTCAATAAACCGGCACCAAGCATTAACGACATTTCATTGACCGCCGACATGATTTTATCCGCAAAAGCTCCAGTCATTCTTCTGGGTGGGGGTACCATCCTTGCAGAGGCAACCGATGCCTGCGTAGCAGTGGCAGAATTCCTACAAGTTCCTGTAATTACTACCTACATGGCCAAAGGCGCGATTCCGGATGGTCACTCTCTGAATGTCGGGCATGCAGGCATTCAAGTGGGGAACCCTTTTGGCAATCGTGTTTTCCTCGATTCTGATCTGGTCTTGGGAATTGGATGCCGCTTCACTGACCGTCATACAGGGAAACTCGATGTGTATAGGGGCACACGAAAGTTCATCCATGTGGATATTGAAAAGAGCCAGATAGGCCGTATTTTCCCCGCAGATCTGGGGATTATTGCAGATGCGAAGCTTTTCGCAGAGGCTTTACTCAAAGAGCTTCAACATCGCCTCGGCTTCCCTCGGGGACCTGATGAACGCATCATTGGTTTAGCTGATCTCCGTTCTGCACTGGCACGTAAAACAGATTTTGAAAATCCTGTTATTAAACCACAACGTGTGCTACGTGAACTCAACGCGCTTGCTTCATATGATCCTATTTTCACTACAGGCTGTGGTCTGAACCAGATTTGGTCCGGACAGATTCAGACTGTGAAAAAACCTCGCCGATATCTCCCTTCAGGGGGAGCAGGCACACTGGGCTTTGATATCCCTGCCGCCATTGGTGCTGCTGTTGCGACCGCAGGCCGGCAACCTGTAATAGCAGTAATGGGTGATTTTGGATTTACATTTCTGATTGAGGAGCTTGCAGTAGCCGCTAGATATCGACTCCCAGTGAAGGTCATAGTACTCAACAACGCCTGCTTGAGTTTGATCCGTCAAAACCAGAAGTATGCCTACGGATTCGAGTATGCCGTCGACATGAAGGAAAATAAAGATCTCCTCGATTATATCAAGATATCTGAAGGATTTGGATGTACAGCAGAGCAAGTAAATGTTCCGGGAGAAATTGCCGGCGCTTTGAAACGGGCTATCGAATACGAAGGACCTTATGTAGTAGAAGTGAACGTAGAGGATGAAACCGATTGCGCCATGGGACCTGCGCTAGACGCTCTGCGTGAATTCGATTAAGTAAAGAGTGTTCCAGTGAAACGATCATTCCGATGGGTTCGATCATTTATTGATCGAGCCCATGAGCATTCAGTACCAGCATGTTACTTGATAAAATCAAGTTTTAAGGTTATAAATAGCAACCATGAATCAGTCACGTCCTAAAGCGGTAAAGAGTAATCTCTCAATAGGTAAGGCTTTTCAAATCATGGAAGCCCTCGCTCTCGCTCGTGGACCAATGCGCCTCCAAGATATCTCGCAAAAAATAAATATAAACACGAGCACAGTTCTTCGCTTTCTGAAAACTCTTATGGATCAAGACTATGTCGGCCAAAATCATCAGACGTCGCAATATTATCTTACTATGAAACTGTGCTGGCTCGGGGAGGAAATCAAGGCCCGTTTTAGATTCAGGGATGTCGTTCGGCCCTATCTAGAGAGCATGGCGGAGGACTGGAAAGAATCGACCTTCCTCGCCGTCGAACAGAACGGAGATGTGGTATATCTTGATGCGGTTGACGGACCTGATCATGTACTCCGCACTCTTCAGCGAATTGGTAAGATGGCGCCCCTCAATTCCACTGCCGTAGGAAAATGTATACTCTCTGGGTATGATGAAAAATCCCTTGACAATCTCATCGCCTCCAAAGGACTAGTCGCGCTTACCCACCGGACCATTGTGACTAAATCCTCGCTCATAGCAGAACTTGAACGTGTAAAAAACGAAGGTTGTGCAATCGACGACGAGGAGTGTGAACTTGGTATGCGTTGTGTTGCTGCTCCGCTCCTGGATTATTCCGGGCGCATTATCGCTGCAATAAGTACATCCGGCCCGGTTAACCGCATGGACATGGAAAAGATCACAAGGATAAAGATTTCTATAAAAACTATTGCTCACCGCATCTCTGTGGACTTAGGTTACACAGTATAGAAAAACGAACTGAAGGACTAGCCGAGAATTCGTGTACTAATATATCTGCATTCTTTGAATTTCATAATAATTAATAAGGAAAGTATTCAATATTTGTAATTGCTGTCTTCTGTTGCTGGACTTGAACAACTATAATTTTTAATCTGAAACGTATTATATTGTTATGTAACTTTTCCGATTAGAAAAATATATTTCTTGTGGCTGTACTAGATAAAATCGGATGTTATACTTAAAGCCAGTTCAAATCTGAAGTGCGGATAGAGGGATAGAGAACGGCACCTTGTCCTCTAGTAGAATGTGGATACCACAACTACATCGAACCCGGAGGACGAGGATATGCTGGGCCCTCAGATCAAGACCAAAAACAGCTAACGAATACGGTGGCGATGATAGTCCCCCAATATCTGGACACTTTTCAAGTTAGAAAATCAGCCTGATGATAGTCCCCCAATATCTGGACACTTTTCAAGTTAGAAAATCAGCCTGACAGGCTGTTGGGGACACATGCCAGGGACGCGAATTCCTTAGGTGTTCTGTACCCAAGGGAGCTATGCGGTCGGAACTCGTTGTAATCCTTTCGCCACGTCTCGATTTTAATCTTCGCATCTTCTAGAGACAGAAACCAGTGCGTCTGAAGGCATTCTTCCCTGAAACTCCCGTTGAAAGATTCAATGTACGCGTTGTCTGTCGGTTTACCAGGCCGGGAAAACACAAGCCCAATGCCTTTCTGGTAAGCCCAAAGATCAAGTTCCTTCGAAACGAATTCGGGGCCATTGTCGACTCGAATTGCGGATGGTTTTTGCCGATGAATACACAATCGTTCCAACGCCTGGACCACATCCGTGCCCTTCATCGATTGGCCTATATGAGTACAAAGGCATTCCCGGGTGAAAACATCAACGACCGTCAAAGTCCTGAACCACTTTCCATTGAAAAGCTGGTCTGAGACGAAATCCATTGCCCATACCTCGTTAGCTCGACTCTCTTTTACCAGTTCTATTCGAGGCCTCGCCACCTGCTTTCTTCGTGATTTGAGCCGCATGTTGAGGTTTTCTAGACAGTAAAGACGGTAGACGCGCTTTCTGTTTATCTTCAAGCCTTCGCGTTGCAGAAGTACATGGATCCTTCGATAGCCATACTTCACCCGCGTCGTAGCGTAATCGCGAATCTTCATCCGCAAGACTTCCTGATCATCAGGATGGGGCTTGTAGTAATAGGTTGCACGGTTGAGCAATAGGACCTTACAGGCGGTCCTGATGCTTACCCGGTAGGTGGCAACAAGGTTGTCGACCAACTCATGCTTCCGGGCAAGCGTCAGGCTTTTTTTGACAGCACCTCCTGCAGCATGTGCTTGTCCAAGCTGAGCTCGGCAACCATCTGCTTCAAGCGCTTGTTTTCATCTTCGAGCTGCCGCAAACGTTTCAGTTCACTGGGCAGCAGCCCTGCGTACTTCTTCTTCCACCGGTAGAAGGTCTGTTCGCTGATCTCCATCTTCCGGATGATATCAGCGACGGGGGTGTCGGTTTCCGCTTGCTTCAGGGCAAAGGCAATTTGCTCATCGGTGAAGCTCGATTTCTTCATTGGACCGCTCCTTCCTGTAGTATCGCATTAAAATGCGATTACTGACATTATGAGTGTCCAGTTTTCGGGTGGCAGATCATTTTCTAAGAGTATCCATTTAAAAGTTTAAAGAAGTGGCCCTTTTAATTTTTATTCACCATAAATAACTTATTTAATTGTTATACAGTATGAATAATCCTATTTAAGAATTATCCATACTGTATTGCATCAATTATTGACTAATGCTACCTCCATTAGGAACTAATGATGTTGCCATGGTTGGCAAATCGCCAAGCGGCTGATCTTTTATATAGCTATCCCACCACTGCCCAAGATGACCGTTAGTATAATTAGAAAGCAAGAAAACATCTAACCAATCTCTTAAAGCATAATCTCCCAAACGTACCATTAGATGCTCTGTTTCTACACCAAGTACCCATTTTATTTCAAGATTTGCTTTTGGGAATTTTTTTATTAACTGTGCTGCAGCTATGCCATCAGCATGAATAATATCAACTTGACCTACAACAAGAGCATTCATCTGCATAACATCATCATCAAAATATGTTCGATTTGCATCTTTTGGAGCTCTTTCTTCTATTTGAACTAATCCGCCACCGCCTTTTACTAATCCCATTTTAACTTTATGCAAATCATTCCATGTGCTTGCTTTCAGGCTTTTTTTACCGAGCATAACAATTGTTTGGACCATATAAGGATGAATGGAATACTGAACAAGTTTGGCTCTTTCAGGATAACATCCCATGAGATATACCCCAATATCAATATCCCCAGTTTGCAAGGCTGGAATACGATTTTGTGATACTAATTGAACGAGTTCTACTTCAGCGCCTAATGCAAGGCCTATTTCTTTTGCTACTCTATAGTTGTAGCCTGTTGGTTTTTGGTTAGCATCAAGATAATCATATGGTGGCGCTGCAGACATTACGCCAATCTTGACTTTTTTAGTTCTAAGAATCTTTTCTAGGGTATTCTCATTTTTAAATTCTGTATCTGCTGATGTTAACAGCATCATAAAGCCAAGTAATAGCGATACAGAGAGAACTGCTAAAAACGCTCTTTTCAGTTTCATCATGCACCTCCATAGAGATAATCGATTTTAGTATCGATTTTTCAACAAGAACCCTTAGGTCAATGAAAAAAAATACCTCCTTTTCAGAATTTTTCTAAATCTTAACACTAATTCTAACTGTAGATAATTAATTTTTTCTCAAGCCAACGACTTGACTGCGTTAAAAAAAAGCAAATGATAAAATAAATAACCGCTATTATTGGGTATATTTTAAAAGGATCCATAGTAACACTCATTATCAAGCCTCCAGCTCTTGTCAGTTCTACAAATCCAACTATGGAAGCCAGTGAAGTATCTTTAATCAAACCTACCATAATTCCGATTGAAGGTGGTATCGCTGCTCTTATTACTTGTGGCATTATTATATACCAAAGTTGTGAAAATTTTGAAAAGCCTAATGAAGTTGATGACTCCCATTGATTTTTTGGTATACTTAAAATTATTCCTTTCAGTGTTTCTCCAATATTTGCTGATACATTAAAAATAAAAGATATACTAGCACTAAACAATGCAGGTAATTTTACATTAAATATTTTTAAGCCATAATAGAATATAAATATTTGAAGTAAAATAGGTATACCTCTAAATAATTGTAAGCGTCCAATTCTCCCCGTCTTGACGGGAGCTTAGTAGGCCATAGGATCAAGCCGGTACGGAAGGAGCGCAAGCTTTTCATCAAGCGTCGTGGCTCTCGGAAGCATGTCGAATAGGTAACAAAGATATTTATACGGCTCATGCCCATTGGCCTTTGCCGTTTCTATCAGGCTGTAAAGTCCCGCGCTCGTATGAGCTCCTGACGGCGTGTTTGAAAAAAGCCAATTCTTTCTACCTAGGACAAAGGGCCGGATCGCGTTCTCGACGGCATTGTTGTCAGGTGTCAAAAGCACATGATCAAGATAGCGAATCGCGCGTTCCCATTGCCCCAGTGCATAAGAAATCGCTTTACCCAGACTGCTCGAAGGCGCCACGCTTAGGCTTCGTGAGGTGAGCCACTCATGGATCGCCGTAAGCTGTGGCTCTTGCAGTCGTTTCCGTTCTGAAAGGAATGCGGCTTCATCGAGCGCTTTGCTCTCATACCGTTGTCGTAGAAGCGCTTCGTTATGGTAGAACGCTCCGATCATCGAGAGCATATCAGCAGCGTCTCCTGAACCGCCTGCGATCTTGTCCGCGTCGTAGAACTTCCGTCGGATATGCGCCATGCAGCCCACATGGACGATTCCCGGAGCTTCGCCTATCGGCAAATACCCTGAATAGCCGTCCGTTTGAAGATAGCCTGAATAGCCCTTTAAGAATTCAGTTACCACATTGCCCGATCTCGTCGGGTGGTAGTGAAAAAACAAAAGCCGCTTGGTATCCTTGAATCCCGACGCTACCCACATATACGACTTCGCCGTCGCGCTTCGATTCTTTTCGTGCAGCACCTGTAATGGCGTTTCATCCATCCCGATCACCGGCGATACTTTTATGTCATCCCTGATCGCCTGGACAAGATCGCCCACCGCACGGCCAGCGTTCATGGCAAGGGAACACAAGGTTGAACGTCCCGTGTCTATGCCCCAGCGGGAAAGGATTCCTTCCATCCGGTAGAAGGGCTGGGCGTCGACAAATTTGCTCGTCAGGAAGAAGGCGATCGTTCCGTTCGAGAATCTCGAACCGGGGACGATCTTTGCAGGTCCTGGAGCCTGAATAATCGGAGTCTTTTCGGTACCCTTGCATTCTTTGCAGGGGCAAGGTCCGTATTTCTTCATGACATGAACGTCAACCACTGCCTTGGCGGGAATAAGCCTTAATTCTTCCGTACGCTCTTCACCGATTTCTGGCCGTAAAGAACCACAGGACGGGCAAGTGCGTTGTTCTCTGCTCATTTCATGCACGATTTCATTGTGTTCGAGCGTATCCGGAAAATGTTTCCTTCCCGATTTCTTCCGCTCATGAGCGCCAACCATTATCGTGGCTGGTTTTCGATCGGGGATATTGAAGAACGTTTCGGCTTCGTTGAACAGCAGATCCTGTTTAGGATTCTCTTTTTGGTGTTTCTCGCTCTTTGGTCCGAATATCAGGCGCTGTAATGCGGCGTACTTTTCCTGTTCAAGGGAGAGCCTGCTCTGCAGTTCATGGACTTCCTTCGTATGTTCGGCCGCCATTTCCCTGACCAGTTTCTTGAGACTGGCCACATCGTCAGGAAGGTTTTCTAACACGCTCACCATGCTCTGCAGTATAGCATGAAATGCCCTATTTTCAGCCTTGAATCGCTTATGCTACCGCGGAATATTCGAGCTTTCGATGCTCTCTGAATATGTCAATTCCCTTTATAAGAAGCTTGAATTTATCGCGTTCTATTTCTATAACACCGTTCTGTTTTCGCGTCCAAGGAAAGGTTTCTTCTTCGAGTCTTTTGATCCACATGCAGAAACCACTTTTGTCCCAGTAAAGAATCTTCATGACTTTTCTAGTCTTCCCGAGAAATACAAAGTACGACCCTGAGAAGACTTCTTCTGGTTGCTTGTCTTGCGCGATTGCCGAAAGTCCATTGATTTGTTTTCGCATATCGGTAATCCCGGCGACGAGGTAAATGGTCCGATCCTTTTTTAGGTACATTGTTTATCCCTCCATTTCAGGAAGGATATTCGATTTTTTTAACTTGTCCTCATGGGCAGAATTGGACGCTTACAAATAATTCAACGTACATTTTTGTTATTACCTTTAAAAATATATTTGAACTTGATCGACCTATTCCAACAAGTATACCAAGCAGCATCCCTCCTGCAATTGCGATAATAGCTAATTCTATAGTTGTTAAGCTTGCTTTTAACATGAATATAATATCACCAAAATTTAAATCTCTTGCAGTATAAAACTGATTACTCATTAAGATACTCCACAAATAATATATTAAACATAATTTTCATCCTAATAAAACATTATGGAAAAACTTCATAATCGACTGCTTTCCTTCAATACTTAAAAAACGATACTCTAAATACTTAAATATTATTGATAGAATATTTGACATTAATAAATAGAATACTGCAATAAATGAAAATATTTCAAAGTGTCTATATTTATATGCCGTTATTGAATACGCAATAGATGTTAGTTCTGGTGTTGAAATTGCTGAAAGTACACTTGAGCCAAGCAATATTGTAATAAATAAGCTAGATAGTGAAGGGAAAATAGTAATTAATGCTGGTTTTAGAATAGCATATCTAAATATTTGAAAATATGTCATACTTAAGGATCGTGCGGCTTCAATCTGACTCTCATGAATAGATTCAATACCAGCGCGTAAAATCTCTGTTGCATATCCAGCACAATTTAATGAGAGTGCTATAATACCTGCTGGATAAGCATCTACATAAATACCTATACGAGGAAGTACAAAATAAACAATAAATAATTGAACAATGAAAGGTGTATTTCTAATAAGCTCTACGTAGCAAATTATGAAATATTTAATTGCTTTTATATTTAATGAACGTAGTAAAGCAAAAATTAAACCTAATGAAAATCCAAATACTATAGATAAAAATGATATTATTAACGAATTTGCTGCACCTTGAAGCAATGACGGCAAATTTATTGAAATAATAGAAAAATCAAATTGATAGTTCATATTATATTCTATTTATCTTTTACTTCTACAACAGCATTACATTCAATACATGCATTTGAGCCAAGTTCATTTACAGAAAGAGCCGTACGAGCATGTTTACCATTTTCTCCCCAAACTTGAAGAAATAACTCGGATACGCTATTTAGTACTTCTGGTTGACGATTAAAACCTGGCGCACTGTTTACATATCCAATAATATTAACAATCCGTTTAACTCGATCGAGATCTCCAACTGAATATTTAATGAAAGTAATGAGATTAATTGCACATTTGCGAGCTGCAACTTTTGCTTCATCCAATGTTAAATCACTTCCAACTTTTCCAGTATATTTATGATTATTATCACCAACCCCTGCGACTGCTCCTGAAGTATATAAAATATTATTCACAATTACAGAAGGAACAAATAGAGCATTTTTATTAATAGCATCAGTTGGTAGCTCAATTCCTAATTCAAGTAATCTTGCTTCGATAATTGCCATATAAATCTCCTTAATACAACCAGAGCTATTTGAGTTATTTTAAAATCGCATTTAAAAAATTTTTCAAGTTTTCATTTTTTGGATTATCAAAAACTTGATCAGGCGATCCTGTTTCAGTGACTATACCTTCATCTAAGAACACAATTTTACTTGCAACATGTCTCGCAAAACCCATTTCATGAGTTACTACTATCATTGTCATTCCTGCGAGTGCTACATCTTCCATTACTCGCAAAACTTCTCCAATTAGCTCAGTATCTAAAGCAGAGGTTACTTCATCAAACATCATTATTGAAGGATTTAATGCCAAAGAGCGAGCAATTGCTACACGTTGCTGTTGGCCACCTGACAGATGCTGAGGGAAACAATCAACTTTATTTGTTAGCCCAACTTTTTTTAGCATTTCCATGCCGATTTCATCTGATTCTTCTTTCGATTTTCCTTTTACAACTCTTAATGCTAAACTACAATTTCCTAATGCTGTATAATGAGGGAACAAATTATAACTCTGAAAAACGATCCCTATCTCCTCTCTTAAATCTCTGGGTTTATAAGTATTAACATTTTTCCCTTTATAAAGAATTTGACCGTTTTGAATTGGCTCAAGCATATTTGTACATCTTAAAAGGGTACTTTTACCTGAACCGCTCTTTCCAATGATTACAACAGTTTCCCCTTTTTCAATGCTGAAAGTAACTCCATTTAAGACATGCAAATTTTTATAATTTTTATCTACTCCACAATATTCAAGGATAGGCTGTACCATTCTACGCTCCTTAAGCCCAATTCAAGAGACCTAATCTATATAAACAACCATAAGTCAAGTTTTGAATATTGTCAATTATAAATTTTAAATTTAAAACTATTGCATTATAATAATATATATATTATGATGAGTTGTGGTTTTAAAGAAATTGAGCTATAAAAAAATAGAATACATAATAGCAGTTGAACTATATATGCAACTATTTGAATATTTGCAAATTCTGGATAAAGAAATTTCGTTTATTAAAATATTCTAATATTTTGAGGTAACTAATCATGAATTTGGATGAAAATATAAAAACAACAAGATTTTCCTCTGACGTATCAATGCTTTCGCGTAGCCGTTCAGAGAGCCTAAGCCTTATTATTACAAAAGCAATACTTGAAGGTCATTGGCTGCCCGGCGATCGAATTAATGATCAAGAGCTTTCAGATGAAACAAAAATTAGCCGTATTTCAGTTCGTGAAGCTCTTTCCTTTCTCGTTGAAAGAGGAATAGTAGAAAAAGTACATTGGAAAGGCTACTTTGTGAGAAAGTTAAGCATAAAAGAAATTGAATCTATAATTGAAGTGCGCGTAGCTTTAGAAGAACTTGCTATAAAAAAAATGCTATCTATTAAAGAACCGAGGGTATTTGAGAAAATGAAAGAAGCGATAGATATTTCTGAAAAACTCATTGATACTAGCAGCTACCAAGACTACATGGATGCTGATATCAAGTTTCATGAACTTATCTATGAAGCATCTGGCAATGTCTGGATTAAGAATATAATCGATGATTTACGTCTTCATATCAACATTCTTAGGAATTTGTCTATGCAAGAATCATTTACTAACTCTGCTAGAATTTCAATTGATGATCACAGGAGACTATTAGATCAATTCATTAAAGGAAATGAGAAAAAAGCACTTGAAATCTTATACGATCATTTTAATAAGCACCTTCAAAATATCAAAAAGACATACAACAGCAAAAATAATAAAGAATTAACTGAACAATTATGATGGGGGGAAGATATGGCAACTTATGAAACTCTAGGAGTCAAAAGAGTAATTAATGCCTCTGCGAATAATTCCAGATTAGGCGGATCTTGCATGGATGATGCTGTTCTCAACTCTATGGTTGAAGCTGCAAAAAGCTATATCGATATGACTGAACTTCACAAGAGCGCCGGTAATGCCATTGCAAAACTTATAAATGCTGAGTCAGCTCTCGTAACTTCTGGTGCAGCTGCAGGACTTCTTCTTGCAGTATCCGCATGTATAACACATAGTAATACAGCTAAGATGCTAGATTTACCGGCAGCAGCTAATGGATCGGAGATAATTATCCAGAAAGGACAAAGAACTGGATATGATCAAGGCATCAGACTAACTGGCGTCAAGGTTATCGAAGTTGGATTGCCATCTTCAACAAGAATAGAAGAAATTGAGTATTCAATAAACGAGAATACGGTAGCTTTATTATATGCCTTTAGTGAATTATCTAACGATTTGGGGATGGTATCACTAGAAAAATTCATACAAATTGGTAAAGATCACAAAATTCCAGTAATTATAGATGCTGCAGTAGCAAATTATCCTCCAGAAAAATTAAGAGCTTATTCGCTTATGGGAGCAAACCTTGTGTCTGTAAGTGGAGCTAAGCACATTTATGGTCCACCAGGAACAGGATTTATATTTGGAGATAAGGATCTTATAGAATCATGTCGGCTCCAAGCCGGGCCTGAATATGGAATTGGACGGCCAATGAAAGTAGGTAAAGAAGAAATTATAGGCTTAGTTACAGCTTTAGAAATATATATGAATAGGAACCACGAAGCTGAGCAGAAAATATGGGAATCAAAAGTCTCGTTCATACAAGATTCCTTGAAAAATCTTCCACATACCGTCCTTAAGAGAATTTTTCCAGACGAAGTTGGAAGACCGGTTCCACGTATACAGATTAAAATAGATGAAAAAAAAATGGGATTATCTGCATTCGAAATTGCTAAGCATCTATTACAGAACAATCCACCTATATATGTAACATCTTTCTATCTTAACAAAGGCATAATTGTAATAAATCCAATTGGTTTACAAATAGGTGATGAGGATTTGATAATAGATGCTTTTAAAGCTATCTGGAACATGTAAGAAATTTTAAAAACAATCAAAAAATAGATTATAAGATACTGCCCTCTTTACATGCAAGTGATGTATACTTTATCATACACCTATGGTAGCAAACCTGCCATGCGATCCGTACAGGACGGAAAATTCCTGCCTGCCCGCTTTTACAGGTAACGCGCATTTCCTGCAAAAGCGATAGAACCTTCCAATAGACCTTGCGCACGGCCGGCGGGGCGGATATTACCCCCGACGATAGACCATGACCAATGACAAGTCTGAAAGACATCATTACTCATCTGAAATTCGAGCTGGAGAAGGGCGAGAGCGCTGATAAGGAATTGATCATCTCCCTCGTGGACAGGATCGAGCCTCTCGCCTCCCGCGACTGGGCCAGGATCAAGAAATTCGAACGGCGCATGGAGGCCTTCTCAGGGAAAAGCCCTGAGGAGCTAGAGAAGGTTATCAGCGAGGCCGAGACGCTGAAGGCCGAGCTCGAAACCACGAAAGCCACTCTCGCCGAGAAGGAAAAACTTCTCGAAGCCGCTACACGACAAAGCACCGATAAGGAAACATTGCTCACAAAGAATCTCAATGAAGAGAAGGCCGCGGTAACAAGGCTTCTGCTCGACTCTGGCCTTACGGCCGAACTATCCAAGGCCAATGTAAAACCTTCGCTGATTGGAGCGGCTAAAGCTTTGATCAAAGAGAAAGGTATCCTTGCGGTTGAGGGAGAGGGAGATATCAGGACGGCAGTGGCGAGATTCACACGAGATGGTGTGGAGCAGAAACAGAATTTGCCTGATTGGGTGAAAGAGTTTCTGGCTTCCGACGAAGGGAAGGAGTTTATCGCCGCGAAGGAGAACGCGGGGGGCGGCGCCGGGGAGCATAGAGCTCCGGTGGCGGGAGACATGACAAGCGGCATGGCTGTAGAGCAGTTTTGGGGGCTACCGGCAAAGGAACGCGCAGCATTTATCGCGCATGGAGGCACGCTCAATCAGGATTGAGCCTCTGCATTAGAAGATGTCCAATGTATTCACAAGTCTTGCGCCGATTCTGTTTTCAGCGGCGCAGGAGGTTTCAGCAGAAGATACGGGAGCCCTGCAGGCGGTGACCATGAGCTTCGACGACAAGCAGGTGGCTAAAGACGATATTGTGGCGGTGCCGATCGCTTCGGGCGGAACGCCGGTGGATTTTATTCCGGGGAACGTGACGCCCCAGGGGGATTCGGATTCGGCGTCGACGGTGAACGTGAAGATCACGGCGTCGAAGAAGCGGAGCTGGCATCTGACGGGAGAGCAGCGGCGGAGTCTTGAGAACTCAGGGACCGACAAGGAGTGGCTCAGGCTAAAGTTGATGCAGGAGATGCGCTCCTTAAGGAATGCGGCGGAAGCTGACTGCGTGACGGCGATTGTTCATGGGGCCTCAAGAGCGGCGGGCGTGGCGGGGACGACGCCTTTTGCCTCATCCCTGGATGATCTGATCGCGGTTCGGAGGATTCTGAAGGATAACGGCTGCGCTATGGCCGATCCGCAGTTCGTCTGCGATTCTGGCGCCGAGACGAACCTGTTGAAGCTTTCGGCAATTCAGCAGGCTTACGCGGCGGGTAGCGACGAGGAGCGGCGGAGCGGTGTCATCAAGCGTCAGTTTGGATTTCAGATTCGCACGAGCGCGCAGATCGCGCAGCATGTGAAGGGGACGGGCGCGAATTATCTGACGAACGCGACGAAGGCGATGGTCAAAGGCGACGTAAGCACGACGCTGTCGGGAGCTTCGGGAACGGGGATCATAAAGGAAGGCGACATTATCGCCTTCGCGGGTGACACCAATCGGTACATCAACCACAACGAGATAACCGCCATGCAGCAGCTGCTCACGATCGGAAGACCGGGAGTACGACTGGGTATCGACACCTCAAGTGCCATAACGATCGGCGACAGCTACACGCCCTGCCTGGCTTTCGAGCGGGAAGCAGTGGTGGGGATTATGCGACCTCCGGTGATGCCCGAGAATCCGACCATGATCCAGGCCATAATTTCGGATCTTCGCGGCCTCTCTTACCTGCTGCTGGAAATCGCCCAGTACGGGCAGATCACTTGGGAGCTGCACCTGGCGTGGGGGTTCAAGGTAGTGATGCATGAGCATGTCGGCCTGCTCTTAGGTTAGGGGGACAGCATGGCGCTTGATCCTGACAAGGCAGGGATTCTCGACCGCTTGAGCCCCGATGGACAGAGAGCGCTTCTGGGGCAGGAGCTGATGAGGCTGGGAAAGGCTCTGGAAGAGCTTGAGGAATCGGTAAACACGATTAAAAGCGCCGAGGCGGGTGGGCAGGAATTTTTCTCAAAGACGATACGATTGCCCGCGCTCACGGCCGGCACACGAGTCCATAGCTTTTTGGAAGCGGATATCCCCGAGGGAAAGAAGATCTATCCCTTGGGGTTCTTTCTCCTCCTCGACGGCGAGACTGCCTGGACGGGAGGAACAGGAACGAAGGTATATATCACCGATTCGGGAACCGATCTCATCTACCGTTTTGCGGGTATTCTGGCAACCCAACTTATTCCGGGCAATTACATTGGCCCCGCATCCGAAGGGGTTACGCTTGAGGCTGAGTTTGGGATGTCGCTTGGATGCCGTGCCGGGAAGGGCATCGATGTCATGGCCGACGGCGATTTTGCCGAGGGCAGCGATCTTGTGGTGACGGTCTACGGGTACATGGCATGACAATCGAGAACGGGAGCGGGCTTGCCGGGGCCGACAGCTACACGGAAGTGAGTGTGGCTGATAGCTATCATCTGCTGCGAGGAAATACGTCATGGGGAAATGCAGGTATCGATGCCAAAAGTGCGGCCCTGATCCGCGCCTGTGACTATCTGGAACGGATGTATGGCGGTCTTTGGCCAGGAGCGAGGATTTCGAAGATACAGCGGCTTTCATACCCCCGGTATGGAATGGAAGCGCTTTGGAGCGGCGCGATACCACAGTGGCTTATCGAAGCGCAGTGCGAGGCCGCACTCCTTGAGCTCGTGGATCCCGGCATTCTAGCGGCGAGCGAGAGCGAGGGTGGATATTTAAAGGAAGAGAGAGAAGGCGGAGTAACGCGAAGGTATGCGGCTGGGGCCGAAACGGTACGGCGTTTTCCTTCCATTTACAGGCTGTTATCGGCGCACATTCGGTGCCCGGCACAGGTGCTCCTGGAACGGGTATGAGGAACATTGAGGCAGTGGAGCTCTTGAAATACTCGCTCTCTTTCGATGCATGCCACGCATACAAAGCTACCTACGAGGCGGGAGGGACAATCAGGGCTCGCCTATGGCCTGCGAGAAGCGAGAAGCAAGGTATGGGACGAAAGGAGCGCCTATCGCTCATCACGAGAGAAAAGATCGAAATCGGCATGAATGATCGGATTACCTGCACAAGGGGGCTTTTCAGGGTGATTGAAGCACGCCGTTTTCCTAAGCATACGGAAGCCACGCTTGAAAAAGAAGATGAGTCGGCATGAGCGGTAGAACGGATATACGCTCCTTACTGGCAGAGAATGCAAGGATACTTGAGCTGGTGGGATCGGCCGACAGAATTATTGTAGGGAACCCTGCAGAGAAGGCGCCTTACTCCCCT
This sequence comes from Treponemataceae bacterium, assembly GCA_963677895.2. Classification (GTDB taxonomy): domain Bacteria; phylum Spirochaetota; class Spirochaetia; order Treponematales; family Rectinemataceae; genus UBA11090. Next base: position 375,226 of record CAXXGJ010000018.1, on the reverse strand, counting down.
CCCCTTATGCTTATTGAACTCGCGAGGGGCGCACCGATTCTGGAAGGCGAGACAAGCGTTATCGCAGAGATGTGGGAATGCACCATAGGGATGATTGCAGAAGGATGCGCTTATGAGCTTGCCGATCGTGTCGATACTGCGATGGAGAATATTGGGTTTCATCATGAAGCGACGGTACGCCATGATGCCGGCCGGCCAGAATGGAGCCGCCTTGTATCGCGCTATTCAGGCGCAAGGATGCGGTGATGGCGATCGAAAAAAAGGAACCCAGGAACGATGAATCAAGCGATGAAACGATGGCGAATACCATTGAACATGAGGTTGTTCCCGATCTCCTGGAAGAAAAACGAGAGAGCGAAAGAGTATCGAGGCTCATCGCCTTTGGAGAGGACTGGTGACGGTGCTTACCTTTCGAACGATCGACGAAGAGGAGGTATCCTTCGGTACGGGAAGGCTTAAGCTGATTACAGCATCGGGGCTTGAAACGCCTCCGCTGGGGATAAGCGTTTCGGAAGGACCGGGGATTGATGGCGTTATTGCGATAACAACAACGACAAGACCACGGTACATAGCGATAGACGCAGCTATCGATTGCGAGGGGCTCGAGGAGGCAGATGAAGCGTCGGAAAGAAGAACTATCTGTGAGGCATTGAAGATTCATACGAGGGAAGGAACCTTGTTTGTAGAGCGACTGGGAAGGCGGCGGAAGATTGGGGCGCAGCCCTCGCGTGAGCCAATCTTTGTCAAACGTTCATGGAGTGAGGCGTGGCAGCGATTCTCGGTGGAATTTGTCTGCAGGCAGCCCTATTTCATAGATATAGAGCCTCAAGTTTCCGAGGTTGCCTACTTTGCGGCATTGACAGAGTTCAGCGAGGAAGGGATCGAGTTCGATGAGGACGGTATCGAATTCGCCACCATACTGCACACGGGAAACAGGACGAAGACTATCAACAATCAAGGAAATGTTGCGGCGCCGTTAAGAATTCGCTTCAGCGGGCCCATCGTTAATCCATTCATCCGGAATACGACAAGCGGGGAGATCTTAAGGATTTCAGGCATTATTGCCGCTGGAGAGTATTTGGAGGTGAACACGGAACCTGTCAACAGAACCATAACATTGCACCGCCATGGCATAGAAAGCAACGGGATGCATTACATGGACCTTTTATCGACGTTCTGGCAGCTCAAGCCGGGAGAAAATATCATCGAAATTGGCGATGACTCCCCCGGGGAAGGATCCGAAGCACTGTTTGAATTTGCAGGGAGACATCTGGAAGCATAAGGAGAGGATATGGCGGAAGAATCCGGGTTCTTCACCGGGGTTGCGGGCGACAGGAAATATACGGCGCGATTCATGAACGAAAAACTTCACGAGGCTATGCAGCGCGCCGATGGAATTCTGGCGCATTCCGATGATGCTTTCGCGGTGACATCAGATGGAAGTTTCACGATCACTATGGGAAAAGGCGTGGCGATGAAGGGAGGCGTCTATTATAGAAACACATCGCCACTATCATTGACCTTGGATGAGCCAACGCTTGGGAAAAAGCGGTATGACAGGATCGCCATATGCATCGATCGATACCGGCGGACGATGGTGGCGACTGTTCTAAAAGGGGGGGAAGCCGATGACCCTGTCGCGCCCCTTTACCTAAGCGATGATGACATCGAAGTGGAAAAAATCCTTATCGATCATTCGGCGGGGCCGAATGTACTGACGCTGACCGATGAGCGGCAGATGAGGCCGGTCTTTATAACGAACAGCGACTCGATCGATGCGCTTGTAGAAGGGCAGGTTTATGGAAGGATAATAAAAGCGAAGGCTGATGCGCTGAATGCAGGTCAGAACGGAATTTCCTTTGTAAAGTTCATGCATGTCGAAAATCATAGTTTAGAGACAGGGACTATCAATTGTGCGCTGCGGCTTGAAAGTGATGTAGTACTTGCTGGATATGATAAGAACAACCACTTGGCTTACAGCAACGATCATGGAATAACTCTGAAAAATATAGATCAAATTACGGTGAGCACTAGTATTCGTAGCCTGGCCAATACTGGATCAGCATATTTAGCAGGAACAGATGGTAAAATATTCAGGGCATCATCTTATTATCTCAGTCCATGGACAGAGGTATGGGATTCTGAGTACGAAGAATTCATCGACACATTCTGTGTCCTCAGCACATCAAACATTATCGCAACGGGATCTTCACGAGATAAGATAATCGGCTCTATAGATGGCGGATTAACATGGAGCTATATCGGAACTTGCAGCAATGAAGGATTAAAAGTAATGGAGAGTGTTGGCGGGACGGTGGTACTCGCTGGAAGTTATGCCAGCGGGAAAATGTTTCGATCGACTGACTCCGGCGTAACATGGGCAGAAGTAAAATCAACGGGGATAGAAGAATACCCATATACTTTTATTAAGCACATAGGAAACGGCATAGTTTTAGCAGGGCTAGAGCACAACGCAAAACTTTTTAAAAGTACGGACTATGGGATTACCTGGGATGATGGCAGGGAAATTGATGGACAAATAGATTATTCAGCAATCTTTGTCGATGGAACAACCATCTATATGGGATGCCGCAGAAAAATATACATTAGCAATGATATGGGTGCAAGCTGGATAAAGAAATGGGAAATACCCGAAAATGATTGCATAAAATTTATCTACAAAAATGATGATGGAGTACTCGTAGTAATTACGGCCGGAAGCAACGTGAGTTGGGGATATAAGTTCGAGGCTTGACGATGAACGCCACGATTCCCATAAGAATTTTTAGTGAACAGCTTGATCTATTGGCTGACATTGATGCTTTCGGAGAATTCTATTACGTACGCAGATTTTTAGCGCCGGGTGATTTTGCGCTTTCGATGCCACTGGATAAAGCCGAAGATTCTGCCTTAAAGCCAGGGAATTTCATAGTTGCGGGGAATTCCGGAAAACGGCTCGGGATCATCGTGGAGACGGAGAAGAAACGATTAAAAAAAGGAACACCGTGGATTATCGCCAGGGGATATGAGGCGAAGAGCATTCTTGGAAGAAGATTGGTGATACCCGACGAACTCTCAGGTTTTTTTGAAGCGACCGCTCCCGTTGAAACGGTGATGAAGACGATCGTGGCCAGAGAATGCTGCATGGATGCCGGAGAAACACGTAAATTCGAATGCCTTCGCCTTAAAGCAAATCAGGAGCGAGGGAAACAAATTTCACTGCGATGTGCGTTTTCGAACATGCTTACAGAGCTATCCCGTTGCGGTAAAGCCACGGAAACTGGATTCACGATTGATTTTGACGCGAGCACGAGGACGATGGCTTTCGATATCCTTATTGGCACCGACCGGAGCGCGGCGCAGGAAACAAACGGGCGTGCCCTGTTCTCTGAAGACTATGACAGCCTTAGCGGCGCGAGTCTCATAGAAGGAAATTCGCGATACAGCAATACGCTGTATCTGCGGGGCGCAAAAACGAATGAAGGAAGAATAAAGGCGACTATTTGGGAAGGAGAGGAACCGTCAGGAACATTGCGATTTGAGAGAGAGCTCGAAGCCTGGGCTTGTGAGGATGATGAAAGTTTAAGGAGCTATGGCGCTGCGCGGTTAGGCAACTATGGTACGACTTTTTGTCTCGAAGCCGAAGTACCGCCAGGATCGCCTATCGTTCTAGATAGGGATTATTTCCTGGGAGATCTCTGTAGCGTAAAAGCATTCGACCATTGGTACACCGTACCGATTGAATCCATAGAAGAACGATGGACAAAGGATGGTCCCGGAATCCGTTTGGGTTTCGGGCGCCCCGCGAAAGGAGCCTTCAGCGCTGCCCTCGCAGAAACCAATGAGCTTTGGGAAGCGCTGCGTTCAGGCTGATACAAATAAGGCAGGCGGGAATGAACCCGATGCTGGACAAGTTGATGGATGCGGCGGCCGGGATTGGCGCCGCGGCGATGATCGGGGCGATCTGGCTAAACCTGAAATGGCTCTTCAACTCCAAGCGAAGCATGGAAAAGATCCTCTCTGAACTCATCTGTATGCGATCGAACGTGACGATCCTTTTCAGGTTGCAGGGACCGCAGATAGTGAGCCTGAAGGCAACGCTCGAAGCACAGCGCGATGGCGAGTGCAACGGTAATGTGGACAAGGCTATCGAGTTGATGGAGGGGGCCAAGAAGGAGTTTGACGAGTATCTTCTCGAAAGCCTGGCGGGGCAAGAAAAGGGAGAAGGCAAGGCTAAGGGAGCAAGGGGCTCTGGGGATCGGCCATGAGGGAAGGCATACAGACCTTCCTTGCCGAATTGGGGGAAGGAGCCTGCCTGGCACTGTGCATCTGCGAACTGGGGAAGCCCGGGCTGACGGAGGGTGAGGCGGTAAACCTGATCCTGGAAGGGATAAGGCGGGGCTTCATCGAGTACGACGAGGAGAACAGGGACAACCCCGACAATTGTTATGTGGCCGACCGGGATGGGCTAATGAAACTGGTAACCGGTGAACGAGGATGGAGGAGCGACAAAGAGAATGCCGACTACAGGGCAAAGCCTGGGGAAAGAGTAGTCGAGGGCTGGGAATGGATAGAATGCTGTAGGGATAAGGCGATAAAGCACCAGCACTTCAGGCTTGTGAAATGGGATCCCATAAAAAACTCGAGAACGGTTAAGAACGGGAAGATCGAATCCTTGCGTGTTTTCAGGCGGGCAGCATGAAGAAATCTGGCTTCCTGCAGGAATAGGATGGAGCGTGGTCTATGAGGAGAGGGCTCGCCCTCCTCTACTCACTCTGCTCGGTGGGTTGCTTGGGGTCGGCGGCACTGAACGGTGAGATGACCGGTGTATGGGCAGGGATTGCGGCCATGCTCGGCGTGCTCGTACTGGCGGGATATACGACGCTCGAATCGATAAAGGGTCTTGTGGCCTCGTTGAAGGGAAAGGAATGTGGAAAAGAAGACTAAGTTCTTTTTTATTGCTGCTGCTCTTCTGCTTATGGGCATTGGGGGCGCAGTCATCGGATTCAAAGTGGGAAGCCTTGGACGATCAGGCACTCCTCCAGGAAGCGGCCTCAGTGATCGAGAAATTAAAGATATTGAACGAGGACTTGAAGAAGGAGGCCAGCGAAGCGTTGAGGGAATCGAGGGAGCTATCGGCGCAGTTGAAAGCATTGAGGAGCGAGAAAGAAGCGCTCTTGAAGGACTTGGAATCCCTGCAGACAGCGCTCGAAAAATCGAAGATAGAATCGGCCGAATCGGAGAAAATGCAGCTGGAGCTGGTGACGGCCTTGAGAACCTCGGAGGCATCGTGGAGGAGTTACAAAGAAGAAGTAGAAGCAAAAATCCTTAGAGCGAGAGTATCGGGATTAGTGTTCGAGCTAGGATTAGGTATTGTCTTGATAATGATTTCTGGTGTAGTTATGGCAAAAGTGTTTTAATGTCTGAAAAGAAAATAGCTTAGTAATAATTTATGAACAGTTTTACTTAGAATATTAATAGGGATCGAATAAAAAGACCTTGTTAAAATAGTTAATATAAATGCTTATGTCAAAAAGAAATTCATCTGACTATACTCCTCATCTATCTCTGCAATCCTAAGTTCACGAAGAGGCCAAGTTTCTTTTGCTAAATGTGTGACTAAGATTTCGCACGTAATCAATGGCCCCGCATACGCGCTAAAGCTAAGTCCATCGCTTTTAGCAATAAAAACGATATCGACTCCAAAAGCAGCAGGCGATGTTTCTTTTTCGGTAATGACAATAATTTTAGCACGGCGCTTTTTTGCAATCTCAATGGCAAAAAGCGACATCCTCGGATATCGTCCCATTGAAAAAACAACAAGGCAATCTTCCTCTTGCATACTATACAATTGATCCACTTCATTTGGATCAGCATTCATTAGGGTAATGACATCATCAGAGACGAACCTCATCTTTATACTAAGGTATAACGCCATCGCAGCGCTTGCTCGAAAGCCAACAATATATTTTTTACGGCTGCTTCTCAGGATCTTTGCAGCATCAACATATTTACTATCAGGATTTTTCCACACAGTCTCCTGCAAATTTTCCCATGTTTTGCTCAAAGTCATATCGGAGATACTCTGGTCCTGCTCTTTACCAATATGGATAATTTTTTCTGAAAGTGAAGGTTTCCTTTTTCGAGCTGTCTCCATTTCTGCAATCATTTTCTGTTGCAGATCCTTTTGCATAGAGTAATAGCCATCGTAACCGAGTGTACGAGCCAAGCGAATCACCATAACATCGCTGACATTGAGTTTTTTTGCTATACTAGTAGCTGACATAAACGCTGCTTCTGAAGGGTGATCAAGCAGGAATTGTGTTATTATCTTTGCTTTTTTCGTCAAACGTGCGTTTTTTATTCTTTCTTCAATTTTCATCATATGCCTTCAAGATCGTTTCTCTTAAGATTATTATTGACACTATCCTCTACAATTGATTATATCAAAAGATTGTTACTCGTCAACCCCAGTTCATCAATAATAATAACAATAGCTTTCCTTAATACAAGGTTTTAGATTGAAATCGAGAAATCAAATTAAGTTACAGGTCGATATGAAAATGCAACAATTTTAAACAGCATTGTTAATAATGAGTAGTAAGGCAACTTATGAAGTAAACAATTAAATAGACTAAGTGTTAGAATAGACATCATACTGCATCTATTTTAATAAATTATTAAGTATTATTAGAGACATGATAATTTTGATTTAAAATAGACTGTACTATTTCACCCATTAATATTCAATAAATCCTGCTGAACTGAGAGAATGTAACCCAAATAGTCCAAGTCTCGTTATTACCATTGACAATGTAGAGAACATGTACTATTAGTAAATTGTATTATTTGTTTATCCGACATTTTAAAGCTGAACATCAGTTACTTGGGAGGGTGCGAAGTATATGGAAATCAAGTTATTGGGTTCCTATTATGAGCAAGGATTGATTCATGGGCGGTCAGCAAAAGAACAGATCGAAACGAACATTGAAATTATAAAATCTTCTTTAAAAACTAAAAGAGTTGATTTCGCTATCTATAACTCAGTGATTGATCAATTCTTTTCTAATGTATTCTCAAACAACCCTGAAATTGAGGAAGAGATTAACGGCATTGCTGAAGGTTCCGAGCTCCCTTTATATGATATAAAGTTACTTAATGCCAATTTTTCCTCTTTTACTGAGCGCATGAGGGCTTCTGAAGAGTGTAGTGCAATAGTTGCAAGTAGCTCTGCAACCTTGGATAAAAAGACCTATATTATAAAAAACCGTGATATGCATGACCGTGTCCTTCATGTAGTACTTAGTCGAGAATTCAGCGACGGAACAAGGATTACCGAAGTAGATATGGCAGGAAGTATCACATTCCCAGGAAGCGGTATAAATAATCACGGATTTGCACTAACTACAACCGGAGTTGGTCCAACACGGATTCCCTTAGATTTAGAATTGATTGGACATCTTGCATTTACTTTTACTCCTCATACACTGCTCCGTATTTGTAAGAATGTAGATGATGCTTTAGCATATCTTAGGGACAAGAATCCTTATAAAGTAACAAGATCCAATTTATTATTAGTTGATAATCAAAAGGCAGTTGTTGTGGAAACCACAGAAAATCAATGCTGCATTATTGAACAAGAAAATGGCTTATTGGTCCGGACCAACCATTTCCACTCCCCAGATCTACAAAAATATAACCCTAGCCACAAGGATTATCCATCAACCTATTCGCGCTTTGATAGAGCTATGGAGATGCTTCAACTAAAACGTGGATCATTACGTTTTCAAGATATGCTACAGATTGCTTCTGATCATGAAAATGGACCATGTAACTCTATTTGTAGGCATGAAGATGGAAAGGGCAGTCTTACTGTCTATTCAAGTATAATCATTGTAGAAGACAATCAACTTTGGACAGCTATTGGCAATCCTTGCTTAGCATTTTTCGAAACTAGCGCCTGAAGGTATCGCTATGAAGATGAGAAAAAACCCTAGAAAAATTAAAGATGATCACAGTGATATACGATGATACTTGTTTTTTTGTTGAAAAAGCCCACAGGTATTCAATTTTTGATAAAGCTCAAAAAGGACGCAAAGGAGCTTATATGTCTGTTGGATTTAGAGTCTTCCTGAAACGCGATTTACCTTCTCCGGAACCTGTAAAAGCTTTTACATCGCTGCCAGCCGCGAATGTGGCAGACTACATGGGCAGATTGTTTGCCCTTTCGTCCGAGATTTATGCTGAGCCCATCGAGCAGGACCACTACAGAAACTGAATAAGGTGGAATTGAAGGTCCCCCAGTTTCTGGACACTTTTCAAGTTAGAAAATCAGCCTAACAGGCTAATTGGACCATCAACACAAGATGCAAACTCGGACGGAGTTTTGTATCCCAGAGAACTATGCGGCCGGAATTCATTGTAGTCTTTCTGCCATGTATCGATCTTGATTCTTGCATCTTCCAGGGACAAAAACCAGTGTGTCTGAAGGCATTCTTCCCTGAAACTCCCGTTGAAAGATTCGATGTACGCGTTGTCTGTAGGTTTACCAGGGCGGGAAAACACAAGCCCAATGCCTTTCTGGTAAGCCCAAAGATCAAGTTCCTTCGAAACGAATTCAGGCCCATTGTCGACTCGAATTGCGGATGGTTTTTGCCGATGAATACACAATCGTTCCAACGCCTGGACCACATCCGTGCCCTTCATCGATTGGCCTATATGAGTACAAAGGCATTCCCGGGTGAAAACATCAACGACCGTCAAAGTCCTGAACCACTTTCCATTGAAAAGCTGGTCTGAGACGAAATCCATTGCCCATACCTCGTTAGCTCGACTCTCTTTTACCAGTTCTATTCGAGGCCTCGCCACCTGCTTTCTTCGTGATTTGAGCCGCATGTTGAGGTTTTCTAGACAGTAAAGACGGTAGACGCGCTTTCTGTTTATCTTCAAGCCTTCGCGTTGCAGAAGTACATGGATCCTTCGATAGCCATACTTCACCCGCGTCGTAGCGTAATCGCGAATCTTCATCCGCAAGACTTCCTGATCATCAGGATGGGGCTTGTAGTAATAGGTTGCACGGTTGAGCAATAGGACCTTACAGGCGGTCCTGATGCTTACCCGGTAGGTGGCAACAAGGTTGTCGACCAACTCATGCTTCCGGGCAAGCGTCAGGCTTTTTTTGACAGCACCTCCTGCAGCATGTGCTTGTTTTCATCTTCGAGCTGCCGCAAACGTTTCAGTTCACTGGGTAGCAGCCCTGCGTACTTCTTCTTCCACCGGTAGAAGGTCTGTTCGCTGATCTCCATCTTCCGGATGATATCAGCGACGGGGGTGCCGGTTTCCGCTTGCTTCAGGGCAAAGGCAATTTGCTCATCGGTGAAGCTCGATTTCTTCATTGGACCGCTCCTTCCTGTAGTATCGCATTAAAATGCGATTATTGACATTATGAGTGTCCAGTTTTCGGGTGGCAGATCACCCACCTTATTCGTTAGCTGTTTTTGGTCTTGATCTGAGGGCCCAGCATAATTCTCTATGGCAACAGGGTGCCGTTATGAATCGAGCCGTTTACACAAAAATATTTACAGGCTCTCAATTTTAGAACCTGTGATAATTTTCATATTCATTGTAAGCGTCCAATTCTCCCCGTCTTGACGGGAGCTTAGTAGGCCATAGGATCAAGCCGGTACGGAAGGAGCGCAAGCTTTTCATCAAGCGTCGTGGCTCTCGGAAGCATGTCGAATAGGTAACAAAGATATTTATACGGCTCATGCCCATTGGCCTTTGCCGTTTCTATCAGGCTGTAAAGTCCCGCGCTCGTATGAGCTCCTGACGGCGTGTTTGAAAAAAGCCAATTCTTTCTACCTAGGACAAAGGGCCGGATCGCGTTCTCGACGGCATTGTTGTCAGGTGTCAAAAGCACATGATCAAGATAGCGAATCGCGCGTTCCCATTGCCCCAGTGCATAAGAAATCGCTTTACCCAGACTGCTCGAAGGCGCCACGCTTAGGCTTCGTGAGGTGAGCCACTCATGGATCGCCGTAAGCTGTGGCTCTTGCAGTCGTTTCCGTTCTGAAAGGAATGCGGCTTCATCGAGCGCTTTGCTCTCATACCGTTGTCGTAGAAGCGCTTCGTTATGGTAGAACGCTCCGATCATCGAGAGCATATCAGCAGCGTCTCCTGAACCGCCTGCGATCTTGTCCGCGTCGTAGAACTTCCGTCGGATATGCGCCATGCAGCCCACATGGACGATTCCCGGAGCTTCGCCTATCGGCAAATACCCTGAATAGCCGTCCGTTTGAAGATAGCCTGAATAGCCCTTTAAGAATTCAGTTACCACATTGCCCGATCTCGTCGGGTGGTAGTGAAAAAACAAAAGCCGCTTGGTATCCTTGAATCCCGACGCTACCCACATATACGACTTCGCCGTCGCGCTTCGATTCTTTTCGTGCAGCACCTGTAATGGCGTTTCATCCATCCCGATCACCGGCGATACTTTTATGTCATCCCTGATCGCCTGGACAAGATCGCCCACCGCACGGCCAGCGTTCATGGCAAGGGAACACAAGGTTGAACGTCCCGTGTCTATGCCCCAGCGGGAAAGGATTCCTTCCATCCGGTAGAAGGGCTGGGCGTCGACAAATTTGCTCGTCAGGAAGAAGGCGATCGTTCCGTTCGAGAATCTCGAACCGGGGACGATCTTTGCAGGTCCTGGAGCCTGAATAATCGGAGTCTTTTCGGTACCCTTGCATTCTTTGCAGGGGCAAGGTCCGTATTTCTTCATGACATGAACGTCAACCACTGCCTTGGCGGGAATAAGCCTTAATTCTTCCGTACGCTCTTCACCGATTTCTGGCCGTAAAGAACCACAGGACGGGCAAGTGCGTTGTTCTCTGCTCATTTCATGCACGATTTCATTGTGTTCGAGCGTATCCGGAAAATGTTTCCTTCCCGATTTCTTCCGCTCATGAGCGCCAACCATTATCGTGGCTGGTTTTCGATCGGGGATATTGAAGAACGTTTCGGCTTCGTTGAACAGCAGATCCTGTTTAGGATTCTCTTTTTGGTGTTTCTCGCTCTTTGGTCCGAATATCAGGCGCTGTAATGCGGCGTACTTTTCCTGTTCAAGGGAGAGCCTGCTCTGCAGTTCATGGACTTCCTTCGTATGTTCGGCCGCCATTTCCCTGACCAGTTTCTTGAGACTGGCCACATCGTCAGGAAGGTTTTCTAACACGCTCACCATGCTCTGCAGTATAGCATGAAATGCCCTATTTTCAGCCTTGAATCGCTTATGCTACCGCGGAATATTCGAGCTTTCGATGCTCTCTGAATATGTCAATTCCCTTTATAAGAAGCTTGAATTTATCGCGTTCTATTTCTATAACACCGTTCTGTTTTCGCGTCCAAGGAAAGGTTTCTTCTTCGAGTCTTTTGATCCACATGCAGAAACCACTTTTGTCCCAGTAAAGAATCTTCATGACTTTTCTAGTCTTCCCGAGAAATACAAAGTACGACCCTGAGAAGACTTCTTCTGGTTGCTTGTCTTGCGCGATTGCCGAAAGTCCATTGATTTGTTTTCGCATATCGGTAATCCCGGCGACGAGGTAAATGGTCCGATCCTTTTTTAGGTACATTGTTTATCCCTCCATTTCAGGAAGGATATTCGATTTTTTTAACTTGTCCTCATGGGCAGAATTGGACGCTTACTATTCATTAAATATATTTTACTCATCAAATATTTCTTCACTGAGCGTTAAGGAACAGTCATCTTGAAGGAGAAACACAAGAAGAATATTAATTATACTCTTTTAAGCTTTTATAACCTAATTATTTATCCGATGCGGTTCCTTTAATTCAAATAAAATATTCTATCCACTTATCATTATTCTTAATATTTCTTTATCAGTAGTTAGCATACCTATTTTTGCAATTTCTCCGATATTCTTTATAGTGCCTTCAACATCATTATCAACAATTCCTTCTCCTGAAGCAAAAGCTTTATTTTCAGTCGCTAATTCATATGCCAATAGTGATGCTTCTACTGCAGAGGCTATTTTAGCTGCACAAGAAGGTTTTGCACCATCACATACCATACCACCAATATTTGCGATTGTATTAGTAATAGTATCTGTTATTATTTTATAACTTTTATTATGAATATATGCGATACCTGCTCCGCTTCCGCAAGCAGCACATACTGCTCCACAAAATGCTGATAGCTTACCAATATATTTTTTTTGATGTATCGCAACTAAATTACTTACGATGAGAGCTCTATATAGTTTATCTTTACTGACTTTCATATCTTTTGCATATTCTATCACAGGAAGGCTTACAGTCATTCCCTGATTACCACTCCCTGAATTAATTACCACTGGAAGTGAGCTACCGCTCATACGGGCATCACTCCCGGCTGCTGCTTTAGCGATAGCTCTAGTTCGCAAGTCCTTTCCACGATATTTTAAGATAGTTTTTCCAACTGATACACCATAAGAATTTTTTAGTCCTTCATCAGAAATATTACTGTTCAATACTATCTGTGGTAATATAATATTTTCAATATCTTTAATAAGTACAATATCTGCAAATTCTAGAATTTTTTTTATATTCATATTATTAATAATTGTAGCATTATTATTATGCCTTTTTAATACAACATAATCCGAACCAACAATGATTTTTCCATTATACGAAATATATGTAATATTTGTATGAGATTCCTCTATCTTTACTTCTACTGTATTGCATCCTGAAGAAGCAACGATATTGATAAATAAATTTTCTTTACCTTCAATATGTTTTATTGTACACATTTTTGTTTTAGCAAGCCTATTAATCTCACTACGATGCTTATCATCAAGCTCGTCTAGTACTTGAAGTCCTTTTGATGGATTACCTCCAATAAAACCAGCAAGAGCAGCAATATCAATACCTTTTTCCCCATTAGTATTAGGAACTTTCACTCCTTTTACATTTTTTATAATGTTACCAGAACATCGAATTTCAGCAATATCAGGCATTGTCACAAGATATTTCCTAGCAACTGCAGCAGCATATGCAATAGCAATTGGTTCAGTACATCCCAGTGCAGGAATTAATTCATCACGTAATAAGTTAACATAACAATTATATGTCTCATCATCTATCATTTTTACGTCCTCAGATTTAACAAATTATTTTAAAACAATTTAATATATTTTTTTATTAGTATCTTTTATTCAAATATATTTTAATTATTTTTTACTCAACTTTTAATTAGTTAATCACTTTATACTCTTAAAAAAATATTGATTACAATTACACAATAATACTTTTCAATTATTAAACCATCTTCATATGATTTTATGTAATTGTAATCAATTATTTAAATTCTATACTTTAAATTAAAATATGTACTACATATTTTCTATTGCCTTTCTTGCAGCATAAAAATTGCTTTCTGGAGTTGCCAACTTTGCTACACATCCTGGCCCAACCATATATCCTTTTTCCCCTGCCATATCTACTGCCTCTTTAATATGTGAATATACTTTTTCTTGATCAGCTACAACAAACTCCTTTTCGTTGATTCCACCTAATAAACATTTACTAGTTATACTTCTTGCTTCTTCAAGATTTGGAGAAGCCCAGCGATCATGCCAGTTAATACAATTACCAGGATATTTAGTAAGTTTCTCAAACATAGTATTATCACCATGAATGTGAATTACATTAAAATATGTATTATTTTCAAATGAATTAAAAACATCTAAATCATACTTCATTCCAAATTCATCATATTCGAGTTCGCTCATCAATGTATAACTAGCACATTGACTTGCAAAAAAGAATCCTGCTACTCCAGCTTCAATATTAGCTTTACAAAAATTACGTGTTGTTTCCGTAATCGCTTTAAGGGCTTGATGCACATATTTTGGATTTTCCTTAATGTCTTTATAAATTCTAGGTCCAGCTAATTTTTTTGCAATTGTCAAAGGACTGAATATAGTCTGAATATATGGGATATCTTCTCCATTTAATTGCTTTTGTAATTGTTGTGAAAATTGTACTTGTTTCCCATAAGTCCCATAATAGGCCGGTAACGGTTCAATATTTGTCCAATCTTTAGCATCTTTAATACAAAATTCTATTTCCTTTGCTGGTTGTGTCTTTGTACAATAAAAGCGAACACTCAATCCATAATCTTGAGCGCCATAGTTTCCAAATGGCATCATTTTAATGAAATCAAAATCATATTTCTTATTTACAGAAATAGTTGCAGCAGCAAGACTTACTGGATCTTGATCTACCTCTGGTAAATGAAACCAAATACTAATAGGTAATCGGTCTACTTCTTTAAAGTTAAGTGCCGCTTCAACCCGTTCTCTTTTAGTCATTTTCCCCATCATAAACAATCTCCTTATATTTTTTCCGTCTTGCTAATCGCAAAAATGGCATGAACAATAATGATTGTTACCATATTGTTTAATTTCCGGTTCAGTTTCTTTACATATTTTTTGTACTTTAAAACATCTATTATTAAATTTGCAGCCATTTGTCATATTTGCTAAACTAAGAATATCATCCGTTAATAATATTTTTTCTCTTTTTTTACTTGGATCTGTAAATGGAATTGCACTCAAAAGTGATTGTGTATAAGGATGTTTTGGATTGTTAAATAAATCAGTTTTTTCGGCAATTTCTACAATTTTTCCTAAATACATAACTGCGACTCTATCTGAAATATGCTTAATTACTCGCAAATCGTGTGAAATAAATAAATAAGATAAACTATTTTTTCTATTTTTCAATTGAACTAGAAGATTTATTATCTGGGCTTGTATCGATACATCTAGAGCAGAAACACACTCATCACAAACTATCATTTTTGGACTAACAGCAAGAGCTCGTGCAATACAAATTCTTTGTTTTTGTCCACCAGAAAATTCATGAGGATACCTACCAATACTATCTTGACTAAGCCCTACTATTTCTACTAGTTCTTTAACTTTTTCATTTATTTCTTTTCTTTTATATATTTTTTGAATTTCAAATGGTTCACTTAATGATCTACCGATTGTAAACCTAGGATCAAGAGAAGACAAAGGATCTTGAAATATAATTTGAAATTTATTTCTTAACTTTCTAAGATTTTTTCCATTAATATTTGTTATTTCTTGTCCATCAAAAACAATTTTCCCTTCTGTTGGTTCAATTAACCGTAATATTGAATGCCCAACAGTTGATTTTCCACAACCAGACTCTCCAACCAGACCAAGAGTTTCTCCCGATTTGATATAAAAACTTACATCATCAACAGCTTTTATATATTCTTTTCTTAACCCAAATACTCCTTTTTTAGTTGGAAAATATTTTTTTAAATTAACTACATTCAATATATTATCTGATTTTATATTTGAATCTCTTATTATGTTATCTAAATTCATTTTAATAAGCTCCCGCATATTTCCAACACTTCACCATATGACCATCTATAACAATTTCTGGCGGACTTTTAGTTTTACACAATTCCATTTTTAGTTTACATCTAGTATTAAACCTGCATCCATTAGGCATATTTAAAATTGATGGTACTAATCCAGGTATCTGTTCTAACGTTTTTGATTCTTTTTCAATTTTTGGAATTGCAGCTAACAATCCAATTGTGTACGGATGAAGAGGATTATGAAATAATTGATTGACTTCAGCTTTTTCTACAATATTTCCTGCATACATTACTATTACATTTTCAACGGTTTCAGCAATTACACCAAGATCATGTGTAATAAGTATGAGTGAAGTCTTTAACTCAGAATTCAAGCGTTTGATTAAGTTGAGTATTTGAGCTTGAATTGTTACATCAAGTGCTGTTGTTGGTTCGTCAGCAATTAGTATCATAGGTTTACATGAAAGTGCAATTGCAATCATTACACGCTGACACATTCCACCAGATAACTCAAATGGATATTGCTTTATCCTTTGTTCAGCTTGAGGCAGTTTAACAAGATTCAACATTTCTAACGCAATTTCATGAGCTTCTTTTTTATTAACTTTTTGATGTAACAAGATGGCTTCATTCAATTGATAACCTATTGTAAAAACTGGGTTTAATGAAGCAACTGGTTCTTGGAATATCATTGAAATTTTAGAACCACGTACTTTGTTCAATTGTTTATCTTTTAATTTTATGAGGTTTTCATTATTAAATATTATATTTCCAGATATTACTGCCTTGTTAGAGAGTAAACCAAGTATTGCTTTACAAGTTATGCTTTTTCCACATCCTGATTCACCAACAACTCCAAGCCTTTCTTCTTTATGTAAAATAAAACTAATATTATCAACAGCACGATATATTTTTTCTTGTATTTTAAAATCTATACTGAGATTTTCGATTGATAATATCGAATTAAACATTTTTCTTCCTCACTTGTATGAATTCAATCTGCTATTTTTGGATCAAGGTAATCTCGCAACCAGTCTCCAAAAAGATTTAACGAAAGAACTAATAAAGTTATTGCAATGCCAGGAATAACTGCCAAATACGAAGCTGTTTGTAAATATGTAATACTTTGGGCAAGCATTCGACCCCAAGTTGGTATTTGAGGAGGCACACCTAAACCTAAAAAGCTAAGAGAGGCTTCCATCAATACAATTTTTGATACTTCTAATGAAGCAATAACAATGATAGGACTAATAATATTCGGAAGAATATGGTTTAGAATGATTCGTATATTTTTCCCACCCAAAGCACGAGTTGCTGTAATATATTCTAGATTCTTAATATTAAGAACTTCTGCTCGAGCTATTCGAGCAAAACGAACCCAACTTGTAATACCTGCAACTATAATAATATTAATAATGCCTGGACCAATAGTTGAAGCAACAAATATAGCGATTAACATAAATGGGAAGGAAAGTTGTATATCAATAATTCTGCTAATTATTGTATCTATGAATTTCCCAAAATATCCAGCAATTGCTCCCATAATAGTACCAAAAATTAATCCAAATATTGTTCCACAAAGCGATACACTTATACTTATACGTGAACCATAGATAATTCTACTTAATACATCTCTTCCCAACTGATCAGTCCCAAGTATATGTATACTTGAATAATTTTCATTTCCCCAAATTGGTTTATGTAATCTTTCTGTAAGATTTTGTTCTGATGGATCAAATGGGCTGATTATCGGTGCTAAAAAAGCTACAATGACAAATATAATAATTATAGCTAGACCAATAAAACCTGTAGGACTTTTTTTTAGCTGATAATACATTATATTCTCCCCAAAATTATTCATATCTTATACGAGGATTAAGAAATGCATATGACATATCTACTAACAAATTAACAACAATAAAAAATACTGCAATAATAAAAACACCTGCTTCTACAACCATGAAATCGCGCTTTTGAATTGATTGAAGTATCAATCTTCCAACACCAGGCCAAGAAAATACATTTTCAATAACTATAGACCCTCCCATTAAAGTAGCTAATTGGAGGCCAATTATTGTAATAACAGAATTTATACTATTCTTAAAAGCATGCCTTGTTATTAAACCAAATTTACTTACACCTTTTGCTTTGGCTGCAATAATATATTCTTTATTTAGTACATCTAACATACCAGATCTCATAAGGCGTGCTATACTAGCTCCTGAATGAGTCGATAATGCAATAACGGGCATTATAAAATTTACGAATTTCCCATATCCAAAAGTAGGTAACCATTTTAGCTTCACACCGAATACAAGAATAAGTAATATACCAAGCCAAAATGTAGGAAGAGATTGTCCCAAGAGTGAAAATACTCTTACTAACGCATCAACTAATGAGTTACGTTTGACAGCTGCAATAATTCCAGCGGGTATGCTCCAAATTACAGCAACTAAAAGAGAATAAAATGCTAGACATAGCGTAGCAGGCATTTTATTTAATACAAGTGAAAGAGCAGGTTGATTGAAATAGTACGAATTTCCGAAATTTCCTTGTATAGCATTTCCTAAGAATATTAAATATTGTATATAAACAGGCCTATCAAAGCCAAGTGAAATTCGTAGTGCTTGTTCAGCTTCTTTTGTTGCATTTGGTTCTATAAGAAATGATATTGGATCTCCTGTAAGTTGTAACATTATAAATACAAAAGAGATTACTCCAAACAAAACAATAATGGCTTGCCAAACTCTCTTAAAAAAATATTTAACCATATATTACAACTACCTCTATTACGGTTTTGTTTTCATACTAACTACAGATACGACTACATATTTTAATTCATGCAGTCGTATCTCAAAAACACACTAAGCTAATTCAAAAATAGCATTTAGAATAATCTCCAAGATCATCAGCTTTAGGCAACCAATTTTTTAGCTTGGGATTGTAAGCGTATATTTCAAATGCCTGGTACATAGCAATTCCTGGTGCATCCCGCCACATTTTTTCTTGCAACTCCCCCCACAATTTTTTAGCTACAACTGGATTCATTGCGGCATTTGCCTTTGCTCTTAGCGCATCTAATTCGGCGTTTGCCCATGTTGAATAACGACCCTTCGTATCGAAGCCTACTGAATTCATCAAATCACCATCAGCCTGGGGACCACCAAGCGACGCAATATACAAATCGGCAATACTGTCATCAAGCAGCTGCTTGTTTTTTACACCTGTTTCAACCTCTGAAAGAGAAACATTGATACCAACCTTTGAAAGTTGTGCAACCACTACTTGTGCTACTTCCGTATCATTCAATATTTGTCCAGGAACATAGCTCATAGTCAAATTTAAACCATTTGGATATCCCGCTTCTGCAAGAAGTTTTTTTGCCTTATCAGGATTGAATTCCAAATGCTGTAGATCTGTCCTATAGCCCGTGTATGTTGGATTAAATGTACAATCAGCTAATTTAAAAGCATATCCTCCTAATATCACATTAATTATCTCGTCAACGTTAACAGCATGATTAAGAGCATATCGAACACGAATATCTTTTAAAGGTTTTGATGCAATAGTGTTGAAACCTATATAGCAGCTACGTGTGGTTTTAGCTGATATAATGGCAAGACCTTTACTTTTCAAGCGGGTAACCTGGCTAGTAGGTACACCATTTATAATATCAATAT
Organism: Treponemataceae bacterium; assembly: GCA_963677895.2. GTDB lineage: Bacteria > Spirochaetota > Spirochaetia > Treponematales > Rectinemataceae > UBA11090. The sequence goes on along the minus strand of CAXXGJ010000018.1, from coordinate 356,125 downwards.
CACCAGCTTCCAAGGCAGCAACTCGGGTTGACTGCTCAACAATAGGAACAAAAGTCAATTTTTTTATTTTTGGCGAACCTCCCCAATATTTTTCATAAGCTTCAAATGCAGTTTTTTCATCAACTACTCTACTAACAAATTTAAATGGGCCAGTCCCTATAGGATGTTCATTAAAATAAGCCAATCCATGTTCCTTCATGTATTGAGGAGGAAAAGCTCGAAATGCCGCCAAGCGCAGCAAAAGACCGGAATATGGAACTTTCGTATGTATTAAGATTGTATAGTCATCCTTTTTTTCGATGCTTTTAATATACTCTGTAAGGTCGGCTGAATTTGTTAGTGGAGTACCAGGAGTGGTGATAAAATTCCATGTAAATATTATTGCATCAGCGTTAAATACCTCACCATTATGAAACGTGACTCCTTTTCGAAGACGCAGCTGCCAAGTAGTATCATCCAGAATAGACCAACTCTCTACCAATGCAGGCTCAATGCTCCCATCAGGTGCGCGTTGAATTAAGCAATCATGAATTTGATTTGCAAGGTTAGCACCCAAAGTACCTAGCCCTGGCATATATGGAGTCATCGAAGTGATTTCACGGCTTATTGCTACAACAAGTTCTGATTTGGTAGTATTGCTCTTTGTTTGGCAAAAACTGCTAATTGGAACCAAGAACATAGAAACAATACAGAAATAAAAGAATACCCGGTTCTTCATAATAATCTCCTCTCCTTATAAGATTCAATCTAAAACTTACGGCTATATCCTTAAAATACCGTTTTCCGTGTTGGTCAGATTCTTAAAACCATCCTTTGTAATTAGTACTGTATCAGAAGGACGTACTCCTCCGAACTTACTCGACATTAATCCTGGCTCAACAGTGAAAACCATTCCAGGTTCCAATTTTCTCATATTCCCAGCTTCAACTGAAGGATATTCATGATTAGTTAGCCCCATACCATGTCCAATACGGGCAGGCATAAAATCACCGAAACCTTGCTTTTCAAAAATGCTTGCCGCGCTATGATATAGATCGCTAAAAGTAACATCGGGCCGTATCATATTAAAAACTGAATTTCTAGCTTCCATTACTATTTCGAAAACTTTCATTCGATAATCATCAAGTTGATCAACATACAGACTTCTCTCATTCTCGACTGAATATCCACCCATTTTCCCTATAATTATCGGGAGTACAAGATCTCCGGATATTGGTTTATAGTCTCGAGCACTTTCAGCTCCATAGGCTGTTCGGATACCACTTGAACAGGTCGTCATTAACGCATCCTGAATTGAAGCCTCTGTAGAACCAAAACCAGTAATATCATATTGGGGATATTCACTGATCCACTTTTTCTTCATAGCATAGTTAGCTTCTATTGTTGCCACAGCTTCTGTTGATCCACCTCTAAGACATTCTATCATTATATTCATGCCGTGATTACAAACATCGGCGCAGTTCGTCAATCGTTCAATTGCCATGTCATCTTTAACCAACTTTTCAAGATCCATTACCTCAGTGATATCAGTGATCTCTTCCACACAGAGAGCATCAGCAATTTTTAAATAGTTAGTATGAATAAGAGAGGATAATTCACTTCCAATCCGCAGTTTCCCAAGCTTATAGCTTTCAGCAATAATTTTAATAGCATCTATTGGGCTTTTAGCTACCGAAGGGTTATCACTCCACTTTCCATAAAGCTTAATGTTCCGCATACCAGATAGTTCATCTGAGCGAGGTCCTCTAACGGCGTTAAGAAGTAAGCAAGGCTCTCCGAATCGAGGAATAAGTACGAAGCTCTGCATACTATAATTGATGGGGTTAAAGTCAGAGAAATGATAAATATCAACAGGACGTACTATAATAGCTAGATTTATTCCAGCTGTATCCATTTTCCCACGAAAACTTTCCATCCTTCCATTGAGAGTATCTACCCTATTCATACCTAACATCTCCATAGTAAACGCATTCGACATTCTCGATATAAAAATATAGCCTACGCTACATTATATTGTATAATAATCCTGGTTTTTACTGTTGTCAAACAAAAAAGCACTCGTAATCAACTTTTTTTGGGTTTAAATATTGCCAACTCTACATTTCCAGATCTTCAACTAACAATACTTCTTTATATTAGTTTTTCTGCATTCTATTTCAATAGTTGAGGGCTTAGTAGACAGCGATTATTCGTTTTTCTTAATAATTCCAATACTTTTAGTGACAAAACATTTGCCGGTTCATATTGTACTGTCAGTCATACTGGAACCAGTATTTTCAAAAAAGTGAATGAAGAGAATCAATAATAGAAGGCTATACTTGATATAAGTTGAAGGAAATCATTTTAGGGAAAGAATCAGCAACACAACACGTAAAGAAATTTAAATGTATATTATATATGTATTTAGGTTTATTCAATCGCCTCCGAAAGATTAAGCCAATAGGGATGATTAGCAAAAAAGACTATTAACCAAATTATAATGTCTAATTTGAAAGCAATGAAACAGATTATTTTGAGAATAAGTTCCACTGCTTGTAGCAAAGTTGGTGAAAAATGCATGATATAAGAAGCGAAGCCAAGTGATAAAGAGTGAAGATATAGAAACTATATCTATTGACAGAAAAGAGTTATATTAATACCATCATATTGTAAACTACTGCATGATAGAGAAAAACTGCACTCGTAATGCGCAGATGATGTTTTAATCATATTGACTTCTATGAATATGCACATAGCCCAGAAAAAACGAAATGATAATATTTACTACCTACATTCCCGAGATTTTATACCCCAATGGTCTTTATTCCCAATTATTATATACACTTATATTTAGTGAAAGTTTTCTAGGGGTATAATATATACCCTTTAACTAATTTCCTATTTCTATATTATATATCTAAATAACTAACTGGGGTATAATTATTCGGGAATTCAGGTTACTAATCAAATACTGTAAGCAATACTGTAAGCAATATTTCTTAAAAACAAGGATTATGATGAACCGTGCCAGAAGGCTCATTATGATTTTGGCAGAAATAAGTCATTTTAGGGAAAGAAATCATAGCATTCTATGATAGTCTATATAACTCTATACCATATAAATATTTAGGTTCGATTCATCTCACCTTCACGAACGGAAAGGCTGTCAGAGATGACAGCCTTTTTTATTTTAATCAATAAATACAGTGATAAGATGATTTTCAACAAAATTTGATAATATCAAAAGCGGACTTGATTTTCGGTCCCGGCCTGTCCGGGGAGGTGTGGAGTATACGGAGCTTGCGAACTGTGATTTGGAATAAAAAGCCTCCAGGGCGGGAGGCTTCATTACTTTAAAATTATTCTATTTACTTACGATTTTGTTTATCGCGTCTTTAGCGGCTTCCACGACGCCGTTGCCGGAATAGGAAGCGCCGGATACGGCGGGAACAAAATCCGGGGAGTTCATAACTTTAAAAAAATCAGCCGCATAGGTTCTGGCCTTGTTAAAAAACGTTTCAGTTTGTTTGTCGTCCACGTTGATAAATCTGACGTCGGTTATATACCCGTTACTCAGGCTTAAGGTTACCTCTACCGGGGCGTAATATCCGGTGCCCGTTCCGGTCACGGGTCCGCCTGTAACCGGCTTTCCGTCTAAGCCCTTGATTTGCTCCGCCGGGAACACTTGGAAAATCTGCGAGGTCATGGCGCTGTTGGGATGGCCCGCCTTAACGGCAATGGCCTGTAGTAGGACGTAGCCCCTAAAGTCAGTATTCTTTGTTTTATCAAAGGTCAGGTTAAAAGGCCCAGCGTAGAGGGTGCCGTTTTCCGCGGCGGGGATGGACCCGTCGAGGGTATAGTAAATTGCTGCGTCGGGCGTATCGGTGGCTAGGGTAATCACTATGGGCTCGTTATTAAAATACCTGTCCGGGTTTTGCGCTATGACAGGCGTTGCCACCCGGGGATTTTCAGCCGCCGGCTTTTTAGCATTGCTGGCGCAGCTAATGACCATTAAGAGAATCGCCAAGACGCATACGGCCCCAGCATAGGTGCGCAACTTCATGATAATCTCCTCCGCTGTTGCGCGCCCCGGGCGCCCTTACGAAAAGGCGCCCAGAACGCGGCCCCCGCGGCACGAAAAGCGCCACGGGGAAAGTGCGTTATTTCTTTCTGGGATCCGACACGACAGTACCGTCGGCATAGACGACTTTAATCTGGCCGGGAGTGGACCAGCGGTCGTACCACCAGCCGTCGTTAAAGTTCAGGTAAAGGCTGTACTCGGGTACCCGAAGATTTGACATTTTGGAGATGATTGGCTGGCCGGCTTTTTCGTGGCCAGCAGGATATTTATCCAGGAACCCGTCGTGGTCCTTGTCGATGCCGTTAACTTTACCATTGGCGGATTCAAACTCAAAGCCGATCAGGTTGGTAACGCTGACGATCTGCAGGACATCAAACCAGAAATAGGAGCCCCGGGTCGCCAGTAATTCCTTGACCTTGACATCGCCGTTCATTTTGGCAAGAACGTCCTTTTGCTGCGATTCGTTCAGTTTCCAGAATTCTGTCCAGGTAGGATAAGTAGGATTGATGGCCTTGAGACCGAAATTGGTGCCCATCGACCAGCTTTCGGGCAGCAAGCCGTCATAGTACTGTTCCGGGGTAACCACAACGTCGGTGTAGTGGTTCAGCGCCACTTCTACGAGAAGAACGCCGTTGCCTTCGATGCCATAATACTCAGCCAGGGAGGCGTCTATAGCAAAGGTACCGCGTTTGCGCTCTTTCCAGTTCTTGGTCATCTGGCCCGAGGAGTTGTAGGAAAAAATCTGATACTTGCTCGATTTTTGATATCCCGGTAATTCAGAGACCGGAAGTTCCTTATTCGGAGTCACCATGCCCCAATAGGAACCAAGGGATACGTCCACTGTGCCATTGGGGTTAATGGAGAGCCAGTCAACGGACCTGCATAAGGGATCGTAGTAGGGGCCCCGGTATACACGACCGTTTAACTTAGAACGCCAGTTTTCGTCAAACCCGTGGGGATATTTTGCTGAGTTAAAAGACGGCAGATCCTTCTGAGTGTACGCATAGTGGGAAGAATCCGCCAGGAAGTCGTAGGCGCCCTGGAGCTTTGCTCCCGTGAGTGGCGTTTTATCGGGGAAACCCGACATACCTTTCGGATTGGCCGAAGCGTGGGTGTAGGTATCCACTTTAGAGGTACTTCCGACTGTGGTTGCGCAACCCGCCAAGACGAATAATACGATTATAAGTAACGTGGTGAGACCGAAAAAGAATTTTTTTTTCATTCTTAATTCTCCTTTTTATTTATACTGTATCTATTGGATACTGTTGTCAATACAGAAAAGAACAGATTCATCCGTGGATGGTATTCCCTTTCTATACGACCTTCGATCACACCTTGAAAATATCCACCATCGTTTCAAGGCATGGTCTCAGGTAAAATTACTCGCCTCAATAACAAGCCAGCTCTATGGCTTTTGGCAAATATCGAGCCCGCGTCCAATCTTATTCCGCCAACATGTTAAGAGGCGAATCTCACGATCATGGATGGTCTCTTTTGCTGCGGGTAAAAAAAGCTCGCCGCAAATTTTATGTTCGCGACGGGCCAGTAAAAATCAGAGAATAACGATCACATGGCAAACAGCTTCGCGGCCGAAGCGTCGTCTATGAAGAGGCTCCAATCAGGATGAGTCTTCATGAGCGTAGCGGGAACCTTTGGCGTCACAGGCTGCGTGACGGTATTGTAAATAGCCTCGGCCTTCACGGAGTGTGGGACGCAGGTAACGATGTGTCTACAGGACATAATCTGTTTCGGACACATGGTTATCGCCTGAACGGGAACGTCATCCAAACCTTTGAACCAGCCCTCGCCTACCTGCTGCATGCGGCAGCGCCTGTCAAGGTCTACCACCTTGTACGCCGCGTCAATTTCGAAATCCGCAGGCGGATCGTTGAACGCTATATGTCCGTTCTCGCCTATTCCGATTACGCCCACGTCTATCTCGTCCGCCCTGAGCTCCTTTGTGAGCTCTATTATGTTCTTCTGCACATCGCCTTCTCCATTCACGAAGTGAGCGGCCTTCAGCGGTCCGCGCGGATTCTTTGCGACTTCGGCGACGAAGCGTTCCTTCAGGTACTTGCGGAAGGACGCGACATGGCTCTCGGGAAGAACGACGTACTCGTCCAGATGGAACATTTCGACTTTGGTCCAGTCAAGGTCTTCCTTCACTAGAGCAGCGATGGTCTCGAACTGGCTTGCGCCGGTGGAAAGGATCATTCTAGCATGCCTTTTCTTTATTATTGCTTCCCTGAGGTACTGCGCTATCTTTTCTGCAGCTCTTTGTCCCAGGGTCCCGGGATCAGCGGAAACGTTGATATTGATATTCATCAATCCTCCTCACACGCGTTTTCCATCCACGAAAACGCTCTTGATATTAATATTGTCGTCGCATATGACGAGGTCTGCCTTTTTCCCTTCGGCTATGGAACCGGTCTCGTCGCTTATGCCTATAAGCCCGGCGGGAAGAAACGAAGTTATCCTGGATACTTCCTCCATCTCCAGCCCCACTATCCTGTGCAGTGTTCTGGCGAGCACGTCACCCGTGGCCACGCTTCCGGCGAAACAGGTGCGATCAGGCATCTTCGCGATCCCATCCTCGATGATCACAGGAGTGCCGTTCGCCTTCGAGCCCAATATGGAGGGTCCGCATCCCATAGCCGCCCCGCGCATGCTGTCGGAACAGACCGTTATCCGATCGTGGCGCTTGAATCTGAAGATAAGCTTCAATAGTTCTGGAGGAAGGTGCATGCCATCTCCTATGAGCTCGAGGTAAAGATCATCTATAAGATATCCGGCCTCAACCGTCCCGAGCACTCTGAAACCTCCGTGTCTCGTGATGGAGGACATGCCGGAATAGAAATGGGTGAGCATTTTCATTCCCAGGTCGTATGCCTTGGTGACGTCCTCGTAGGTTGCGGCTGTATGGCCACCGGAGATGAGCACGCCTTCTTTTGAGAGAGCGTTTATCATCTCAAGGGCGCCGTCGAGCTCGGGAGCCACGGACCAGCGAATTATGCTGCCATCCGCGGCCTCTATTATCTTCATGTAATGGGCTTTATCGGGGGTGCGGATGTACCTGGGATCCTGAGCGCCCTTCTCCGTCATGGAGAAATAAGGTCCTTCCAGATGGATCCCGGGCATTTTGGAGGTCACCGTATATCCGCTTTTCTTCACGGCTTTCCTGAAGTTTCTTAGGAAGAGGAAAAGGTCCTCGTCCGAGCTTGTGAGCAACGTGGGAAGGCAGGTCGTGGTGCCGTGGACGGCGAGGCTCCTCGCGGCACCGGTTATATCGGACACTTCCCCATCCATGAAATCGAAGCCTCCAGAGCCGTGAGTGTGGAGATCTACGAATCCGGGCATGACATAGGAGTCTTCTGTATCGATAAGCTCTTCACCTTCGAGCGGGGGTATTTCCGATCTTGATACTGCGACAATACGGGAGCCTTTTATTCTAAGACTTCCGCGTACCACTTTGTTTTCCAGTACGATCCGGGAGTTACGAATGATCATAGACAAACCTCAGGTGCAGGAATTTCATATGGCCAGAATCCCTCTCAAGAAAACGTGTTTTATATTGATGTCGCCATCAAAAAGAACAAGGTTCGCCCTCTTCCCTCTCGATATGCTCCCGATTTCTGAGTCCAGGCCTATTAACCTGGCCGGCGTAAGTGTGGCCATTCTTATGGCGTCGGGCATGTTTATCCCGGCGATCTGCGTAGCAGTCCTCACAAGTCGGGCATAAGTGGCTATGCTCCCAGCGAAGCAGCTTTTGTTCTCCACCAGCGCGACGCCGTGCTCTATGTATATCAGAGTCTTCTCATCCTCGTCGCCGTATTTTTTTATTCCGTCGGGCAAAGGGACTCCCGCCCATCTTGTTGCGTCGGTTATCAAGGAAATGCGCTCCGGTCCTTTTATCTTATATATCAACTGCAGGAATTCCTTAGGGAGGTGCACGCCGTCACCTATCATCTCTACGTCCATGTCATTGATAAGGAAGGCGGCCTCCACAATTCCGCCTTCGCGGTAGGCGCCGTTCCTGTGGTAGGAGGAGCATGCAGAATAAAGGTGGGTTATGCAGCGATAGCCTGAGTCGTATGCATCGAATACTTGTTGCAGGGTCGCATTGGAATGACCTATGGAAGCGACTATTCCTTTTTTCTCCAGGTATCTCCCGAACTCAATACCGCCCACCCTTTCGCAGGCCGCGGTCCATTTTTTTATCTTCGGGTATATTTCTAGGTACCTCTCCACCTCGGAGTAATCGACATCCCTGTAGGTTCTGGTGTCCTGGGCGCCTAGGACGGCTCCTGAGCAGTAAGGTCCTTCCATATGGATACCCTCCACTTCAGGAATGTCGGGCATGTCAGGGAAATAATCGCTCAACCGGGCGAACATTCCGAGGCTACTGAGGTATTTATCGTGGGGTAGGCTCGTGAGGGTGGGAAGTATCGTGGTGGTGCCGCCTTTCAGGTGGGTCCTTAGAGAATTCAGAATCGCTTCTTCCGATCCGTCGTGGAAGCACGTTCCGCCGCCACCATGGACGTGGGTATCCACGAAACCGGGCGAGAGGTACTCGCCCTCCCCGTCGATCACACTATCGAAACCGGCTTGGGGGCAGGCTTCGGTACCAAAATCGTCTATGATCCCATCGCACGCGGTAAGCCAGGCATCTTCTATGAGCCTGTCGGGCAGGATTAGGCATGCATTTTTTATGAGTGTTTTCATATTGTCAACCTTTTACGGCACCCGCCGACATACCTTCCACAAGCCGGTTCTGGAAAATCGCGAAAACGACAATGGGCGGGATTATGGACATTGTGATGGCGGCGGCGAGCACACCATAGTTCCAGTCCTCACTCTTAAGCAGAGTGAGAGCTACCGAGATGGGCATTATGGCGTCCTTGGTGGCAAGCATTTTGGAAATCGTGTATTCACCCCAGACGCTATAGAAGCCGGAGACCAAGACTATGATGAGCGCGTTTTGCGCAAGGGGGAGCATTATGTACCACCATGTCTGGGGCACGCTGCATCCGTCTATTTCGGCGGAATCCTCGAGCTCGCTGGGCATGTTTATGAATGTTCCCCGCATTATGAATATTGAGAAAGGCAGGATGATCAGCAGATTGGGGAAAATTAGCCCAATGTATGTGTTTATCATGCCAAGGTCGTACTCCATTATGTAGATCGGTATGAGTATGGCAGCAAGCGGGAACGCGAGGACGAAGAGGATTCCCTTTAGCAGGGTGTTGCTGCCCCTAAACGGGAGCTTCACGAACGCATACCCAGCGAGAGATGAAAGGACGACTGTGATCGCGACCGAAGACATGGTTATGATTATCGTATTAAGGTAGTATTTTAGGTATTTCGCCCCGCGCGCGAAAACGTAGTCGTAGTTAACTAGCGACCACTTGTGTGGGAAAAACGTTATATCCTTGATTATTTCCACCGATTCCTTGAACGACGTGAAGACGTTGAAGACGATGGGCAGTACGAAGAGCAGCGAGACTGTCATGAGCACGACGGAGGTCAGTATGGTGGTTGATTTCTTCTGCTTTCTTGCCATTTCAGCCCTCATTCCTGCTTATTTTCATATTGAGTATTGAGAATATCATCACTAAGGCCGTTAGGACGAAGGCAATCGCCGATGCGTAGCCCATTTCGAAGTTGAGGAAGGCCTCATTGTAGATTTCCTGATAAAGGACCAGCGTTGCGTTGGCCGGTCCACCGTTGGTCAGAACATTGGGAGTAACGTAAAGCTTGAAGCACTGGAGGATTGACCAGATGCCAGCGACAACAAATGTTTCCGAGAGGCTCGGGATTATGATATAGAAAAGTTTCTTCCAACCGATGGCGCCATCTATCTCTGCAGCTTCGAGCATGTCCTGGGAAATGCCTTGAAGGCCAGAGAGGAAGAGTATTGTGCTGAACCCGACTTTACCCCATGTGCTTACGATTATGACCCACCATTTGGCGCTTTTAGCGTCAGTGAGCCAGTTGTGCATGAATTGTGAAAGTCCTATTTCTAAAAGGAACTTGTTTATAATGCCAAAATTGTCCGCAAGCATCCATGAGAAAAGAAGGCTGATGAGCGATGCAGGGACTACAATGGGCATGAAAATAGCAATCCTGTAGAACCAGCTGTGCTTTTTCTTGTTGAACAGAAGGAACGCGAAAGCAAAGGAGAGGACTATCAAGAGGACGAACATGACGGCGGTAAAAACAAGTGTATTCGAGAGCGCGGTCAGGAACAGACTGTCTTTGAACATGTTCGTGAAGTTCTTAAAGCCTATGAACGTCGGCTTCTGGTCGAATGCAAAGTTATAGTCGCAGAGGCTTAGGATCGTTGTGTAGCTGATTGGGTATACTACGAAGAGGAAAAGGACGATCGCGGTCGGAAGCACGAAGAGTCTTCCCCACATCTCCTTAGATTTGCGCCTTGCTCTTATAGTATCTTGCATAATTTATATCCCTTGCGAATAAGACAACAGCCGGCGGGCCCGAGCCCGCCGGCTGCCTTATCGTATCCTTTGCGAATTATTTCTTGAGCGAATTGGAAAGTGCTACCATCTTGTCCACGATGTCATCGGCCGACGACTTGGAATCCACGAGTCCTTGTTGGAAGATCGTATTGAGGCCCTTGAGCCACTTGGCCTGCTCTTCCCATTCGGGGATTGCTACGGCTTTGGCCATGGAATCGGCTATGTTGTTCCAAAGCGGGGTTTGCTTAAGAGACTGTGCGAAGTGTTTCTTTATTACGGACATCTTCCCGTATTGCGTGAAGGCGTTCGTCTGGTTGTACTCGCTGAAAATGCTTTCCTTGATGAACTGGCATGCGAGGTCCGCGTTTTTAGATAGCTTGGGGATCACCATTTGGCAGCCGAAGCAATATGTTCCCTGTCCACCGGGGATTGGCATGAGGGAAATATTCTTGGCACCGAGGGTATTGACGGCTTCCATCCAACGTCCTGCGGCTTCGTAGCACATTGCGATCTGGCCCGCCTTGAAACCGTTACGACCGCCCGCATTGTCCACAAACGTAGCAGTGGAGATGTAACCGTTTTGGACACCTTTCTTCCAGAGGTCGACCACGTGGCGGAACGTGTCGTTGTTGAAGTCGTAGGTATAGCCATCGGCTGTGGTAGAGTGGCCAGACTGAGCTATGATGACTCCGCCGATGATCCCGGCGAGGTTGTTGCCGAACTGTATTGAGGCGCCCACCTGGGTCACTCTGCCGTTGGCGTCTTTTTTTGTAAGCTTCTTCGCGAAGTTATAGAAGTCGTCCCAAGTGTTTATCGGAAGTGGATTTCCGCGTGCGTCGACGAGGCCAGCTTCTTTGAACATCGCAGTGTTTATAGAGATGCCGTATACTTCGTAGATGGCAGGAAGGCATACCTGGGCTCCCTGGATTACGCCAGTTCCAAGAACGCCGGGCTGGAAATTAGAGGCCGGGTAGTCGGCAAAGAAGTTGAGATCCTTGTTGAAGTCGTTGATCAGGCCCTTCGCGGCATAGGTCTTGGACATGTAGCCGCCGTCCAGGAATACGAGATCAGTATCCGTATGCCCCTTGGTCCAGTCAATGATATAGTTGGCAAGTACGGTCTGATCAGCAAGAGTGATGATCTCTACGTCCACGTCCGGATGGGCCGCTTCGAACTCCTGAGCTGCGTGTTCTAGGAATATTTTGTTTACTTCCCAGGATTCTGCAGAGATACGAAGCGTTCTTTTGCCGGACGGCGCAGCTGATTTAGGCGTGTCAGTGGCGAAAACGGCGCCGAGAGCTACCAACAAAACCAAGAATGTTGCCAATACCTTTTTCATCCTAGACTCCTCCTTGAAAATTAGTTAATCAGTTTTTAAGGACCCTTTAAAACTATTTGCTATGAAGCTATAGATGCCCTGGATTCCGTAGATCCCGAAATTCGCCATTGCATTCTTCTTCTGCTGCCTTCCGGACTCGATAGAAGCGGTGAGTTTAGCACAGGCGTCCTCCGTATCGCCCGCCTCTATTGCATCGCATATCGAGAAATATACCCTGGGCGTATCTATATTGAGGGATGCGAGGGATAATACGTTGAGCATTCTCATCTGGAGCTTTAGATTGCCCAAAGCGTTCTCCAGTCTTTGGTTTCGCCAGAGGCTATCCAGGATGTTGTGGAATTCGAAGTCGTGGGCGAGAGCGTCTATCATATTCCCGCTTTTGTTGCATTTCTCTTCAAGCTCCACTTCCTTCCTGAGCTGCTTCAGAGAGTTTTTGCTCACTCCTTTTTGCATGGCGAACCGGAGAACGGCTATTTCTAGGCAGACGCGTGCATCGTAAAGCTCATCTATGCTTTCGAGGGTTATCTCGGGGACTTTGAAACCTTTTTCGGTGCTGATAACAAGACCCTGGTTTAGGAGAATCATGATGGCCTGGCGGACGGGGGTCCTGCTCATTCCGAGAGTCTTGCTCAGAGAGAAATCGGAGACACGGGACCCGGGAGGCAGCTGGTACCTGAAGATCATATTGGAAATAAGATGGCAGGCTTTTTCAACCTGATTCTCTTCCATAAGCTCTCCGAAATGGAAAATTGTATACACTTTATGAATACAATTAAAATTATAGCACACAAAAATGGGTTGTCAACTTTTTTTGCTATACTGAGCCTATAGGATAGAATCGTTAAAGCAAATAGCCCTGTTTAGATATTAGACTTGTTGCGAAACTATGAACTTTCCGACAAATAGTAATTCCAGAGTCCACAGGCAACACGGAATGTCAAATCAATGAAGTCGTTTCGACGTGTTCGTGAAACATTGTAGACTATCCGTAACCGCTTTACCCCGGCAAAGGCGTTTTCGATTCTCACTCGTATACGACTTATATTTCTGTTTGAACGTTTTTGCTTCAGGGTCAATTCCCTTCCTTTTGGCTTCTTTCGCGGCATGACCACATTATCGTAGCCTGAGTCCATACCAAGGAACGCAAGATCAAAGAATTTCTTTATTCGCTGTGGTAGCTTTCTCTTTCGTGACTCTTCGATAATCATCGTTTTATCATGTATTTTGCCAGGATAATGATTTGATGCATATAAGATCCTAGTATTTCTATCAGAAATGCATAAATGCTTTACTATATGGCATTTTTTTTACCAAAGTAATAGTCTTTCTGCTTTTCCTTGTCTTTGGGCCTGTTTTTACGCTGCTCAGTACCGTCAACAATTACCAAACGTACGCCTTTCAACTTTTTATTCAAGTCCGTTATAGAATCAGATGGTAGTACCCCACTATCTTTTAAAGCTCGCTTCAGTGCTATCGTGTACCGATTCACTTTCCGAAATGCATTTGACCTATGTATCCCAAACTGAACGCCTAAAACATCATAGGTCGGATAGTTTTTCAAGAAGAATAGTATGAAAAACAGTTTCTCTCGTGATGTTTTTAGTATATCTGGCCGCCCACCTCTGTAAGGGTTTTTCTTTATGCTTTTCTTCAGTCCCTTTTCAAAATATGGGATCAATGTTTCGAAAACTTCTTTTGTAAGACCTATTGTTGCTTGACTTGTCCTGTTGCTTGATAAGGCACTTTCTATGCCCATAGATTTATTTTATCATATCTTTTAGTTACGCAACATGTCTATTCTTTTGAATACACGAGCAGCATCCTGACGATGATTTGTGTCTAGGAATTTGTCCGTACCCCCTACTGATGATAATTCCAGTGATATTCAGTTGACAATTAAATCTCAGGAAAGATTTGATCATATGCATTTGTTCAAATGTTCTTTAAGGCATTTTTCAAAGATATGCAATGACGGATTAGTATTTTTCAGAAACCATAATGCATCTGTACCAACCATCGACTGTATATCCTTAAGCTCAATTGATCGAATACTGTTGCCGAAGCTTACTCGATAACTATTGCCGAGTATGGCAATTCCTGTACCTGCTTCCAGATGAAATAACATCGCTTCCATAGTATTCACCTCGATTATGGGCGGAATTTCCATATTATATCTCTTATATATATTTAGGATAAAATCCCTTGCGCCGAGTGATTCCTTATGATGAAGTAATATTAATTTTTCATTTTTAAAGTTTGTGAATAGCGGTTGTTTAATATCGCAAACTGCACGAATGTCTTTTGAATAGTATAAACGGGAATTGGAGCGGCAAAGCTTAACACGGCAAATTAATGGATTATCTCTTTGCTCAAATGAATAAGTAAATATTATATCGAGTTCTTCTTTATTTAGCATTTCCCATAATTCATTAAATTCTCTTGTTTCTACAATAATATTTATATTTGGAAATTTTTTTGAGAACTGCTCAAAAAAATCAGGTATGATCCGTTTAATATCCATAAGGCCAGGAAAGCCAACTTTAATTTCGCCTGATAATCCCTTACCATATTTTTGAGCACTTTCAATTGCGTTATCAATACTCTTTATAATTTCTTCAAATGATTTCTTTAATATTGAACCCGCAGCTGTGAGTGTTACAACATGTTGTGTCCTATGAAACAGCATTATGCCAAGTTCCTCTTCTAGCGAGGAGATTCTCTTGCTGACTGCTGACTGAGATATACACATCCATTCAGACGCTTTCGTGAAACTCAGATTTTTAGCTACTGCTAAAAAACACTTCATCTGTAGTAGATCCATAAAATTGCTCCAGTAAAAGATAGAGTCTCATAGGCTTTGTTATTCCAATTTGGAATAATATCATTCTTTAATAATATTGTACAGAACAGAAAACAGGGGGTAAATTTAGTTCAGTTCTGCTTAATCTAGGCTTTTTCTAGTCAAATAGCAGTTTTTATACCAACCTATTTGGGTTGGATGCAATCTTTCAGGAGGTTTTGCTTATGCCAAAGGTCAGAAAAGGTAGAGTAGCTATTATTTCGTTAGTTCTAGCTATTTTGTTTGTTAGTTCAAATATTTTTGCTGCACCAGCAGCAAAAGTAATTAAGCTTAGGATGGGTACTATTTACAATGATCCGGTTGCTCGTCCTGCATTTAATGCCTTTGGTAGTTCAATGAAAAAGTTCGTTGAACTTGTCAAAGAAAAATCAGGAGGCAGGGTCGAAATCTCTCCCTATTACAGTTCAGTTCTAGGTGCAAGCGATGAGCTTTTCGAGCAACTAAGGCGCGGAGAACTCGATATATTTTACGGTCAGCCTATGTCTACGGTCGATAAACGATTCGGTGCTTTCAGTGTCCCCTATATCTTTGCTGATTATAATGAAGTGACGAAGCTTATCGCCAGCAAAGACGCACCTCTTTTTAAGCTGGCTCAGAGTTGGGTTGACAAGAATAACGCTTATCTTGTCGCATCGGGCGCCTCCGTATTCCGCGGATTCTTCAATATCAAGCATCGTGTAGCCAAAGTCAGCGATGTCAGAGATCTAAAAGTTCGTATCTATGAAGATCCAGTTGTTAATCTTTTCTGGAAGAGCATCTGCAATGCAACCTCAATGGCCTATAGCGAAGTATATACAGCACTTCAGACAAAGACGGTTGATGGCCTTGAATTTGCCGATACCTCTGTACTATCCAGCAAATATTATGATGTCGGAAAATATTTCTCAGACATAGACTGGCAATGGACATGGGCAGCCAATATTATCTTTTCCAAGAAAACTTGGAAAGGTATTCCAGATGATCTTAAAAATATTATAACTGACTGTGCATGGGAAGCCATGGACCTTCAGAAGAAAGAAGAGATTGCCAACAAAGCTATGGCAGAAGGCGAGCTTAAGTCAAAAGGCGTAGAGGTCTATCACCTTACTGCTGTAGAAAGAAAAACATGGATTGATTTTGCACGATCTCTTGATCCAAAAATGCGTGAGGCTATTGGAGCTGAAACATTTGATGCCGTTATGAACGCTCTTAAATAACCATTTCTTCTTTTTTCAAAATGAGACGAAGAGATTTCATAATTTCTTCGTCTCATTTGTTACCGAATGGAGGTCCCAGATTGAAGAAGTTTTTTTTAAATATAGATTCATGGTTGAATTCTACAATTTCGATTTTACTTGGCATTGCAATGGCTGCTCTGGCCTTTATTATTAATCTACAGGTAATTGCGAGGTATGTATTAAAGATTTCCCTAGGGGGAATAGAAGAACTTCCGGTTATCCTCATGATACAGAGTGTTTGGCTTGCAGCTATTTTAGTTTCAAGGAATGACGATCATTTTAAAATTGATCTTCTGGATATGGTAGTAAAAAATAAAAAATCTTTAGCAATATTCAAGATATTTATAAAATTTTTAACCTTCGTCGTTATATCTGTTTTTGCTTATCTAGCTTTTAGCTATGTGAAGGGAACTTTTGAGATGAATGATGTGACTGCTGGTTTGGCGATTCCTCTTTGGATTCTCCAAGCTGTTATTCCTTTTAGCACTTCCGTTATGGCAATTTATTATGCTCGGTTAATTTTCAAAGAGATAAAGGTGGTACAAGCATGGCATTAATTATAGCGTCGATCACTATTCTCTTACTCATTTTTTTAGGCATGAGTATTCCTTTCTCCTTTCTTTCAGGATCTCTTCTATTCTCCTTGATTACCGGTGCAAGTACTGGTTCTTATGTATCGACAGCATATTATTCACAAAATTCTTTTGGAATTCTAGCGATTCCTCTCTTCATGGCAGCCGGTACCTTGATGGAACGTAGTGGAATCGCAAGAACGTTAATAGATTTTGCTGAAGTTCTATTGAAGAAAGTAAAGGGAGGAATGGGCGCTACCATACCTGTTGTCGCCTGTTTTTTTGGTGCGTTGAGCGGTTCAGGTACAGCGACGGTCACTACGCTTAGTACAATGATGGCTCCTCGCCTCGAAGAGCTTGGCTGGGATAAAAGATACATTGCTGCCTTCATAGCTGCAGCCGGACCTCTCGGTTACATGATACCGCCCAATATGAATGCGATATTATATACTACCGTTTCCAGTGCTTCTGTTGCAGCATTGTTTCTTGCGACAATTATCCCTGGTCTTATCTGGGCTGCTCTTTATATTATAATCAATAGAGTTATATATACAAAATGGTATCATCCTCCAGAAAATTCTATAACAAGTAAAGCTGCGATATCCGCTTCTCCGCTCAATTCGAAAACCGTGGAAAGCGCCAACTTCAATGAGCCAAAAGAAAGGAATACAAAATCAATCATTCGTTCCGTTCTTCCTGCATTTATGATGCCGGTGATCATTATGGGTGGCATTTATGGTGGAGTTTTTACTCCTACTGAAGCTGGAGGAGTTGGCTGTTTATATGCATTAATTGTCGGAATTTTTATATTCAAAAAGATGACGTTTAAGCAGGCATTTAAAAGTTTCATCGATACTGGTTCGTCTTTAGGATCGATTCTCATCATGATGCCTATGACACTTATGTTCTCGAGGATTCTAGTTGTAAATGATGTTCCACAAATGGTGACAACCCTTATAACTTCGATATCTACGAATCGGACAGTAATTCTCCTAATCATCGATTTTATAATTTTCGCTGCTGGATTTTTCCTTGATGCGGGAATTCTTCTCCTTCTTTTTACTCCTCTGCTTTTACCCACGGCAGTGATGATTGGGCTATCCCAAGTACAGCTTGGAGTAATGATGTTCGTAGCGGTTGGCATCGGGACCATTACTCCACCTATGGCTATGAGTCTTTTCATAACAGGGAAAATATGCAAGGTTACCGTGAATGAGATGATAAAACCACTCATTCCTCTCTTTCTATTCGGGGCTTTACCGATTCTTATTCTCGTTACATTTGTACCTGAAGCATCAGAATTCCTCCCGAGACTCATTCTCGGCGGTAATTGACTTTAATAAAATCTACTATAGGGAGTTGTAATGCTAAATGAGCGATATTGATATGACAAGAACCAGATCTGTGAGAAGAGGAGATTTGCTAGACGGCTGGAATATTGATGTAGATATTTGTGTTGTTGGTGCAGGCATATCTGGACTCTCTGCTGCCATAGAAGCAGCGCGGCAGAATAAAAAGGTTTTGCTCCTCGATTCTTCACATCAGCTAGGCGGACAGACATATAATGCAGTAATTGGCTGTTTCTGTGGTTTCTTTTCGAATGGGTCGAATGGTTATCAGTTTACCCATGGTATTGCTGATGAGCTATTCAGCGAACTTAAAGCAGCTGGAGGGCTCTACGAGAATCCCGTAAAAAACACACGTGTACCCTATTATAATGAAACAATATTCTTGCGATGGGCGGAAAAAAAAATTGTCGAAACTGGGGTACAAGTTCTACTCGGAGCGGTTCTTAATAAGGTAGATACCGAAGGTAGAAGAATCAATAAGATTCATGCAGCAACTCGTTATGGAGAAGTTGTCATCTCTGCTGAAGGATTTATAGATGCCAGCGGGGATGCTGCACTTGCTTGGTTTGCTGGATTGCCCTGCAACATTCCCGAAAATGGAGCAGTGTATGGAAGCGAAATGTTCCTGCTTGAAGGAATTAATTTTACCGAATCTGTTCCAGAAGAAAATGAACTGATGGATAAAATGGAACATACAGCTGGCAAATATAGGTTGTTGCGAAAAAAGGGGCTCATGTTTTATTGTCCACAACGAGGCGGTATAGCAATTGGGAATATGACTCATGTTGATACTCCTTTGGATCCTCTGGAAGCATCTATGATTTCCATAAAAGGAAAGGATCAGGTAGACAATGTTGTCAAATTTCTTAAGGCAGAGTATCCCAAGAACTTTTCAGAATCGAATGTAAGAATTTATGGGCAGACTGGAGTGCGACAGACTAGGTGGATACATGGTGTCAAGCAACTGTCATTAAAAGCCGTACGAAGTGGAGAACGCCCTCATGATGCAATTGCTAGATCAGCTTGGCCGGTTGAGCTGCATAATCATGGCGAAGGATATATCTGGGAAGTATTTAGTGAAGATCACGTCCACTATATACCTCTTGGTAGCCTTCTTTCACCTGAAGCAGACAACTATGCAGCTTGTGGCAGATGTATCGATGCCGATGTTGCTGCTCTCTCATCGGTAAGAGTAATGGGACCTTGCGTTGCAACCGGAGCTGCAGCCGCTCATGTTCTTGTTCTCTCTGGGAAAGGGAGTGTTCATGACATTGATATCGGATTACTCCAAAAGCGGATTGCCTTCAATATCGATTAATATTTCTATGACACTAAATGATGTAATAGGAGGATCCTATGATTTTACAAGATGACGAAAAAGCAATGCTAAATGGAGAACAAGGGCTTGCGGTCCAGAAAGCCATGGAAATGCTGGTTCGGTATTGCGAAGCGCTTGGTGCTGAGCGTCTTATCGATACCAGCAATGTGGGTGGCTATATGATCGCCGATCTCAAGCAGATGCAGACGTATAAAAGCTTTGATGCTTTATTTTCGCAGGTTAGCATGGACAGTGATGAAACCGTAGTGTTCCCTAAGGTTAAAGTTCCTTCCTGCCAATTTGAAACATCCATGGACCCTGATCATTATGAATTAGCTGGAAAGACTAAGGCGGATTACGATCTTTATCAGGAGAACATGAAATATCTTTCAAAGATGGGCGTCCAGCTGATGTGTACCTGCACTCCCTACCAAGTAGGCAATGTACCTGTAAAAGGTGAGCATTGCGCATGGATGGAGTCCTCGGCAGTAGCCTACATAAATGGTGTACTCGGGGCGCGGACAAATTGCGAAGGTCGTGAAAGCACAACATCGGCAATGCTCACAGGCAAAATACCTTATTGGGGATATCATATTACCGAAAATCGCTTGGGCACACACCTTATTAACGTTGAATGTCCTATAGAAACCATAGAGGATTGGGGACTCCTCGGTTATTATGCAGGCAAGGTTGTACATGATAAAGTACCCGTTATTGCAAATATAACAAAAACTCCAACTCGCGATATGCTTAAACACTTCAGCGCCGCTTCTGCCTCCTCAGGTGGTGTTGAAATGTTTCACATCCCGGGAATTACCGCCGAGGCGAATTCCGTGACCGAAGCGTTTGGAGGAAAAACGCCCCGTGAAGTCTTTACCTTCGGAAAGAAAGAAAAGAAAGAAGCCTATGATATTTTGAATTCTATTGGCAGTAATAGAAACGTGGATTTTATCATGTTAGGGTGTCCCCATTATTCCATTGAGCAAGTATGGAGTCTCTGTAAGCTTCTGCAAGGTAAAAAAATTAAGAAAGGTGTCAATTTGTGGGTTTTTGTTCCACAGTCTTTGAAAGATTTAGCTGAAAGAAATGGATTCAAGAAGATTATCGAGGATACTGGTGCCATCCTGATGCGTGATTGCTGTCCTGCCTTAGGGAGATTTAAGCCTCAAGGAAGTACTGTATTGGCCACCGATTCGGCAAAACAAGCCCATTATCTTCCAAATATCACGGGTATAGAAGCTTGGTATGGATCTACTGAAGAATGTGTTAATGCTGCCCTTACTGGCAAATGGGAGGGGAAACTCAATTGAACAAGATTATACTTAAGGGAAGAAAAGTCGTCGGCGGCTGTGTGGAAGGTGAAGCACTTGTGACGAAAGACTATATTTCTGGTTGGGGTGGTATTGACCCAAAAACTGGTATTATTATCGATTTACGTCATGAGCTTGCCGGTAAGTGCTTTGCGGGGAAAGTACTTGTCTACCATGGTGCTAAAGGTTCTTCAGGATGGTCAGGGCAATTTCATGAAGCGAGATTGAATGGTGTTGCGCCATTGGCAATGGTCTATGTTGAAACTACAACAAAAATAGCTCTTGGCGCTGTCGTGACGAGAGTGCCAGCTGTAACTGATCTGGATCAGGATCCAACCGCTGTAATTGAAACTGGTGACTGGGTAAAGGTTGATGGAGAAAAAGGAATTGTAGAAATTACCAAGAAATAATAGAATTATCAAAGTTATACATCATGCCAGAATTTGGTTTAACTAGCTATCTTCTAATCATTATCAATCTGCCAACAGATGAGCTGAAAACAGTTCGTCTGCTGGCACTTTATATTTGAGTCTCGATCTTACCTGTTTATTGCAAACTAAAATTCCCCAAAACAGAGATTTGTTTCCTATTAGTTATTCTGAATCAGGATGTTGAGAGATGCCATTAGTGCCTTGAGGTGGTGATTATTCGTCTAAAAGACTCCGATGCTTAGTCAAGATGAAACTGATCAGTTAAAAACTGGGATAAAATCCTGTAGCAAAGTTTGTAGCAAAGTTGACAAGAATTGCATAATTAGTAGAGCAAAGCTAAGTAATTATAAGTAACGCTATAGAAATTATATCTATTGACTGAAATGACTTATGTAAATACTATAGTTGTGTAAGCTACTGCATGCTTAATATAATATGCACTCGTAATGCGCAGGTACCGGGTTCGATTCCCGGCTTCGGCTATTTTAAGTTTTACGAGATAATGAAATAGTTTGGCGATCCGAGATCCGGAATCCAAACACTTATCCAACTATGAGACGAAAGCATGAGATTCTTCGTCGCGGGAAGGTGTTTGTAGACCGGAGACAGCCTTTTTCCATCCAAAACCGCAACGTGATCTTCTATGCCCAGCTCTGGAAAGAAACAAAAGGCAAGTATACGATGGTTCGGTCTATAAAAGCTAAAAACGAAGATGAAGCATAATGACCCTCTCCACGCTCATACCATGTATAATGAACGAGGAGGTACGAATGCTGTGACCGATACCTTTTTATAAGGACTAGTTTCCTTGAGGTAGTTTTACGCCTATGCTATGTTCTACCAATCATAAAAGTAACAATAGCAATATGAAATTGGGAGGAGCTATGAATTCGCAAGAAAAGGTGATAGCCCTGCTAAAAATCCTATCGCAATCGCCCTATGAATATGGTGTAACTGAGCTGGGTAAAAGGATCGGCTGCGGGAAAAGTGGGACATTCAAGTTATTAAGTGTATTAGTAAATAATGGTTTCGCGAAGCAAAATGCCAGCCATAAATATACGCTTGGCTTAGCGGTCTATTTAATCGGCAAGACGTATGAAGAGCAAATTGGAATAACACATTACGCAAAGCCATATATGGAGCGCCTACGTGATGCCGTTAATGAGAATGTCAATCTAGGAATGATGGTCGGTGATGTGGCGACTATCGTCTGTCGGGCAGAGAGTCACCAAGTAGTTCGTATAACGGGAAAAATAGGAGATCCAAGACCCTTCTACGCAAGCGCGATCGGAAAGACTCTGGCAGCATACGAAAACGTAGAAGTAATCAAGGAATGGTATTCTCGAGAGCCGATTCGCGCTCTTACGAAGAAGACGATTACATCACTGGACAAGATCCTCGAAGATCTCGCAAAAGTGCGCGAGCGTGGGTACGCGATCAGTGACGAGGAGTACGCATCTGAAGCTTTCGGCATTGGCGCCCCGATACGCGATCCCAATGGGAAGGTCTGGGCTGCAATTTCAATCGGTGCGCCAAAAATCCGAATAGACCAGGCAAAGATTAAGCTGTACTCAGCTCTTCTAGTCGAAACGGCCAACACAATGAGCAAGGATCTTTCTGTCGAAGGCGCGACGTTCAGCTTAAAATACTAGAGATATAATAATATCCAGTGGTGGCTGTTAGGTGCTCTCCTCTATGACACTTTTTTTCTTTTTCTCCGTATAGATCGGATAGGCTACAGATAAGAGAATGAAGATTGCCAATACAATACATATCGGCCTTCCGAGGAAACTTCTGAAAACGGCGGCGAGTGAGTCATCATTAAGGAGCAATGCCTGTTGGAGTGACTCCTCGGCCATTCGACCAAGGATCATGCCAAGAACGATCGGTACGATGCTGTACTTATAGAGCTTTAGCACATAGCCCAGAACGCCGAATACCAGCATAACAACGACATCGATGATATTACCCCTCATCGCATAACTTCCGATTGTGCTTAGCAGGAGAACCGTACCTGCAAGTAAGTTACGAGGAGTGAGAGTTGCAAGCGCAAAGTACTTCGCACCTTTGAGGCCAATAATGAGAAAGAGAATAGTCGCTATGAACAAAGAGAAAATGAATGGGAAGATAGTATCCGCATTGGATGTGAATAATGTATAGCCGGGGGTAAGGCCATGTAAGGTCAATCCTCCCATGAGGATAGCTGTTGTAGCATTGCCTGGTATTCCCAGAGTAAGTGTCGGTATCAAAGTGCCTCCGACAACCGCGTTGTTCGCAGCCTCGCAAGCAGCGACGCCTTCCGGAGAGCCGTTCCCATATTCCTTGTCCTTGGAGAACATCTTGCCGATGTTATGCGACAGGTAAGATGCAACGTCTCCGCCTGTGCCGGGGATTATACCAATGATGATGCCAATAATTGAAGCACGAATATAAGTTGCCGGATACCTGAATAAATCCTTAAGGTTAGTCTTGGACTTCTTGAACTCGGTAATATTTTCCTTATGGAGAACCTCAGAGCTATCGTTAACCGAGGTGAACACTTGAGTAATACTGAAAAGCCCGATTACAGCAGGGATCAGATTAATGCCGCCGAGAAGATATGTCGAGCCAAAAGTGAATCGTGCCTTTCCCATTATGGGATCCATGCCCATAGTCGCGATGAGCAGTCCGAAGCATCCCATTATTAAGCCCTTAAGCATGTTCTTCGTAGAGAGCGATGCTATGATGGCCAAGCCAAAAAGCGCAAGGAGGAAACGCTCCTGAGCTCCAAAACTGAAAGCCCATTTCGCGAGGGACGGGGCGAAGAACAGAAGTACGACAACACTGAGCATATTTCCCCAGAACGAAGCGACCGCAGCCTGCGTTAAAGCCTCGTGGGCCCTACCCTTTTTCGTTAGCGCGAAGCCGTCGATTGTTGTCGCAGCTGCGGCTGCGGTTCCTGGAGTGTTGATGAGGATTGCGGTAATTGATCCGCCATACATCGAGCCACAGTAGATGGCACCAAGGAAAATCAGCGCCATTGTTGCGTCCCATGTATATGTGATCGGAATTAAAATGGCGATAGCCATTGTCGCGGTAAAGCCAGGAAGGGCTCCAACGACTATACCGACAATCGTTCCGAGTAGCACGATCGCCAGGTTGGCGAAAGAAAGCGTCGCCATGATTAAGTGAATAAAATTGCTCATTATTGATAGCTCCTTTGATCGGTCATCCCAAGATCCCTAGGGGGAAACGAACGCCTAGAGCGACAAAGAGGAAATACATGCCGATCACCAGGACCGAGGTCACACCAAAATCCAAGAGCAGCTTCCTCCGAGTTTTGGCCGCCTCGAAGTACACCACGATCAGATTCACTACTATGGCTGATGATACCAAAAAACCGAGGATTTTCATGGACGCAATCCATACAATCATTAAAGTGAGCAGGACTGCAGCATGTTTCGTCTGAACCTTGCCGAGTACAAAGATTTTTTCTCGGACTTTGTTTCTTTCCTTGAACCAGGCGATCCCGCATCGAATAATCCCGATAGCAGAGAGCGACAATCCGATGATGCTAATTAGCCGAGGCCAGTATGCTACCGATTCAGGCAAAGCCTTGCACCACAACATGACAAGGAGGAATAACCCTCCCCAGAAGCTGTAAGTAATGAAGTCTTTCTTGTTCATGAACGAAGTCCCTCCAGATAAAACGAGGAGGGATTAGGCCCCCCTCGTTTGTGATAGATCAGAATCTATTTCTTGAACCCGAGTTCCTTCATTGCTGGTATGGCCTTTTCTATAGTATCTCGTATCTGCATGTCGAAGGCAGCGGCGTTATCGTAGATGAAGGTGAAACCTGCCTTCAATGCCTGTGCCTGCAAGGCAGGATCCTTGAGTACGGCCTTCACGGCGGCATCGAAGGTGTCGACTATACGTTTATCAACTCCCTTCTTATAATAGAATCCGGCAAGATTGTTTGTTTCATATCCTTGGTATCCGAGGGACGCCAAGGTGGGTACGTCTTTGAATTTGGCGTTATCAGACTCACTGCCAAGATTGATGAGCGCTTTTACACCCTGACGTCCTGCTACATCAGCTTCGCCGCAGACATAGGCGTCTGTTTGTTTGCCCATTGTCGCAGCATAGCAATCGGCCGTTCCGCCGGAATAGGGAACCGCCACTGCCTTCATAGCTTGGCCGCTCAGGAATGAAGCGAAAGCCAGATGACCATTGCCCCCGGTTCCGACGTGCGCATACTTGAACGCGCCCGGCTTACTCTTGATGTACTGAATCAATTCCTGTGCCGACTTGTCGTAATTATCCCGAACTACCAGATACATCGGTGACGACATTGTGCGTGAGACAGCCTGGAGATCGGCATCATAGGAATACTTCGTGTCTCCTGTCAGCGGCTTATACACTACAGGCGTAGCCAATGCGTACAGGATCGAATATCCATCGGCTTTATAGTCGTTGATATATGTAGTGGTTCCAATTATACCCGAGCCGCCGTCTTCATTCACAATAACTAGATTTACGCCCAAATTCTTCTCGAGAGCCTTTTGCATGAAGCGAACCTGGAGGTCAGTGGTACTCCCCGCCTTGAAAGGAATGATTACCGTGATTGGGGACTTGAATGAGAAATTGCCTTGGATAGCCTGTGAGAATCCTAACATCGTGACAATCATAGCGATGAAAACTAAAGACAAAATACGCTTCATACTTACTGCCTCCATTCGTGAAGAGATATTATCACAGGCATCGCCTGCGCATAGCCGCCTACAAAATTCGCCTATTTGTATCTTTTTCGGAATAAAAGCCTCAGTTCGTTGATTGGAGCCTTGGATACGATCAATTTGCGCATCCGCTCCTCTTCTTCGGCTATCGCCTGGCATTTAACCAATACTTCCGCAGCCTTCTCATATGGCACGATGCAAACACCAGAATCGTCGGCAACCATGAGGTCTCCGGGGGCGACGAGCCGACCGCAAAGCGTGACCGGACCATTCATCTCGACGCATTCCATACGGAATTTGCCAGTGAGAGGAGTCAAACCGACGCTGAAGACTGGATACCCCATATCGCGAATGCTACTTATATCGCGCGCACTGCCATTGACGATGTTACCCGCAAAACCGCAACTCTTCCCGACCGTACAGCTTTGGCCACCCATATTCGAGACATCGAGGTTGCCGCCGAAGTCAGAAACAAGAACATCACCGGGTTCGCCTAAATAGTAAATATCCCTCGTCGACATTTGGATGAAATCCCGATCGATGGCGCCTTGGGTCGGCGTCTTTCGGACGGGAAGATTCCGGATAGTGACCGCGGGGCCGACAAGCTTGGAACCAGAGATGACAGGCTTTATATAGGATGCCGGTATGGAGCCAAAAATGCCCATCGAATCGAGAACATCCGAGACAGTTGTCGTCATATCCTCCATAGCCAAGAATCCGTTGACGATCTCTTTACTGACGCGCTGGAATTTTATCCTCGTGATCCTTTCTCGAGGAACCAAACCCCAAATTCGCCCTGCTTTCTCATACTCCTCATAATCGACATCGCGTTGCGCGCGGAGTGCTGCTATCTCTGCATTCGCCCTTGAGCAACTCTCAGGTTCCATTCTTCCTCCCGTAGTGTTCTCTATTGGAGTACACGGTTTCTTATAAGTGATATCCAATTGTAAATCCTATTCTATCCACTGTCAAACGAAATGTTCAAAAACCAATTTACTGCTCCTAAAAGCGACGTGCATCTATTCATTCTGGACGGGAGTTCTCGACAAGGACGCGTGGAACTTGGGATGACATACGCGATGAAGCGGGATTGATGGACTATATCGATAGCATAATCTGAGGAGAGCCACCAGAAAACGCTGACTTGCGCAAGAACGGAAAAGTGGTTCATGATTCAGGGCATGATCAACAACGATATCCTGATACGGCTGCGATATGCCCTCAATATTACTGACCACAAGCTCGTGGAACTTTTCACCCTCGCCGGGAAACCCATGTCGGCGGAAGAACTTCGCCCGTTTTTCCTCAAGGAAGAAGATGAGGGATTTCACGAGTGCGATGGCCCTACCCTCGGGGCTTTTCTCGATGGTCTTGTGACGAGCAGGCGCGGCCGGAAGGAAGGCGCGGCGCCGGCGAGTCAGGAATGGATGAGGAACCCGACGAACAACGATGTGCTGAAGGCGATCCGCATCGCCCTCCAGCTGCGGGACGACGATATTGTGGCCATATTGCGTCTGGCCGATGTCGAGGCATCCAAATCCGAAATCAACGCGCTGTTCAGGAAAAAGGACCAGGAAAATTTTCGCCTTTGCGGCGACCAGTTTCTGCGGAATTTCCTGGCAGGGCTGACGAAAAAATACAGGATTTAGATTAATTGAACGTTACGAGCGGCTCCGGGGGACGCTGTTCTAGAAAAAGCTCTTGATCAATCGTCCAGCTGTATATTATAGTGGCTTCGATCCGGGAATTTGCCGATAGACATCTTTCCGGCGCTTCGTTCTGGGGAATTAGCTCAGTTGGTAGAGCGATAGGTTCGCAATCTATAGGTCAGGGGTTCGAATCCCCTATTCTCCACACGAAAAATTCCTGTAAGTCTTTTATTTTTAAAGATTTACAGGAATTTTTTTTATCTGCGAATACGGTGATTCCCTTCAGCTTGGAACTACTTGAGCACCGATTCCTTGGAAATCCATGTGTGGGTCGTGTAGTTCACCGGGTCGACAGGTTCTTCATTCAACATGCGGAGGGCGATATCGATGACTCGGGCCCCATAATTCTCGGGGCTGTAGGATACGCAGCCGAGGATTGGAGAATCGGGCTTCCGCATGAGTTCCTGAACCTGTTCGTTGAAATTCTGGCCTACGATGAGCGTATCCCGCGCGTCCCTGTACTGGGTTATCAGTTCATAGCTTCCCAGTATATGGGGAAGATTGAAGGTGATGAAAAGTATCTTGTCGTTCTTGGGGACGCCGAGCAGGAACTTCAGGAGCGCCTCCTTGGGCGCCTCGTTGGGAGTGTCCCACTCGATGACCTCGGGCTCGGGCGAGGAGCAGCATATCTCCGCCTGGATTCTTTCGACCACGCTCATTACGCGCAGGTTGGTGACGGGATCGATGCCGCGTCGGGCAAAGGCGACGATATGGTCGAGACGTCCTCTCCAATGCTGCTGGATATACTGGATCGTATGGTTCGCCGCCAAGGCGCCGGCCAGAGCGTTGTCGGCGCCGAAATAGACGGAGGCGCGGTCCTGAAGGTCGATGGTCATAAGTTTTATTCCGCGAACCTTGCATTTGTCTCCGATATAGGAAAGGGACTCGGCGCAGAGGCTGAAGTTGATTATAAGGTCGGGGCGCTGGTTCAGCAGCATGTCTATATTTCTTACCGTCGAATAGAAGCCTCTCTCCGTTTCGCGGATCTCCAGTGACAGGTTGTCGTGCTCGGCGACCGAGTCCAGGACGCTGTTGTAGACTTCCTGTATGAAGAATCCCCTATCCCGGTCGACAAGGAAGCCGATCCTGAATTTCTGCCTTCGACCGCGTTTGAAGGAAAAGTCGGCGCCTTGGACGACCACGGGATCCCGCCGGGGGAAAAGGTAGTTGACCACCGATTGGTCCACGCTGTCGTCGATGAGGATTTCCTGTACTTTTTCGCGGAAATCGCGATAGGGGAAGGGGAAATTACCGCGTTTGTCCAGCATGACCGATTCGAGGATGAAGTAGAGCGCCGCCGCGTTCCTGCTCGCCTCGACCGCGTTGGCTACGGCCTCCGGGCTTTCCATGTAGTACGTCCCGTCCGCGTAGGAGGAGATCATGAGGAAGGCTTTGCCGATGATCAGTCTGGCGAAGACGCCCTGCGCATGCTCCACGACGATGGTCGGCGAGTCGAACCGAAGCCTGCCGGGAAGAACGTGGATCGGGGAAGCGTATCGCCTCCTGCGCAGCAGGGAAAGGATATCAAGGTCGTCCGACACGACGGTGATATTGGCGTCGGAAGGCAAGGAAGTGGCGATATAGCGGGCGATTTCGCCGGCGCCGAGGTAGATTGTATCGCCAGGGCTGATGCGCAGGAGGGCGTGCTCGCCCAGGATGCGCACCTTGGGCGGGAAGTTGTTGAAGGAGGCGGTCTCCGAGCGATCCTCGGCTCCGGCGAGGGGCGATACGGATCCGTGCTTCCTCACGACGAGGCCCGAGCGTTCCAATTGCAGGAGATCCGAACGCACGGTGATGCCGGACACCTTAAGCCTGGCCGCGAGGGCCGATATCCTGACGTTTTTATGGCCCTGAACCAGTTCCAGGATACGATCCCGCCGCTGGGAGGCGGACAGGCGTCGCTCTATGCTCAACCATTGTTTGCCCGGTTCTCCGTCCAGAAAATCGACGAGGCCATACTTTCGGCCTATATAGCCATTGGACTCGAGAAACACCAGGTCCTTTCTCAAGGTTTCGCGGCTCACGGGAAATGCCTCGGAGAGCTTGGCTATGGAGAGGCTTCCGCACTTATGGACCATGCGCAGGATGGCTGTCTGTCTCGGGCTGAACATCATTGTCCCGAGTGTAATGGCGTTTTCGGTAAAATGCAATATTAAAACCACCACGCAACCTAGATGCTAATTTTTTTGATACTAATTGTAATATATTTTTTATATCTTTTTATTATATATATTTAAAATTATTAAATTACAACCTAATCGCAAGTTGAGTGTACGAATTTCATTTGACGCTTTTTCCGGCAAGGGCTTAGTATCAGTATCACAGTCGAGTAGGAGTGACCATGATCATTGAACGAAGAAGACCGCTCTACGCCCGCGTCGGTGTGTTGGGCGTGGGACACCATACATATTGGGAACAATTCGAGGGACTGCGCGAAGTGATGGTCCAGAAGACGGCAGCCTTCAAGCTCAAGCTGGAAGGCTGCGCCGTGGAAATCAATGACTTCGGTTTGATCGACGATTCCCGGACCGCGTATCGCGCTCTCGAGGAAATCAGGAAGGCCGATCTCGACCTGCTCTTCATCGATATGGTGACCTACGCGACGTCGGCCACCTTCGCGCCGCTGGTCCAGGCCTTGAACATACCTATCGTCCTCGTGGTCCTTCAACCCCTCAAGGCTATGGAGTACGCGCGCGGCACAACCTTCATGCAGCTCTGCAACGACGATTTCTGCTCGGTCCCCGAATTCTGCTCCGTCGCGGTCCGGATGGGGAAGAAGACCCCTCCCCTCGTCATCGGGCTCAGGGAAGGAGACGAAGAGGCCGACGAAGAGATCCGCTCGTGGTGCAGGATCGCCCATGTGCTTCACGATCTGAAGAATGCCCGGATCGGGCTCATGGGCCATGTCCTCGAATGCATGTACGATATGCACGTGGATCCCACGCTCATGACGCGCACCTTCGGCTGTCATGTGGTGCAGGTCGAGCCAGAGGATATCTTCAAACATTACACTCGTCTGGGCGGTACGGATCTCGCGGCCATGAGGGAACGGATTCTTTCCTTCTTCGACACGCCGGAGCCAGTCTCGGATATATTGACCTCCACGCTCGCGGAAACCGATCTTACGGTGGCGTCCAAGGCCGCTGTGGCTCTGGAAATGGCCATCGACGAGCTGGATCTCACGGGACTCGCCTATTATTACGAGGGCGAGGCAGGTTCCGATCTGCGCACGATGGTGACGAATTTCATCGTCGGCAACTCCCTTCTCACCGCGGCGGGCTTCCCGATGTGCGGCGAGTTCGACCTGAAAACCTGCGTGGCCATGCTCATCATGGACAGGCTGGAAATTGGCGGAAGCTTCGCCGAATTCCACCCCCTGGACTTCAACACGGGATCCATCCTGGTGGGGCACGATGGTCCCCACCACCTGAACATCGCTGACAGCAAGCCGGTGCTCAGGTCCTTGAGCAAGTATCACGGCAAGCCTGGCAGCGGGGCTGGGGTGGAGTTCAAAATCAAGGAAGGCCCCCTCACCATGCTGAGCGTCACCGTGAACGCAGAGGGAGGGCTCAAGTTCGTCATCGCCGAGGGAGAATCCCTCCAAGGGGCGATCCCTCCTACGGGAAACACGAACACGCACGGCTATTTCAAGCCTGATCTGAAGACCTTTCTCAAGCGGTGGACGGCCGAGGGCCCGACCCACCACTTCGCCTTGGGCATCGGGCACCATGGCGACGAGTTGGTGAAGGTAGCCGAGGCGCTTGGGATCGACTACGCCCGGATATCCAATGACTAGGCATTCCGGCGCCTGCCGCGCAGGAGGCGGGCGCCATATCATTCGAAGGAGGAAACGATGAGAAAAGTATTAGCGGTTTTCGCGGTGGCGATGCTGGCCCTGGGGACGATGGGTTACAGCCAGGCCAAGGCGACCAAGCGAATCAAGATCGGGTTCGCGAACATCAACGAGAGGTCGGCGTTCACCAAGATGGTGCGCAACGGCATTGAGGTCGAAGCCAAGAAGCGCGGTTGGGACATCGTCAGCCTGGACAACGCTTCGGATGGGGCGACAGCGGTGCGCAACGCCGACGACCTCATCACCCAGCAGATCGACTACATGATCGAATTCAATGTTGACGGTTCAGTCGCCCCCGTCATCATGGAGAAATTCAACGCGGCCAAGATACCTGTCATAGCGGTCGACATCCCGCATCCAGGCGCCATCTACTTCGGGGCCGACAACATCCGCGCCGGCACGCTCGGCGGCGAATTCGCCGGCGATTGGATCAACAAGAATTGGAAAGGACAGGTGGATAACGTGGTCCTCCTCGCCCAGGCCATGTCCGGCGCGACCGTGGCTCCGCGCGTGCACAAGTTCGTCGACGGTCTGCGCAACAAGGGCATCCAGGTGAACGCCAACCAGATCACCGTGCTCGACACCTCAGGCGACGTAGCCAGGATGCAGCAGATGTTCTCCGATTTCCTCATGGCGCACCCGGCCTCCACGCGCATCGCGGTGGCTTCCATGAACGACTTGTACGCCAACGGCGCCTATTCGGCCGCCGAGATCGCCGGAAGGACAAAAGAGGTAGTCATCGTCTCGCAGAATTCCGCGAGAGAATTTGTCGAGGCTCTGTACGCCAAGGAAGGCAAGACCAACTGGATCGCCAGCATCGGCTTCTTCCCCAACCGCTACGGCGAATGGATATTCCAGATACTGGACAAGATGGTGGCCAAGGCTAAAACCGAAGCGACCTATTTCATCCAGCACGAGCCGGTCAGCTGGGACAATATCAAGAAGTACTATCCCCTGGACAACCTTCCCTGGAATAATCTCAAGTAGCAAGGATAGGCCGTCCATTCTATACTCTTGGATGGACGGCATCGGCGCCCCGGCTGTACAGCCGGGGCGCCTGCGCAGATGCGTGGAATCGAGACAAAGTCGAATGGCAGGAGCGGTTGTGGTGCAGAAAAGGAACCTTGACGGTGCGGCGATAGTTCTCCGGGCGATCGGCGTCAGCAAGTCTTTCCCGGGGGTAAAAGCCCTCACGAAGGTGGATTTCAACGTCAGGAAGGGAGAGGTCGTGGCTTTGCTCGGGGAGAACGGAGCGGGCAAATCGACATTGATCAAGATACTTTGCGGGGTATATCAATGCGATGCCGGACAGCTCGAGCTCGACGGCCAAGTTCGCGTCTTCGAGATCCCCATGGACGCCAGGTCGGCGGGTATAGGGGTGGTCCACCAGGAACTCAACTACGTCCCGAGCATTTCCGTGGCCGAGAATATTTTCATGAGCAACCTGCCCAGGCACGGCCCTTTCGTGGACCAGAAAAGGCTCGAGCGGGAGGCCAAGGAGATCATGGCCCGGATCGGGCTGGACCTGGATCCCCGGATGCTGCTCGGCAAGTGCACGGTCGCCCAGAAACAGCTCATCGAAATAGCCAAGGTAATGGCCGAGGAGGTCAAAGTCCTGATACTCGACGAACCGACAAGTTCGCTCAACGACGTGGAGACGGAACGGCTTTTCGAGCTGGTGGATCGGATGGCGTCCATGGGCGTGGCCGTCATATACATCTCCCATAAACTGGACGAGCTGTTCCGGCTGGCCGACCGCGTGGTCGTGCTCAGGGACGGAATCGTGACCGGTCAGGTGGATATCCGCGACGCGACACGGGAAACGCTCATCTCCATGATGGTGGGCAGAAACCTATCCGTCATGTACCCAAAGCGGGAGGCTGTCGCGGGCGACGTGGCCCTCGAGGTCGCGAACCTCACCAGCGATGCTTTCCGGGATTTGAGCTTCAAGGCGCGCAAGGGAACGATTTTCGGGATATATGGTCTTTTGGGATCGGGACATCTCGAGGTAGGTCCGACGGTCTTCGGCCAGATGAATTACGCCCAAGGCGAGATCAAGGTCGACGGCGTGGCCATGAAGATCACCAATCCCCTGGAAGCCTTGAAGGCAGGCATCGCCTATGTTCCGGCGGAGCGGAAAATCGAAGGTCTTGTCCTGAACGCTTCGGTGAAGAGCAACATCATGATTTCGTACTATGCCCTCCATAAGCGGAAATTCATCGATAAGGTCCTGGAACAGAGCATCAGCGCTAAATGGATCGGGAATCTGAGCGTGAAGACACCCTCCGGGGAAACGGCCGCCGAGTCCCTTTCGGGAGGCAATCAACAGAAGGTCGTCCTGGCGCGCTGGCTCGAGCTGGAGCCAGCGGTCCTCATCCTGAACGAACCGACACGAGGCATCGACGTCGGCGCCAAGGCGGAGATTTATCGACTTCTCCAGGATCTCTGCGCGCTCGGCAAGTGCGTCATCATGATAACCTCCGAGATGCCGGAGCTTCTCAACATGAGCGATGAGATCATGGTGATGCACGAAGGCAAGGTCATGGGAATCCTGAACGCGAAAGAGACAACCCAGGAACAAGTCCTCCGGCTGGCCATAGGCGGCTAGACAACTCTTTTTTAACATAAGGCGGGAATGAATGACGTTTTCCGAAAGAATCAAGCGATATCTATCCTCCGACAACGCTTCGTCGATGATAACGGTCATCGGGGCGCTCACCCTTCTCATGGTCTTCTTCTCCCTGACTTCGCCCCATTTCCTTTCAACCAGAAACCTGCTGAACATAGGCCTCTACGCGGCCATCATGGGCACGGTCGCCTGCAGCATGACCTTCATCAACGTGTCCGGCTGCATCGACCTGTCGGTGGGCTCCCAAATCGCTGTCATTGGCATGATCGCGGGGAAGATGATGGTCGATTACCACCTTCCCATCGCGGCCGTCATTCCGATATCGCTTGCCGCGGGCCTTCTCTTCGGGGCTTTCAACGGCTTCTTCATCACCGTCTTGAAGCTGAATCCCTTCATAACCACTCTCGCCTCCATGCAGATCATGCGCGGCATCTGCTACCTCATCAACGACGGCAGCTCATACGTCCTGTCGGATCCGGTGTTCCAGTACATCGGGCGGCATCGGCTCTTCGGGAGCATCCCGCTGTCATTGGTAATCATGCTTGTCTGCTACATCATCTTCTCGGTGATCGGGCGCCGGACCGTGTTCGGACGGACTATCTACATGGTGGGCGGCAATCCTCAAGCCAGCTTCCTCGCGGGCGTAAAGGTGAATCGGATCAAAGCTACCCTGTACATGATCCATGGTCTCATGGCCGGAATCGCGGCCCTTCTGCTTTCGGCTCAGACTGGCGCCGCTCTGCCGCAGGCCGCCGGCGAGATCAATATGCAGGCCCTGTCGGCCGTCATTCTGGGAGGCGCCGGGCTCGCCGGCGGTCGGGGCACCATCCTGGGCACCCTCTTCGGCGTCCTCGTGCTCTGCACCCTGAACAATGGCATGGTTATGCTCAACATCCCTTCGTTCTGGCAGCAGGTCGTCATCGGTTCCGTGCTCATCATCTCGGTATCGATAGACGCGATCAAGGGCGGAAGCCTTAAGAAGAAGATCTGACGTTTCTGGTGACTACGATCTCCGTATCGCAGCCGGCCGGCCGCGCGATGACGACATCGCCTATGGCCACCGGCGCGTTCACGGAGATTTTTCGGATTTCCTCCATGACTCGCCGAATTTTCGCCAAAGGTATGGGTCGATTCGTCCGAACGCTGGCGAGCGGGAAATCCCCGCCGCGAACGGGGACGCTGGACGCTATGGTCCGCATCGGGTTTTCAACTTCCTGACGCGCCCATTCGGCGCCCCTTTTGCAGGTATTCCCTTGAATCCCCGTCACGATGGGCGTTTCATCGTCATCGATGTCGACGACGATGGAACAGCCGTTGGGACATACTACGCAGGTAAATTCTTTCGCGCTCATTCCAGCGTCACCTCCAGGCAGTAACAGCCGGCCAGATTCTTTTTCTCGACCTCGATCCGCATCATCTCGGCTGGATGAAGTCGCCTGGCCATTTTTCGCGCCACTATTTTCTCTCCGCTCCTGACGACTACGGCCCTGTCCCGCCAAGGCGCCGTCACGCGAAGCGAAAGGGTGAAATCCTCTTCGCCCGAAACGCTCTGCGGCAGGGCATAGCGGACGCCATTCCCCGGCTTTACGGGAATGTTTCGCGAAGATCCGCTCTTTTCGCTCGCGGCGAAGAAGGCGGCGCGGCGTCCGGCTTCCGCCGCTTCCACCGAAACCCAGTCCACAAGATCATGGACATGAAGCACGTTCCCGCAGGCAAAAATTCCTGGCGCGCTCGTCATGAAATCGTCATTCACGCGCGCGCCGTTCGTCACGGCGTCCATGACGATGCCCGCTTCCCTTGTCAGTTCGTTCTCGGGAATGAGACCTACCGAAAGTAGCAGCGTGTCGCAGGGCACATAGCGTTCCGTTTCGGGAATGGGCGATCTGTCTTGCCCCACCTGGGCTACTTTTACGCCTTCGAGCCTCCCCTCGCCGCGGATTTCGGTCACCGTGGTGTTCAGGAAGAGAGGGATATCGTAGTCGTTCAGGCACTGCTGAATGTTCCGGGGAAGTCCGCTGGAATAAGGAAGTATCTCGAAAACAGCCTGGACATGGGCGCCCTCGAGGGTCATGCGACGCGCCATGATGAGGCCGATATCGCCCGAACCCAGAATGGCGACGTTCTTTCCCACCATGATGTTTTCGATATTCATGAGGTTCTGGGCCGCCCCGGCGGTGATTACTCCCGACGGCCTGTCCCCCGGGATGGAGATGGCTCCTCTCGCGCGCTCCCTGCAGCCCATGGCAAGCACCACGGCCTTGGCTTCGATGCGCTCGTAGCCGCCTCTCGCGCTCACTTCGAGGATTCGGTCGGATGAAAGAGAAAGGACGATGGTTCCCAGTTTCGCCTCTATGCCCAGCTCATCGAACCTGTCGATGAAGCGGGACGCGTATTCAGGACCCGAGAGGGCTTCCTTGAAGGTCAGCAGACCGAAACCATCGTGGATGCACTGGTTCAGGATCCCGCCGAGGAGACGGTCGCGTTCGATGAGGAGAACGTCCCGGCAGCCCGCTTCCCTGGCGGCGATCGCCGCGGCGAGGCCCGCGGGGCCTCCGCCGATCACCACGACCTCTCTGCTTTCAGCCCTGATGGCTGATGTTATTTTGTTCATCGGTGAGCCCCCGTTTCCGCGGGCCGCGCATTCCCCACGAAGAGCGGGGAACTTGCCCCGCTCTTCAGGAAATCCTCGGGTCTGAAGCCAAACTCGTCGCGGAGTATCCGGGCGATCCGGGGGATGCAG
Source organism: Treponemataceae bacterium (assembly GCA_963677895.2). GTDB lineage: Bacteria > Spirochaetota > Spirochaetia > Treponematales > Rectinemataceae > UBA11090. The sequence goes on along the minus strand of CAXXGJ010000018.1, from coordinate 319,547 downwards.
AAGCCGCCCTGGCAGCGCCCCATCGACGCGCGGGCGCGGTACTTGATGCTCGCGAGCGTGCGGGCGCCAAGAGGATTTTGTATCGCGTCGAGTATTTCCTGTTTCGTGATTTTCTCGCAGCGGCATACGATCTCGCCATAATTGGGGTTTTTCGCTATGAGGTCTGCCTTTTCCTCCGAAGGAAGCTCGGAGAAGAAGAGCGCGTTGCCCCGCCGCAGCGGATTAAAGGAAGGATTAGGCCGCAGCGCGACATGCTTTTCCACCATATCCCTCACCATCAGGGCGATGGCGGGAGAGGAGGTCAAGCCGGGGCTTTCGATCCCCAACAGGTTGATGAACCCCTCATTGTCCCTTCGGTCTTCGATTACGAAGTCCGCGTTCCCGCCGACCGAAGGCGGCGTACGCTTGGCGCGGTTGCCTGAAAAGCTGCGGATGTAGTCGGTCACTCGTATTTCGGGCATAAGGTTCTGCCCTTCGCGGCGAAGGTCTTCCATGACACAGGCGCTGCATCCGTAATCAGCGGGATCGTCCAGGTATTGGGCGCTGGGGCCGATGAGGATGTTGCCGTCCACCGTGGGCGTGAGATGAATTCCAAGTCCGGGGGAATTTTTCTTCGGAGCGGGATAGATAAGCGCGCTGAGCGTTCCGTTGAGCCGCTTGTCCAGGACATAGTATTCGCCCCGGCAAGGATAGATATGATAATCCAGGATGCCTGCCATGCCGCAGACCTCCGCGGCATAGAGCCCCGCCGCGTTGACGATCACTTTAGCCGTAAAGCTGTCGCCGGAAGCTGTCCCTACGCGCCAGCCCGATCCGGGCAACCGCGCCATGGAGACAACCTCCTGTCCAAGATGGAAATGCGCGCCATTGTCGAGCGCGTTTTCCGCCAGGCCGATGGTGAGGGCATAGGGCGATATTATTGAGCTGGAAGGAGAATACAGGGCAAGAGCGCCCTCCACCCCGGGCTGGATCGTCCGCATCCGCGTTTCGCCGATGAGTTCGAGACCCGGAACCCCGTTGGCATCCCCTTGCGTTTTGAGACGATGGAGCGTCGCTTCGTCGTCCTTGTCGAGAGCCACGGTCAGCTTGCCGATCCGTCGGATCTTCACCTTGAGATCGCGGCAAAGCTCATCCATGAGGGCATTTCCCTTCACGCAGAGAAAAGCCCGAAGCGTTCCCGGGGTATAGTTGAAGCCGGCATGAAGGACGCCGCTGTTGCGGCAGCTCGTTCCGAACCCGACATCCAGTTCTTTCTCGATGACCGCGGTCCTAACCTGAAAGCGCGACAACTCCCTGGCGATGGCGCATCCGACGACGCCTCCGCCGATTATCAGGACATCATAGTGAAATGGCACGTTTCCACACCTCTTCCATGGCGATACATACTGCGAGTACGCATTGTATTCCACAATGGAAGGGCGGGAAACTAGTAAATCAGCCTTTTCTCAGCACATGTCCGTTGCGCGCTCCGGTTGGCGTTCCATGATCCACCGCGAGCATTCCTCCCACATACACTCCCGCTATTCCCGCATTTTCGGCAAGAGGGGAAGTATAGTCGGCGCGATCCATGACGGTTTTCGGATCGAACAGGACCATATCCGCGTCGGCCCCCTCCGCGATGATGCCTTTCCCCGATAGGCCATAGCGCTTCGCCGGCAGGCTGGTCATCTTGCGTATCGCTTCTTCAAGAGTGATGAGTTTTTGCTCCCTGACGCTTCTCCCCAGAATTCGCGGGAAGGTACCGATTGCCCGAGGGTGCGTCATCTTCATTCCAGGCACATAGAGCGAGTCCGTCCCGAACATGCACAACGGATCGCCGATCAGGGTGTCCACATCGGCCTGCGACATCGAGAAGCACACATCGTTGACGCGAAGGCGGTTCTCGCGCAGGAGATGGATATACGCGTCGAAGGGCCTCATAGCCCATTTAGCCGCGTACTGCGCGATAGTGAGCCCCGGCGCGTCGGCGGTCAGGGGAGCGTCGATGACCAGGATGCCGTCATAACCGCATTCCATCAGGTCGTTGTCCCATTCTTCGTAAGGCTGGAATATCCTATTCTCAAGCTCCCGCAGATAGGACGGATCTCCGAGGTGAATGATCAGCTTTTCGATTCCTTCCTTCATGCAGGCAGGGGGGAGCGTGGCAGAGAGGGAGGTTGAGCTGGCCGTATAGGGATATACATCGTGGGTCGCGTTCCCTTCTTCATGGATCATGCGAATTGTCTCCGCCACTTTCCCCCAGTTGGCTTTGCCCGCGGCCTTATGATGCGAAATATTCGCGCTTATCCCCGCCCTGCGGGCGATGGAGAGCGTTTCCTCGACGCTTCGCGCGAGCTGGTTTCCCTGATTGCGTATGTGGGAAGTATAGATGCCGTCGTAAGGGGCGATCGCTTCGCAGAGCGCCGCGAGTTCGTCCTCGTCCGAAAAGGAACCGGGGGGATACATGAGGCCGCTGGATATTCCCAATGCGCCGGCCTGCATCGCCTCCCGGGCCTGCGCCCGCATGCGATCCATTTGGGCTCTGTCCGGTTTGGCGGGATTCAAGCCCATCGCCGCGATGCGAAGCGTGCCTTGGGCCGCGAATACCGCCAGATTGATACCGAGTTTCAGCGATTCCAGCCTGTCCATGAGGGCGGCGACCGATGTGAGTTCCGTATGGTCAGGATAGATCGGCGCGCCCTGGCTTTCATAATACAGGCGATATACAGGCTGAAACTCCGCGCTGACCGGGGCGGGAGACATGCCGCATTGGCCGGCTATCTCGGTGGTGATGCCCTGGCGGAGTTTGGCCGAGCACAGCGGCTCGACCCACGCGAAGAGATCCGTATGCCCATGCGCGTCGATGAATCCTGGAGTCAGCGCCAAGCCGTCGGCGTCGATAGTTTCCCCCGCTTCCGCGTTCCCGATTCCATCGAGGCGGAATCGGCCATCTTTTATCCCGACATCTCTCGTCACGCGGTCCGCGCCGGTGCCATCGATGACCGCCGCGTTCTTTATCAATAGATCAAGCATGATTTCCCTTTTTACTTCACCCAATTCTTTTTATACATGACGCGGGCCGCGACGATGCCGACGAGTATCAGGATAGGCAGGACCAGCGCGCCGGGAATGACCCCGGTGGCGAGCAGGACGACGCCGAGTATAAATGGCGCGATGGCGAGCTTGAAATTCTTGGACATCATCCCCATTCCGAGCGCGCCGAACAGCGCCGGTACGATGTTCTCGAACGCGGGAGAGAGGATTGGGTTCGAAAGCGGTCCGGACAGCGGTACGATCAGCAGGGCGCCCAACGCTATGACGGCGATGCAGACGATGGTCGATACACCCATCGCTATGGTGGAGATCACATCGGATTCGTCGGTGTAGTTCGCGGGGTCAAGGCCGACAGCCTCCATCGCCGCGATGGAGGAAGGGATCTTCAGGTTGGTGAAGTTGCCCGTCAATACCATGATGTACATTGCCGAGGTTCCTATCATCGGCGAAATGCTCAGGAATTCGCTGAGAGACACCGGTATCATCAATATGAGTATGTTGCCGGCTCCTCCGAGAATGCTTCTGATGTCGACGGGGACATGGAAGCCAATGATCAGCATAGCCGGAAAGACGCAGGTGGCTATCGTTCCGACAATGAGGCTGATCCTTCCAAAACGATGGGCGTTTTCATCGTAGGTCAATTCTTGTTTCATCCGAGGATCTCCTTTTAGAATGAATAGACGATCGCGGCCGCCATGCCGACGATCATGCTGAGAGAAATGGCGAAATCGGAGAGCCATTTGAGTTTGCATTTCTTGATCAAGAGACCGACGAGTATCATCGATGCCGCGCTGACCAGCATCGTGATGAGCGCCACTCCGCCTCTGGCGACCGGTTCGGCCATGAACCGGGAATACATGGAGACAATGATCGCCGCTATCAGGATGCGGCTCCAGCTTTTGTCCCCTTCCTTCTTCAGGGATTTATTCAGCCGATCCTTGTACCATTTGAATCCGAAGATAGTGAGCCCTAAGGTCACGAAGGATCCGATTGTCTGCGTGCAGACCGAAGCGAGGAACGCGCTGGAGCCATAGCCCGCCCCGCCCAAGGTCACGCCCGCGGCCTTGGCTCCGATATCCGCCGCCAGCAGTTCGTAGGAAAGCGACCCGATTATGGACAGCCTCGTCCAGGAAAACGGGAGTCCCAAGACCGGAGCGAGAGTCAGCAACGCGACTACGATCGCGAAACTAGGTACAAGGCTGGTCAACGCGGCCACTTTCACCGTCTTATTGATTTTTTCTCTGGGGATCCCAAGCGCCTGCGCTCGCTTCAGCGACCTGTTGATGAATACGCCGGCCTGCCAGCAGACAATGCTCAGCAAAAGCACGACACCGATATACATGTACGGGCTATTGGCTACCTGTAGATAGTCCTTCATCGAATTCCTCCTTCCACCTATTGGACTCAGCACGGGAAGTATAACACTTGATTCATATATCGCAATAATATATAATTTTAATTACTATCTATATGATTATTAATATAAGAGGTTGATTTTGCGCATGGCTCAGATAGAACAGGTCCTGACCATCGCCGCCGAGGGTTCCATAAACAAAGCGGCGCAAAAACTCTATGTCTCGCAGCCGAACCTTTCGCTTTCGCTCAAACAGCTGGAGACGGAGCTGGGCTCGAGGATTTTCGAACGAACCGGAAAAGGAGTCGAACTGACCCATTTCGGAAGAGAGTTTCTCTCGTACGCGCAGCCTTCATACAGGCAGTTCAAGATGCTGGGGGATTTCTGCGATTCCCTCGTCGGCCGCCCGCCCCTATCGCTATCCATCGCCAGCCAATACCTCAGGTTCGCTAACACCGTTTTCATCAATATATGCCAGAAGTGGAAAAGCGATAATTTTCAGTTTTCCTTTTTTGAAGGCGCTTTCCAGGAAGTAGTGGATTCGGTGCGTTCGCAGGAATCGGAAATCGGACTGATCATTCTTTCCGCGCTGCAGAAGCGCCTCATCATCCATATGCTGGGCAACAACGGCATCGAATATCATCAGCTCGCGACGGAGAGCGTCGCCGTTATAATGGGCAAAGACCACCCGCTCTGCAGGGACGGGCAGACCAAGGTGAGTACGGAACAGCTCAGCGAGTATCCGTTTGTGATGTACCGGGACGCGAACTACAGCATGGCTCCCGAATGGGAGGATCTCGGCATGGCGGAGAACAAAAAGCGGATTACCGTCAAGGACCGCGCGACGCTCAACGAGCTGATAGCGACGACCGACGCCTATACGGTCGGCACGCACAACAGGCACGCGTATTCCAGCACGCAGTATTATACGAACGTCAGGGCTTTAGTCTTAAGCGATAAACAGCTAAAACTGGAGATTGGCTATATCGTCAACAAGAGCCGACCTTTGTCTCCGATCGCCAAAGAATATATGGAAGCGATCTGTCAGGTGGTTCAATAGTCGTCATCCAATTATGCATCCATGAATTTTAAGCTACTTACGATAATCGATCGATAAAGCCAGTCTCTAGAAAAATTGAAGTGCCTATTTTATGGATATCCTCAGGATGAAGCATCATGCGGACGAGGCGCTGGATAGCGGTAAAGCCAATTTCGGAAGTAGGCTGCGTGATCACCGAAACAGGGAATCGCAGGTAATCAAGCCATTTATTATCATCGTAGGTTACTATCTTTATCTGTTCCGGGATCTGAGTCCCCATCTCTTGAAGGCTTCCAATTAGCTGATAGCAAATATCGGATGTCGCGCAGACCACCCCATCGGGACAGACACTCTCGACAAACTCGCTTATGAGACGATTAGAATCTTCCTGGCGGTAGTTTAAAGTGAGTACTTTTGGAGTGCATTCAGGAATATGTTCCTGCAGATAGCCTCGGTAGCCAATCGCCCTCTGATGCACCGTGTAGACGGTATCAGGATAGCCTATGAAGCAGATTGAATTGCAGCCTTTCGAGGCTAGATATCTGGTTCCATTGTAACCGCTCTCAATGTTGTTGATCCCCACAAACACGCCATCTATCCGACTATACTTTCTATCGACGAAAACGATCGGGATTTCTGTTTCCAGCAACTCCTTTGGGCATTTCTCTGAGTTCACCGGGGCTAGTATTAGTCCGCCTACATCTCTCTCGAGGATGTTGCGAATGTTGAACTTTTCTTTCTCTACATCGTCTTCCGAATCACAAAGAAGAATGGAAAAACCTTGTTCGGATGCATACGTCTCTATCGCCTTGATCACGGAGATATAGTAATCCTCGGTAATATCGGCAACGATGACACCTATCAACTTCGAGAATGGGGAATGCGGTCCTGTCTTTCTTTTATCATACTTGAGCTCTTCGAGAACTTTCAGCACAAGCTCGCGGGTTTCTCTCTTGACGTATCGCGTCTTGTTGATGACATGTGATACGGTCGTAATAGATACACCGGCCTTCTGTGCTACATCCTCAAGTCTTACAAGCTTGCTTTTCAATACGATTCCACCTAGCGTGCATTAAAAGCCGCGTAAATCGGCATTACATAGAATAGACAAAAGAACTGTATCGATCGTTCGTCTCCACGTCAAGCTATTCTTATCCGGGACAGGACTTACTTTAAGACTGCCCTTACGAGGTTCCTTGTGCGCCTGTTCTTGGTCCAAATATCATAAATTACCGCCAGCGCGATTATGCCACCGCGGGCGATCTGCTGTACATAGGAGTTCACATTCATAAGGTTCATTATATTATTGAGAAATCCCACGATGAGGGCTCCCACGACAGTACCCCCGGCAGTACCTATACCGCCAGAAAAACTTGTGCCTCCAATTATCGAGGATGTCAAAGCCTGAAATTCATAGTTTATTGCACCATTCGGAAGCCCCGCATTCACGCGCGACATAAAGAGAACTCCTGCGATGCCGACAAACAATCCATTTATGAGAAACGCGATTATTTTCGTTCGATTGACGTTGATGCCCGACGCTTTCGCCGCTTCCTGATTCCCCCCGATCGCATAGAGCGCGCGTCCGAAACGGGTATTGCTGAGTATATACAATGTGAGCAGAAATATGCCCGCGAAAAAGAAAAGAGGGATAGGCGCAAATCCTATCGATCCCTGTCCAAGTATCGTATAATTGCCTATCTGGTAAATATTTTGTCCTTTTGAAAACAACAGGGCCGACCCACGCGCCATTTCCTGCATGGCGAGGGTCGCAATGAAAGCGGGAGCAGAAAATCGAGTCACCATGATGGCGGTGATAAAGTTGCAGAGCATCGCGACCCCTACGGCGACTAATATTGCCAATGGCATGGAACCGGACAATTTGTAGCTCGCGACCGAGAGCAAGCCGGATAAGGCAAGCACAGATCCCGATGAAAGATCGAGGAGCCCGCAAATAATCAATATCGTCTCGCCGAAGGCCAGGATCGTCGTTACAGAAATTTGTCTCGCGACATTGGAAATATTTTCACCCGAAAGAAAATTAGAATTGATGATGGAACTAATCACTACCAGTGCCAGAAGCACCAGGTAGATGCTATAGCGTCGGCTGATAGTCGACCAGGAGATTGGCTGCTTTCCCGCTTCTTTCACAATGTACACCTCTTTCCTTTTTCATATCCTGTAGCTAAACGCATGATAGTTTCCTGGCTGAATTCTTCATGCTTAAGCTCGCCGGCAATTTCGCCCTTACACATTACATAGATACGATCGCACATTCCAATGAGTTCGGGGAGTTCCGAAGAAACGACAATCAGAGTTTTTTTCTCGGCGGCAAGATCCCCGATAAGCTTATAAATCTCGTATTTTGCGCCGACATCAATGCCGCGGGTAGGCTCATCAAGAATTAAAATGTCAGGATCGCTTAACATCCATTTGCTCAAGACGACCTTTTGCTGATTGCCGCCACTCAGCGCTTCAACCGTCGTGGCGAGCGATGGCGTTTTGACGTTCATTCGTGAACAAATATCAGAAATAACCGAATTTTCCTTCGCGGCATGGAGACGACCCCGATAAATAAAACGATGCAGACTTGATAGCCCGATATTCTCACGGACGCTGCGTACCGGGATGATTCCAAACCGATGCCTATCCTCCGATAGCATGGCGATCCCCGCTTTAATGCTATCCTGCACACTGCCAATTTTTACTTTTTTGCCATGTACTTCAACGTCTCCCGATTCATGAGGATCCAGTCCGAAAAGGGCGCGCATCACCTCGGTTCGCCCAGCGCCCATGAGCCCGGAAAAGCCGACGATCTCGCCTTGCTTGGCAAAGAAATTGATATTCTTGAAAACATTGGGCTCAGTGAGCGATGTAACGTTGAGCGAAACATCGCCAATTGGAATTATTCGTTTCGGATAATTGCTATCGATCTTTCGTCCGACCATCAAGGAGATGACTTCATCGATCGTCAGCTGCTCTCGCGGCCTGCAGTCGATTACCCTCCCATCTCGCAGGATTGCGATATCGTCAGCAATCTGGAAGATCTCATCCATTTTGTGGGAAATATAAATGACGCAAGTCCCACGAGCCTTGAGTTCGGCTATCTTGCAAAAAAGCCTCTCAACTTCGCGATCGGATATTGCGGAGGTTGGCTCATCCATGATGATGATTCTCGCATCGATGGAAATGGCCTTTATGATCTCAAGCATTTGTCGATCGGATACCGAAAGATCCTTCATCTGCATGGTAGGCGAATAGGCAAGATTTTCCTTCTCAAGGAGTTCCTTAGTTCGAGAACGGATAACTTTCCAGTCGATTTTGCACGCATTTTTTGGCAAGCGCCCACAAAAAAGACTTTCTTCCACCGTCATTTCAGGAATGTAATTTAGCTCCTGAAAAATCATGGAAATTCCATAGCCCCTAGCCTGGATGGGATTGCGGATGTGGACTTTCTTCCCGTCGATCAGAATATCGCCCCTGTCCGGCTGATAAACGCCATCGATGATTTTCATCAAGGTGGATTTCCCGGCGCCATTCTCTCCACAAAGCACAAGAACAGAACCAGCACGGGCATTTAAAGTAATATTGTCCAAGGCAAGAACCCCGGGAAACGATTTGCAAATATTCTTGACCTGGAGCTTATACGAATCCATTTAAGCCTCTGCATTGCATAACCTGATATTGGATATATTCAAAGAAAAGCATGCCAAGAGCAAAAGCTCAAGGCATGCAGAAGTCTCAATCAAGTCTCGGAAGATTATTTAATCGCGCCGGCCTTTTTATGGGTCTCTATCAGTTTTTCGACATTCTCCTTCGTAATAAGCGGACAGTCGATATCAACATCGATCTGTTTCGCCTTTCCGGTAAGGAGTTTGTTTACCGTGTCAAGGTTTTTTACGGCAAGATCATAAGCGCTTTGGAGGCTTGTCGCGGTAAGTTGACCATCCCTGATGAGAAGGGCGGCTTCAGCGGTACCATCGACGCCATAGGCAAAGATTCCCTTGAAGGATGGTTTGTTCTTCACGACTTCGAGAGCGCCTGCCGCCATATTGTCGTTCATGGAGATGATAGCGTCGATCTTGGGATTTGCCTGCACCCAGTCTTCCATGTAGCGCATCGCTTCATCTTTGTTCCAGTGAGCGATTTGCTCGCCGACAATTTTTACGTCTTTGCGCTTGTCGAAGAATTCTTTCTGCCAGCTAGCACGGCGAGCATCGGCATGGAAGTTGCCGGACGGTCCATTCAGGACGACTACTTTCGCGTTCTGCGGAATCTGTTTGAGGGCGAGCTTGGCGTTTACCGCGGCTTGGGCATAGGGGTCGGCATCGACGGATGAGGCTCCCTTGATGCCAGCGATGCGGGCGTTCGTCGTGATGGCAATGATGCCTGCTTTGACAATCTTTTCAACATAGGGACGCTGCGACTCACCGTTATTGGGCTGCACAATAATCGCGTCGAACTTGTTTGTGATCGCGTTCTCGATGAGTGAGTTTTCAGTATCGTCGTTGGCTTGGCCGTCAAACACTTTGAGGCTAATATTCGGATACTTCTTAGCTTCTTCTATGATGGAGTTTGCCAACCATGCCGCAAAGGAGTCTGCTTGAGCGCGGGCGATGTACGCGACTTTGTAGACTTTCCCTTGTCCAAATGCTACGCCAGACACCATAATGGCGAGCATCATTACAAGAACGATCTTTTTAGACATCTTGTCCTCCTGTTCTGCCTACTCCTGATCAGAGTAATGGCTTTTCGAGCATTTTTGCTAATTTTTTCAGCAAATTATGCTTTGAAAAATTAACCATGAACTATTATTGAAAGCCTTTATTGAAATTGTCAAGCAAAATATTTATTGTCGCACAAAAAATAAATCTCATAGTCGGGAATCAGGCTGACAATAAAAAAGACTGGAAAATCGAAAAACGCGCATGCAGATAATATCCGTATATCATATTGCTAAAGATATATACCCATATTGACTCACCTGATGAAACGAGAATAGACATAAGGAACAAATCAATAATGGCATTCAGAAAACCATAATTAAGTAGATATCATATAGTATTATATATTTTGCGCAAATTTGGCATATATTTCACAATTTTTCTTGACAGTCCTTGCTTTTTGTGTAGAAACTGATGTGTGAAAATAAGGCTGTCAACGATGTTTTTATTAGCCGAAGTCTGGAGGTTATGATGAAGGCGTTGATTCTTAGAGAAACGAACATACTGGCGATTGAGGATTTCCATCTAGAAGAACCACTCTCGCCAAGGGACGTGCGGATTAGCATCAAGAAAGTGGGTATTTGCGGTAGCGACATACATTACTTCACAAACGGGCGCATCGGAGAATTTGTCGTCAAGGAGCCGATGATCCTTGGCCACGAAGCTAGTGGGATAGTTCTTGAAGTCGGGACAGAAGTAAAGAATTTGAAAGTCGGAGATCGAGTCTGCATGGAGCCTGGCATTCCTGAGTTTGACAGTGATTCCACGCTCTCCGGTCATTATAATCTCGACCCTTCCGTACGATTTTGGGCTACCCCTCCCATTCATGGATGTATGCGCGAATCCATTGTTCATCCTGCGAGCTTTACTTTTAAGCTTCCAGACAATGTGTCACTTGAAGAAGGCGCCTTAGTGGAACCTCTTGCGATAGGCGTTTATGCGGCGACAACCGCAAAACTGGAACCCGGAAATGTCGCTTTAGTCTTTGGAGCTGGCACTATAGGAATTGTGACGGCGCTGGCAGCGCTCGCGTCAGGCTGCTCAAAGGTTATCTTGAGCGATATTAAGCAGAAGAAGCTCGATATCGTAAGGGAAAACTTCTCAGAGAACATCATATGCGTCAACTCGGCGAAGGAATCTCTTGATCAAGAAGTATCTAAATACGCGCCGACAGGTGTTGACGTAGTCTTTGAAGCAAGCGGCAGCGCTGAGGCCGTCGCAAGTATGATCCGTTATCTGCGACCGGCCGGGAAAGCGGTGATGATCGGTATGCCTTCCAGCCCTCTCCCGTATGACATAGTCGCAGCGGAAGTAAAAGAAATCGAAATCAAGCATATTTTCAGATACAGAAACATGTACCCTCGAACCATCAACATGATTTCTGCCGGAACCATGGCCGTAAAACCCCTCATTACCCATCATTACGATTTCAAGAACGCGATTGAAGGGTTCAATTTTGCCGCCACTATGCCCGAGGATGCAATAAAAATCATGGTCAGCATGTGACCGCGCATAATTTGCCCTCGGCGCGAGCAGACTCTAAGAATCGAGATAACCGCAGACAAGGAAAAGTTCAATGAACGACGAAAGCTATGTACTCGGCATTGATTCCAGCACACAGAGCACTACAGCCATTATCCTTGACCGCGAAACTTTCACGACTGTCGCGGAAGCTAAAGTCAAATATCGCGAAGATCCTCGTTTATCGCACTTAGGTCTTGGTTCTGGAGCGCCAATCCTGTTCCCGATCGAAAAGGGGGAAGCATCCCAACCTGTGGAGCTTTTTCTTGAAGCGCTCGACGCAATTTTTTCCGATCTGCCACAAGAAGCATTATCCCGGCTCGCGGCAATAAATCTCTCTGCACAACAGCATGGCCAAGTATGGGTGGGAGAATCGGGCTGCAAGGCTATCGCCGCTCTCAGGCGAGAAGGCTCCGGACTCGCTCTATCCAGGTCTCTCGCTGATCAGGTCTGCCCGGGTTTGGCATACGACCGGGCACCCATCTGGATGAGCTCCAACGCGCAGCCCGAGGCTGATGCGATCAGGAAGGAACTTGGAGGTGCGGAAGCGGTTACCTCGCGATCCGGCTCGGACAGCCCCGCGAGATTCTCAGGAGCCGTACTCGCGCGTACAGCGAAGCTATCCTCCGATAGCTATAAGAAAACATACCGTATACATTTGATATCTTCATTTCTCGCGGCAATTCTCTCGGGCAATCCGGATGCTCCGATAGACTGGGGAAACGGCTCCGGAACAAGCTTAATGAATTGGGAAAGCCGAAGTTGGGATCCAATATTGATCGCGGCGGCCGCAAATGCCGGGAAAATACGCGGAGGAACGAAGGGCCTAAAATCCAGACTTCCCGAAATCGCTCATCCGCTCTCCAAAACCGGGACGATTGCCGCCTACTTTACCGAACGATATGGTATCCCTCCGGAATGTTTTATCATCGCATCCTCCGGCGACAACCCCCAGACCAAGGTTCTGGCTTCCGGGGCATTGCTCTCCCTTGGCACCAGTTTTGTAATCATGGGAGAAGGAACCCGCCCCCTCGTCTCCGCCAATGCGATGTATGATGGTCTAGGCAGGCCTTTTCTCTTCGGTTGCAGAACAAACGGATCCCTTACCCTGGAGAGCATCCGCGCACATTATGGCGACGCAGACGATTTCGGGAGAGCCGAGCAATCCCTTGCGACCGTTGAACCAGGAACTATAATGCGGCTGCTGCAGAGCACTTCGGAAAGCTTTCCTTGCTCACCTGCGCTTGATATCGGAAAAACAGGACAATTCGATACGGATTATGCCGGATGTGTTGACTCAACATTAGGGCTTGTGGCGCTTGCGTCTAGAGAATTTACTGGTCATGGAGACGTCATCACGGTGACGGGAGGAGCGACTGCCAGCATCGGAATTCTCAAAAGGATAGCCGCAATCTGGCGCAAGCCAGTTCTTCCCATCGCAAACGCGGGAGCTGCGGCAGGCGCAGCCGTGGCGGCAATTTGCGCGCTTGCGCCAGAATCAGAGCGCGATGCGCTGGCTCAGCGCGCGCGCGGATTGGCCGCAAATCCTGGTCCGCTAATTCACCCAAGCCCCATATCGTTGCAGGCCTACCATGCTGAAGGTGGATATCTCAACCAGCTCGCGCGAATCTTCGCCAAAGCTACAGGGATACAACTGACAAGAGACTAATATTCTGGGATAACATCCTAGGGTTGAACGAAAGCGATAGCATATCAAGAGACCACATTCGCTTCCCGCACCAATGGTCGAAGAAGCCCCTCCAGCCCATTCTCCTTGATCGCGTAAAGCGAAGCCAGCTGTTCCCCAATCTCGCCATTTGGGTAGCCGGATCGGGCAAACCAAACCACATAGGCTTCGGGCAAGTCGATTAGTAGGCGCCCCGCGTACTTTCCAAAGGGCATACGTGCGTTGGCGAGTCGCAGAAGGAAGCCGGGATCGTCGAAGGTAACATCGGTCATCAGTCGGGTATTGAAACACTTTCAGCGGAAAAATGCAAACCAATATATGCCTGTTGCCATGTATTTTATCAAGTATTTCAAGGCAACCTGTCGCCGAGTCCTTGCTTGCTCTGAGGTCCATCCTGCGCTAGCATGGGATCATGTCACGTCTAAACGAGTTGCTTCAGATCGATTCCGAGACAAAAAAAATAAGACTTCCCGTGCAAGAAGCATTGCCGATCAGGATCGATCCGGAGGGAGCGCGCGAGGCGGTGCTGCTGCTTCATGGTTTCGGCGGTATTCCCGGCGAACTTGAACCCTTGGCTCAGGGCTTGGCGTCCGCGGGGTACGCGGTCTACGCGCCACGCTATCCAGGACATGGGACCTGCAGGCGCGACTTTCTGCAGACGAGGGCGGAGGATTGGACACGCAGGGCATATGATGCCTATCTCGAGCTACGCGCGGAATATGAGGTTGTGCATGTCGCGGGGCATTCCATGGGTGGGCTGTTGGCTTCTTCCATCGCGATAAGTTTCGGCGCGCCGAAGCTGATCCTTTTGGCGCCGGCCTTTGAGATTTCCATAAAGTACATGAACATGACTCCCTTGATCGCGCGTTTCTGGCGCGTCATTCCCCAGAACCGCCCGCTCTCCGCTTTTGATATGCAGAGCCCGGCGAGGAAAGCTTTGCAGCCTGATTATTGGGCCGATGTGATGGTGGCGCCGGCCGCCGAGTTGATGCGTCTGAATCGACTCTGCCGCAGGAATCTAAAACGGCTCAAATCCCATACCTTGCTGATTCTAGGCGAATGCGACCAGACCATTCCAACCCATGTGGCGGAATACCTGCTCCAGGCCGCGCCCCGGGCGGCATCTTTCGAAACGCATATCATCGAGGATGCGAGCCACCTGTTCCCCTTTAACGAGCATGCCCCTGAAACGGTAAGGACAGTCCTGGAATGGATGGCTTCGAAAAACGAGTAAATCAGAGTATTATATGGCGATGGAAGCGTACAGAATTCGGCTGCGCCTTTTCGCGTCCCTCCGGAAATGGATGCCCGATAATCCGATCGATCACGAGGTTTTGGGACCAAAGACGATCCGTGAATTCCTGCGCGAAAAAGGAATTCCCGAAGATGCCGTGGCCATATGCATCTGCAACGGCGACAAGGTGAGCGCCGACAAGCTCCTTCGCGACGGCGACAGCCTCGAAATCTTCCCCCTCATCGGGGGAGGCTGAAAGGACTTATTAAGGCCGCCGCGGCGCGAGGGATCCGAGCCATTTGAAACGCGGCACGAATTTAAATCGTCCATCCAGGATCTTTGCCACGCGGGATACCGCCAGCCCCGTAAAGAGGGCGTTGAGCAGGGTTCCGACGCCAATGCCCACGATATGCCCCAGCCTCCAGTACCCAAGCCCAGCCGAGATGACGATGGTCGATATGTCGAACCAGGTTCGCAGCTTCTTGTAGGGGATCAGGAAATGCGCCGAGATCTCCTTCATGAAGGTATCGAAGGGGAGAATAGGCATTTCGCTTTGGATGAGAAAAGCCGTTCCCATCGCGATACCCGAAAAGCCGATCAGGTAGTATAGGGCGCGAGCCGGAATCGAAACGGGAAGCCCCGCTATAAGAAAAGAAAAAAGGTCGATGAGAAGACCGTAGACGATGGCGAGGAAAAAAGAGAAGACGAAGCTCGGCGCCACTTTCCGAATCAGCAAGACGAGGACGAGGATCAGCGCGCATTGGATGAGGTAGTTCCAAGTCCCGTACGAAAGTCTGGGGAATGCGCCGTTCAGGACGAAGGAAGCGAGCGCGAGCGTCGACATCCCCAAATCGGATTTCGCGAAAAACGCCACGGCGCAGGCGTTGATCAAGAGACCGAGGATGAGGGCGAATTCGCCGTAGAAGCGCCCGGCCCGCTTCATTCGTTCGTCAGAATCACCTTGATGTCGCTGGTCTTTCCGGAGGCGAGTTCCTCGAATATGCGCGGACCTTCCGCCATGGGGTAGCGGGATGTGATCATCTGCGCCACGTCGAGCTTGCCGTCGATGATCATCTGCAGGCCTTCCCTCATCTCGGAGGTGTACATGTAGCTGCTCTGGAGCCGCAGTTCCTTGACGACCGCGTGCTTGTACTCGATTTCCATCTTGGGCGAGGCCATGCCGACGAGCAGAAGGGTGCCGCCGTTGCGCGCTATTTCGATGCCCGTGTTGACGGTGGCGGGGACGCCGGCCGCGTCGAAGACGACATCGAGGCCGACGCCGTTCGTCATCTTCCTGGTGATGCCCAGGACGTCGTCATTTGAATCGATGACGTCGGTCGCCCCGCACTGGAGAGCCATCTTGAGGCGCTTTTCCACGATATCGATGGCGACGATCCGCTTGGCGCCGAAGCTCTTGAGGCACATCACGCCCATGAGGCCGATCGGGCCGGCCCCGAAGACGGCGACATTCTTGCCTTTGATGTCCCCGGCGTGCTTGGTGGCGCGCAACGATATGGAGAGAGGTTCGACTAGGGCGCACTCGTCGAAGGAGACCGAGTCGGGCAGGGGCATTATCTTGACGGCGGGGGCAATCACATAGTCAGCCATGGCGCCGTTGCAGCTTCCGGCCTTCATCGTCGTGCCGATGATATGGCGGTTGTCGCAGACGTTTTGGAGACCGTCCTTGCAGTCCTGACAGGTGCCGCAATAGAGGTTGGTGACGACGCCGACCCGCGCGCCTACCTTCAGCCCCGAGACGTCTTCGCCAAGTTGGGCGATTTCGCCTGAGAATTCGTGGCCCATGATGAGGGGGGCGACGCGCATTGCCGAACAGCCCTTGTACCCCGAAAGGTCGGAGCCGCAGATGGAGACGGATCTGACCTTCACCAGGACCTCGCCCTTTTTCGGCTTCGGCGTCTCGACTTCCTCGTACCGCAGATCCCTCGGACCGTGATAGACCAATGCTTTCATCGCCTACTCCTTTGGAGCCCTGTAAGGCTCGATGCCATGTGCCTTGAAAAAGCCGACGCATTCACCGATCTCCTTGGGAAAATCCTCGAAGACGGAGGCCTCGACGGAGAGTATCCCCTTGTAGGCAATCCCCTTCAGCGCTTCCAGGAAGGGGCTGTAATCGAAGCCGTCGTCGAGCCTGGGCACTACCCTCCTCGGGAATTCCGAGAGAGGATTGTCGAGGTGGACATGCTTGATCCAGGGTTCGTACTCCGCGATTTCGCTCAAGGGTCTGTTCAGTTCCACCATGTAACGATAATCGACGAAGGTTTTCAGGTTGGGCTTGCCGAATTTTTTTATGAAGGCGACCGCCTCGGGCAGGCTGTTCACGATGTTGGAAAGTTTTTTGCCGAGGGGCTCGATGAGCACAGTTATGTTACGCGCCGCGGTTATCTCGAGCAGCCTCGAGAAGAACTCGTCGAACTTTTCCGCCGCCCCGGCGATGTCGCCATCGACAGGGAGACTGCGCGCCTTGCCGTTGCCGAAGACAAAATAGCGGGCGCCCATTTCGGCCGTCCTGTCAGCGGCCTTCTCGAGGAAGCCGCGGTAAAAACCGAGGTCGAAGGAGGGGTCGGACACGCGGCAGTCGAGGGGTATGGGATTGTCGAAAACCTCGGCGGGGATGCCGCATGCGCGCAAGCGGGAAAGAGCTGCCCTGAATCCGGCGTCGTCGAAAGCCATGATCTCCCTGATGTGGAGCTCGGCGCAGTCGTAGCCGGCCGCGGCGATATCGTCGAGGTCTTTTATGAAACCGAAACAGCTCAGTCGCATCTTCATCACGATCTCCTCACGCGCCGGGGCTTCAGTCGAGCTGCATCTCCGTCGCCATGAAAATGGCCTTTGTCGTCGTCTCGTACTGGTGCCAGGGATAAACGCAATCTTTGTCGTACATCGGTTCATGGGTGCAGCCTGGAGACATGGGGTCTTCGCGGTAGAGAGTCGAGAGATCCTCCTCCCTGTATTGCTGCATGCGCCCATAGCCCAGGATCTGCGTATGGACTTCCCTGAAAGGC
Source organism: Treponemataceae bacterium (assembly GCA_963677895.2). Classification (GTDB taxonomy): domain Bacteria; phylum Spirochaetota; class Spirochaetia; order Treponematales; family Rectinemataceae; genus UBA11090. Next base: position 301,932 of record CAXXGJ010000018.1, on the reverse strand, counting down.
TTGCCGCCCCAGTGCGTTCTATGGAGTCCAACGTTGAGCGGTATACCCTCCGCGAAGCACATGTTCACTTCCAGGTTTCCGAGCTTGGTTTTCGGGGATCGGTAGAGCCGCACTCCCTTATGTCGCTCAACCTTTGTAGCCTCGTAGACGATGGTCCATTTCTTCTTGATCAGCTCGAAAAGAATATCGTGGTCTTTATTGCGCTCGAAATCCTCGATGACAAGGCAGCGCTCGATCTCCTCGATCGCCAGGTTCGTGACGATCGTGGATTTGAAGAATCCCAAACCCTGTCCCCTGATAACGATAGGCTTTTCTGCCAGGTTGAAGACGATGCTCTTATCGGCAATGGCGAAGGCGCCTTCATTTTGGATATATTTCACGGAGAAAAACGGTTCCGCAAAATCCAGATTCAGCACGCTCATAAGTTTTCGACTTCCTTCATCGCATCGTGGCGGTACGGCGCTCGTCGCGGCCGGCCAACAGCATGCCGAGGCGGTCGAAGGCTTCGGCCCCCGCGCAGAGAACGGGAATTTCGAGATCCAGCGCTTTCAGTTTTTCCTCGAGGAGACCGAAAGGGATCTGTCCCATGAGAACGCAGTCCACGCCGCTCGCGGCCAGCCTTGCCACGTCACGCAATACGATCTCGTCATGTTTATCGAATTCGCCCGCGTTGAAGAGATCGAGAGCGCTTTTGTCCCCCCCGAAGCGCAGGGAAATTTGTTTGCCCGCAGCGAGAGCCCTGGCTTCGAGGCCTTCCTTCACCAAGGGCGCCGTATAGTCCGTTGTCGTGATGACGCCTATCCTCGAATATTTCTCCACGGCCCGGTCCAGAAGATAGGCGTCGAGCTGGACGCAGGGGATGTCCACGACCTGCCGCGCGAAAGCAGTCGCCCTTGGCATGAGGCTGCAGCAGGACACGACGATGTCGCAGCCCGAGCGCTGGAGCTGCTCGGCGAAGTTCGCCCAACGCAAAAGATTTATCTTCGGCGTGACGCCGACGGGCGAAATGAAGTTGGCTGCTTTAACATTGCCGTCATACATGTGCAGAATCGCGGCGCCGGGAAGGCGGGCTTTCATGAAGCCCTCGACCATCCCGATAGTCGAGGGAGTAGTGTGCAGAAATCCGATCTTGGCGTCGCTCATCGTTAAGCTTCGTCCTTACGCCTTCGGCCACTCGAAGAATTCGATGAGCCCGATATCCTTGTGCCGCAGGAAACATATGAGGTTTTTCTGGAACACGCCGCTCGTTATGGGCTCATAGACGCTGTACTCACCCGAAGCCATGAGCCTTTCCACCGTCGAGTGGATATCCTCCACGTCGTAGCAGAGATGATGCAGCATGAAGGGAGCGCTCGTCGTCGCGAGTTCGCCCGATATAAAGGAAGGTTTCGCGGTATCGGCGGGCGCCATGATTTCCACGATAGTGTCGTTCAACCTCACGCGCTGGACGAACATGTTCTTCGGCAGGTGGTGCTTCACTTCCTCGTGGACCTTCACGTAGCCAAGCGCCAGAAAAGCGTCCACAGCCTTGCCTATATCCCTGGCCGCATATCCAAGATGATTCAGTTTCATCGCTTCCCCCTATTTAACGTAGCCGAGCAGCCGGGGCAGGAACATCGAAAGGGGTTCAAAATACGTCACCAGCATAAGGGTGGCGATCGATGCCACGAGGAAAGGCCACAAGGCCTTGGCCACCTTCTCCATCGGCCGCTTGGCGATATTGCAGGCGATATGGAGACAGAGGCCGACCGGCGGGGTGATGAGGCCGATCATAAGGTTCAATACAACGACCGTGCCCAACATGATGGGACTGATTCCGAATGGCTTAGTGATCTGGAGAAGTATGGGCACGAGGATTATGAGAGCGGCGGTGCCTTCCATGAAGCAGCCAACGACAAGGAGCATGATGTTGATCGCGAAAAGCAGCATGTACTTGTTTGTGAAGGTCCTGCCGATGAACAAGGCCATTGTCTGCGGTATCTGCTCGACGACGAGAGCCCAGTTGAAGACGTTGGAGAGGGCGATGAGGAGGAAGACGACACCTGTCGTCTTAGCCGTTCCGATAAAGGATTCCTTGAGACCTTTCCAGCTGAGATTCCTATAGACAAAAAAGCCAATAAACATGGCGTAAATGACAGCGACAGCCGCTGCCTCTGTAGCTGTGAAGATGCCACCCAGAATACCACCCAAGATGATGAGGGGCATGAGGAGGGGTACGATGCCCTGCCCTATGGCCTTCGCCATTTCCCTGAAGGTCGGCCATCGATCCGATCGCGGATAATTGCGCTTGTGCGCGATGATGGCGTTGACGATCATTTGGCTGATGCCAAGAAGGACGCCCGGGATTACTCCCGACAGGAAAAGCGCGGCCACCGACTGGGAGCTTATCAGCGAGTACACGACGAAAGGGATGCTCGGCGGGATGATGGGGCCGATCACCGAGGAGGCGCAGGTTATGGCGGCCGCGTAATCGGCGTCGTAGCCGTCGGCTATCATGGCGGGGATGATCAGGGGGCCTTCCGAAGAGGTGTCCGCGACCGCCGATCCGGATATGCCAGCGAAGAACATAGAGGTGAGAACATTGACGTGACCAAGCCCGCCTCGCAGCCTGCCCACAAAGACATCGGCGAGGGTGACAAGGCGCTTGGATATTCCAAGATGGTTCATGAGCTCGCCGGAGAGAATGAAGAAGGGGATGGCCATGAAGGGAAAGGAGTCCAGCCCCGTGAACATGCGCTGGGCTATGAGGCCGACTGATATGCCTTTCTGAAGAAGGTAGATCAGGCTGGAACAGCCCAGGCTGAAGGAGACGGGGACGCCTATCACGATGAATACGACAAAGCCTATTACGGTCAATAGCATTTTATATTCCTACTTCCCCGTTTACGGGCTTTTCTATCCTTAAAAAGAGGCGGACAATGATCAGCAGATTTTCCAGGGACATGAAAATGACGCCGGCGCTGACCGACAGGTAAGGTATCACCATCGGCAGTTCCATAGCGGAGGATTTCTGTATTTTCAGCGTTTCGAGATAGCCGAAGGATTTGATCATGACGATCGTCAGAAAGATCTGGATGATTATTTTCGCGGTAATTCGCAGGGCATGGGCGAGAGCCGGAGGGCATTTATTGACAACCAGGTCGATTCCGACATGGCTTCCGTCGGCCATGGCGAGTCCGGCGCCGAGCATTCCAGCCCAGACCATGAGGTAGCGGCTCATTTCTTCGGTCCATACGAGGGAATTGCCCAGCACGTACCTGAAGAAAACGCCCGCGGTAATATTGATCACCATCATGGCGATGATGATGGTGACGATCCAAGCAATAGCCTTTTCCAAGCCTGTTATGGCTTTGTCCACGATACCGAGGTTCCGCATCCTGCCTACCATTCCTTGCTTTATACATGATTGCGAGAATTCCCGCGTCTGAAGGCGCGGCGAAAGGCGTGGAAGGCGCCCGAAGGCGCCGTCCACGTCAAGAACCTTTGCTGTTCCTTACTTCAGTTTGGCTTTCTGGTCCGCCACGGCGTCAGCCACGGCTTTCTGCGCCTCGGTGATGAGGGCGGGATCCACTTTGGTCTTGAGCCAGTCGATGACGGCGGGCTGCATGGCCTTCTTGAACTGATCCATTTCTTCCTCGGTCGGGGAATAGATCTGAAGCTTGTTGTCGACGAGGACCTGGATGCCGGCCGCGTTGATGTAGGTGAGGACGCCGCGTCCCACCGTGCTGCTCGCCTGGGCGGAGTCGAGAACGATGTACTGGAGATCCGCGGGCAAACTCTTGAAGAATTTCTCGTTGATGATGAACCAGTCGACGCCGTAGACGTGGCCGTCGAGGGTCACGTACTTCTGCACTTCATAGATCTTGCCCGAGAGGATGGAGCCGACGGGGTTTTCCTGCCCGTCGACGACGCCGGTCTGGAGCGATGTGTAGGTTTCGGTCCAGGCCACGGGGGTGGGACTGGCGCCAACCGCTTTCAGCATGTTGACGTAGACGGGGGTTTCCTGCACGCGGATCTTGAGTCCCTTGAGATCGGCCGGGCTCTTGATCGGGCGCACATTGTTCGTGAAATGCCTGAAGCCTACTTCGGCGAAGGCGAGAGCGCGCATGCCCGTCTGTTTCAGGAAGAGATCCCTAAGCTTGTCGCCGAAGGGTCCGTCCATCACGTCCCAGGCCACCTGGCTTGTCGGGAAGAGGAAGGGAATGTCGGTGACGGCGGCCGTGGGGAAGAAGTTCGCGATGACGCCCGAGGCGATGCCGGCTTCGACGGTACCCGCCTTGATGCCTTCCACATACTCGCGTTCGGCTCCCAGGGAGCCGGCGCCGTACACTTTCACCACCAGCCTGCCGCCTGACCTGGAGTTGACCAGGCTGGCGAAGGCGAGCGCCTGCGCCTGCTTGCGCGAGACGGTCGGGTCTGTCGAGTCCGCGTGCGCGAGCTTGAGCTCGAACACTTTTTGGCCGAAGGCGCCCGTGAGCGCGATGGTTGCCATTAAAGCCACGATTAACAGTTTCTTCATTCAAGTGCCTCCTTGAAATCTGGAAAAAATGATGGACTTTATCTCCGACACATAGCCGCTCAGCTCGGCCATGCTATCGTATAGAGATGCTTGCCGCCCTTCGTCGGACCCTTGAGAATGGCCTCAACCTCTTCCTTGTTCCGCTGGGTCATGAGTTCCGTCGGCGGCAATTTCCCGACCGGGAACTTTTCGAGAATATCGTCGTGGAGTTTCACCAGGTAATCGCAGACATTCTCGATCGCCTTGAAGGCCTTGCTCGGCTCGGCCAGGCTCGCCTTTCCGATGACGCCTTCGGGGAAGGTAATACACTCGATTCCCGTACCGCCGACGATGCAGTGACCGGGAATGGGGTTGCCGTAAATATCCCCGCCTTTGTCGACATGGCCGGGAGGAAGAAATCCCTTCGGGGTCGTGTCTTCGGCGTGCTCGAGCTGGCACATTTCGGGAAAAAGAGCCATGGATACCGAGGTCTCGGCCTCGCAGGCATGCTGGAAGGGATAGTCGAAAGGACCGCCGTGCGCTTTATCCATGAGAGCTTGGCCCATCACGCGGGGGAGATCGACAAAAATAATGATGGCCGGCATCTGGTACTTCTTGCCCCATTCCTGGATCGCGGAGGGGATGGCGTACTCCTGCCCATGCATGCTGATGAATATCTGCTTCCTGAAGCCCGTGTTCCAGAAACCGGAGATCATCGACCTGATATGGTCGCAGAAAACACTGTCGGGAAGCGGAACGGTTCCAGGCTGACCGATATGATGGAAGGGGTGAGACCCATACCACATGGGCTCGGCGACGGTGCAGCCGGTTTTCTTGGCTACCATTTCCGCTATCCTGGTGACTATGTAGGTATCCTCGCCGTAAGGACCAGCCTTGCCGTGATTCTCCGTCGAGCCGATCGGAATGATGATGGTGTCGTCTTTCTGGAGTCTCTCTTCGGCATCGAATTTGGTCATCGTCTGGAAATAAATCTTGGAAGGCCTTTCCATGTGCCCGCCATCCCGAATCGGCAAATTCCAGTCGCTCATCTTCGGTCTCCTTATTCGCCGCGGCTTAAAGCCTGTGGCTCTTGAGCTGAGGGGCGTATACCCACACGAACTTCAGCTTGGTCGTCCCCGTGTTCACGATCTTGTGCAAAGCCCCAGGCGGGTTGTAGACGCAGATGCCCGGCTTCAGGTCGATCTCCTGATCCTCGGTGATGAACTTGCCTTCGCCTTCCAGGAAGAGCATCACTTCCTCCTCAGTCTCGTGCCTGTGTTCGGGAACCATCGATCCCGGCTCGGTTTCGTTGACGCCGAGGGCCAGGTTCTGCGAACCCACCGTCTTTTCAGAGATGAGTATCCACGAGGCGCGGGGAGGGATTTTCCTCTCAGGTTCCACCTTGTTGATATCGACTACCTTCAATCCTGCCATTCCTCTCTCCTTGAAACTGATCTCTGTCAGCCGATGAAAATGCCGCCGTTGACATCCAGCGTGACGCCGGTGATCCAGTCCGACCTATTGGACGAAAGGAAGATCACGGCGTCTCCGATGTCTTCGGGCAGGCCGTTCTTGGATACAGCCCTCCCCGCGTTCCACGACGCGAAGACTTCTTCCGGATACTGTTTCGTCTGGTCCGTGAGAATGGGTCCCGGACAGATCGCGTTCACGTAGATATTGCTCGGCCCCAGTTCCTTGGCCAGGCACTTGGTGACGCCGATCAGGCCGGCCTTGGACGCGGCGTAGTTTACGCCCACGCCCGGGCGTCCCGTCCTGCCGCCCAGGGAGGCGATGTTCACGATCTTGCCGAAATTCTGCTTTTTCATGACGGGAGCGACCGCCTTGCAGCAGAGGAAGGGCCCCGTGAGGTTCACCTTGATCACCTGCTCGAAAAGCTCGAGGGTCATCTCCTCCAGAACCTTGTGGCGGGAAATACCAGCGTTGTTCACGAGCACGTCGACGCGTCCGAACTTGGCCACCGTATGGGCGACAGCCGCCACGACATCGGCTTCATCGGTGACATTGACGCCGAAGGCCGCCGCTCGAACGCCGCTCGGATCGAGCTCCTTCGCCAGCTTCCGGACGGATTCCAGATTCATGTCCCATAGGGCGACGAAGGCGCCTTCGGCGGCTACCTTCCGGGCGATGGCCTTTCCCAAGCCCAGCCCGGCGCCCGTGACGATGACTACCTTTTTTTCCAGCTCCATTCCTTGCGCTCCTCGCGGTTTAAAAATCATCCAAGGGCGTGAAGCCCCCGTCCCACATCGATCCCATGTCGTCCATTTTCACGTCGAAGACCGCGTTCTTTGGCGGCAGGGGTTCGTCTTCCATGAACTCGGGTATGGGGAAGAATCGCTCCGAAACGCCAGCCCTTTCATTGAACTCGCGTTCGGTCTTGATCGTGTCCCAGGCCAGAAGCTGGACGTCATGGAAGGAGAGATCCCAGCCGTAGCGTCCCTTCAGAAGGTTGCCGAACTGCTCGGGCCGCTTCACGAAGGGAGGCCGCACGAAGAGACAGAGGCCGAGGGTATCGAGGAGGGCGGCGCGGATCTGCAGCTTCCTGGAGATCTCCACCTGCCCGTCGGGCTTCAGCACGTCCATGTACTTCAGCGTCTCGAAGGCATTGCCCGCGGTATGGTCGGCCCCCATGGGGGAGGTGATATAGGTGACGCCGTTGCCCTTGACGCCGCGCGGGTCGTAGCCGGGAATAGCCTGGCCCTTGATGACGGGGATCCGCCGCGCTCCCAGCACGCGGCCGGCCAGCTTGGCTCCGTGGCCGATGATGCGCCCGAGCCAGGTACCCTGCCCTATCTGGCGAATGAGATCCTTGGCGCCCTCGGCATCGCCGAAAGGAATGACGCCGACTTCCATGGCGACGCCGATGGCCGCACCCGTCTCTATGGAATCGACGCCGACCTGATTGCAGAGATGGTTCATCTCGGCGATGTCGTCCAGGCTGCCGATGCCGCAGTTGGAGCCGAGGAGGCAGATGCTCTCGTACTGGAGCGAGGCGACGATTTTTTTGCCGGTTTTATCGGGGAAAAGGTTCGAACACTGGATGACGCAGCCCGTGACGCAGGGTTTGCCCGTCTGGCCGCCGCGCGCGAGGATTTCCTCCCTGACTCTCTCGCCGGCTATGTCGTCGGCCTTTTCAAAGGTACCCGAGCTGAAGTTGCGCGTGGGCATGAGGCCCGAGGCGCTCGCCAGCGCGAGGATGGCGGGAGTGCCGAAGGTGTTCCGGTTTTCGGTCTTAGGATCCTTGAGGAGGGCTTCGGCCATCCATTTGGATGTTTCCTGAAGAAGGGCTTTGTCGTGGATGGGAGCCTTGTAGGTCGAGCCCGAGTCGTCGACGACGATGGCCTTGATCCCCTTGGATCCCATCAGCGCGCCCAGCCCTCCACGCCCCGCGAAGCGGATCTGAACGTCGCTGTCGTCGGGACAGGCGATGCCCGCGGCGTACATGACCATTTCGCCGGCCGGGCCGACGCAGAAGATGCCGACCTTGACGCCGTATTTTGCCCGCAGCGCGGCTATGGTTTCATCGACGAGCTTGCCTTTCAGTTCGGGCGCCTCGACAAGACAGGAGCCTTTAGCCCTGATCTCGAGAACGTCGGTTCTGGCGGTTTCGGCGGGCGTATCCTCGATGATCAAAGCCCTGATGCCCAGCCTGGCGAGGCGGCGGCCGGCGCCTCCGCCGATGTTGCATTCCTTGGCGCCGCCCGTGAGCGGACTTTTCCCGCCTATGGACATCTGGCCCACCGTGGTGACGTTCGTGTCGGCGAGGAGTCCGGAAGCGAAAATGAGCTTGTTGCGCCTGCCCGTGGGCTCGCAGGTGGGCGGCACTTCCCTCAGGAGGACATGGGCTATGAGCCCCCTGCCGCCCCATCGCGTCTCTTCTTCCGTTACGGGAAGGACGTCTATCCGCCGCTTCCTCGTATCCACCCGCATTATCTTGTCCATCCTTCTCTCTCACTCCGCCGCTATTCGGATAGCGCTGCCCGATTTGACCAGGATTTCATCGATCGCCTTGGCCACAGCCTCTGGCACTTCGATTCCGGAAATCCGGCTCTTTTCTTCCTTCATGAATTCCACTTCGCCCGGCAGGAGAATCGCCTCGGTTCCCGGCTGCTTGCGGAGGCTCCTGATCTCCTCGGCATAGGCCTGGACATTCCCGGCGAAAAGCCCGGGATCGATGAACCGCGCGATATCGATGGCGATAAAGCTCGCTCCCACCCCCGTGGGACCTTCGAGCTCATGGAAACTCTTCAATTTCAGACCGTATGAGGATCCGGTGAGGATGCCGGACATGATGTCGATGATCATGGCAAGACCCGAGCCTTTAGGGCCGCCAAGCGGCAGCAAGGAACCATTGAGCGCCTTGTTGGGATCCGTCGTGGGAGCCCCCGTCTCGTCGCAAGCCCAGCCCAGAGGAATGCTTTCGCCGCTCAGGGCGGCCAGCCTGATCTTGCCCCGGGCCACGACGCTCGATGACATGTCGAGAACGATAGGTTTTCCGCCCGCTAGAGGGATGCCTACGGAAAGCGGGTTCGTCCCGAAGAAGGGATCGGCGCTTCCAAAAGGTGCCACTGAGGGATTACCGTTGGTCATGCAGATCGAAATCACGCCATATGATGAAGCCGCCGTGGAGGTATAGTAGCCCAGGGCGCCGACGTTGTTCGTGTGTCTCAGGGCAACCATGCCAAGGCCGCTGCCCTTCGCTTTTTCGACACTCATGCGCAAAGCGCGATAGCCGGCTACCTGACCAAGTCCGTCGTTTCCATCGAGAACGGCCGTGGCGGCGTCTTCCCTGACAATTTCCACCTTCGTAGGTATTTTGAGCATCCCAGCGGCCGCTCGCTTGCAGATCTGCCGAAGAAGGTTGACTCCATGAGTGCTTACGCCGCGCATATCGGATCGAACCAGGATTTCGGCGGCGATTTCGGCGTTGCCTTCTTCCTCGCCAAGCCCGATCAGGATTTCTTTGGCCGCATCGCGAAGCAAGCCTTCGGCTATTCTCATATCAGCCTCACTCTTCTTCCACTAAACCCAGAGACTCAAACACCTTCCCGAGACTGTTCAGCTCGACGCTGCTTACGCCGCTTTTGAGCTGCGCCGCCTTGCCTTCCTCGAACTCCACTCGCTTCAGGGATTTTTCGAGCACTTCCCTGCATTCGGAAGCTCGCACGATCACCATGCCGTCTTCGTCCCCAAGGATGAGATCGCCGGGGAAAACGGTCATCTGACCGAAATTCACGGGATAGTTGATGATGCCCATCGTGGATTTTACCGTGCCCCTGATGCAGAAGCCCCGGCAGAAGACGGGAAAGCCCATCTTGGCAATTTCGGCCGAATCGCGTATGCAGCCGTCGATAGCCAGTCCCTGAATGCCGCGCGCCACGGCCGCGGTGGCCATGAGGCCGCCCCAATAACCGTAATCGCCCGCGCCGCCGACGCTCGCCACGATGACGGAACCCGCGGGAGCCCTCTGGAGAGCCTTGTGGAGCATCAGATTGTCGCCTGGCGCGCATTGCACCGTATAAGCCGGACCGCAAATCCGGTCGCCGCGCGCGGCGGGCCTAATAGCCTTTTCCACAAAGCCTTTTCTTCCGGACGCTTCGTACACGGTCGCCACATCGAGCCGGCTGAAAGCCTCGATCATCGCCGGGTCCAGGTCGTTTACGGCTTTCAGGACATGGGTCATATCTTCCCCCTTGTATTTCCGACCAGCTTATCTATCGTTATGAGCGAGCGCTGCAGATGATTCCTCATCGCTTTCTCCGCCGCGTCGGGATTTCCGTCGATAATCGCCCTGAGAATGGCCCTATGCTCCTCGCAGGTCTCGTGCAGGCGTTTGGCGTCGAAGTTGGACATGAAATTGATGCGTATGCGGACGATGTGATCCAGAATGTTTCCGTAATATTCGGTCAGGAAACTGTTGCCCGCCGCGTTTACTATGATCTCGTGTATATGGTAGCCGGAGAGGAGGGACTTTCTCACGCTTTCGATATCTTCCAGCCGGAAGGATTCGTGGTTGTGAAAAATATCCTCGAACTGACTTCTGTCATCCAGGCTGGCCGCTATGCGCGCCGCGGCGCTTTCATAGATTTCCCTAATCTCGAAGACCTCGCGGATGAGATCGAGGCTGATGGTCGAAACGAAACAACCTTTATTGGGGATGATGACCACGAGCCGATTCCGTTCGAGCTGCTGGAGGGCTTCCCTGACCGGTGTCTTGCTGACCCCAAGATTCTCGCAAAGCTCCTGTTCGTTCAGATACTGCTGGGGCCTGAGCTCGTTATGCACGATCTGTTTTTTTAAAATGTCGTAGACCTGAAGCTTTTTGCTTACCTTGCTCATCGGTTTTTCCAGAACGGTACCTATTTCGCCCATTTCGTTATCCTCATGTATCCTCATGTATCTTCATGTATCCTCATGAATCCTCATGTCCATCCACCAAAGTCCGGCCGATATATCGCTGATACATTACCAGCATTCTCACCCCGCTTTCCCGGATTGTCAACAAAAAGATTTTTTTTAATAAAAGTTTTACGCGAGAAGTTGAATGAGATCTATCGTTAATTAATTATTTATATAAAAGCGACATAGCGAGCATGGGCAAAAAGGGGCGATCAGATTATCGTCCAATCCCGGCCGGCATCGCCCAAACCTTCGCAGCCGGTTTCGGTTACGGCCACCGCGTCCTCGATTTTTACGTGCCCGACATCCGGATGGATGAAATCGGTCTCAATCGACAGAACCATGCCCGGCTCGAGCGGTCTTTCGTTCAGGGGAAGGAAAACCGGCTGCTCGTAGGGCACCATGCCGATGCCGTGGACGACGAAACGGGCGTAACGGGAGAAGGAATACATGGAGGAGGCCTTTTCGCCCATGGCGAGAAGCTCCCTGCAGCGAAGCCCCGGCTTGACCCTTGCCCTGACGCGATCCTGCACTTCGATGCATGCCCGATGGAGGTCGCGGGCCAGGGGCGAGGGGTCGCCAATGCATGCCATGCGGCAAATGTCGGCGATGTAGTCGCGATCGGAGCCGCCCGCATCGATATGAAGAATCTGCCCAGTCTCCCATCGCGCGGAGGAAGGGGCCCGAAGGAAACCCGGCCCGGCGCATACGAGAGCGAAAAGGAAGGACAAGCCCCTTTCGGCGATTTCGATTTCCACGCGTCGGGAAATCTCCATCGTGGTTTCCCCCGGTCGAGCGGCGAGAAAAGTCGAATGAATGGCTTCGGCCAGGCTCGCGTAGGCTCGTCGCATGATGTCCAATTCTTCCTTGCTCTTTCTCGCCCGCAGCTCCTCGAATATGGGTGTGGCATCGACGAACTCGGCATGAGGAAGTTCATCGCGCAGGGCGAGGAAGGCATCGGCAGGGAAAAAGGGCATTTCCAGCGCGATCCGGGTATCGGACAGCCACAGCTTCCTGATGTGTTTGGAAAGGACGGCGGCTGAAGTGAGCGTGCCGCGGATCGCTTCCAGGCGATTCGGAATCCAGAGTCCCTCCGCGCTGATCTGGCCGCCCTCGTCCGGTCTTTGAATGTAGAAAGCGTTCTCGTAAGCATCGCGCGGAATTCCCGCGAAGGGCAGGTATTGGCTTCTGGCCATGCGTTGGGAATTGGCGTGAAAATGATAATAGTAGCCGCCCGTTACATAGCGGACATTATGGCGCGTGTTCGCGATGACAAGGGAAACATCAGCCTCGTTCATGAGATCGTTCAGTTTGGAAGGATCGAACGGAATCTTCAATTTACCCTCCTAGCCTTACTTATACACCAATTGTTGACAAGGGCAAGCCCTTTCTCCATAGTGAAAGCAGGGGGCGGCGCTCTGCGACTCAACACATGGGAAAGCATAATCTCCCACCTGCGTCTTGTCCGCTCAGTTTCCGGCGAAACGGAGCGGATCAAGCTTCTCATAGAACTCCTTATCAATCTCCGCCTCCTGGGACAGGACGAATGCGTTCCCGACATGAGGCAGAAGAAGGGCGATATCGAAACCCTTTACGCCGACATAGAAAGGGAAGCGAGGGAAATGCTCGCGGCGGTAAGTCAGCCATCGGCGAACTTCATCTATTATGCCCGCGAGGTGCTCAAGAAACTGCCTCTGCGCCAGGACGCCGAGGAGATGATAGAGCAGATCCGCGCGACGGCCGAAGCCTTCGAAGAGGAGCGCAGCGAGGACGACCCCCTTCTGGGCTTCGCCGGAGACCTGCGTAAAGAAGTCCACCGGCGCCTTTCGCCCAGAATCATCCATGGCTACCTTCTGCCTTACCTTCAGTTGGCAAAGCATGGGAATCCCGAACCGATGGTGAAGGCGGGTTACGTGGCCTTGCCGCGGCTCTTCTCCGCCGAAAACGAAGGCAACCATTTCATCGAGCTCGCCGAAGATCTTCTGGAGCGCTTGAATTATCTATGGGACTATGAGAAGGGAAACCTCGCGTCCGTCAAGCGGCAGCTTGAGCAGAATCTGGACCTTTTTGAACGATGCTTCCTCAAGGCCGAAGTGAAGGGTTTTCTCGAAATGCTCACGCCGGACAACCTGGCCAAGCCCTATCTCGAACTCGATCTCCTGAAGCGTCTGGCGAGCTTCAAACATTACCTCAAGGAATCATTCCACGAATCGCGGATAAGCCTCTACGATTTCCTGCTCCTGGACCTGTCGCTGGGCAGGCTCGTCTTCCTGCTCGCGAACGATCTGACGAACAACCACTTCGCGGAGGTCACCCCCCGCAATCTCCGGGACACGCTGGCGGTCATGCGCGAACTGCTCAATATCTCCAGCATAAAAGGGCTCGCGATAGGCGATGTCGAAGCCCATCAGGCCGAAATCGACGAACTTCGCGAATCGTCCGTATACGATTTCATCAAGGCGAAACGTTGCCTGGGATCCATATGCAACGAACTGCAGCACTATCTGCAGTCGGACATCATCGACAAGATGAGCGGCATACTGAACAGAACCCTGGAAGAGTACGAGGTTCCCACATCCAAGCTTTCCCCCATAAAAACCCGCTTCTTCAACAACTTCATCCGCCGCACCCAGATACACGTGTTGAGCGAATTCACCGAAAAAGTGGCGGCGGCCGTGGACAGGGAGCTGGAACGCCAGACGGACGACAGGCAGCTGTACGCCGACCTTAGCACGGGCAAGGCCGGCCTCGAGCTGGATCAGCAATCCTTCATCGCCGCGACATGGAAGGAAGCGGACGAGAGCATCAGGGCCTCGTTGGGCGGCAAAGGCAACAGCATCATCGATATGGCGCGATTGGGACTTCATGTCCCTCCGGCCTTCGTGCTCGGCTTCCCTTTCTTCGCCGGCTGGGATACTGATGGAGCCCTCAAGGAAGTACTCACCGCAGCCATCCGCGAAAAAGTGAAGGAACTTGAGGAACAAAGCGGACGAAAGCTTGGCGATCCAGAGCATCCACTGCTCGTATCGGTCCGTTCGGGCGCTCCCACTTCCATGCCCGGAGTCATGGCGACTATCCTCAATGTTGGATGGAGCCCCGATGTACGCGTTCATATGGAGAAGCGGAGGGGCGTCCATCTCACCGCCTCGCTCTATCGCCGTTTTCTGGAAAACTGCCTGTCGGCTTTGGATCTTATGTCAGGTTTGGACAGCGATGAAGGCATTGATGGCGATACGGAATTGGACGGCGATGCGGGCGCCGGCCAGGCAGGAAAAGAAGAGGAAAGCGCGGTTGAGGCGATGGAGGCGCGTCTGGCGGAGGCGCTCGGCCAACGTTTCCTCATCGATCCGGAGGAACAGCTTCTGCGCTGCGTCGGGCTTGTCTATGGATCGAGAAGATCCAGGGCGGTGAACGCCTATTCCCGAACGCTGGCGGCCAACGTCAATGCCGAGACGGCGGTGACGGTCCAGCAACTGGCTTTCGGGAACCTGAACCAGAAATCCCTGAGCGGCGTACTGATCACGCGGAACCCCATCACCGGGGACGACGAGCTTTTTGGGGAATTCAAGAGGATGGCCCAGGGCGAGGAAGTGGTCATGGGAAGCGCCAATACGGAACCCATATCCAGGCTTGATCCTAAAATCGGCGAAAAACTGGAACGCGCGAAAAAGCTGCTCATCGAACATTACCGGCAGGATTTGGACCTGGAATTCACGGTCGAAAACGGCGACCTCTTTTTTCTTCAGGCCAGGGCGGCCAGACTGGGAGCCTTCGCGCAGCTCGTCGCCGATACGGACTTTCTCGGTCGAAGCATCATCGATTTGACCGAATACAGGTCGAGGATCGATCGGCTCGAGATGGCGTACGCGAACGCCGCTCTGCCTCGCGCCGATTTCCGCTCGAGGCGATGGAATCCGCCGCTCAGCGTCGGCGTGCCGATCAACGGCGGCGTCGTTTCGGGAACCCTCGTGCTCAGCGAGGCGCGCCTCAAGGAAGCGACCGCGAGAAGAGAAAGCGTCGTCTATATCGCCTACAACACGAAACCCACGGATTTCGACGTGATGAACGGCGCTCACGCCATCGTGACCGTCTACCCGGGGAGGACGTCGCACGCGGCCATCACCGCGATGTCCATGAATAAGCCATGCATCGTCGGCTGCGACGACGTGGAAATCGATTATGAAAAAAGCCTGGTGATCTTCCACGCCGCGGGTGATGCCGTCCTGCGCGAGGGGGAACGCGTGACGGCCGACGGAAACACCGGGGCGGTATATCGGGGCATCGCGCCCATTTCCGAGTTTTTCCTTCCGCTCGCCACGGTGAGCGCCGCCGTCGGGCGCTGCCCGACGGCGGCCGGGGCAGCCCAGGTCGTCAGGAGCCTTATCGATTCCGAACTGACCCGCCTCCATCGCGAGACGAATCTCCACAGAGCCGATCTCGGCAAAGTGGATTCCTTCAATGGAGGATTCGTCCTCGTACGGGTGGACGTGAATGTGGAGATCCGCCGCGGGAAGACAAGCAGCATGCAGCGCATCCGGCAAATCGCACCGACGCTGGAATCGATCCTCGCCAAGGGAGGGACGCCCATTGTCTGTTCCCATCTCGGCGATCCGGGCGCCGGTCTCGACGCGCGACTCACCAGGGAAGAAATATCCCGCGATTTCAGCCTCGGGCCTATCGCGGAAGCGCTTGGACAGCAGCTTGGCAAACCGCTTGTGTTCCATAAGACGAGCGTGGCCGCATCCGGCCTCCTCATCACGAAAAAGGACATTGTCCCCGGCGCTGTAAACCTTCTGGAGAATCTTCGTTTCGCCACGGGCGAGCGGGACAATGACGAGGCTTTTTCGCGCTCCCTCGCCGCCCTCTCCGATGGATGGTATGTCAACGACGCGTTCAACGTCTGCCATCGGCGCCATGCGAGCATCACGGGCGTCCCCAAATTCGTCGATCACCGCCTCGCGGGCCCAATGGTGGCCAAGGAGCTGGCGATACTGGAGACCCTCCTGGAAAATCCACCGAGACCCTTCATCGCCGTTTTCGCCGGCAGGGAAACGAGGGCCCAATTCGGCGTCATGGCGGCATTGCTGCCCAGGGTCGATTCCTTGGCGATCATCACCCTGGAAGGCTTGGACGCGGAAGGAGAGGAACAGGCAATCCGTTCCGCGCCGCAGGCTGCCCAGGCGATGATGGACGCGTTCAAAGTCTCTTACCCCGACAAGTTGATCATGACGATGGAAGGGAAAATGGACGGCAGGGAGGGTCTGGAACTGCTGGCTCGAAAGCTCGATGGGGCAAAGACCATTCTCTGGTCAGGACAGGCTCATCTCGAAGAACTGATTCCAGGCCGGGGAAACAGGACGCAAAGGAACATCGCCGCCGACAAGACCGCCTTGCATAAAGCCATTCGGCGCGGCGCGCTGACGATCGTATGCAGCGAGGAAGAAAAGCAATCGGATATTCCGGACTTCCTCAATCTCCATATTTCCTCGGGTCCCCGCGCGTTCCTCGAATATCTGGAGCGGCTATCGCTCCCGGGAATAACCGCCCTCGATCCATCGGAACGCTGAAGCCCCGAATGCGGCGTCTTTCCTAGGTCTTATTCCCTCGGCTCTCTTTGTTCGGCGTTATTTAGCCGCGGCCTTCAGCGCCATCAGCACGCGTTCCGGAGTAAAAGGCGTTTCGACAAAACGAAGACCGGTGGCGTTCCGGATAGCGTTGGCGATGGCCGCCGGCGGCGTATCGATGCCGATTTCCGCCACGGACTTGGCGCCGAAAGGACCCGAAGGTTCGTAGCTGTCCGCGAACTCCACGATTATCTCGCCGACATCCTCGCGCGACGGCACCGTATAGGTCATGAGGCTGTTCGTGAGAAGCTTCCCTTTACCGCTGTATTTGACATTCTCGAACAAGGCCATGCCGATGCCCTGGAGCAGTCCCCCCTCCATCTGGATGCGCGCGAGATTGGGATTTATCGTCGTGCCGCAATCGACCACCGCGACGTACTTCAGAAGATCCACTTTCCCTGTCTCGAGATCCACCTCGATTTCGGCGAAACCGGCCATGTAAGGCGGCGGCGACTTTTCCCCGGTGAAGGAAGCCGTCGCGGTCAAGGTCTTCATGAGCTCGCCGTTGTGGTAGAGCGTATCGAAACTGAATTCCGCCAAACCGACAAGGGCAGTCCCGTCGTTCCTAAGAAAATTGACGCCGTCAAAGATCACTTCGTCTTTGTTTATCGCATAACGTTCCGCAACCGCTTCCTCCAGGACAATCTTCATTTTCCTGGCCGCGGAGAGGACAGCGTTGCCCGACACATAGGTGGTGCTCGACGCGTAGGCGCCTACGTCGAAAGGAGTGTGATCCGTGTCCGACGCGTACACGACGATGGAGGAAACCGGAATCCCGAGTTCTTCCGCGGCTATCTGGGCGAGAATCGTGTCGCTGCCCGTGCCCAGGTCGGTGGCGCCCACCCGCAGCTTGAAGCATCCTCCGTCCTGAAGTTCGAGCGTCGCCGATCCCATATCGACGAGCGGAATGCCCGATCCCTGCATCGCTATGGCCATTCCTTTGGCCCTGATCCGGCCAGGCGCCACTTCCCGCGCCAGACTTCCGGGCTCCCATCCGATCAGTTCCTTGCCGCGCGCGACGCAGTAATCGAGCTTGCAGGACTCGACCGTCATTTCAATGCCTTCGCTTCCCTCGCCCATGATCCGGAAAACCTCGCTCGTCTCGCCTTCGCGGATCATATTCTTCTCGCGCAGGGCGACCGGGTCCAGCCGCAGCGCGTGCGCCAGTTCATCCATCATCGACTCGAGGGCGAAATTCCCCTGGATGGCGCCGTAACCGCGGAAAGCGCCCGAGGAAACCTTGTTGGTGTACACGACCTTTCCGCCGTAGTGCACGGCTTTCGTCTTGTTGTAGAGCGGCAAAGTCTTGGAGCCCCCCACCATGAAGACGGTCAACGCGTGTTCCCCGTACGCGCCCGTGTTGGAGAGCACGTTCATGTCGACTACGTTGAGCGAACCATCCTTGTCGGCTCCGATACGCATGCTTATGCGCATCTGATGCCGGCAGAAGGTGGCTTCGAACACTTCCCTGCGGCTTAAGGCGATGCGCGCGGCGCGGCCGGTCCTCAAGGTGACAAGCGCGACGAAGGGCTCGACGTGGATATGCTGCTTTCCGCCGAAACCTCCGCCGATCCTCGGCTTCATCACCCTGATCCGGGAGAGGGGCATTGAAAGCGCCTGGCCGAGGATGCGCCGCGTATGGAAGGGATTCTGCGTGCTCGTGCAGATATTCAGCCTGCCGTGGATATCGAGATAGCTGAAGGCGACATGCGGTTCCATGGCGACATGGGACTGGGCCTGCGTGTAAAATGCCTTCTGCAGCACGATATCGCTCTTGGCAAGCTCTTTTTCGACATCGCCGATTTTCATGTCGTAAGCGGCCGCGATATTGCGCCTCGGCTTGAAACCGATGGGGAACATTTCGTGTATTTCGGGTTCGGGATGAATGACGATAGGATTGTCGGCCGCGTTCTCGAAATCCAGGACCGGTTCGAGAATCTCGTACTCCGCAACGATGAGCGACAGCGCCCGCTCCGCCGTCGCGTCGTCCTCGGCCGCGACGATGGCGACTTCATCCCCGACATAGCGCACATATTCGTCCAGTATGAATTTATCGTGCGGACTGGGCTCGGGATGTCCCTGGCCGGCGCGGGTATAGGGCACGCGCCCGACATCCTTCCATGTCAGGACGCAGGCGACGCCGGGCAACGCGAGCGCTTTCGACGCGTCGATGGAGATGATTCTGGCGAAAGCGTGCGGGCTTCGCAGGATTTTGACGACGAGCGCGTCCCTGGGAGCGAGATCGTCCGTATAGGCCGGCCGGCCCGTGACGAGGCCTAGGCCGTCGATCTTGGGGAAGTTATGTCCGACGGAGATGAAATTCCTACTCACGGCCGGCCTCCAGGTATTTCCTTACGGCGCGGAGATGCCCTTCGTAGCCGGAGCAGCGGCAGAGGTTGCCCGCCAGATAATGCCTTATCTCGGCATCGGTGGGGGAAGACAATTCTTTTTTCATGGCCAGCACCATGAGGGCGAAGCCTGGAGAACAGAAACCGCATTGTTCCGCGCCTTCGGCGGTGATGAACTTCGCGAGTTCAGCCGCTTCCCTTTCCACGCCGCGAATCGTCGTTATGGCGCGGTCGGCCGCGCGGCCCGCGAAGACGGAACAGGAGGGTACGGGCACTCCGTCGAGGAGAACCGTGCAAAGGCCGCAGTTGCCCGTACCGCAGCCTTTCTTGACTTCGGTGTAGCCGGCGGCGCGCAGGACATCGACCAGGGGATCGCCGGGATTGCATTCCACGCCGATGGATTTGCCGTTCACCTTCAGGTTGATGATCATCGGGAGGCCTCCATGACGGCCCGTTTCACGAGAACGGCGCAGACGGCGCGCCTGTATTCGGCGCTGCCCCGCGTATCGTCGCCAAAGGAGAGCTCCGCCGCCGCGGCATCGCCGGCGCGGCCCGCGGCCTCCACGGTCGGGGTCCCTTCCCGCCCGAGAACGTCAGCCGCCGCGGGACTGAGCCGGGAGGCCGCGGGCCGCGCCCCCACGGCGATTCGCCAGCCGCCATCGGCAAAAGCGGCGCAGGCATTCAGTACGGCGAAATCATTTTTCGTGACGCGCAGACTTTGGAAGGCCGCCTTCGCGCCCTTCTTCACGACGATCTTTTCCAGAAGAAAAGGGCCTTCCTTGGACGCCGCGAGGAATCCGGATATATCCGCCATCGCTCCGCCATAAAAGCGAAGCGACGCGTTCATCGCCGTCAGAACCGTGACGAGATCGGAAAAGCCGAATTTTCCCGCCACGCTGCCTCCGACCGAAATCACGTTCCGGAGCTGCACGCCCACGATATGGCTGGTAGCCTCGCTGAAGATATTCCCAAACTCGGCCGCGAGCAGCGAAGAAGTCTCCAGATCGCGCGCCGTCGTCATCGCCCCGATTTCCATAGCATCGCCGGCATCGCGGATGTAACGCAGCTCCAGACCCGACAGATCGACGGCCAGGGCTGTCTTCTTCATGGTCAGGTGGGTCCATGCGCCGCCCGCGACGGGCAATCCCCGCTGTTCGACGATCAGGGAATACGCTTCATCCATGGTTTTCGGGCGTTCATAGCGGCTTATTTCCATAAGAAAAATCTCTTCAGGACTTTTTATGGACGTTCATGGCGCCCTTAAGCTCGGCGCCTTCTGTCATGGAAAGTTCCAGAGCCGTTATATTGCCTTCAATCACCGATTTTGGGTGGAGTATTATCTTCGTGGCGGAGTCCAGGTTGCCGATTATCCGGCCGTTCACCTCAATCCGTTCGGCCTTGATGTTGCCGTCGATAGATGAGCCGTCGGCGACGGTGACAACCCCGGAAGAGACTATATCCCCCGAGATATTCCCGCCCTCGACCGACAGGGAATGGACGGTGATGTTTCCTTCTACCTTGCCCTTCACGACGACGTCGCCTTCGCTGCTTACATCGCCGAGTATCGTTCCGGAAATCGAAATATTGGCCGTGGAATTGATGTTCCCTTTAACCGTCATATCGCCGGTGATGACGGCCTCGACGCTTCCGCCGTCGATACGCCGCACCGAAGTCCCGAGGCTCACTGTGAAGTCCGGTTGAGCCTTTTCGCTAAATTTATAATCCGCGGACGCGGCCGGACCAGGTTCGAGGTCGGTTTCAGGTTCTCCCGGACTGTTGACTTCCTTAAGGTCCGTCTTGATCCCCGAGAATTTTCCGTTCATCAGCTCGTCAACGGCCTTTAGGAAATTACCTTGCATTTTCATCGTTTCTCTCCCTGCGTAAGGATACGCTCGTCAATCCGGATATATGAACATTGGGGGCTTGATAGAATTATCGAGGATCCTGAACTCATACCCCTCGTTCGCCAGCGTTTCAATGATTGTACTCAACGCGTTGATCAATGCCGGTTTTCCGTTGTCATGCATAAGCACAATGGCTGGTCCCCAGCAAAGACGCACCCCATTGATCACGTTGTCGATGATGCTCTGGGTTGTGGCTCCCCCTATCGCGTCGCCCGCGCTCACATTCCAATCATAGTATATAAATCCTCGTCTTAAAACCTCGGCTACGACGGATTGATAGGTGGAGATGTTGAAAATATTGATGCTTCCGCCCGGAAACCTGAGAATTTCCGGCGCTTTACCTGTCTCTGCTTTGATATACAGATAATTACGGTAGAAATCGTCGAGGAAATTTTCCATGTTTTTATAGATGACGTTGTACCGATGCGAATAACTGTGCATCCCTATCGCGTGCCCTTCGTTGGCGATATGTTTCAGTTTATCGGTCAGCACCCGGTTCGATTTTCCGTTCACGAAAAAGGTGGCCTTGATTTCATGCTTTCTGAGCACTTCGAGCAGCTCGTCCGTTCCGGTGGAGGGACCGTCGTCGAAGGTGAGAAAAACGGTTTTATCGCCGACGAGGTCTTCCTTGAAGCCGTAAAAATTAGTGTTGAAATCCGGATAGAGAATTTGATAGCTGAGGACAGGCTTGTCGCGCGCGATTCCAGCGGGTTCGAGCTGGGTGGCGCCAACGGTCACGATGTCATCGGGGGGAGACGTCGCCGCTTTGATCTTTTTTCTCATCCCAATGTTTTGGATGCCCAAAATCACACAGGCTACGATGGGCAGTACTAAAACCGCGGCAACGATGATGAGAATGAGCCGTTTATAGAAACCCACACTTTTTGTACTCAATTATCTTTTCTCGCTCATTTCTTGGTTGCGAAATCTATGCGGAGGCAAAAATTGCGCTTTTTATATAGATATGAGGGATAATTATAGGTGAGCCTCGCCTGCATGTCAAGAAAATAATCGATACAAGCGGGCTTTAGCGACAGATCCATCGGCAAAGCCGCGGAATTCTTTACCGCGAGCGAATTAGCTCCATCATTGCCTCGAGGAGTGAATATGAAAAAGGCCGGCCAAGATAGGAGCCGTCGACGCCGGATCCGGAAATCGCCGCTACGAGGCCTTTTTCGATGCGGGCGGACGCGGCGTTTTCTCCGCCCTCCAGGAGGACGGAAAACGGCGCCGTGGCATGATAAATCCACTCGTCCGACGCAAGTCTCGTCGTCTCCTTCTCCATGCGTAGGGGGTCGGCGAAGGCTGCGGGGAGAGGCCGAGGGGGAACACCGGCGATTTGTCTGGAGAGCGCTTCGATGAGGGGTTCCATCTGAATCGATGGGTCCAGGGTAGACAGGTTGAGCGGCGCGGCTGGTACCGAAGGCAGCGATCGATCATTGAAGGTCTGGATTCCGCCGAGGCTCGCGTGGAGTCTGGCCATGTCGGCATGGACGAGGAGCGTCCCGTGGTGGAGCACGTTCCGGGTACCGAAGCGCCTGGCCGTGCCTGACAATTTCTTGTTCTCGTGAGGCGAAGTGGGGCCGCAGTAGAGGCCGCCGCGCGGTCCCGGCACCGCGTCGACTCCCTGGGCGGAAAGCGCGGCGGCCACCATGGCCAGCTCCGCGTCCTGGGAATGCATGAGGCGAGGCACGATCAGCGCCCAGTTGAGGTTGCCCTCGTCGTGATACACGGCGCCTCCCCCGGAGGCGCGCCTGTACAGAGGAAGACCGGTACCGGGAGCGGCCTCGCGCCAGGGATTCTGATTGCGCCCTATGATGACCGACGGTCCATTTATGTAGAAAAGAAGCAAACCTTCGGGCCTTCCCCAGGTTTCGAGGAGTACATTCTCGATGGACATATGGTCGAGCGGGGAGAGCCCATCGAGCAGATAAGGGATGACTCGCATGATTCTCCGAGTATCAGGGGCGACAACCCCGCAAGGGCCGCGTCAGCTCTCGGCCAAGGTTTTTCGCACCAGGCGCCCGTATTCGATATCCAGGCGCTCCTGGATGATGCCGATATCCTCGTCCGAGAGATGGCGGAATCGGCTCTGCGAACGCAGATAATCCTTGACCGGCTTATCGCCCGCTTCGTTGATCGTGTACTTCAGTCCATCCTCAACCTCGTAGAGCGGAAATGCCCTGGACTGGACGGCCATGCGCGCCACTTTGACTGAATTCTCGGGCGCCATTCCCCAGCCCGTAGGACATGAGGAAAAGATATGGATGAAGCGCAGTCCGCTTCGAATCGACATCGCTTTGTTGATCTTCCGCTCGAGATCCTCTGGATAGGCTATGCTTGCCGTCGCGGCGTAGGGTATGCGGTGCGCGGCCATTATCTCCACGATATTTTTCTTCTCGGTGTGTTTCCAGTTCGTTCCGGGCGTGGTCATGGTTCTCGCGCCCCAGGGCGTGGAGGAGCTTCGTTGGACGCCCGTATTCATGTATGCTTCGTTATCGTAACAGACATAGATGAAATCCTCGCCTCGCTCGGCGGCGGCGCTCAGCGCCTGGAAGCCGATGTCGAAAGTGCCGCCGTCGCCCGCCCAGCCCACCACGGTGGTTTCCGTATCGCCGCGGAGGTCGAGGGCGGCGCGGAGGCCGGAAGCCGCCGCCGCCGTCGTCGCGAAACCGGTGTTGAAGACCGGCACTTTCAGGGAGGATTGGGGATAATTGCCGCTCATGATCGCCCAGCAGGAAGCCGGGATGACCAGGACGGTCTTTTCGCCCAGGGCGCGCAGGGCCAGCTTCATGGCTATGGTGCCGCCGCAGCCAGGACATCCCACATGGCCGGAATTCATGTATTCAATGCCTGAATAAAGGTCGTTTTTCATGATTTCAGCATCTCCTCGTTCAGTCCGAGCCAGAGGCTTTCGGAAGCGGGCTCTTCACGGTCTCGGGTCATGGCGTACATGGTCCCTATGGTATCGACCGTGACATCGCGTCCTCCCAATCCCGTTATGTAGCTGTAGAGTTTGGGGGGATTGGCGCCGGAGCCGTAGAGGGCGGCCTTCAGTTCCTGGGCAAAGATGCCGCCGGCGCCGAAGGAACAGTTCCGGTCCAGGACAGCGACTTTTTTCGCCTTTGCCAGGCTTTTTCTCAAGGCATTGACGGGGAATGGGCGGAACATCCTGATGCGCAGGAGTCCGACTTTCTCGCCCTTTTCGCGCAGGCTGTCTATGGCGACGCGCGCCGTGCCCGCGGCTGTCCCCGCCATGACCAGGACGGTGTCCGCGTCCTCGCAGCGATATTCCTCCGCGAGGCCGTAGCGGCGCCCGAACTGCTCATAAAACTCGTCCTCTATCTTTTCGTAGACTTCGGGCGCCGCTTCCATGGCCATCTGGATGCTCCGCCGCATTTCCATGTATACGTTGGGAGGAGCCACCGTATTCAAGGTGTAGGCATCCTTCGTGTCCATGAGAAATTTCGGCTCATAGGGCGGAAGGTACTTGTCCACTTCCGCCTGGGTGGGAACGTCGACAGGTTCGTAGGTATGCGAAAGGAAGAAGGCGTCGAGCACCACCATGACGGGAAGGTTCACGATTTCGGCCAGCCTGTACGCGAGGATGGTCGTATCGAAGGCTTCCTGGCCGTCGGCGCAGTAGAGTTGTATCCAGCCCGTATCGCGCTGCGCGAGGCTGTCCGTCTGATCCACCCAGAGGTTCCATCCAGGGCCGAGGGCGCGGTTCACTTCGGCCATGACGATGGGGAGGCGGGCGGCCGAAGCCCAGTGCAGCATTTCGTGCATGAGGGCGAGTCCGTGGGAGGAGCTGGCCGTAAAAGACCTGACGCCGCCCGACTGGGCGCCTATCACCGAAGCCATGGCGGAATGTTCGCTTTCCACGCATATGAACTTGCCGTCGAGGCTTCCGTCCGAGCAGAATTTCGCCAGCTCTTCGACGATATGCGTCTGCGGCGTGATGGGATAGGCGGAAACGACCTTGACTCTGGCCAGCCGCGCGGCTTCGGCGACGGCCTGGCTGCCTTCGAGCACTTCTCTCATGATTGCTGCTCCTCGATGACCATCGCGCAGCGCGGGCATTCCGTCACGCATACGCCGCAGCCCTTGCAATAGTCGGCGTCCACTTCGCGATCCACGCCGGCATCTTCCGCCCAGGTTTCGCCCCGCGCCGCGCGCGCCGCTAATACCGCGACCTCGGGACAGTAGGTCCGGCAATTGTCGCAGTCGTTGCAGATGCCGCAGTTGAAGCAGCGTTCGGCCTGTTTCGCCGCGCCTGCCTCATCCAGGCAGGATTCTATTTCGGCGAAAGACCGGACTGAAAGGTCGGCAGGAATGGAAACCCCGCGCTGCCTTTCCAATGGGGCGAAATAATCGTCGTTCAGATCTTCAAATCGCACAACTTTATTCGCGCGGCTCTTCCTCGCTCCGCCGAGATAAATCTCCATGGAAAGGGATGTGCCGTCTCCCAGCCTGCAGCGGGAAATCTCGGTTTCCACCGACGCCTGCCCCTTCGTGAAAAAAACGTCCAGGGCGATGGCCGCCTGTTTGCCGGAAGCGATGGCGTCGGCCACGCTTTCCTCCTCGTTGACGGGGTCGCCGCCATACATGATGGGAATGCCGGCCGGGGAGTTCCATAAAGCCGCGCTGTGGCTCAAATGAAGGACATCCGGATTGCGGGGCGGAAGCATCCAGGCTTCCACGGCCGAAGCGCCGACGGCCGAATATATGGCGTCGGCCGCGAGAATTTCGGTTTGTCCCTCGATGGGCGCGACGCGCATCCTGCCATCGGCGCCAATCTCCGTCGGGCGCATTTTCCGCACCGTCAGCTCGAGAGTTTTACCCTTGCGCGCTATCGCGGCGGGAGCGCTCAACTCCACGATTTTTACGCCTTCTTCTACGGCGCGTGCTATTTCGTGGCTGAAAGCCGGCATATCGTCCCGCCGCCTTCTGTAGACTATCGTTGAGGAGACCCCTGAGCGCAGAATGGAGCGCGCAACGTCAATGGCGCTGTTTCCGCCGCCGATGATGAGGGCTGATCCGTTGGAAGCGCCTAACGATCCATTCTTGCATTTATTGAGGAATTCCAGGCCATCGAGCGCCAGTTCCTCGCCGGGAATGCCGAGAGCCGTCGGCTTTCCATGGCCGCAGCCCAGGAATACGGCCTCAAAGCGCGACCCGGCCGACTCTATGAATTCGGGGCTTGCCGGCGTCGAATAATGGATCGTGACTCCCAAGCCTTCGATTCTCCGTATTTCACGATCCAGGGTCGCGTTCGGCAGTCTATATGAGGGAATGCCGCCGCGCAGCACGCCGCCTGGCGCGTCGCCGGCTTCGAAGATCTCGCATTCGTATCCCAGCCGCGCGAGGAAATAAGCGGCGGACAAACCGGCCGGCCCCGAGCCGACGATCGCTACGCGCTTTCCCTTTGGAGGCGCTTTCGAATTATCTTCGAGGATCGATTGGTCGCGCGCCGTGTCGTCGAGGAAGCGCTCCAACGCGTTGATCGAAACCGCCGCGTCGAATTCCCCGCGGTTGCACGCTTCTTCGCAGGGATGGAAGCAGACGCGGCCGCAGGTTCCGGGCAGAGGGTTTTCGGCGAGTATGGTTCGCCACGCCGCCTCCAGGCGCCCGCGCGACGCCAGCATTTCGATGCGGGGGATATCCTGTCCGCAAGGGCAGCGAGCCGAGCAGGGGGCCGTCTTTTCCAGGTAGCGCGGGCGCATGTAGCTCCATGAGCCTGTCTTGTTGGCCGTGGTGTAGGCGCTGGACTTGGGAATCAAGAGCGATATATGCATGGCATCGAACCTTTCGTTTGTCATAAGACCGTCCCCCCGGACGCCGCCGATTTCAGGAATGCGGCATCGATGAGGCCGAACTTCTTGACCTCATTGTAGGCGGCACTGGCCGCGGCCTTGTTTTCGGCGATCTTCACGGGCATTTCATGCTCTATCGCCGTCGCCACCGCCTCGAGTGGAGGCGTGCCGAACAACTGAGCAAAGGCGCCCATCATCGATGTATTCGTGATAGGCTGAGTCTTCGCTCCCAAACCATGCTCCAGCGCGATCCGCGAAGCATCGACGCAAGCCAGCCTGAAGCCTTCGAAGCGTTCCAGGCCTTCGGGCAGGCCGGGTGAATTGAGGAGGATCCATCCCCCCTTTTTCAGGCCTTTCGTCACGTCGACGAGCTGAAGGAGCCGCAAATCCTGCACGATGACATGGTCCGGTTCGTATACATTGCTGCGGACGTATATCTTGGAGGAATCGAGACGGAGATAGGCCTCGACAGGGGCTCCCCTTCTTTCCGAGCCAAAGACGGGAAAGGTCTGCACCCAAAAGCCCGCCTGGAAAAAGGCTTTCGCCAGCGCTATGGAAGCGAGCACGGTACCCTGCCCGCCTCTTCCGTGAAATCTGATTTCCTGCATTTTTCCGCCCTTATGAGACGATTTGAGTTTCTACCGTAGACAGGAGTATTGAGGCATAGGCAGAGGACCGTTTCGGCCCGCGCAACCCCATTTCAGAAATTATAGCATTGCCTTCAGGAGGCCGCAAGGTATTTTATGTTCGCGCCCAGCTATTCGGAATACCCTCTGTATCGCATATAGAAGAAAAGCGTCGCTGTCATCAGCGCATGACCGTAATCTTCCGCGCCGATCATGTCTATGGCGTCGCGCTCGGGAACGAGGAGGACTTCGATTTCCTCATTTTCGTCCAGGATCTGGTCGCGCTCGAGATAACAGCCTTCGGCGATGAAGGCATGGAATGTATTGGTCATGAAGGCCGGATTAGGGGAAAGATCGCCAAGGGGGAGGATCATTTCCGCGCGGTAACCGGTCTCCTCCAGGAGTTCCCTTGCCACCGCCCTGCCCGGGTCCTCGCCGGGGTCGATCGCTCCTCCGGGAAATTCCACGGAAACCCTGCCGGTACCGTGGCGATACTGCCGGATCATCACGAAACTCCGTCCCTCGGGCGTATCCACGACGGGGATGACGCCCGCCCAATCGGGGGCGTTCAAGAGATAGAAAGCGCCCCGCTTCTTACGGTCGCAGGTTTCCCTATCGCTTTCCGACAGGGTAAATATATGACAATCGGCGATCTTCTTCGAATCCACTTCTTCCCAGCAATTGGGGAAAATCATTGCCTTTCCCTCCCGTCAAGATTCGGAGCCGTCTTTTGACGGATCGGCCTTATGTAAAGCAGCGTTTTCAGCCATGAACTTCACATAGGTCTTCTCGTCTATCGGGTATCGCTCGATCAGGAAAATGGCGGCCAGGAAAATGACCGTCGGGATGGGGCCGATTATGAGCCTTATGGCGCCGAGCGCGGAGGGGCTTTGTTCCGCCACGTTGGCGGCGTAGCCCGCCGATCCCAGAATGAGGCCCGTGAGCGCGATGGCGAGGGAGGTCCCCACCTTGGAGGTGAAGGTCCACATTCCGTAGAAAGCCCCTTCCTTGCGATTGCCCGTGCGGACCGCGTCGAACTCGATGGCGTCGGGGACCATGGCCCAGGGAGCCACGTACCCGAAACCGATGCCCACGCCGGCATAGATCATCATGACCAGGAAGAAGTTGGGGCCTAGTATGTGGCCGAGAAAGTAGATGATGGTGCAGGCTGAGGCGATTATGGCGAAGCATATTTGGTAGGTTCGCTTCTTGCCGATATGGGAGGAGACCTTTACGGAGATCGGGATGCATATCATGGCCGTCAGGAGCAGCATAACCATGGCGAGCGTCGTCATGGCTTCGTTTCTATAGATATACTTGAAATAATACACGAGGATTCCCTGCACGAAGTTGAGCGCCGTCAGATTGAGCGCGTAGGTGAGGAGGAGTATCACGTATGGCTTGTTCCGGAATACGGCGAGAAAGGTGGGGAAAAATTTTTCCGTGGGTATGGGTTCCTGGCTGTGATCCGGCTCCCGCACCGAGAAAAAAGTGACGAGGGTGCTTGCCGCCATTAGGAGGCCGAGCACTCCTCCCATGAAGGAGAAGCCCGCCGATCTGTCGGAACCGAATAAGCCTACGAGGGGGAGGACGGCTCCGGCGCCGAGGATTGTGCCTATAACCGCGAATCCGAAGCGATAGCCGTTGAGCGATGTGCGCTCATGGTAATCCTTGGTGAGTTCGGGGGTGAGCGATGAGTAGGGGATATTGACGATGGTATACGCCGTGTTGAGCGCGCAGAGAGCGAGGGCCGCCCAGATGGTGAGCCATGTCTGGCTTCCGATATGGGGATTCGTGAAAAAATACCACATGGTCAGCGCCAGCGGGACTGCGCCGAAGAGCAGATAAGGCCGGCGCCTGCCCCATCTCGAGCGGGTGCGATCGGAAATGAATCCCATCATCGGGTCGGTGACGGCATCCCAGAGCTTGCCGACCATGACAGCGGCCCCGGCCGCCGCGGCCGAGAGTCCCACTGAGTCCGTGAGGTAATTGAGAGTCCAGAATCCCATGGCCGTGAAGAAGAGGTTTCCTCCCAGATCGGCGGCGCCGAATCCGAGTTTCGTGCCAACACTGAGCTTTTTTTGATCCATGCTGCGTCACTCCGGTAGAGTAGGTATTTACCCTACTATAACCCTGGATCGGAGCGCGCGCCATAGAGGATGCGCCCTGAGCCGACTTCGCAGCCGAGGCGCCGGAGAAGCGATTCAGTCCTGCGCCCGTACTCGACATAGTTGTCGAATCTGGCCGCGACGCTCGAAGTAACTTTATCGTTGTGGAAAACGACGGCCATGTGCGGTTCTATGGAAAGCCCGCCCTCGTATCCCATGGAAAGAAGATCCGCCAGGACTCTCTCCACTTGACAGTCGCCTTCGCCGGGAAAGAAATAGCTTTCCTCGCCCGTGGCCTGGTTTCGCTTCCCGTCCTTGATATGCATATAGACCACATATGGCTTCAAGTGTTCCCAAGCTTCCCAGCCGTCCTGGTTCGGATAGGGATAGGGTTTGCGAAAATCGGGAGTAAGGCCGGGATTTCCCGTATCGTACACCAGCTTGAGCCCCGGTACTTCCTCCAGCAGGCGGAGCGTGTGCTCCCAGCTCATGCCTCCGTAATTGAGGCAGTTTTCGTGGACGGGAGTGATGCCGGCATCGAGGAAGCGGGCGCATATCTCGCGGAGCCTGGTGAAGCGTTCGCCATCTTTCTGATCCGGCAAGGCGCGTCCCGAGGCATCGAACATGATCGCGTAGCTCATCAGGCGTATCTGGCCTACGCCCAGTCTTTTCATCCTCGAAACGGCCCTGTCCACGGTGCGAAGCGCGGCGGCGAAATCCTCGTCCACCCTCTTTCCCCAATTGGCTATCGTCGAGCCCAGGCAGCTGACATGGATGTCGGCTCGTTCCAAGGCTTCGGCGCAGCGCTCGAAGGAAGCTTCGTCCAGATCGTGGAGATTTACCTTGTCCACGGCCCGGATTTCGATATGGGACCAGCCCAGGGCCTTCGTCGCCTCGATCTGCCCGGCGATGCCGTCCGCGGCTTCGTCGGCGAAGCCGCTCAAATACATCTCGTTCACTTTGCCATGGCTCACTGCTCGACTACTTTTACCGATTTGCCGGTCTCGGCGCTTTTATAGATCGCTTCGATGATCGCCACGGCTTTCGCGGCTTCCCTTCCATCGATGGAGGGTTTCTCTCCCTTTCCGATGGCGCCGATCACATCCAAAAACTGCAGCTTGTGGCCATGGTAGCCGATAGCGGCGGGATCGGAGGCGCCGCCGCCCGTGCTCGTGGCGCCGGCGAAATGCGCGCGGATTTCGTCATCCCGGCCGGTCTCGACGCGGAATTTCCAGAAGGGGATGTTTTCTTCTTCCATGACGATGCTTCCATCCATCCCCGAGACTTCAAGTCGCTTGAGGAAACCGGGCCACACCGAGGTTGAACCCTGAATCGCGCCGAGGGCGCCGTTCGCGAAGCGTACGGCGGCGATGGCGTTGTCTTCTACGTCTATGCCCGAATGGCCGGCCGCGCCGGTGAACGCGTTCACTTCCTCTATCGGCCCCATAAACCAACGCAGAAGGTCGATGGCGTGGATGGATTGGTTCATGAGAGCGCCGCCGCCATCCAGGGCCTTCTTGCCCTTCCAGCCGCCCTTGTCGTAGTAACTCTGCTCGCGCCACCACTTCACATAAGCGTTGCCCATGGTGAGCCTGCCGAACCGGCCCTCCCCGAGCGCCGATTTTATGGTGCGGGAGGAGTCATGAAACCGGGAAGGGAAGATTCCGGAAAGGGTCACTCCGGCCTTGTCGCAGGCTTCTATCATCCTGCCGCAGCGCTCGGAGCTCACTTCCAGGGGCTTTTCCACGATGAGGTGCTTTCCTGCGGCGGCGGCGGGGAGCGCCGCGTCCAGATGCAGACCGGAGGGAGTGCAGACGTTGACGATGTCCAATTTAGGATGTCGCAGAAAACTCGCCATGTCCGAATACGCGGCGCAGCCGAACCTGGCCGCGAAGGAGGCCGCCCTCTCTGGAACGACATCGATGCAGGCCACGAGTTTGGCGTCGCGGATTTCCGCCAACGCTTTCGCGTGAAACTCTGCGATGAGTCCTGTGCCTACTATTCCAAAATTCATGGTCACTCCTTGTTTCACTTCACATTTCCGCCAGCCGCGGAGCGCTTGGGAAATATAAGAGAGAGCTTCCCTTTGATCGCGTTCATCAGGCGCTTTCCCGTTTTCGTAGCGCCGAATACGGAGAAGAAGAGAAGAAGGAAAAGCGCGAATGAAATGGGGCGGGTAAAGAAGGGAGAAGCGCTGCCGCCCGTGATCATCAAGCCGCGGCGTAGGTTGTCTTCGGCCATGGGGCCGAGTATGAATCCCAACACCAGAGGCGCCACGGGATAATCCAGTTCTTTCATTATAACGCCGAACAATCCGAATGCGAACATAATGTAGATGTCGAAGAGCCTTCCCGAAAGCGCATAGGCGCCTGTAACGCAAATGATGAAGACCGCCGGCATGAGGACGTTGCGAGGAATCAGAAGCAGTTTCACCATCTGCTTAACCATAAGAAGGCTTAGTATGAAAACCGCTATGGTGGCCACCATCGAAATCGCGATGATCTGGCCGACAACCTCGGGCTGCTCGACTACGAGCATGGGTCCCGGCCGCAGGTTGTGGATGGTGAGGGCCGCGAGAAGGACGGCGGCGGGCGCGCTGCCGGGTATGCCGAGCGTCAGCGTGGGAATTATGTCCCCTCCAACGCAGGCGTTATCGCCTGTTTCCGCCGCGATGAATCCGTCTATCGCGCCGTGGCCGAACAATTCGGGATGTTTGCTGGATTTTTTCGCCGCGAAGTAGGAAAGCCAGGAAGCCGTATCGCTCCCTACGCCTGGGATAATCCCTATGATGAGGCCGATCAGCGAGGAGCGCAGAATGAGCCATTTGTATTTCAGCACTTCGCCGAAGCGGGGCACTACTCTGCCGACCTTCGTCTGAACGACGATCTGCTGGCGCTGCCTCACCGCGTCAAGCACCTCGGGTATTCCGTAGGCGCCTATCATGACGGGAATCAGGGCGAAACCGCCCCTCAGGGGATTATACCCAAAAGTGAAGCGTTCGATGGCATGGATGTTGTCTTCTCCCACCGTCATCAGGACGAGGCCAAGAAAGCCCATTATCCACCCCTTGATCGGATCTTTGGGCGAACAGAGGCTTCCGGCGATGACGACGCCGATGATGGCGAGCCAGAAGAACTCATAGGTTCCAAAGCTCATGGCCGCCGCGCCGAGCAGAGGCGTAAAGAGAGCGAGACATATGAAGCCGAGGAGCGTACCGATCGTCGATGCCGTCACCGACAAGCCGATAGCTTCAGCGGCTCGTCCCTGCAGGGCTAAAGGATATCCATCCAGACAGACCGCTGCCTGCGCCGGAGTTCCTGGAATATTGACCAGGATCGCCGATCGGCTGCCGCCCGTCACCGATCCGACATATGCGCCGAGAACGACCGCTATCGCCCTTTCAGGCGGAAGGGTGAAGGTCAATCCCGTAAGCAGGCTCATCGCCGTAGTCGTTGTAAGGCCGGGCATCATGCCGAAAATGATGCCAGCCTGACCCCCAATGAAAATAAAAAGTATGGTGACGGGATCCAGGAGTAGTTTCCAAAATCCGCTGAAAATGCTGAGAATATTCATCGTTTACGCTCCCGGGAACACTATGCCAAAAACCCTGCTTATGATGAACAGGAAGATGGCTACCACGGCCGAGGTGATCAGAGAGGATTTGAGGGCTTTCTTCAGCGTTCCGAGCCTGAATATCATCCCGAAGATATTGATCATGATCACCGACAGCAGATAGAAGTTAACCTTGCCCAGGAAAAACAGGAACGCTGCGATTATCCCAGCGCCGCCCATAAAACGACCCATACCCCAACGCTTCATATCTTCGATCAGATGAATCGGCTTAAGGCTGTCTTTCTGGTCGTGCCATTCCTTTATTCCTCGCGCCAGGACTGCGATGCTGGTCGCTCCGAGCAGAATGGCCATAAAGAGAGGAAAGATCGTCGGGGAGGTGTAGAATTCCCAAAGAGTATCCTTGAAAGGCGTCTTGAAGGATTCGACGCCGAAAACGATTGCGACAGCCAGGAGGCCGAGGGCGCCGATTACCTCGCGCCTCGGTTTCCTGGCTATGACTTCATCGGTCAATTCTGGAGGAAGAGAAGGCGTAGCCTCCTCTTCCTTCATTATTTCATTGGACATTAAGAATTACCTCGAGATATTGAATACGGCGGGAGATTTGGCGGCTGCGCCAGCGTCGTACAGAAGCCATGCTTCGGTGCTGGCGAGCTTTTCGGTCAGCGCTGTCGCTTCCTTGCCGTAAATGGCGGAAGGGATGGCGCCTTTGATTTTGGCGTAGTCTTTGACTCCCTGTGCAGCCGCCGCCTTCACGAAGGCCGCATCCAGCATGGCGATGACGTTGGCGGGAAGGTCGGCTGGAGCCATGATTCCGAAATATGAACCGTAGTTGGGGAAATTGGGAATCGTCTTCTGCGCCGAGGGGATCGTTCCATATCCATCGACGACCAGGTCGTCGGCGGAGGTTACGGCGAGGGCGCGGAGTTTTCCGCCGCGGAGAAGCTCGGCCACTTCGACGGACAGCTGCATGACGACTTCGGCTTCGCCCTGGGCGACAGCCATGACGGCGGGAGCTCCGCCCGCGTAGGGAACGTGCCTGTAAGTAAGCCCGGTCGCCTTTTTGAACAGCTCGGCGGCGTAATAGCCCGAACTGCCGACGCCGGCAGACGAAAGGATCGTGGCGCCCGGTTTCGATTTCATGTAATCCAGAAGCTGCGCGAGCGTCTTGATAGGGGAATCGCCTTTCACGACGATGACGTTCGGCGTGAAGATGGGCAGATAATAGATCCAGTCTCTGTGTGTCTGATCCATTTTCCCGAGCACCGCGTAGCTTACGACGGAAGCCACGGCGTTGGCGGTAAGGGTGTAGCCGTCATGCGGCTTGTCCCAGACTTCCTGCGTTCCTATGGCGCCTGAGCCGCCGGCCGTGTTCACGATTACCATGCGCTGTCCGATGAACTGTTCCATCTGTCCGGCAAGCATTCTGCCTACGGTGTCCGAGGCTCCTCCGGCTGGCCAGGGCACGACGACCTGGATCGGATGCGTCGGTTTCCAGAGAGACTGTGCCACGAGATTTCCGCTGACGGCGATCGATGAGAAAGCCACGATAGCAAAAAGTACCGCAATGCTTCTTCTTTTCACGGTGCGCTCCTTGTAGGTAAGTGTATTTTCATTATTTGAACAGGTCCAAGAACCTGTCAAGTGTTTTTGTAAAGAAAGTGAACAAATTAAAATCTATACAATTGTATCGAAATGCCGTAAACACAGCCACTTTTATATTCTAAACCCGTTTTCCGGAAGAAATATGGTGCGGTCGTGTTCGGCTAAATAGCGCAGGGCTTTTTCAACGACCGCCCCCGGATTGACGGGCTTTTCGAATATTTCCATGCTGATCCAACCCTTGTAGTTAATCTCCCGGAGCGCTTCGAAAGCGGGACCGTAATCCGATGTTCCCGTACCGGGCGCCCGTCCGTCCATCTCGTTGATGTGGACGTGGGCGATTCTCTCGCCTTGAGCACGGATCAAGGCGTCCCAGGGATCGGTTTCGTCGCCGACGTTGTGGAAATCGAACATCTCTCCTATTCCGGGCGAGCCTATCGCTTCCACGAGCGCGCGCGCCTCGGCCAGGGTGTTCACGATATCGGTCTGATTCGAGTCGAGCGCCTCCAATAGGATGCGCGACCCGCAGGCGACGGCATGGTCGCCCAGCTGGGCAAGGCCTTCGGCTAGCCGCTTGAGGGCTGTCGCCCTGTTAGAGCCCGCCGAGGTGGATCGCTGTTTTGGGGAACCCAGGATGAGTACGCCGCCTCCCAGGCAGCCGGCCGCGTCCAGGAGCCGCCGAAGATGGTTCAGGGAGCGCTGGCGGAGGCTTTCGTCGGTGGTGGTGAGATGCAATGGCTCCGGGCCCACCATCAACCAGTGGAATCCCACGAACTCGAGCCCCTCGCCCGCCAGCGCTTCGGCGATGCCGGCCACGCCGTTCCTGATCATCGCGGGGGAAAAGTCGCCGAACAGGGTATAGGGAGCGAACTCGATGCCTCGATATCCCGCGCCGCGAAGCGTCGCCGCGGCTTTCCTCAATGGCATATCGCCGAACAGTTCGTTGCAGACCGCGTATTTCACGTTATTCTCCCTTGGGGTTGGTGATGGAAGTTTAGGCGCGCGCTCCCTGCCCGTCAAGATAAATGCATCGCCGCAAGAACGTCCTCTGAAACAGGGCTTTGGCGAAGCGAATAAATCCGCTTCGCCAAGCCTCGCGCTTCACGGCTTTCAGGTATATACTTAAGGCCGTATCCAGAATCCAGGAGGTTCGCTGTATGAGAAAACTGAAGTTCGCGCTGCTGGCTTTCATGGCCTTCGGCGCCGCCCTCGTGCCCCTTTTCGCCGCGGGAGACTTTCACATTGGTATCGTGACCGGCACGGTTTCCCAGGGCGAAGACGTGATCAGGGGAGCCGAGGCGCTGATAAGCCTTTATGGAAGCGCGCAGAAAGGCGGAATGATCCAGCACATCACCTATCCGGACAATTTCAGCTCGGAAATGGAAACGGTCATATCGCAGATCGTCGGTCTCAGCGACGATCCCCTCATGAAGGCTATCGTCGTCGTGGAAGCGGTGCCTGGCACGGCCGAAGCTTTCCGCAGAGTCAAGCAGAAGCGCCCCGACATCCTTTGCTTCGCCGGAGAGCCGCAGGAAGACCCCGCCGTCATAGCGGCGGTGACCGATCTCTGCATCAATTCGGACACGCTTTCCATGGGCTACATCATGCCTCTGGTGGCCAAGAAGTTGGGTGCCGACACCTACGTACACATCTCCTTCCCTCGCCACATGAGCTACGAGCTCCTCGGACGCCGACGCATGATAATGGAGCAGGCCTGCAAGGACCTCGGACTCAAATTCGCCTTCGAGACCGCTCCGGATCCGACCAGCGAAGTGGGTGTACCCGGCGCCCAGCAGTTCATCCTGGAGAAAGTCCCGATGTGGCTCGAAAAATACGGCAAGAACACCGCCTTCTTCAGCACCAACAACGCCCATGTCGAACCGCTCCTCAAGCGCATCGCCGAGCTCGGCGGCCTCTATGTCCAGACCGACTCCCCGCTCCAGGGCTACGCGGGAGCCTTCGGCGTCGACCTGAGCAAGGAAAAGGGCAACTGGAAAGCCATTCTCGCCAAGATCGAACAGACGGTCGTGGCCAAGGGCGCCAGCGGCCGCCTCGTCACATGGCCCTATCCCTCGGGCTACTGCATCGTGGCCGGTCTCGGCGAGTTCGCGAAGAGAACGGTCGAGAAAAAAGCCAGACTGGGCAACAGCGCCGATGTCATGAGTTCCCTCGCGCAATTCTCCCCCGGCGTCGACTGGAACAGCACGGCCTACAAGGACGCGTCCACCCAGGTCCGCATGCGCAATTTCCTTCTCGTATACCAGGACAGCTACGCCTTCGGCAAAGGCGCCATGGGCATGAACCAGGTAGCGATTCCTTCCAAGTATATGACGATAAAATAAAGCGCCTATTCCGAGAATAGAGACCGCAATAAAGAAAGGGCTGGCCACGATCGTGGTCAGCCCTTTTCTTATGTTGTCCGCGCCAAGCGCCCCGTGCCGCGCGCTCCACGCCAAGCTTTCCGCTTTCCGCCTATTCTTTCCAGGCGGAAATCAGCTGCCGCTATTGCGCCATTCGCGTATGAAGTCGGCCGAAGCGTAGAGGGCTTTCGCGAGCCACTTCTTTCCCTTTTCGGCGGAGACGGTATCCCTAACCTCGCCCCAGGCACCTGTCACGCAATAATCCTTGAAATCCCCATAGGCCACGAAAGCCGAGCCGAGGGGATGGGCCGCCACCTGCGCCAGACCGGGCAGGGAAGACTCGTCTTCAGCGCTGTCCAGATCCATAAGTTCGGGGGCCAAGGCCATCATAATGGAACTGATCACTTCCCCGCCGTGGCCGAAAGGCTCGGTCGAAGCGGTGCCGCCCCTGGCCGCGTCGCCCGCCGCCTTCCACCAGTCTATCGCGCAGACGCCATGGCCTTCCCGGTGCAGGCGGCGGCAGAGCAGATCCACCGTCTTCATGTTGAGGGAATGGCAGCTGAGAAAAACGATATTAGCGAATCCCTGCTTGAGGAAGGACCGCGCGACGGCTTCCAGGTAGGAACCCAGCACGGGCGATTCCACATGGACCGTTCCAGGCCAGAAATCCAGCTCGAAGGTGTCGCCATAAGGAATGGGGGCTGTCGTGAGGCAGTCGGCCTTTCCCGCCAGCAGCTCCGAAACGGCTTCGGCCACGAATAGATCAGTGCCGAGGGGGCAATGCTTTCCCGTCTGCTCCACCGATCCCAATGGAAGAATGAGGGTATCGCAGCGTTCCAGCGCTTCCGCGAACCGCGGCGACGTCATTCTGTCTATGCGGCGTCCGACAGGCGCGGGGAAATTCTCCATGGCTTCCTCCATGTCTTCAGCTCCGTGTAATCTTGACGGACTGCCCTGTCGCCGCGGATTCCGTTATGGCGAGCGCCACCTCCATCGATTTGCACGCGTCTTCGACATCGGAGAGCACGGGAGCGCCCGTCTCGATGCATTCGACGAGATTGTCGATCTCCTGCTTGAATGGATGATGCTCCACCGAGCCGGAATTCGGCGTGTCGCAGGGGAGGACGACGAAATCTTTCTGCGAAGGGAAAAGTTCCTTGGAATAAATTCTGTTGTCGCGCAACGCGCCCTTCGTGCCGAGCAGGTCGATATTGAACTGATAGGGGAAGCAGAGGCCATCCAGCGACACTGAAAGTTTCCCCACCGACCCATCGGCGAATTTCACGGCCGACACAATGGTGGTCGGATAATCGAAATCGTCGCGGGCCTTGGTGGAATACGCGGACACCTCATCGATCTCGCCGTGAAGGTAGCGGGCGAGATCGGCCGCGTGGCAGCCGCCCGTTATCATGGCTCCGCCCGCGAATTCCTTGCGGCGTATCCAGCTATAGCTGGAAAATGTCGGCTTTATCCCATGCCAGTAGTCGAATTCCGCGTAGTAGACCTCACCGATGGCCGAGGCGTCGAGAAGGCTTTTCAGGTTCGCGATGAGGGGGTGCCAGCGCAGGACGAAACTCACGACACTCTTGCGTCCCGAACGCCTGGCGGCGTCGCGAAGCGCGTTCAGCTCTTCGCGGCCGATTCCGGCCGGCTTCTCCAGGATGAGATGCTTCCCCGCCTCGAAGGCGAGGGCGCCTTCGCTCGCGTGCAGGTAGTTCGGCATGCATTCGGAAACGATATCGACAGTGTCGTCGGCGAGAAGGTCCTCGTAACGATCGTAGATGACGATAGGGGCGCCGCCCTTCCCCGCCGAAGCCCATTCACGGGCCAGCTTTTCCGAGCTCGAGCGCGAACGCGAGCAGACGGCCGCCAGACGCAGTTTCGGATTGGCGAGAATGGCGGCGGCATGCTGGTTCGCGACCTGTCCCGCCCCCCTGATTCCCACGCAGTATCTTCCTTCCTGATCCATCGAAAAGCCTCCTGTCAGCCGATTTCGAGGCTCTTGTAGATTTCAAGAGCGTAGGCGCCGAATTGTGGTTCGACGCGGACTTCCTGCAGGCGCGGACGTGGCAGCTGGATATCGAGCGATTCGATCATCCTGGAAGGGCGGGCCGAAAGCACGATCACTCTGTCGGAGAGGAAAACGGCTTCGTTGATGCCGTGGGTGACGAAGAGAATCGTCTTGCCGGTCTCCTGCCAGATCCTGAGCAGCTCTATGTTGAGCCGCTCCCTGGTGATGGCGTCCAAGGCTCCGAAAGGCTCATCCATGAGCAGCATCTTGGGATCGTGGACGAGGGCGCGGGCAATCGAGACGCGCTGCTGCATCCCGCCGGAAAGCTCGCCCGGATACCGATCCTCGAAGCCTTCCAGCCCGACCAGCGCGAGCAGATATCCCGCCCTTTCCACCATCGCCTTTCGATCCTTCTTCAGAATTTCGATGGGTAAAAGGACATTGTCTATCACCTTCCTCCAATGGAGGAGGAGGGGTTTCTGGAAGACGAAGCCCACTTCGCGCATGATGTCGAAATCTTCCTTGTCCACGACGATTTCGCCCGAGGACTTCGGAAGAAGTCCGGCGATTATCTTGAGAAGGGTTGTCTTGCCGCAACCCGATGGGCCTACGATCGAGACGAATTCCTTTGGGAAGACATCGAAGGTAACGTCACCGAGGGCTTCCAGCTCGGTGCCGCCCGTTCTGTAGGTTTTTTTGACATTTTTCAGGGAGAGCAGAGGTTTTCGCTCGTCGCTCATCGTTTGGCCACCTTATCCGTGAATAAAACCGAAAAATCGAGCCGGGCGGGGGCGGCCAGCTATCGCTGGCCGCCTCGGCTCTCTCCTTCGGCGATGAAAATCAGAAGTTGAACTTATACGGCGGGCTGGGAAGGAAAGCCGAAGAATAATAGTAATTCGGATCCGGATTCATGGCCAGGCCCTTTTCCTTGACGATATTGATGGTATCCAGCATCCTCGACGGATCGATGTAGCCGATGCCGTTGTTCTTGTAGCGGTCGGTCTTGAAGAATTCCTTGACGGCGGTGAGATTGGCGACGAAGTCATCTGTGTTGATGGGATGATACTTCGAAAGGATGTTGATCGCCTCGGGGATGTTGTTGAGCGTGTACTGCCATGCCCTATAGGACACCTTGAGGAATTTCTTCAGCGCCTCGGGGTTGCTCTTCATGAAGTCTTCGTTGGCGATATAGCTGTGCGCGTAAGCGTTGAAACCATAGTCGGCCCAGATGATCCATCCCAGCTGGTCGGCCGGAACCGCTTTTTCCATGAAGGGCTTGCCGGTGAAAAGCTCGAATACCACATCGGCCTGTCTCGATCCGAGGGCTGCCGGTTTGGCCGTCGGCTCGATATTGATGAATTTGACGTCGTTGGCGTTGAGGCCGATGAGCTTCGCGAAAGCCGGCCACATCACTTTATGACCGTCCGAGGCGGGCACGGCCACCGTCTTGCCCTTGAGATCCTGGGCGACCTTGATGCCGGAATCTTTCCAGAAGAACATGCAGTTGGGGTGCTTGTCGAAAATTATGCCCACGATCTTGATGTTGGCGCCCTTCGCCCTGGCCTCGATGGGAACGGGAGCGTCGGAAATGCCGATTTGGGCCTTGCCGGCGTCCACCATTTGGACGGTGAAGCCCGAACCCTGGCCGATCATGACATTCACGTCCAGGCCTTCTTCCTTGAACCATCCCTTTTCCATGGCCACATAGTAGGGAGCATGGTCGCCCGAGATTTTCCAGTTCAGCTGGAAGTTGATCTTGGTCGTCTGGGCCGATGCCCCCGCCAGGACCAGGAAAGCAATGGCGATTGTCGCGACGAAACGTTTCCTCATCTTAATCCTCCTAGATTCGAAAACTTGAGATACTGAGGGACCGCTTACGCGATCCCGAGCGAAGTTCCGACTTCAGTCACTATTCCTACCCCTGAATTGCCAGGGCATGCAAAGCCTTTCCAAAGCCGACACGATGCCGAACAACGCGACGCCGAACAGCGACACGAGCATGAGCCCCGCGAAAATCGGCGGCGAATCCATGGTGTACTGGGAATTTATGATGATGTAGCCCAAGCCTCTGTCCGAGGCGACGAACTCGCCGACGATCGCCCCTACGACGCACATCGTGGAGCTTATCTTGAGTCCCGTGAAAATGTAGGGAAGCGAATTGGGTATTCTCAGCTTGAGGAATATCTGGAGTTTCGTACCGTTCAGGTACTTCACGAGATCCAGAAGATCGTCGTCTATCTCGGAAAGCCCCACCGTCGTGTTGATCACGATGGGGAAGAAGGATACGAGAAAAGCGATCAGGATGTTCGTCTTCAAACCGTAGCCGAACCAGAGGACGAGGAGTGGCGCTATCGCGACGATGGGCAGCGAATTCAGGAATACGAAGGCAGGCATGACGATTTTCTTGACGGTCGCGTTCCACGCGAGGCCAATCGCGATCGCGATGCCGAGGATGGAGGTGACGACGAAGGATATGGCGAGTTCCATCAACGTTATGCGAATATGGACGATCCAGCTGTAGTTCGCGTCGGGCTGCGGAAGGAAAAGGTGCTTCAGCGCCACGATGGGCGATGGAAGGATATATTCCTTGACCTTGAAAATCCTCACGCAGAGTTCCCATATCACGAGAAGGGCGACGATGACCGCCGGAGTCTTGAGCCGCGCCCAGAGCGAACTCAGCTTCGCCGAATTGGAACTTTTCATGCCTTGCCCTCCGTCCGCTCAATATTCCAGGGCATAAGCGCGCGTTCCAGAAAGCCGATGAAGGCGAACAAGCCGAGGCCTATTCCCGATATGAGAAAGAGAGCCGCGAACATGGGCGGCGTATTCATCATGGCCTGGGAATCTTTGATCAGGAAGCCCAAGCCCTGGCTGGAAGCCACGAACTCGCCCACAATCACCCCCACGACCGCCATGGTGGCGCTCACTTTGAGACCGGAAAAAACATAGGGAAGCGAATTCGGGATCCTTATCTTGAGAAACACCTGCAGTTTGGATGCGTTCAGATAGCGGACGAGGTCGAGCAGATCCTCGTCCACGGAATCGAGCCCCATCGTCGTGTTGAGCACGATGGGAAAGAAGGCGCAGATGATCGCTATGGTCACATTGGCCTTGAAACCATAGCCGAGCCAGATGAGGAAAAGCGGAGCCAGGGCTATTTTGGGCAGGGAATTCAGAACGGCGATGACCGGCATGAGAATGCCGCGCAGGATTCTGGACCAGCAGATGACGAGGGCGAGAAGGAATCCCACGACAGCCGTAAGGAAGAAACTGACTGCTATTTCCGTAAGCGTCGTCCTGATATGCACGCCCCAGGTATTCTCGGCGATCAGCTCTCCCGAAAACAGGCTCTTGAACACCGCGATCGGCGAGGGAACGACGAATTCCTTCACCTTGAAGATCATGATGAGCGCCTGCCAGAGAGCTATGGCCAGTACGATATAAAGCAGCCTCGGCAGGACTTTCGCCGCGAAGTATCCGGATTTTTTCATGCCCTGCCGCCTTCCCAGGCCGCGTCAGGCAGTATTCTCGAGATTTCGTCGATTCTATAACCGAATCCCGTCGGTCCGATCGAATCGAGCCGCACCCGTCCGCCCACCCTCGAGAACAAGCCGGGATGGACCGCGGCCTCGGGCTTCGAGGCATCGGGGTAGAACTGCATCGAATTCGTCTCGACGCCCATGATCGTTCCGGCATGGGCGGCCAGCTGGATATGAGGAATCTGCGCGAGCATAGGATTGGTCAGGTCCTGAACCATCAGCGTCATGCCCGCCGTCTTGGCCCAGCAAAGACTGAGCAGCGCGCCGGTAAAAGTTTTGCAGGTCTTGAGGGCGACGCCCGTCCATCCGAGCGTCCTGCCCAAGGCGAGATATTTCCAGTCGTGGGCGCTTTCGTCCATGAAAAGGGGTTTGCGGGCGCTTACCGAATGCGCGTCGATACGGTTGCGTTCGAGATCATAGGGGAAAGGCTGCTCGATATAGAGGATCATCGCGAAAATTCTCGGCTCTTCAACAAGAAGCCTGTCGAGAATCCGGCATACGTAGGCCGGATCGAGCACCGTGCAGTTGAAATCGGTGCTGAGCCAGTCGACATCATAATTGATCGCCATGCGTCCCACATCGAGGATG
The DNA here is from genome assembly GCA_963677895.2 of Treponemataceae bacterium. GTDB lineage: Bacteria > Spirochaetota > Spirochaetia > Treponematales > Rectinemataceae > UBA11090. The sequence goes on along the minus strand of CAXXGJ010000018.1, from coordinate 258,921 downwards.
CGCGCGTAATCCCATTCGGCGTCGGTGCCGGTAAGCTTGATTTTCAGGCATTTAAGCCCGTCCCGCGCGATCCAATCCGAAAGAATTACGGGGTAGCCGTCCTCCGGTTCCGAACCCTTGAGTCCTTCCGCCGTGAGGATATCCTTGCCGCCGACGAGGTGCCAGGCGGGCAGCGAAAGCGGCGCGGGCCGGACGAGAAAATCTTCCGGATATTTGTCCTTGAAAAGCGGCGCGTGTTCCGGACCGTAAAACCATGAAAGTTCATGATTCATGAACTCGGGGCCGAGGGTATCGAAGGCTGAAAGGCCATGGAGGTTTCCATAGGCGTCGAAGAGGGCCAGATCGAAGGAGGCAGAACACACGAGGGCGGCCAGCCAGGGCATTTCCGGGAGGCGCAGGGCGGTTCGGCGCGCGTTGAACTCGCCGAATAAGACTGACAGGCTTTCCTGGAGGAATGCGTGCCCGATCTCCATCGGATGACCCCATAGGGGAAAATCTTTCCAGGCGCGGGCGAGGAGAAGGCAGAATTCCTGCATCGCGGCGAGGCGGGAATCATAGGAGAGTTCGCAGGGCCAGACCCAGGCGACGCTGAGCGGGGTCTCGCCCCAGCCCACGGCATGAAGGCCCTGCCTCGAGGAAACGTCGATCCGTACCCGCGCGCAGGTCGCGTGCGTCGTCGTCTCGGGGCCGAACTTGAGGGGAATCCTGGTCTTCACGGGCAGATAGAAAAGAGAGAGCCCTTCCACTCGTATATCCCGGTTGAATGCCATAGCTTCACGATACCACGAGTCTGTATTTTGTCAAGTTTCTTTACAAATATCTGTACAAATTAAATTTTCATAGTATTATAGACGCACCGATGAAAAATCGCGCCGAAACCGAGAACTACAACGCCTTGCCCGAAGGCGAGTACACTGTCGCCGTCCTGAAGGCGATAGAATACCGCGCCGCGGAGTCGCGGGCATCGATAGCCCGGCATCTGGGCCTGAGCCGTACCACGGCCTCCACGATCGTATCGAGGCTGATTAGCCTCAATCTGCTCGTGGAAAAGAACCTGCTCCGCGAAGGCAGGGGAAGACCGGGCATTCTCCTCGACCTGGACGATTCGAGATGGCGGGCGATCGGCGCCGAATACCATTCGGGGCACTGGTCCTTCGTCGAAACCGACTTGAAGGGGCGTATCCTGAGGAGCGCTTCGCTCAAGGTCGCCGGCGCCGACCCCGACTCCTTCCTCGACAGCCTCGTGCGGGGCTTGAGCGATTTTAAAGAAGGCGTCAGCGGCGAGCTGCTGCCGGCCTTCGGGGTCGGCGCTCCCGGCCTCGTCGACTGTGACCGCGGCCTCATCATCAGAGCCGACGACCTGGGCTGGCGAAATGTCCGCGTAGCCGATCTCGTGGAAAAGAAGCTTAAGACCAAGGTTCTCCTCATCAACAGAAACAGAGGCGCCGGACTGGCCGAAGCCCGTTTCGGCGGAGGAAGGGCCGTCCACCAGATGGTGTACATCGGCATAGGCACGGGGATCAGCGCCGCGATCATGATAGACGGAGAGCTTGTCCACGGGTCCTTCTTCAGCGCGGGTGAAATCGGCCATGTCACCGTGAACACGGAAGGGCCTGTCTGCGCCTGCGGAAAACGCGGCTGCCTCCATGTCTACGCATCGGGAAGCGCCCTGTCGCGGAGGGCGATCGCGCTCATCACCGAGGGGGGAAAGTCGCAGCTGGCGGCCGGAGGAAAAGCCGGCGAATCGATCAGCGGCGAAGATGTCTGCCTCGCCGCGGCCGCCGGCGATCCGCTCGCCCTCGAATGCGTCCGCGAGGCATCCACGCAGCTGGGTCTCGCCATCGCGAATATCGTGACCACGTACAATCCCGACAAGGTGATAATCGGCGGACCGATCGGGCTGATCGAGAGTCCGCTTATTGACTACACACGCAAGGTCGCCGCGCGTTGGGCGATGCCGCATGCCTTCAACGCGGTAAAGATCGAGCGCGGCGCCCTCGGCGAATCGGTCGGCGCTTTGGGCGGCGCCTGCCTCGTGCTCGATCGCAAGCTCGCCCTCGCCTCTATGGTGCGCCGCAGATGAGACCTACACCAAAGCGCATCATCGCGACCTTCCCCGGGATCTTCCTCGCCCTGGCGTTGGCGCTTCCTTCCTGGTTCCTCGGGAAAATCGTTCCCCTCATCGGGGCGCCTGTTTTCGCGATCATTTTCGGCATGGCCCTTTCCTTTTTCAAACGCCCCGCTTATCTCGAGGAAGGCATCGGCTTCACCGGGAAGAAAATGCTTCAGTATTCGATCATCTTTCTCGGCTTCAGTCTCGACCTTTCGGTCGTGCTCAAAGTAGGAAGCGAATCGCTCGCCGTCATGGCGTTCACGCTCGCGGCGGCATTCCTCGCCGCGCGCTTCGTCGGCAAATGGCTGGGGATCGATCCAAAGGTGAAAACGCTCATCGGCGTAGGGACGGCCATATGCGGCGGTTCGGCCATCGCGGCGACCGCTCCCGTGATCGAAGCCAGCGAGGAAGAAGTAGCCTATTCCATCTCGACGATCTTCATCTTCAACATACTCGCCGTATTCATTTTCCCGGCGTTGGGACATATGATGAACATGGACCAGCACGCTTTCGGCCTCTGGGCGGGCACGGCGATAAACGATACCTCATCGGTGGTGGCCGCCGCGTTTTCCTACGGCGACGAGGCCGGACGTTACGCCACGATCGTAAAACTCACGCGCACCCTCATGATCATTCCCATCACGCTCTTCCTCGCCATGAGCAGATTGCGCGGCACAGAGGGCAAGCGGGGCGCGTTCAATTTCGTGAAGATATTTCCCTGGTTCGTGCTCGGCTTCCTGGCCGCGTCCCTCTGCCGGACGCTTGGCGCGTTTTCCCTGGACGCGGGCTACTCCCTCGCCCAGCTCGGCAAGTTCGGCATCTGCATGGCGATGGCCGCCATCGGTCTGCGCTCCAATCCCTTGAAACTTGTCCGCAACGGCATACGCCCCATACTGCTTGGGCTTGCTTGCTGGATTTCGGTGGCTTTGGTATCGCTCATCGTGCAGGCCGCCGGAATTTAATTCGAGCGCTCAACGCTCCGTAGATACTCCATTCCGGCGGGCAATTCCGGGAAGAGGCCTATCAGGGTTTTTCTCGGCACGGCGCCGGCTTTTTGGGGCAGGAATTCTTCCATCAGACGGAAATAATAATAGGGGCTTCCCTTGAAAGTGCGGTTCGCCATCGATTCGCGAAGCATCGCGATGATCGCGGCTTTTATGTCGGAACCTGCCTTGAAGATTTCGGCGATCTTGCTCTTCGTCGTCATTTTTCCTTTCCGCTATGGCGGAAGCCAGCTCGCCGTAGGTATACGACGCCACGCGAGGAACCTCCAGGATCGAAGCGGCGCATTCGAGATACTTCAGGAGAAGATTTCTGTCATGAAGCATTTCCTTCGGGAAGACAGACAGCGCCTCTCCCCGCTTCTTCGCGAATGCCGCTTCGGCTTTCGCATCGGGCTCGATGAAGTATGAATATCCTCGCAGCCGGCCGAAGACGCGCAACGTGTCGAGATAGCCCAGGCGCTCGAAATCCTTCATGAAATCGCGGTCGAAATCCAGGACGCCGCCCATGTTGATGGAATTCTTGATATAGATCGTGATGCTTCCCTCGATCTCCGGGCGCCTGTTCATGCCCAGCCCGGAGATGTCCGAGACGATGATGCGTCGATAGCCCCGCTGTCTTGCCATCGCGTAGGGTATGTTGTCGACGATGCCGCCGTCCATATATTTCTTGCCTTCTATGACCGGCTGGCGGAATCCGGGAAAGGCGGCGCTCGCCATCAGGTAATCGATGATCGCGCCTTCGCCCATTTCCTCAATGAACATCTCGCGGGGTTTCAAGTCGCTAAGGTTTATGGTGACGACTCCGAGATCCTTTCCCGATTTCCTGATTCTGCCTTCGTCGATGCGCGACACCAGAAGCTGACGCAGAGGGCTGGTGTCGAGGCCTTTGTTTTCAATGAGGGAACGGAAAAGTTCCTGCGCTTCGGACAGGGATTCCTTGTTTACATTGATTTTTCCTTCATCGACAAAGGTGTCGGGCAGGGAAATGATGGAATTCACCGTGATGGAAGCGCCCAAATCATCGAGCGAATCGTCGCTGTCCTGAGCAAGGAGACCGGCGATCACGGCCCCGATGGATGTTCCCATGAAGGCATCGACCTGGATGCCCAGTTCTTTGAGCGCTTTCCAGACCCCCAGATGATAGACGCCTTTCGCTCCCCCGCCCGAAAGAACAAGACAATAGCCTTTATTGTAGCATTCCATTCTCGAACCTTCACGCCGTCACGATATTGACGGGGTTGCCCGCGGCGAAGGCTTTCAGGTTTCCCAGGGCGATATCCATCAGTCGTTGCCGCGATTCCTTGGGAGCCCAGGCGATATGCGGCGTTATGAGGCAGTTCCGGGCCTTCAGGAGAGGGTTGTCGGCCTTGATCGGCTCGCTGGAAACGACGTCCACCGCCGCGGCTCCCACCTTGCCGGACAAAAGGGCGTCGCGGAGATCCTCCTCGACGATGAGCGGTCCTCGCGAAGTGTTGACGACGAATACGCCATCCTTCATCTTGGCTATGTTGTGTCGGTTGATGATGCCCTGCGTCGAGGGAAAGAGCGGGCAATGCAGGGAAATGACGTCCGAATGGGCGAACAGCGTATCGAGATCGACATAGCGGCAAGTTTCGGATTCAAGGCCGGGAACCTTGTGATCGTCATGCGCCAGAATTTTCATGCCGAGCGCCTGGGCGATTCTGCCGGTAGCCTGCCCTATCCTGCCGAAACCTATGATGCCCATGGTCTTGCCGGCGAGTTCCACGAGCGGGTATTTCCAGTAGCTCCAATCGGCGCTGTTCGTCCATTCGCCGGCGAAGACCGATTCGGAGTGGGCGCCGACGTGGTGGCAAAGTTCGAGCAGAAGCGCAATCGCCATCTGGGCTACCGCGTTCGTCCCATAGGTGGGAATATTGGCGACGACGATGCCTTTTTCCGAGCAGGCTGCCACGTCGATTATATTGTAGCCCGTGGCGAGCACGCCGATGTATCTGACGGAAGGACAGGCTTCCAGCGTCGCCCTGGAGATCGGAACCTTGTTGGTTATGACCGCTTCGGCGTCGCCGATTCTCTGGACGATTTTCTCCAGAGGCGTTCGCTCATAGACGGAAAGCGAGCCGATCGCCTCGAAACCCGCCCAGCTCAGATCTCCGGGATTCTCCGTATATCCATCCAAAATCACTATCTTCATGCGTCAAGCATAATGGCAGAATCCCGGAAAATACAAGGTTCGCGGCGAGGGTAATGCGCGAAAGAGCCTATCAGGACTGGGACGCGAGACTGGAACGCGATATCAGGCGCCGTATACCGCGTCGATGATCTCGCAATTCTTCGCCGCGAGGGTCTTGTCCACCCAACTTCGATCGGCCGTACCGTTGGCCGCGGCGTTTACTTTCGCCGCGTCGTTCGCGGAAAATTTCCCGGCTACCGCCAGTATTTCGGCCGCGTCGCGCCGGGGAATCACGATGATGCCATCGGCGTCGCCCAGGATGATGTCGCCCGGCTCTATCTGGATTCCTCCGCAGGCGATGGGTACGTTCACCTCGCCGGGACCATCTTTGTAGGGGCCGCCGGGGGTCGTTCCCGTTCCGTAGACGGGAATGTCCATCTTGGAAATCGCGTCGATATCGCGGATGGGGCCGTCGAACACAAGGCCGGCGAGGCCTTTGTAGGTGGCGTAGGTCACGATTATTTCGCCCACGAGGGACTGGCTGCGGTCGCCTTCGTTGGAGACGACGATGATGTCGCCGGGACCAGCCATGTTGAGCGCCTTGTGTATCATGAGGTTGTCGCCCGGCCTGGCTTTTACCGTCAAGGCGACGCCTGCCATAATCGGCTCGGCCGGCGAAGAAAGCAGCCTGATCTGCGAAGAAAGGGCGCATAGCCTGCCCATGCAGTCCGCCACGTTCGCCGGCGGCAAAGACTTGAATGCCTCCACGAGTTCCGGGGCGGGCAGATCGCGTTTCAGGAATACTCTGAATCCTACGGACATATATTCTCCTATTTGTCGTCTCAGACGCTTTTCTTCAAAAATTGACCGTTCACGAGCACTTTAGGCGAAAGCTTCTGGCCATCGCGCACCGCCATGATATTCTTCAGGCAGATATCGACCATATCCATGCTCATATCGGCGGTATTGCCTCCGACATGGGGCGTCATCACCACATTGTCGAGGGTCCGCAAAACGCTGTCGGACGAAAGGGGTTCCGAATCGAAGACATCCAGCCCCGCGCCGGCAATGCGTTTTTCCGCGAGCGCCGCGGCCAGAGCCGTGGAATCGACGATTTCGCCCCTGGCGGTATTGATCAGTATGGCATTCGGCTTCATGAGGCCGATCTCACGTCGGCCTATCAAGCCGCGGGTGCTGTCGAGCAGGGGAAGGTGGAGGCTGACGATATCGGCCTTCGCCAATACTTCATCGAGTTCGAAATATTTCAGGCCTAGTTCCAGTTCGACGGTTTCGGGCAGGCGGAAAGCGTCGTAATAGATCACTTCCGCGCCGAAGGCCTGGACCTTCCGCGCCACTTGTTGGCCGATGGCGCCACAACCTATCAGGCCGACGATCTTGCCCTTGACCATGAAGGAATTGTCGATGAATTTTTCCTTCTCCCAGCGACCCCGCACGATTCCGCCATGCAGCTTTATGAGGTTGCGGTACAGGGCGAGCATGAGGAGAACCGCCAGTTCGGATACGGGCGCCGAATTGGCTCCCGGCGCTATCGCCACGGGAATTCCGCGCTCGCCGGCGGCAGCGATATCCACCTTGTCAAACCCCACGCCCCAACGCTGGATGAGCTTGAGTTTCGGCATGGCTTCGATAGTCGGCCTTTTCATGGCGAAGACCCGCAGAATCACATACTCCACATCGTCGAGACGATGGAACTCGTTTTCGCTTCCGATCATCTCGACGCTCATGGCGCCGTTCAGGCGTTTTTCGAGCAAGGCCTGGACATCGGCGCCATAAGGGCCAACCAACGCGATTTTTTCCATTGAAGACTTCTCCATTTCGGGATCGAGCCGCCCGGCTGTATTCCAGCCGGACGGCTTTCGTCGCACTCGACGCGAAGACTGTTATTGCTTGCTAAGGGGAATGAGTTCCTTGACCACGGTGCCGTATTCATCCCAGATGGCGGTATAGCCAGCTACGTCCATATAACGGATCTGCAGACCCAGCTTGGCCATGGCGGATTTTACATCCTCGGTTTCCAGCGCGGTTTTCATGGCCGCGGAGAGCTTATCGGCGATGTCTTTCGGGGTGCCGGCGGGAGCCAGGTACCCGCGCCATGAACCGCCGAGGAGGGGAATGCCCTGCGATTCGAAGGTTTTCACGCCGGGAAGGAAGGGACTCGCTTCCTTGTCCATGACGCCCAGGACGCGGATGTCGCCGGACTTCAGCTGGGAAAGAACGTCGCCGACATTGCCGACATAGGCGTCGATTTTCTTGCCGAGAAGCGATGTCATGGCGGTGCCGGCGCCGTCGAAATGGACGATGGCGAACTGGGCGCCCGTGAGCTGCTGAAGCTGGAGTATGGAGAAGTGGTCTCCCGTCTGAAGGCCCGTGGTGGATACGGTGATCTTCCTCGGCCTGGCCTTGGCGTCATCGATGAGATCCTTGACGGTTTTGTAGGGGCTGTCCGCCTTGACCGCCAGAACGCCGGCGTCCACGACCTGAAGACCGATGGGCTGGAAATCATCTTTCTTGTAGGCGGCCTGGCGAGCCGGATCCATGATACTGACCATGATGCCCGGCAGGCTGGCCAGACCGAAGGTATAGCCATTGGGCTTGGACTGCGAAAGCATGGTATAGGCAAGCTGGCCTGAAGCGCCCGGCTTGTTGAGCACTTCCACTTTGGTGCCGAGGACCTTTTCCATGCCGCCGGCCAGGATGCGCGCTCCGGCGTCGGAGCTGCCGCCGGCGGAGAACCCGACGATCAGGGTGATCGCTTTGTTCTTGGCGGGAAATTCCTGGGCGCCGACCGAAGCCGCCGCGATGAACAGGCACGCCGCGACAAGTATCGCCGCGCACTTTCGGAACGATGAAGATTTCATGGTTTCCTCCCTATTATTTGCCATCGCTTCCGCTGCCCGATTTGGCTTTCCGGCTGCCCGGAAAGACCTTGAGTGCGGAAGTGACGAGTACAAGCGCTGAGATGACCAGCAAGGACGCGGCCAGAGGACTCGAGAAGAGAATCGAGAAATCGCCCTGCGACATCTCCATGGAACGTCTGAGCGAACGTTCCATGGTCGGCCCGAGGATGAGCGTCAGGATCATGGGCGCCATAGGGAAGTCGAATTTCTTGAGGATGTATCCGAGAACGCCGAAGAGCAGCATGATGAAGACGTCGAACACGGAATTATCTACGCCGTAGGCTCCGATCACCATGAAGGCCAATATCACGGCGAAGAGGATCGAATAGGGAATCTTGAGCAGTTTCACCCAGACGCCGACAAGGGGCAGGTTGAGGATGAGGAGAATGACGTTTCCGACGAAGAAGCTCGCGATGACGCCCCATACCAGCTGAGGATTTTCCCGGAACAGGAAGGGCCCCGGGATGAGTCCATTCATGAGAAAGGCGCCCATGAGAACGGCGACGGTCGGGGAAGCCGGTATGCCGAGGGTGAAGAGAGGTATCAAGGCCCCGTTGGCGTGGGCATTGTTGGCCGTTTCGGGTCCGGCCACGCCTTCCACGGCGCCCTGCCCGAATCGTTCGGGATGCTTGGAGATTTTCTTTTCCATGGAATAGGAAAGGAATGAAGCCATGGAGCCTGTCATTCCAGGTATCAATCCAAGCACCGTCCCCAGAAGGGAGCCGCGGGCTATGGGACCGACTGAATCCTTGACTTCCTCCCTGGAAGGCTTAAGCGATCCGACCTTGGCGCTTTTTGTCGAAGCCAGGGATTCTTCGGCGTTCTCGAGGATATCGGACAGGCCGAACAGGCCCATTATGACCGGCACGAAGTTGAGCCCGTCCATGAGCTCCATTCTTCCGAAGGTAAAGCGCGGCGCGCCCCGCACGGGATCCATGCCGACCATGGCCAGGAGGAGGCCGAGAACGCCCATCATGAGGGCCTTGACCATGGACTTGCCGGCCAGTCCCATAAGCAGGGAAATGCCGAGCACCATCAGGGCGAAGAATTCGACAGGGCCGAATTCGAGGGCGACTTTGGTGAGGGGTTTGGCGAGGAATACAAGGGCTATCGTCGCGAAGAGGCCGCCGATGAAGGAGCCGATCGCCGCGATGCTTAACGCGGCGCCGGCGCGTCCTTTAAGCGCCATCTTATGACCGTCGATGCAGGTGATGGCCGAAGCCGCTTCGCCAGGCACGTTGAGCAGAATGCTCGTTATAGTTCCGCCATACTGCGTGCCGTAGAAAATCGCGGTGAGCATGATGATGGCCCCCGTAGGCTCCAGTCTGGCGGTAAGGGGAATGAGGAGGGCGGTTCCCGCAGCCGGCCCTATGCCGGGAAGCACGCCTATGAGTGTGCCGAAAGCGCTGCCGAGAAAAGCGTAAAGCAGGTTGCCCGGCGTAAGGGCGACCGAAAAGCCCATCAACAGATCGTTCAAGACATCCATGGTCGACCTCCTTTAAAGTCCTATGGCGGCTAAAAATGAAATAGCCGACTGGGGCAGCTGCACATCGAGCAGCATCGTGAATACGCGGAATAGACCAAAGCTCCCTACAGCCGCGATTATCAGCGTCGTCCTTGTTCTGACGCGTCCCAGGACTATGAGGAGGAATATAAGAAAAGCGAACATGGTGAGCTGGAACCCCAGCGGTTCCATGAGGATCATCATGAAAAAAACCGCTCCCACTATGGAGAGCAGCCGGAGCAGGCCGTCGCCGCGCGGAAACAGCGTGTCGTTTCCGTCTTTATCCTTGGATTTGGATGGGCTCCGAAGGATTTGCACGATCCATAGAATGGCGAGCAGGCCTAGAATCGCGCTCAGCCAGAAAGGGAAAAAACCTGGCCCAGGACCTATCGACGAGTAATATTCCATCGACCAGGAGGAGACCATCACGGTCAGGGAAAAAGCGAGGAATATGATGCCGGTGATAAGGCTTGCCTTTCGCATTGCAACCTCTTTTATCGATTAAAAACTATCGATTGTTTCAATGTACATTACTTTGTTACATACAGTAAAACACTCATTCAGAAATCTGTCAATAAAAATAGTTCCGACACGCCATTATGAAATACGTTTATGGACTTCTTTGGAGGATTTCATGGTTTTGGCTTTATTGAAGTCGAAAAAACCGTCAGAGCCTGCCGAGACGCTCCGAAATGGAAGCCGCCGCGCGGCAGACTTCGAGGATGAGCTCATCCAGCTTCACGTCGAAACGTTCCGTGGAACCGGCCACAGAAATCGCCGCCGTGACTTCGCGCGAGGCGTTATATACGGGCGCGGCCACCGAGGAGACTCCCATCTCGCGTTCGTTGCGCGAAACGGCGTAGCCCTGGGCGCGGACTTTGGCGAATTCTTCCATAAGCTGGGTTCCCGTCACCGTCTCGCCTCTCGCATAGTGGACATCGCCCAGGGTAGCGACCAGCGCCGCCTGTTCGGCTTCAGGCATCGCCGCCGCCAACACCTTCCCGACGCCCATGTGAAGCGGCAGCCTCCTGCCAATCGGCAACACATAGCGCAGGGGATGCACCCCTTCGACACGCTGGACCACGACGCGGAAGTCGCCGATGCGCACGAAAAGCGAGGCGGTTTCCTGGGAAGCCGCCGCCAGCTCCTGCAGCGCGGGCAGAGCGGCGCGGGAAAGCTCGTTGCCCATCAGATAGGAATAAGCGAGGGGAAGAACGATGGGACCTAGGTGATAGCGATTATGAATTCTCTCGGCGTAGCCATACCTTTCGAGAACGGCGAGCAATCTCTGAACCGTGGGTTTCTGCAGCTGCGCCTCGGTGCTTATCTCCGTGAGCGTGAGCGGCCTGCCCGTCTCTTCCAGGATGGCAAGAAGACTGAGCGCCCTTTCGAGCGACCGGTTGCGGCTGCTTTCCCTTTCATCGATATCCACCATGATAGCCCCCGGTTCTTTTTCTGAAGCTCGCCCCGCGACGCTTGGCTCGGTTGAAGCGATGAGTACCATAATACTCTATCATCGGATTTTTATCAAATCGGTCTCCCTCTCCTGCCGACAAGATGCCGAGGCTCCGTTCCATACCCAAGATTCCGGCATTGACTTCATCTCAGGATGAACTATGCTTATCCTGAGCCTCGCTTCCTGAACCATACAATAACAAACAGTGCGAATCGCCGATCCGTCCAATACTGGGCATCCAGAAAGCCCGAAAAATGCCGTATGCCTTGGGAGGTTTTCCCATGAAAGGACATTGCGATCGTACCTTTTCCAGGAATCTTTTTATCGCGGCGGCATTGACGTTCTTCTTGACGGCAATACCTGTATCCGCCCAGCTTTTTCCCGGTATCCCGAGCATTGGGAACATTCTTAAAGGCGCGCTGAACGACGCGGCCCAGAGCACGGTGACGCAGGCTGTCGCGACGACGACTACCATCGCCGCGCCGGTCCCGGAAGAAGAGGGCGCGGACGGTACGAGCGCGATGCAGCCGCTGATCGCCCTGCCCGCAACCTCAGACTATACGCCCGAAGTCATGCCCGACTCGCCGTCGCCTTATTCATATCAGACACCCGAACAACGCGCCCAGGAGGTCGCCCTCCTCGACACCGAGCTCGAAGCCAAGAAACTCCTCCTTCCCAAATGGGAAAAAGCCCTCTCAAAAGCTAGGTTATTGCAGATCGCGAAAGATCGTCACGACGTGGCCAAGGCGAAATTCTCCCCCGAGGAAACGGTCGAATATGCCCGTCTCGTGACATGGAGCCCAAAGTTCGATGGCAATGGCGCGAATCCAGCCCATGCGAAGAATGTCTCCCTCCAGGTTTCTCTGCTCACCAATTACCTCGTGAAACCCAATTTCGTCACGGCTTTCGCGGCCGCGGCATACTCCCTCGAGCCCGAGGGAATGAATGCGGCGAACAATTTCGCGTCAGCCATACTCGGAGCCGGGGAGCGTTTCAACCCCGACCCGTCCGCGCAAAACTACGCGAAGCTGATGGGACCCTACCGAGGCGACGCCGAGGCGTTCTTCATCTTCTCGGTCGCCGCGTCGATGAAAGCCGACGCCTTCGTCGAGGCCAGCATGACGCCGCTCATAAATCTCGGGAATCTTTACATCGATCTGCGCAAGAACGAGGAAGCCCGCTCCCTATTCATGGTTGCGCGGAAATTGAATAGAAGATCCTGGGACGCCGCTCTCGGGCTTTCCGCCTATTTCCTCGCGATCGGCAAACCCGACAAGGCGCGGACTATCCTCGACGACGACAGGCTGGACAGGCCTGCCATGTACATGATCGCGCGAAAGACGGAAAAGCTGCTCCAGGAAACGGAGAAAGCGGCGACGATGCCCGTGGAGTCGCCACCCGATGAGTATGAGCAGTTGATAAAAGTCGCGGAATCGCAGCCTATGCTGACCTCTGCAGACTTCATCGCCCAACTGGACCAGAGCGAGCGGAACAAGATGCGCTATTTCATCGAGAACCTTCCGCCCCAGGGCAGTTATGCCGTGCCGCCTATCAAACTGGTATCGCAGTTCTCGACTCTTCAAGCCATTTCCGCCCCTCCCGGCCTGAGCGCGATCAACGATTTTTCAGAGTCCGTCGCCGTCTACATGTTCAGATCCTTCGCGGCTACCTCCGACTCGCAGCTTGCGTGGCTTAAAAACATGGGGCTGGACATCGACCCTGGCATCGACTTGAAGGATGCGGCGGCTCATCCCGAGAAATATGAAAACGCCAAGCCCAATGTCACGGTGGAAGGCAAGGAAAAGTTCAAGGCCGACATGCTGGCGATGAAAGACGATGCCACGAAGGCTCAAGCCGATCTCGCGTCGGGCAATACCGCTTCGACCATCGCCCTCGCCGCCCGGCTCGATCCTTTCGTGGCCATCCTCCAGATCGATCCGATGCGGTACGCCGATCCGATGAACATTCTGATGCAGAAATACAATTTCGCCGTCCACAACCGGAAATTCAATCTCTACAATAATTACATGCACTCGGTGAATAAAAAGTCTTTGCGGCAAATCCAGGAAATCTATAACATGGCAAGCCGCAAATTCAGGGACATTGACGTAAGAAAAGATGCCGACATCACCCAAATGCTTGCCCAATTAGCAGCCGAAGATAGAGCAGAGACAAACATTCATCAAATGTCCGCGGAAGATGAATTGCGTATCCACAACATACATGTGCAATATCAAACGGAATATAATAGCGTCGCGACGACATCATGGGCTCAAGCAACCCAGATCGCCTCGGTTGCCTATTTGACGAGAATCAAACCCAACGCCGAAAAATTCTATTACGACGTTATGCGACACGTAGCGCTGATCACGGATCCGGCCGTGCGCGAACACAGGGACGCGATGCTTCGCGACGCTATCGCCTCGGCCGTGGGCTCAGGGTTGCAGAACGTCTTGATAGCCTATGGCTCGACGCGTTACGAAGACGAATGGGACTGCGGCTGCGATGTCGGATCGCTCATGCAGCGAAGGGAACAAGAAAGAACGGCCCAGGAAGATGAGGAGAATGCCCGCGTCATGCGCAACATGAACGCGAAAAAGCAGTTTGATTCCGGCGAGATACCCGAAAGTTCCCCTCTCTGGAAACGGCTCGACGAGTATGGCACCGATCTCAACATTCCTTTCATTCCCTTCCTGAGCGGCCGCATTTCCTGCGCGCGCACCGTCGTAAAATTCAATTTCACGCTGCCGATTCCCGGCATGCCGCAAATCTCGACCTCCATGACCCGCAGCGAAAACACGGGCGCGGCGACCTACGGGGCTGGTGTCAAACTCGGCTACAACAAGGAAGTCGGCACTGGCAGCGTAGGCGCCAATCTCAGCCTCTCGGGCACCGTCTCCACCGACGGGCAGGGAACGGTCTCCAATTATTCGGTCACCGCCGGCACCGATGTCTCGGTTTCGGTAAAGGGAGGCACCACGGTGAAGGTAGGCGGCGAAATCACCTTCGGGCCCGGCGGAGCGAGCGATTCCGATTTTTCGGCGGGCATCTCCCAGGATTTCGCGGGCAAGACCGGAGGCACGGCTACCGCAGGATTCGAGGCTTCCACGAAACGGGGATGTACCCTCTCGGGCAAGGTCGAGCAGAATTTCCAGGGCGGTTTCGCCGACGATGTCAAGAATGCCTCAAAAGATAAATATGGGGCGACGATGACCGATTACCTAAAGCCCGAGGACGCACTTAAACAGTCGCTATGGTCGGGAGAATACAAGATACCATAAGGCATACTCATCTCTGCGGGCGGATCTTCCTCTCGTCAAACGCGAACGCGACGTTTTCTCCCTGTACTTCCACCGGTCCTGCCTGATAGGATGTCACGGATTCGCCTTCCGGAATGACGGGAGCGCGGATTGACAGGAGTCATTTGATGAACTACCGCAGGCTTGGCCGCACAGGCATCGACGTTTCGGCGCTTGGTTTTGGATGCATGCGCCTCCCCACCTTGGGCAGTCCCGACAGGATCGACGAGGAAATCTCGACCGAACTGCTACATGAAGCGATCGAGTCGGGCATCAACTATATCGATACGGCATGGTTCTATCACTCGACGAGCACGGGACAGGCGGGAAGCAGCGAGCCTTTCGTGGGTCGAGCCCTGAAGAACGGCTGGCGCGAACGAGTCCATCTCGCCACCAAGCTGCCGCAGCAACTCGTCGCAACGCGCGACGATATGGACCGCTTCCTCGAGCGGCAGCTCGAAAGGCTTCAGACTGCCAGCCTGGATTTTTACCTCGTGCATGCGCTCAATGGAGACGCGTGGAACCGCATGAAGGATCTCGGCGTTAGGGAATTCCTCGACAAGGCGCGGGAGCGGGGCCTCATACGTTACCCGGCCTTTTCATTTCACGGCAAGAAAGAAGATTTTATCCGGATTATAGATGAATACGATGGATGGTCCTTTGCCCAGATTCAATACAACTACATAGACGTGGATTACCAGGCCGGGCATTCGGGACTGCGTTATGCGGCAGACAAAGGGCTTGGCATCGTGGTGATGGAACCCTTGAAAGGCGGAAGACTCGCGAACAATCTGCCGCCCGAGATGCAGGCAGCCTTCGACCGGCGCTCCGAAGCCTGGAGTCCCGCCGAATGGGGGCTGCGCTACGTATGGAACGAACCGGGAGTCAGCCTGCTTCTGTCAGGCATGGGCGACGCCATGCAACTGAGGGAAAACCTTAGGACCGCCGAGTCGGCCGCCGAAAACATATTGACGCACGATCAGCTGGCCGTGTACGAAGCCGCCCGCGCCGCGATGAAATCGCGCATGAAAGCCGACTGCAGCGCCTGCCGATATTGCCAGCCCTGTCCCCAGGGCGTGCAGATCCCCGAACTCCTGGCCGCGCTCAACAAGGCCGCCATCTGGGATACCTCAGATCATATGTTCACCGGATATGGCCAGATAACGGGCAAGCCCGAAGCCTGCGTGGACTGCGGCCAATGCGAGGCCATGTGTCCGCAGGACCTCCCGATTCGCGACTTGTTGAAAGAAGTATCCGGCGTCTTCGGCCGCTGACCGCCGATTCAGTATGTATAGGCGATAAAACCGGAGTAGTCGTTCTTGATACCCTGGATATCGAGCATGGCCGAAATCTCTCCGCGATGGTGAACGCTGTGGGTCAGGACATGGAGAATAGTCTGATAATTCGGCTTTTCGAACACATCGCCTTTCATGTTCTTGTATCGGACAGTCTTCATCAGCTCTTCGTCGCCCAGTTCTTCGATATAATCGATGAGCAAAGCATCCAACTCATCCAACAGCGCGGATGACTCATCGACATTGCCGGCGAGCCTGGCTCTTATGGCGTCCATTTCCGGAGCGATTGTCTTGCTGTTCTCCAGCGATGCGTAAGCGCCGAAAGTGGCGAACCGCTTGAACCAAATAGCCTCGGCCGACGCGATATGCCCCAACGCGGCGATCGCCGTATGGTAAAAAGTCCCGCAGTCCTTCGCGATCTTTTCCCTGTCCGCGCTCTTCATGATCCCGCACATGGCCTGATTGGCCTGCCTGTTGTATTTGGCCATAGCGATAAGGCAATCTTTCATGTCTGGCTCCTTATGCCGGAATTTTAATGCCGATGCGAATATATAGCCAGCCAATTCCCGAGTATCGCGTATGTGCGCTGCCGAACAGATAATCCCGCGCTTTAGCCGTATTTTCAATACTATATAGAGAATTCCGCTAAGGAGGCGATAATGAAAAAAATGATCGTTGTTCTCGTGCTCGCGATTCTGATCGGCGGCGCCGTATCTGCCCAGATTCCCGTCAATATGGACAAAGGCGACGTGGCGGTCGCTGTCGGCTTCAACTTCGGATGGGACTATGGCATCGGAGGAAGCGTCGAATACGTGTTCGCGCGCGTCGACCTCGCGGATTCCGTCCCGATCACCTTCGGTCTCGCGGCCAGGGGCGGCGTTGGTTTCATCTACGGAACCAACTTCACGCTCGTCGGTCTCGCCACCGCCCACTTCGGGCTCGGGTTCATCGCCGACCTCCCTTACTGGCTCAAGAAATTCGACTTTTATTATGGCTTGGGTCTGGGATTCGGCTTCAATCCCGCCTTCAACATCGGGATAGGCAACGGCGGAGGGATATCCTACTTCTTCAATCCCAATATCGCGATCTATTCTTCCGTTATCTACGCGCGGTTTTTCAACGTGAATGCCGGGGGAAGCGGCTTCGGGAGCATTGGTTTGATCTTTAAGATATGAGAGAGATACAAAAGCGGCTTTTCAGCCACTGTATCCCAAGACGGTATAAAAAGCTATATTTTGCTGGCGCGTATCGAGCCTGAAACAACGGACTCGGCGAGCTATAACTTTCACGGGGGCGAGTGTGATGGGTTCCTTATCGGTAAAATATATACAAAGGATTTTCGAAGCATGGGTGTCATTCATGTTGAGAACAATGAGCAATTCATTTCTTTTCAACGGAGAATCCCCCGACGGCAGAAACTTGAGGTCAGGCTAGACCCATTGCGTTTTCCCCATATCGTCCTTCATTATTCCTTCTTCTCACACGGCGTGAAGATTTACCTTGCACCCTCGATATGCGCGTCTTCCAGCCTGTCGCAGAATCCGCAGGCGTACCGCAGGGTGATGCCGCTGCCGGGCATCAGATGCTTGATATTACCCATGGCTTTTTCGTTCTCGAATCCAGTAGAGCCGGCCGTCGAAGGAAGTTGGAATCCGCAAGCGCCGCGGTCCGAGTTATGGGTAATCCACAGCACATGATGATCGAGCCCGGAGGTTCCCTGGCACACCCAGCGGCAGGTGCCGTCTGCGTAGATCATAATTGACCCGGCTGAGTCCTTTTCTCTATCTCCATCGTCCATTATGGCCACCAACTCCGGTTCATAGTTGGCTGCTTGATCTATTCGCTTCAGCAAGCCGGGATTCGCGGACAGACCGGGGAATATCTCATTCCTGATGCCTACATGCGCCTGATCGAAAGGCGTTGTTGAAAGCAGCTCTTTGGCGCCGGAGAATAAAAAGTTGATATGCGCCAGATACATGTAATCCATGACGTTGGACGTCGGGTTTTCAAGGCGCACTTCAGCGTGCAGCGACAACCCATCGGGTGAAATGCGCAGGCTTGGAACGCAGCGATACTCGGCGATAAAGGGAACATGCCAATGAATGCGACCGCCAAGGGACAACACCTCTCGTCCATCGTCGTTTGCCACTTCGATCCACGCTTCATCGAACTTAGATACTGGCAGCTCTCCATGGTGCAGATGAGAATCTGCGTTGCTAGGATTGCCCATCGCCGTCATCCCGCAATGAATCAGGAATCCGCCATAATTCTGGAGAAAATTCTTGCCATAAGAGGGTTCTGCCACAAAACCTTCGAACTTCTGGCTTTTCCCATCGACGCTCCAATCCCAGATCTGCTGCCCTAGATAAGGAAGCCACACGAACTCGCCTCGTCCAGATCGGATACGGACAGCTTCCACGCCCGACCGAAAACGGAACAAGCTCGCCGCATAAGATGAAGACTTTAAAAACTCATGTTCTTTTTCCGAGAACATGGAAGGATTCAGAGTGCAAATCATGAGAGCTCCTCGTTTTCTAGCCATAATAAGCCCAGCACCTCGATCCTTGAATTGATGGTCGCTTCATATGGGCTTTCCGGGTGTCATATATTGTAAATTATACGGTTTATTTCGAAATATTGGCACATATAGCTTTTCACGACGGTTTGGCTAACAGGGTTGATATCCAATAACATTTCCTTCACCAAATCGAAGTCTTTCCTGTTGCAGGGAAGAATGTCATCTATAAGATTGGGATAGCGTAGTTTCGCCTGCATTATTTCCAGGATGTCCGTTACCGTGATCTTGATCTTCTGAATGGGGAGTGGAGTGATGTAGAACGGCATTTTGCCCTCATAAGCGGATCAATAGACCACAGGCCCGGGACGTTTGAGCATATCGAATTGCGCGTTTCTGAAAGGACAGTAAGCCGGCTCCTCATAAGGCCGGAAGGGTACGAGGGCGGCAACCTCATCGATGCGGGAGACTATATCGGATGACAGGGGACCATCCTGGCAGGCTTTCAGGTTTTGCCTCAGCTGGTCGACCGTTCTCGGGCCGGTCAGAACGCTCGCCGCGTCGGGGTTCATCAACGCCCAGCGAAGCGCCAGTTCGGGCAAGGGTATCTCCGTCTCGTCGACGAGCCGATAGAGCAGCTTGAGCTGGTCGCGGCGAGGCTTGTTCAGCCATCGCGAATTGGAAGACGCCACCTGCGAGTCGTAGCGGCGCGAGAGCCACCCCTGCTGGGTCGGAGAACCGAGCAATATCCCCATGCCCTGATGTTTTGCTTCGGGAATGAGCTCGATCTCGGCCTCTCTCCAGAGCATGCTGTAGTTGAACGCGGTGAGGACGACATCAAACAGGCCCGTGGCGATTATGGGTACTATTTCATAGGCTGTCGTTCCCCCCAAACCTAAAAACCTTATCTTCCCCTCCGCTTTCAGCTCCAGGAGGATATCGACGACTGGACCTGAAAAGGCGCGCAGATCGGCCCACCAGTCTATCTCGCCGGGTCTATCGGGCTCATGGATCATGAGAATATCGATCGTAGCCCGATGGAGAGCGTCGAGGCTGCGCTTCACGCAATCGCGCAGGTCCCGTGAATCCTTTGGATCAAACGCCTTAGTCCGGGGACCCAACTTCGTCGAAAGGATGACCGGCCTGGTTTCGCGCCGGAGCGCCTCTCCGACGGCAGGTTCGCTGTCGCCATAGTCGGCCGATGTGTCCAGAAGATTTATCCCAGCGTTCAGCGATTCGTGTATGATCCTCTCGGCGCCGGCGAAGCCATTGCCGCTCTGGGCCACGAACGCGGCGCCGAGGGACAATTCGCTCACCTCTAGTCCAGTCCGGCCCAATCCGCGTTTCTTCATCTAGTCGCCCTCGGTGTTCGAATTCAATCTATTGCCGATGAAAGGTCGCTGCCTGTGGTAGCGCAGACGACGCCATTGGTCGAGTTTAATTCGGGCAAGAAATCGTCATCCAATGGGAACATCGGCCTGCGAATGCGCGTCATTCCCATATCCTGCAATCGCTCCGTGCTTCCGCCTTTCGTGAAGGCGAGAATCGTTACCTTCGCCACCTTCGCAAGCTCGGGGTATAGGTATCCCAGTTTGACTATGACGAATCTATACGCTTCGAGCCTCAGGTTGAGGCCTTCGAAAATTCTCGGCTTCGTGAGCGCGCAACGTTTTGCCGTCACGATTATGTCGATGCCGCCGGAGCGCAGCACGGCGCATGGACCCGCGTTTTCGCCGTACCATCCCTCGATATCGCCCTTGTAGAGAAGTTGCGCGCTGACGTGGACCCTCGCGCTTGTCGCTTCGATAGTTCCGCCTAGGTCAAGCTCAAGAAGATCGCCGACCTTCGCCTTTCCGCAACGTTTTAAGGCGGGCTCATCCGTCAGCCCCCCGAGTAGCACCCCTTTCATGCTCTTTTCCTTGGCCAAGGCGAGCAAATACGCATTGTCGCCTGATGAGCCAGCCGTCGTGTTGTCGCCGCTGTCCGTGACGAAAACGGGCCGCACGCGTTGCGCGAAAGCCAGATCGAGGGCCTCCCCGGGCTCGCGCGCTTCGATGGAAAACTTGAAGTCGCGGCGCGAATCGTAAAACATCCGTGCCAACTTCTCCGCCGCGGATTTGGCTATATCCGCATCCCGCTCATGTATGCAGACCATCGATGGCCCCATGTTCGGCGCATCTACCCATGGCTGGCCATTGAACACGTTACATGCCAGCATTCCAGGAATTTTTTCCAGATCCGCCGCGGTCTCCATGATTTTACGCAAGGGATATTCATCGGTCAGCACGCAGTCGCCGGGGACCACGACATCGGTCCTGGCCATTTGCGGTTCGGGCAGGATACGTTTTTCAATGCAGCGCATCAGCAGCTCCGCCGCCCTCAGCTCGGTTTCTCTCATATCACGGTGCGGGGCGGTACGATAGCCGGAGACGGTATTCACTAACTTCATCAACTCAAAGGTGTTGTTGGCGTGAAAATCAAGGGCGAGCGCAATCGGCGTTCCGAACCCGATTTTTCCACGGATCATCCGCAGGAGGGCCGCCTCGCCGCTTCCGATATTCTCCACTTCCATGGCGCCGTGAAGATACAGCCATATGCCATCTATGCCGGCTTCCGGAATCATAGAGAGCATTTCATCGGCGAGCTCGCGAAAATCCGCTTCCCGAAGCCATCCTCCGGGCACCGCGTTGGCGTAGAGGGTCGGGACAAGATCGGCTCCCCGGGAGGAAAAGTAGTCCGTCACGGCGATGTGCGACAGCATCATATCGCCTCTATATATGGTGAAATCTTCCCGGTCGCTCATCCTCGAGGTCAAGGTGTTTGATTCCTGCTGCAGGGAACCTACGACGATTTTCATATGCCGTTCCTAGTGCCTGATCGCGCGGCGTCTTGTCATGAACAGATCGAACATCACGACCAGGATGAGCACAAGGCCCTTCACCAGATTCTGGTAGTACGCCTGTAGCCCCAGATATATTAGTGCCTTGTACAGAACCACAATGACAAGCATTCCAAGCGCTGTGCGCAGGGCGCTGCCCGCTCCGCCGGAAAGTTGCGTCCCCCCGATGACGGTGGCCGCCACGCAGGTAAGCGCCAAATCCGTTCCGTACTGCGTCGAGCCCGCGCGAAGCTGAGCCACGAGCATGATGCCGCCGATGCTGCATAGGATTCCCATGATGGAGAAACCGGCGGTCTTCTGAAACGCGGTATTTATGCCAGCGAGACGCGCCACTTCCAAATTCCCCCCGGTCGAATAGAATCTCCTCCCGAAGTTCGTGTAGGCCAGCATGAGCGAGATGATTATCAGGACGGACAGATAGATGTAGAACAGGGAAGACAAGCCCAGGAATTCAGCCGAACCCAATCTCTTTATGAAAGGATTCAGCGTACTCACCATCTTGCCATTCGTGAATACGAGACATAGCCCCCGTATCATAGTCATCGTGCCCAAGGTTGTGATGAATGAGTTGATGTGGAACCGAGTGATGATCAAGCCGTTTATCGTCCCCAGGATGCAGCCGGACAAAAGCGTCAGCGCGATGGAGATGAAAGGATTATTCGTGGCGTTGAGCAGCGTGACGAACAATATCTGCGCCCACATGTATTGCGATGACGCGCTTAAGTCAAAATCCCCGCCAATGATCAGAATGGTCATTCCGCATGCGACGACGCCGTAAATGGATACATCTATCAGGATGCTCTGTATATTCCACCACGCGAGGAACGACGGCTTGACGAAGGCCATAAAGATAACGAAGCCGAATAAAAGGAACAGAACCGTCTGATCCAGGACTATTTCAAGAGGGCGTGCCTTGATCGTCGAATTTTTCTTCATGTAGCCGACTCCCTCGTCGCGGAATTTTTGTTCAGCATATCGAGCCCTACCGCGACAATGATTATCGCGCCGCGGACGAGAAGCTGGGCGTTGGCGTTCACGCCGATAACGTTGAGCGCGTTACTCAGCACACTGAGCACAAGCACTCCCAGAATCGTGTTTATTATTCCGCCCGTTCCGCCCGTCTGGCTGGTTCCGCCTACGACGACCGCGGCTATGGCGTCGAGCTCATACCCGCTCCCCTGTAATGGAGACGCGGAATAGACTCGCGATGTCACGATTATTGAAGCGAGACCGGCGCACATGCCTCCGATCCCATAGGTAATCATTCTCAGCTTCCCCACTTTTATGCCGGACATGCGGGCGCAGTCGATATTGGCGCCGATGAAGCTCATTTGTTTTCCGAAACGCGTATAGGCCAGGATCACATGCATTATCGCGGCCAAAGCGAGAAAACAGATAATGGGGGTGAATCCCTCGCTCACTTTTTGGTAAAGCCCCGTTCCGAAGGTGCCCGCTATGAATTGCCCGCCCGTATATAAAAGCGCCAGCGAGGCGATGACTATCTGCATCCCATAGGTGATGATGAACGTCTCCCCGAGCCTGCCATCGAACAGAACGATGAGCGATCCATTGGCCATGCCTATCAGGAAGCCGAGCACCATGACCGCAAGGATCGCTATCAACGCGACGCCATCGGCCCCATCGGTCTGACCGTATCCGTTCATTATGCTCACGGCTACCAGGGAACAGAGGGATACGATCGCGCCTACCGACAAATCCATGCCGCCGGTCATCATGACGAAAGTTACCCCAAGCGACAGGATCCCAATCGCGGAAGCCTGCCGCAGAATGTTGAGAATGTTGCTAGCGGTCATAAAAGAGCGTTCTGTGATCGACGCGATTATAATGATGAGCACGAGCCCGATCAGGACTCCCTGGCTTTTAAGAACCTTGACGAATTTATTTCTGAGATATCGAATTTCAAGTCTTTTTGACATCGTTGTTTTCCTCAATATCTCATTGTAGCGCCATGCTCATAACGGCTTCGGGAGTCATCTGGGCGCCATGCAGTTCGCCTTTTTTTCTGCCCTCGTTGATCACGAGGATCCTGTCGCTCATTCCGATCACCTCGGGAAGCTCCGAAGAAATCATTATGATCGATTTCCCCTGCTCGACCAGTGAATTCATCAGCAGATAGATTTCATATTTTGCGCCTACATCGATACCGCGAGTGGGCTCGTCCATAATGAGTATTTCCACATCTGAAAACAACCATTTCGCCAGTACGGCTTTCTGCTGATTTCCGCCGGAAAGATTCATTACCGCTTGTTTGGCGGAAGGCGTCTTTATGCCCAATTCGTCGATGTAGCGGCTTACGCTAAGCTGCGTGAGCTTCTTGCTGACGAGCAGGTTCTTGACTACTCTCCGGAGATTCGTGATGACGATATTGTCGGTGAGACTGTAGTTCAGCGCGAGTCCGGTTTCCTTGCGGTCCTCCGTCACGAGACCGATGGAATAACTCTTGCCGTCGGAAGTGTTCCTGATCTTCGCTTTTTTTCCATGGACGAACACTTCACCCGCGTGAAGACGGCGCGCCCCGAATATGGCTTCCACGAGTTCCGTCCGGCCCGAACCCACGAGACCTGCTATGCCCAGAATCTCGCCCCTGTGTAACGAAAAGGAAATATTCTGGACAAAACCGGCGCAGGCGAGATCCCGAGCCTCAAGCGTCACCTCAGGCCGAACGGCGGATGAGCGCTTGGGATAACTCATCTCCACCGGCCTGCCGACCATCTTCGAAATGATCTCAGCGCTGTTTGTCTCGCGTATCGGCTTTGTATCTATGATGTGCCCATCGCGCAGCACCGTAACGCTATCGCATATGGCAAAAATCTCATCGAGTTTGTGGGAAATATAGATGACCGTGATTCCGCTCGCTTTGAGATTCCTGATGATCGCGAACAGTTTTTCGATTTCATTTTTCGTGAGCGATGAAGTGGGCTCATCCATAGCGATAATACGCGCATTCACGGATAGAGCTTTCGCGATTTCCACGAGCTGCTTCTCCGCGACGCTGAGATTCTGGACCTTTTCCTTTACGTTGAAATCGAATCCCAGATGTTTGATCAAGTTGGACGCTTCCTGGCGGACATTTTTCCAGTCCACCATTCCGGTTTTTCCGGTCCGCAAAAATCCAAGATAGATATTTTCGGCGACGCTCAACGTATTGACGAGGTTGAATTCTTGGTAGATCAAGCTGATACCGCAAGCCTGCGCCTGTTTGGTCTGTTTGAAGGCTACTTGCGCGCCATCGACGAGAATCGTGCCGGAATCGGGCTCGAGCACCCCGTTCAGAATCTTCATGAGCGTCGATTTCCCCGCCCCGTTTTCCCCTACCAACGCGTGAACTTCGCCTGGCATAACCGAAAAGGATACTCTGTCCAGCGCCTTCACGCCAGGGAACGTCTTCGTGATGTTTTGCATTTCCAGAATATGCCTATTCACCGCTGCTTCCCCTTCATCGATTTTGCTATTTGGCGTATGGCTTAAAATCGCCTATTGCTGAAAACAGGGAAGAAGGATACGTACATGCACCCTCCCTCCGATTCAATAAAAACTCTTTTCAGTCTATGCTCAGAACCAATTGAAGTTGTCGATCGTTTCTTTCGTCGCCGGCTTGATCGGCAGCTCCACCCACTGCGGCGGCTTCTTACCGTTGATGATATCGATCAACGTCGATACGGCGAGAGCGCCTTCCACTCCCGGGTCCTGGGTAGAAGTTCCATAGACATTGCCGGCCTTGATGGCGGTATAGATTATCTTGTTGGATCCCGCGCAGACAATGGGGATCTTTCCGAGCTTGCCCGCGGCGCGAAGCGACGCGATGATGCCCGCAAGCATTCCGCCGTCATGGGAGACGATGACATCGATTTTGTTGCCGTACTTGGTGAGAAAATCGTTCATCTTGTTCAGCGCCTTGTCCGCGTCGAAATCGGCGGGCTGCTTGTCCAGGAACTTGATCTGCGTGCCCGCGAAATCTTCGGCGAATGCTTCGTTGAAAGCGATGGTCTGGGCATGCCCCGCCGTTCCCTCGATGGCCACCAGGTTTCCGACGCCCTTGGGCAGCAGCTGCTTGATCAAGGTCGCCATATTGTGGCCGTGCTGCTTGACGTTGGTCCCCACATAACATGGAACGTTGTTTGCCTTCAATGCATCGAGCGTGTAGTTGTTCACGATTACGTAGGGAAGTTTTGCTTTGGCCAAAGCTTCCACTATGGGCAGAGATCCCGCGACATCGGCGGGGAAGTAGACAAATCCGGCCGCTTCGGCGATCGCCAGACGCGCGTGCTCCAGCTGCTTCTGCTGATTCCCTTCACCATCGAGGATCTGCAGCTCATACCCGAGTTCCTTGGCTTTCGCGATCGCGGAAGGGTTGAACGCGGCGCAATAGGGTGCCGAATAGTACGCGTTCGAGAGAATGATTTTTTTCAAAACCTTCGTCCCTTGCGCGAATCCCGACCCGACGATGATCGCCAATGCCAGAACCGATAGCAATACTCTCTTCATCCTGTCCCTCCTTCCTGAATCTCATGCCATGAATGACTCACGGCAAATTATATAAAGGAATCCGAGATGGCACCGGACTCCTATCCGACGTTATTGGGCGTATGGCGCCACCGGATAATAAGCCATGTTCTCCCTGCGATCGAGCCGCCCGAATACGGCGACTACCGGGACATCGCTTTCCACGATTACCGCATATTGGCCGAAGGGAATGACATAATCCCCGCCCCATATAGGAAGATCCATCCTGAAACAGTTCACCCTCTTTGGGGGAACCGTCAGACTCAATCCCTGTTTTGGCTCGGCATTTTCAAATAGCAGCGTGATCGAAAGGTTCGCCTGCCTTTCATTGTTGTTCACGACCATGAGCGCTTCATGCGCCTTGGGATCCTCGGTGCCAATGGGGTGCGGCGGGAGATCTCCATCGGCGAAAACCCAGACTTTCTTTCCTATTGTCATCGCTCCACTCCTCATTCGACATCTTTGGACAAGAAAGCATCCATCTCAGGGCACAATGGCTCGCAGCCGGTCTCGGTAATTTCATAGCCCGTCTCTATCCTCGCGCCGTGGAATTCTGGATGCCCGAAGAAACTCACATCCACGCACACCGTCATGCCAGGAAGGAGCGCGTCATCGCTGTTGGGGCCGAAGAATGGCGCTTCCGCTTCCATGAGCCCAATCGTGTGCGCGAAGGGACAGACGAGATATTTGATGAGGTCATGGTCGATAAAATATTTCCTGGCGGGCAGATCTATCTCGCGGCCCTTCATTCCAGGCTTCAGCATCGCCCTGGTGAGCCTGAACGCCTCGCGAAGGTGATTCACGCATTCTTTTTGCCGTTTCGTGTAGACCCCGTTCACAGGCAGCGTGTCGCCAATCACCCCCGCGTACCCATTGGTTCTGGGCGCGATGCCGACCATGACGAGTTCCCCATCCTTCATCTCTTTGTTGAGCGCGGTAGGGACGACGGCCTTGGCCCTCTCGCCGCTTCCTACGATGCACGAGAACGCGAAGTTGTTGGCACCGGCCTTACGGCAGACATACTCCCCTTCCGCGGCGACTTCATATTCGATGACGCCGGGAGCGATCTTTTGTTTCATGGCTTCGTAGGCCTTGTACGTAAGCCCAAATGAAGACCTGATATTGCGTATCTCCCAGGGGGATTTGAACGCGCGTAGCCGCTCGTAGTCGTCGGTGATGTCCACGAGCTGGATGCCAGAAAACCCCGCCTCGAACTGCTGGTAGACATTATGCGGCAACGATGCCGTGCCGACGACGCCAATCGTCCTCATCGGAAGATTCTTTCCCACGAGCTCGGCCGCGAGCATCTCAAAAGTGCTGATCGTAGCGTTCGGATATTCTTCATCCGGCACCATGAAGGGCGGAAAATTCCTCGTTTCCACAATCGCGCTGCTCATCTTCGCGAAAGGCTCGCTTTCCGGCCCGCCGAGAAGGAGGGGGTCGCCATTCAGCGGAAGCAATACGCAACCCTTCTCAAACTGCGGACACCAGCCGGTAAGGTACCAGCCATTGGCAATATTGAGCTCGTCATAATAGATGAGCGCCGCGTCCAGGTGCTTCTCGCGGAGGATATTTCGGACTTTCCCAAGCCTCGATTTCGTTTCCCCTAAATCAAAATATGACATCAGATTCCCCCTTTCCCATGTTTCAAACCATCGCGCGCTATCGCTGTCGAACTCAAGATTTTACAACGTTGTAATTCAGTTATATGCTTTTACATCGTTGTAATTCAGTTATATGCTTTTACATCGTTGTAATTCGGTTTCATTATACATCGCGTCATAGGCCTGTCAAGTTTTTTTTCAACTATTTTTACCGGCCTAAATACACGAGCTTCTTGTCTTTTTACAGGATTTTAGCAAATGGCAGCGCATTTTCATCCAAGGATTGACAACGTTGTAAGGCCTCTTTAAACTTATTTTATAAATTTTATCCTTGGAAGCCTATGAAGCCAAAGAGCATCACGATTAAGTTCATCGCCGAACAGGCGAACATGTCATTCTCCACGGTGGCGAAAGCCCTGCACGACGATCCCGTCATCAATGAAAAGACCAGGGAGAAGATCCAATCCATCGCCAAGCGATACAACTACAGACCCAACATGCTCGCGAAAGGACTCCGGAACAGGAAGACGAAATTCATCGGCATGATCCTGAACGATCTCCAGAGCCCCTTTTACCTGGAAATCTTCAAGGCGGTCGGCAGCGTGCTCAATAAAAAGGGCTACACGATGCTTCTATCCGATTCCAGCTACGATGAAAAACTTGAAATGAACAATATATCGACCATGATTTCCCAAGGAGTCGAGGGGATCATCATCTCTCCCGTGAGCAAAAATTCGGACAACATGCGTTTACTTTTGGAAGACGACGTCAAGACGGTTTTCATAGACAACCGTCCACTGAGCGACAACTACAACTGCGTCTACGTCGATCACGAGGAAGCCGCCCGGCTAGCCACGGAATACCTGATCCGAAACGGCCATCGAGACATTTTGCTGCTGAACGGTCCTTCGGAGCTACCTTCCTCGCAGGATTTCAGAAATGGCTATGTGAAAACGCTGGCCGAGAATGGCCTCCCGGTCCGCGAACAGATGATCAAGAATAACCTGATAACCGTTGATAACACCTGCGAACAGCTCGATGCGATCTACTCGGGAAAGGACAAGATCGGGCGCGACGATTTCAGCGCCATCCTTTCCCTTAGCGACGTCATCGCCATCGGCGTATACGAATCCGCGCTGCAGCACGGATTCAGCATCCCGGGAAAATACAGCGTTGTCGGCTACGACAACATCCTCGCCACAAAATACCTTAATCCGCCCTTGACTACCGTGCAGCAGCCTAAAGAGCAAACCGGCTTTCTTTCTGTGACAATGCTACTGGATCAGATAGAAAACAGCCACAATGAACATAGACAGATCATCTTAAGCCCAGAACTGATCGTACGGTCGTCGGTAAAAAATATTTCAGAGTAACGATACGAATGAGATGATGTTAAAGCTGTTAGGTATATAAGAAAAAGAGGCTTTCCGAAGAAAGCCTCTTTTTTTTTAGCAGGGACAGGACTCGAACCTGTGACCTCCGGGTTATGAGCCCGACGAGCTGCCAACTGCTCTACCCTGCGTCGTGTTGACAATACTTTACAGAAAACTGCAGAAAATGTCAATAGACGGTGAAAACCCAAGCGAGGAAAGGCGGAAAAAGGCCGAAAAACGAGCGCTTCGGTGAGCGGATCGGCCGGCTAAAGCTTGAAGAGCCGGTGAAGGTTTGTGGTTTTGGCTACGCGGTAATGCAGGTAGAGAAAAAAGACCGCGATGGGGATGAGGGCGATGGCGGTGATGGCCGACCAGCCTAGATGGATATGCCCTCCGACAAAAAGATCGACGAAGATTTCGATTCCCACGCAGCCGATGGCCACCCCAGTCAGGAGAAAGGCAAAAACGTTAAGGCCTTTTCGCTTCGCGTTCCTAATCTGGAGAAAGACGCTGAAGATCACGAGTTCGGTGAAAAGAGCGATGGGCACGGCCAGCTTCCAGGCCCAGGATAAATCGCTGGTGAAAAGTCCCAAAGCCAGAAGGAAAAGCGGCGCGTCCAAGGCGGCAAGGGTATAGCGAAGCCGGGGCCGGCTGTCCAGAACGAGGAAGGCAGTCGCCATTGTCCAGATGAAGAGGAAGGAGGATACGGGATAAAGAGACCAGGAGAGCCTGCCGACGACGAGGATGTTGATCGCCGTGATTACGAGACTGGCGATGACAAAAGCCACCGTGACGACTTCCCAGGAAATCTTGCGCTTTTCCTTGGGGGTGAGGGCCTCCGCGACTCCCGCCTCGCCAAAGAAGTCGGAATGGCGAGCGTCGGTCTTGTCGCCGCATTCGGGGTCGTGGCCGGCGCCAGCCTTCGGATTCCTGGCTCCGCAGAGCGGGCAGACCGCCGCGTTTCCGATTTCAACGCCGCAATCTGGACAATAGGGCATGGTTTACTCCTTGTCGTCGCGGCAGCGCACGCTCACCGCGAGACCTAAGCCGCGCAGACGCCGAAAAAAGAGCTTTTCCAGCTCGCGTGAATGCGACAGGCTTCCAAACGTCACAATCAGCTCATCCTTCCAGGAAATGACCGACGCGTTGGTCAGCGTGGTCTTGCTCGGAGCTGGAATGAACGTGAAGCTTTCAATATGCGGCAGCAAGCCCGGAGGCATGCGCTGAGGTCCAAGATTCGATATGAAGCCGCTCAGCATGTTTTCGCCCAGTTTGGCGAAAAGTATGCGCGCCGCGACATTCTTGACAAAGAGGGGCGTAATCCTGACGAAAAAGTTGCGCGTACCCCCGGCGTTGCGGGAAATCTGCCGAGCCAGGGAGCGCGGATCGTTTTCGAGCCTCATCTGGTAGTGCGCCCTTTTGACCAGTTCATCGAAGCCGCGAGCGCCCAGCTGCATATTCTCCCTCAACAGGATGAAGAGGGAAAAGTTCCTGTTCGTCTTCGTCTTGAAGAAATTCCTGAGGTTGACGGGAATTTCCACGCTTATGAAGTGCTCGCGCGGCTTTAGGGGTTTGGAAAACCAGAGACTCTGAAGGGCATCGAGGTAGACGGCGCCCAAAAGCTCCGTTATCGTCACGTTCCGTCTTTTCGCTTCGGCCAGGACCTCGTCCAGCTTGAGGCGGCCGGTCAGGATTCTGTACCTTCCCTCGGGCAGACGAGGTTCGCGAAGATGCCAGGCATGCGGGTTGGGCTCGGGCAGAGGCAGTTTGCCCGGAAAGTATTTCTGGTAACCGTCCTCGTATTCCTCGCGGTCCGGCTGATCTTCCACCGAAAGGATGTCGGCATAGTCACCTTCGCCTATGGTCGCGCCCGGTTCTATGCCCAGGAGGGCGAAATATCTGGCGAGCAGCGTCTTCATGAACGACATGCCGCCGGAACCATCCGTGAGACTGTGGGAAAATTCCGCCGCTATGCGGTATCCGGTACTCCGGACACGGAACATGCGCGTGCCCTGACGGTTGGTATCGCAGTGCTGGCAGGGGCTCGAATCGTCTTCGCATGCCTGGGGGCTTGTCTGGCATTGGTCGAAATAGTACCAGAAAAAACCGCGTTTCAGGACGACGTTGAAATAAGGGAAGCGGTTGGAAGTATCGGCCAGCGCGCGATTGAGGATGATTTCGTCGACGGGTTCGGCAAGCGTGACTTCTATCCTGAAGAGCCCCGAGGATATCGCGTCGGTGACGGCGGGCATTATGATGCCGGCGTTGTCTAGGCTATACCATGCCCCCGACTCATCGACCTGCTTCGTGTGGATGAAGCGCTGGCTCTTGTCGATAACCATGCTCAATTATAAGAAGGGGACATAGGGAAAGGCAAGGACGAGAAGTACGGTAACGGCGAGAGCGGGGAGAAAGTCCCCCGTCTTGAGTTTCTTTATGTCAAGAAGGCCAAGGCCTATCATAAGAACGAGGGCTCCCCCGATGCCGGTGATTTCGGCGAGCATTATTTCGGTGACAAAGGGCTTTACCCAAACCGAAACGATGGTGAGAATTCCCTGATAGACAAGGATGGATAGGGCGGAAAAGGCGACTCCAGGCCCCATCGCGCCGGCGAAGATGATGGACATGAAACCATCCAGCACGCTCTTTGTTAGAATGATTGAATAGTCGCCTTCGGTGCCGGCCTTGAATGATCCGATGATGGCCATCGCGCCCGCGCAATAGAGAATGGACGCGTTGAGAAAGCCCAGGGCGAAGGTGGAGCCTTCTGATTTTTTGTCGAAACGCTTCTTGAGCCGCTCGCCAAAACCCATTATGGCGCCTTCGATATTGAGCCATGTGCCGATGAGGCCGCCCAGGATAAGGGCGATGGCGAAAGCGAGAAGATGATTGGTCTTGAGCACCATCTGGATGCCGATGGTGAGGGACGTGACGCCGGAGGCGGCGAAGATGATTTGCTGATAACGTTCCTTGATGCCTTTGCGCAGGATGAGTCCGATGATGGAGCCAATTACGACGGCAAGGGCATTGATGACGGCAGCTAACATTGTAACCTTCCACAGTGGTCGGAGGATAA
This sequence comes from Treponemataceae bacterium, assembly GCA_963677895.2. Lineage (GTDB taxonomy): Bacteria > Spirochaetota > Spirochaetia > Treponematales > Rectinemataceae > UBA11090. The sequence continues at coordinate 227,189 of CAXXGJ010000018.1, read as the reverse complement.
GCTTCTATGATTGACCCTGGTCGCGGAAGTATAGCATAATCGAAATGCCTAAGGGGAGCCTATGCAAAGCAAATTCAACGTATATAAACGCGGCGCGAGAGATTTCCGCGCGATGCCCGCCATAACGGCGATTGTGCTGCTCGCGGCGCTTCTGTCTTTATCCTGCGCCACGAAGCTTCCCCCCATCCCCGCCGACATCAGCTCGGCCGAGATTATCCAGAAGGCGCAGGAACGCTCCGATATCTACGACTGGAAGGGCGCCCAGTATTACTATAAAGCCCTGCTCGAAAAGTTCCCAGACGACCAGGCTCTCGTCGTTTCCGCCATGTACGAACTGGCGTTCATCGAATACAAACAGGGTCATTATGAGGCCGCCAAAGTGGGGCTCAGGGCTGTCTTGGATAAATACGCGACCCCTGAAGGGATTTCCCTGCCCCAGACCTGGAAAATCCTCGCCGAAAAGGTGATGGCCAAGCTGCCTATCGATAAGACTGCGGCAACTACCGCGACTACGGTGGCGGCGCCAGCGCCGGCGAAGTAGCGACTTATTCGAAGGCCGACAGCTCGTCGGCGATTTCGATCCATTCCTCGTTCAGCGCCGAAGCTTCGGTTTCGAAATCGGCGATGGAAGCGAGGATTTTTTTTACCTTGGCGCCATCCGAATAATTGAGGGGCTGGGCCATGGCGTTCTCGAGTTTCTTCTTTTCCTCCGAAACGGTCTCGAGTCTCGCCAGGAGTTCCTCTTCCCTCTTCATCAGCTTGCGGTAACGCGCTTTCCTGCTCTTCTCTTCTTCCCAGGAGGGCGGCTCTTGGGCCGAAATGGCTGGTACTGGAGCCGCGGCGGCGACGGCGGCCGCCGCGTTTCGGGCGGGGCCGTAAGGGTCCTGGGCGGCGTCGGCGGCGGCCGCTGCCAGGGCCGCTTTCTTCTCGAGGTAGTAGGCGTAATCGCCGTAGTAAAGGCGCGGCGTGGTGCCCGCCTCGAGTTCGAGCACCATATCGGCAAGATCGGCTATGAAACCGCGATCGTGCGAGACAAAGAGCACGGTGCCCTCGAAAGACCTCAGCGCCTCGAGAAGGACATCCTTGGACGTGAGGTCCAGGTGATTGGTCGGCTCGTCGAGGATGAGGAGATTGGCCGGATGGAGCAGCATCTTCAGAAGCGCGAGGCGCGAACGCTCGCCGCCCGAAAGCACGGACACCGACTTTTCCACGTCGTCGCCGCGAAAAAGGAAGGCTCCCAGCATATTCCTCAATTTGGGGTTGAGCTCGTTGGGACAGACCGTCTCGGCTTCTTCCTCGACCGTGCGGTTCGAAGACATCTTCTCGGCGGAATCCTGGGCGAAATAACCTATCTCTATGCCTGAGCCTAAAGTGATGCTTCCTTCGAAATCCTTGTCGGTGCCGGCCAGAAGTCGCATGAGCGTCGATTTGCCCGCTCCGTTCGGACCCACGAAAGCCATCTTCCTTCCCCGCTCTATCTCCAGGGAAAAATTGTCGATGACGCGCAGCGCCCCGTAGGATTTGCCGATGTTTTCAAGCCGCACGGCGATCTTGCCCGAATGGGGCGCCTGCGGGAACTTGAAATGGATGTGCTTCATGCCCTCGGGAATCTCGATGGGGACGATCTTCTCCAGCACCTTGATGCGGCTCTGTACCTGAGTGGCCTTGGTCGCCTTGTACCTGAACCGGCGGATGAAGTCCTCCAGCTTCTGGATTTCTTCCTGTTGGCGTTCCCATTGCTCGAAAATGGCGTCGAGCTCCTTGGCGCGTCGGTCCTCGTAACCCGAGAAGGTACCAGGATATCGGCTGAGTTTGCCGTTGAAAAGTTCATAGACCTCGTTGACGGTAACATCGAGGAAATAACGGTCGTGCGAGACGAGGAGGACGCCGCCCCTGTAGGCGCGCAGGAAACCTTCGAGCCAGGTGCGGGCTTCGAGGTCGAGATAGTTCGTCGGCTCGTCGAGAAGCATTATATCGGGATCCTCGAGAAGCACCTTGGAGAGGGCGAGCCGCATCTGCCAGCCGCCCGAGAGCTCCGTCGTCATCTTCCCGAAATCCTTGTCGGCAAATCCCAGACCGCGGAGAACTTCGGCGATGCGCTCCGCCCGCCGGAAGTAGCCGCTGGATTCGACCGCCCGTCCGATGTCGTCGAACTCCTCGAGGAGTCGGCTCGTCAGCCTTTCGTCGAGATCCTTGGCCTGAAGCTGCCGCCCCAGCTCTTCCTGGCGTTTCATCATCTCGGCGATGTGGGAGAAAGCCAATTCTGCTTCCTCGAGCACGCTGCCGCGGCCGAGCGTGACGTTGGTCTGGGGCAGATAGCTGATCCTCGCGCCCTTGGTTATGGCTATGTCGCCCGTATCGGGTTTGAACTGACCTACGGCGATCTTCATGAGCGTGGACTTGCCCGCACCGTTCGGCCCCGCCAGGGCAGCCCTGGAGCCTTCCATGAGAGTGAGCGTCGCCGATTTTATGAGATCGCGCGCCCCGAAAGCCACGCTGACATTGCTTAGTTGTACGAAAGCCATTGTATCCTGCCGTGATTCACTGTTTGCCCGAGAAGCCTAACGTCGCCATTCCGAGCCGGTTTTCTATTTCGCCCAGGGGAAGCCCGGGAGCGGAGCCGATAGCCTTCGCCAGGACGAGTCCCTTGGATTCCAGCCGGTAGACATAGTCCGATCTTTTTCCCGTCGCGTCGGAATAGAGGGAGAATCCGCCCTGCCATTGCGCGGAGAGGTCATTGGAAAGTCTCAGGCCGAAAACGGCGGTTCCCTTCTGTTCCGCGGCGCTGTCGTCGGCCGCGGGCGTGAAGTTCGCGGGAAGGAACAACGTATCTTTCCATGAATAAAGGCCGCTTGGCCACAGTTCGAGGGTGCCGGCCGACGGGGAAGAAAATTCCAGCATGCCCGCCCTGTCACCTTTTCCGCCGCCGATGGAGGCGACAGCGGCGAAGAATTTTCCCAAGGCCTCGGAGCGTCTGGCTTCCTCGGCGCGAATGGATTCCCTTATATCTTTGTCCACGACGATAAAGCGGATAAAGCTGTCGCCCGCCCGCCATCCAGCCGTGTCTTCGGGTTCCCCCTCGACTGCCGGCCCCCAGGACGCGAGGAGACTGGTCGGGCTATCGAGTTTTATCCTCAGGTCGGTAGGCTCGAAGACGAGCCAGTCCTTGTCCTGGGAAATGTTGTCGTATTGAAACACCTTGGAATTCGCGGGCAACTCGACGCGGATCTGTTTGTTGATGGCATCGCCGAAGAGTCCGAAGCGGAGCGAAAAAAGATCCAGATCCACCATGCCTTCTTCCATCATCGAAGCGTACCAGGCGGGACGCCAGGTCCGTGAAAATACGGCATTGATGGCCTCGGCATCGGTCTGCGCCTTTTGGGGCGCGGGAGCGTCTCCAGTACTCTCGTCGAACATCCGCATCGTGTAGCTGAAGACAAAGCCCCTGGTTCCATCCATGGTGAGGACTTCATACCAGTCGCCCGGCAGCTTCGTTGAGCCGGTATAGAGGGCCTCGCCGTCGACGCGCTTGAGCGCCTTGACCATTTCGTTTTCCCTGAGCCTGTACACGCGCTTGACGGTGTTGGCGTTGGACGGCGATTCCCGCACGGGAAGCCCGTCCCGGGCGGCGATCATATAGACGGAAGCGAGATCGGCCATCTGCGCCGTGCGTTTTCTGGCCGCGCTTCTCGATCCGAACATTTCGATTTGCCATAAGGGCACTTCAAGCCTTTCCGCCTTGTCTCCCTCGACGCCTATGACGTAAACCTTGGTGATATTCGATTTGAGGTAGACGGGTACGATGGTCCCAGCCTTGGCGCTCGTGCCTTTGACCGTCCAGAGGACGACACCCCAGCCGATGCGCGGCGAGCAGGAAGCGAAAAAGCCGAGAAGAATCGCGGCCAGGAGCAATGCCAGCGTCCGGCGTCGCGTCGTACGCGTAAATGGATATTTTGTGCCTGTGTTCATGCGGGGGAAAGTGTACACCGCGAGGCTCTTTTTGGTAAAGGCGCAGTTGGCGCGGTCACAAAATGAAGTATATGTGGTATCATGTCCGAATCGACCAGCCAAGGAGTAAGGCACGTGAAGGAAGCGAAAGCCGTCCCCGCCGCGAATCCGGTAGCCGCCATGGAAATTGGATCCACCGGGATACGTTTGCTTATTGCCTCGATAGAAGCCACAGGCGGCATCAAGGTTCTCGACAGGGCGGGCAAGCCCAGCAGGATAGGCCGCGACGTGTTCACGCAGGGCAATATCGGCAGGGAAGCCATCCGCGAAAGCATAGCCGTCCTGGCGTCGTATCGCGAACTTCTCCACGGCTACGGCATTTCCCCCGACGAGACCAAAGTGATTGCGACGAGCGCTCTCAGGGAGGCTTCGAACAGGGATACCTTCATCGATAGAGTGGCCCTCCAGACAGGCTTCAAGATAAGGATCGTCGAGGATATCGAGGAAAACCACCTCATGTATCTGGCCGTCCAGCAGGCCCTCCAGGACGAGCGGAAAATACTGTCCCGTTCGAATTCTATGATTCTGGAAGTAGGCGGGGGCACGACGGAGATCATGCTCCTCAAGCACGGAAAGATGATGTCCAGCCACAGCCTCCATATTGGTACCTTGAGGTTGGATGAGCAGATGCGCGAGGCGGGCGCTTCGAAAAACTATCTCCAGGAGTTTCTGGAAGGCAATATCCGCACCGCCTGCGACCTGATGGCCGAGTATATGCCGCTTGAGTCGATCAATTCCTTCATCGTGATCGGTTCCGACGCGCGGTTCGCGGCATACTGCGTCTCGGGGCAAAACCTCGGCGCTTATTCCATATTGGGCAGGGAAGATTTCATCGCCTTCGCCGAATCCATATCGAAACTATCGATCGAAGAATGCATAGCCACGTATCATCTGCCTTGGGCGGAGGCGGAAGGGCTCTCCTCAGGGCTCGCCATCGAGTCACTTTTCCTCGCCAGGACGGGGGCCAGCCAGGTGATAGTCCCCAACGTGTCCATCAGGGAGGGGCTGCTCCTCGCCGAGGTGCGAGGTCTGGACCCGGCCGTGGAAGAAGAGCTGAAGCAGCAGGTCCTGGCCTCGGCCCGCGCTCTCGGCAAGCGCTTCCGCTACGACGAAGCCCATGCCCGAAGTGTGAGCATTCTCTGCCTCGCCATTTTCGATTCGCTCTCGAACGAACACGGGCTGGGCTACCATGAAAGACTTCTCCTGGAAACCGCGGCCATCCTGCACGATATCGGAACCTATATAAGGGCCTCGGGCCATAACAAGCACGGGGAGTATATCGTGTCCAACTCGGAAATCTTCGGCCTCAACCGGAGCGACATCAATATCATATCCAACGTGGTGCGCTATCACCGGCGTTCGCCCCCCGCCCCCACCCATGTGAACTACATTTCCCTCCCGAGGGAGGACAGGATCGTCGTTATGAAGCTTTCGGCCATACTGCGCGTGGCCGACGCGCTGGACAGGAATCATTCGGGAAGAATGATCGACGCTTCCTTCGAGAAGGGCAGCGACAAATTCCTGATCCGTTCGACTCGGAACCTCGACTTCTCGCTCGAAAGACTATCGCTTGCCGACAAGGGAGATTTGTTCGAGGATGTTTTCGGTCTGGTACCGACAGTACTATGAGGCAGCCATGAGCGATTATCCCGTACTGAACCGCGAACTTTCGTGGATCGAGTTCAACGCCCGAGTCCTCCAGGTGGCGCTGAAGGATTCGGTGCCCCTCCTCGAGCGCCTCAAGTTCCTCGGCATCGTGACTTCCAACTTCGACGAGTTCTTCATGGTCCGGGTGGCCGGCCTCAAGGCCGCGATCGGCCGGGGAGACCACAGCCTGGATGCCTCGGGCGCCACCCCCGAGCAGCTGCTCGCCATGGTTTCAGCCCGCGTGAAGGAGCTGGTCGGCATTCAGTACAAGTGCCTGGCCGAGCGTGTCCTGCCGGGACTCGCGGCGGAGGGAATGGAAATCGTTCCTCCCAGGCGCTGGAGTTTGGGCGAAAAGCGTTATCTCGAAGGCTATTTCAACGAACAGGTATTCCCCCTCATCACCCCTTTGCGCATCGAGGAGGACGTATTCCCCTCGACTGGCAATCTCCAGCTCCAATGCGCCTTCGAGCTCGAGACGGAAAGCAGCGACAAGGTCTACGCAATAGCCCAGGTGCCCAAGAACTCAGGCCGGTTCATACCGCTTCCCAAACAGGATGAGGACAATCCGGATATTTTCCGATTCACCCTCATCGAAGACCTCATCACGAGCTACGCTTCCAGGCTATTCCCCGGACACAAGGTCAACAGCTCCCTTGTCTTCAAGGTGACGAGGGACGCCGATTCGGGCGTCGACGAGGACAGGCAGGAGGATTTTCTGGCAGCCATGGAGGAAGTTCTGGCCGGGCGCCAGAACTCCACGCCGGTGAGACTCAGCGTCTCCGGCAAGGCGGCCGCCCTCGTCGCGATCCTCCAGAAAGGTCTTGGGCTTGGCGAAATAGACACCTATCGATTGGGCGGTCCCATAGATCTTGCGGGTTTCTACGACCTGGCTTCCATCGAGGAAAAGAGCCATCGAAGGACCAACTCCAAGCTGAGAGACAAGGTTTGGTCCCCTGTCGTCCTCCCCGGCCCGGAAGGGGCGAGCGTCTGGGATGAAATCGACAGCGGAGACAGGCTTATCCATGTGCCCTATGAATCGTTCGGGGCGATCCAGCGTTTCCTGGACGAAGCGGCCGACGATCCCACCGTTCTCGCCATAAAAATGACGCTGTACAGGACCTCGGGCGATTCTCCCGTAGTTAAGGCACTTATTCGGGCGGCGCGAAACGGAAAACAAGTGGCCGTCGTCGTGGAACTCAAGGCGCGTTTCGACGAAGAGAGGAATATAACCTGGGCATCCACGCTCGAACAGGCCGGGGCCATCGTCACCTATGGCGTGGCAAAACTGAAGGTGCATGCCAAGGTAGCCCTCGCGATCCGCAGAACCAAGGACGGAGCGATCCACAAGTATCTCCATCTCTCGACCGGCAACTATAACGAAAAGACAGCCAGGGGCTACTCCGACCTTTCGATTTTCACCGCCAACGATGATCTCTGCAGGGAAGCCTCGGCGCTTTTCAACATGCTCACCGGCTATTCCACCATCCAGCCCCTCACCCATCTGGCCGTGGCGCCTTTTGATCTGAAAAAGCGGATACTTTCCTTGATCGACAGGGAGATCCAGCGCTCCTCGCCCGAGTCTCCCGGCCTAATCGAGGCAAAACTGAACGCCCTGGCCGATACCGACGTAATCGACGCTTTCTATAAGGCGTCCCGCGCGGGCGTGATCGTCAGGCTGAACGTTCGGGGAGCCTGCACCCTCCTGCCCGGCATTCCGGGTCTCTCTGAGACCATCGAGGTCAGAAGCATTCTCGGACGCTATCTCGAGCACTCGCGCATCTTCCATTTCCGCAACGGCGGCCTCGATGAGGTCTATCTATCCAGCGCCGACTGCCTGCCGAGGAATCTGGAACGGAGGATCGAATTGATGTTCCCGGTGATCGACGAACGCCTCCAGCGCGTTTGCGTGGAAATCATGGCTGCCTATTTCAAGGATACGGACCATGCTTTCAGGATGCTTCCCGACGGTTCCTGGGAAGGGGTAAAGCCCATGGAAGGCGAAAAACCCGTTTCGGCGCAGGAACAGCTCTACAAGAGGGTAAAGCGCATGGCCGAAATAGCGGAGGCGCCGCCCGAGCAGCTCCAGGTGCGCCGAAGATTCAAATCAAGCTGAGCGTCTTTTCGATCGCGCGGCCGAGCGCTTCTTCCCATACTGTAAGGCCGCTTTGCGCATCCCTGTTGGCGTCCGGATTGGCCCCCGTTCCGCCGATCATATAAACGTAGCCCGAACGGTTGCTCCGATCGACGAACATGCCGCCGAGGAAACCGTAGGCATTGCCGCGGTGTCCCCATAGGCCGGGCCGCCCCCCCGGGCCGGTCGGACGCATCAATCCGATGCCGGTCGCATAGGTACGACTGAATTCTTCCTCGCAGTTGGAGCCGTCCTCGCGTCGCTTCCAGCCTGGGGTCATCATAGCGTCCACGCTCATCTCAGAGAGCAGACGGATGCCGCCCGATCGCGGTTCCGCGGCCTTTGTCCCGCCGTCGACGCCAAAACCCGCATCCACCTTGCCGCCGTCGATGAAGCACTGCGCTATTTTCGCGAGATCGCGGGCGCGGATGCGCATGCCGCCTTGGGGCGAAAAAAGCGAGCCATTCTCCCCCAGCCTATAGTCTTCAAGCGAAGGCAGGACTGCCGAGTCCCGGCTGCCGCGGCCGCCCTGGACGCCTGTGCTGCCTGTGCCGACCGCGACCGGGATTCGGACCGGAAGCTTCGGACGGAGTCCGCGGTAGTCGTCAATCTGCGGATACCAAGAGCCCATCGCGTTCCAGGAATCATCCGACTCTTTATCGGCCGGGCATTTTCTATAGATGGGCGAAAGGTTGGCAAACCCCTCATCCGAGAGCAGGTTGACGTTGAACCCGCCGTCTATGCCGAGCGGCCCGAAGACGGCTTCCTGCATGTAGAGATCGAAGCGTTTGCCCGCGATCTTCTCCACGATGCTTCCGAGGATGGCATACCCCAGGTTGCAGTAGCAATAAAACGAAGCGGGCGACATGTCGACGCGGGGGTCTTTCGGGGCAAAGTGCTTTCCACCATCGAAGTATCTGCCATCGGGGGCGAAAAGTTCCTCCAGCCTGTGTCCGAGCGGGGGATAGTAGAAACCCGCATCGCGGAGGCTGGATGTATGGCCGAGGAGCATTCTTGTCGTGATCTTCTCGTCGGGAAAGACTGGATTGCGCAGCGTGAATCCCAGGTAATCGGAAATGTCGCGATCGAGATCGAGGAAGCCTTTTTCGACGAGGCGCATGGCGCCTATCGTCGCCGTGGGCTTGGAAATTGAGGCGACGCGCCACCGCGTGCGCTCATCGACGGGCAGATCTGTCGCTCCCCCCTGCCCTTCCGTCCGCACCTTCCCGTCGCCCGCGGCAAAGCGTCTCGTGCCGAAGTACCCTTCCCAGGCTATGCGGCCGCCCCGAAGCAGGACGACGGCGAGGCCCGAAAGAGGCTTCCCCGGCAATTCCATCACCCGCCCGCAGGCCTCGCCGAGTTCCCGCAAGGCTTCGGCCGCTTCGGCCGCTTTTTCCGCTCCTCTTTCCATTGTCTTCCTCCCGCCTCCATCTTCCGGATTCCGCCGCGTTGACAAGAAGATTTCGAGTCCCCACAATGCCTTCAATGAATCGAAAAACAATCGAAAACGGAACGCGCCCAAAACGTCCGCTATTGAAGGACGCGGCCATGGGACTGGGCTTGGGAAGCTTGGGGCTGGCGGCCAGTTTCCTCATCGGCCTCAAGCTTCTGGGCAAACCGTACTATGTGGAATGGCTCGCCGTCGCTGTCATGGGCTTCTATCTTCTCGTCGCTTGGCTGCTCTATCTCCGCGACGACTCGTTCTTGAAACGCCGCGGGCAGGATACGCCGCCCAACCTTTCATCCAAACGAAGCCGCCGCGTCCTGCTGGCCGCTTCCGTCTTCCTCGCCTTGGCTTCCCTTGTCCTTTATTTCGGCTTTGGGATAGGCGCGAATTTCTGATCTCTCACCGGTAGCGCCTCGTCCAGTCCTCCGTCTCTTCCCCGTTCCCGTACACGAAATGCCCGGGCAGGGCTTCACGCCAGCTGGGCTGTTCATCGCTGTAGTCGTGGCACGATTGGTCGTAAGGCGTCGATTTCTTGCCCTTCTCGCGCCGTGGATCCGGCAGGGGAACGGCGGAGAGCAGCGCCTTCGTGTAGGGGTGGAGCGGTTTGGAGAATATTTCCTCGGTCTCGCCGAGTTCCACGATCTTGCCCAGATGGATGACGGCTATCCTGTCGGTTATAAATCGCACAACCGAGAGATCGTGCGCTATGAACATCAGCGACAGCCCCTTGGTCTTCTGGATCTGTGAGAGGAGATTGAGCACCTGGGCTCTGATCGAAACGTCCAGCGCGGAGATGGGTTCGTCGGCGATGATGAACTCAGGCGACATAATGAGGGCGCGGGCGATGCCGATCCGCTGACGTTGGCCGCCTGAGAACTCATGGGGAAAACGGCTTGCGAACTCGGGCAGAAGGCCCACTTCGAGAAGAGCCTTCTGGACGAGCTCCATTCTCTCCTTTTCGCTCGAAAATCCATGGATATTGTACAGGCCTTCCGAAACGATATAGTCTATCTTCGCCCTCTCGTTGAGCGACGCCATCGGATCCTGGAAAATCATCTGTATTTTCTGGACTACTTCACGGTCCAGTTCAGGCGTTATGCGACCGTTGATATTCCTTCCCTTGAAGAGAATTTCCCCGCCGCTCGCTTCGTTTATCCTCACGATCGCCCGGCCGATGGTTGTCTTTCCGGATCCCGATTCCCCGACGAGACCGAAGGTTTCGCCCTTGTATATGAAAAAATTGACCTTGTCGACGGCGCGGAAGCTACCGCCCTTCACCTTGAAATCGACCGATAGGTCTTTCACTTCCAGTATTTTCTCGCGTTCCATCGTATCTTTCCTCGTTTGCGCGCTCAGGCCTTGGAACCCGAAAGCCACGCGTTCTGAACCTGCCAGGATTCCTGCAAGTGCCTGATGATTTCGGGGGGTTCCACCCTGGGCGCGCGGGGATCGAGCAGCCAGGTGGAAGCCCAGTGGCTGGGGCTCACCTCGAAACGGGGCGGTTCCTGCACGAAATCGATCTTGAGCGCATAGGGATTGCGCGCCGCGAAAGCGTCGCCTTTTATTTCCTTGAAGAGGCTCGGAGGAGTTCCCTTTATGGAAAAGAGAGGCTTCCCCTTGATTCCCAGCTGGGGCAGCGATGAAAGCAGGGCCCATGTATAAGGATGGCGCGGATCGTAGAAAACTTCCTCAGCCTGCCCGCATTCCACGATTTTCCCGGCGTACATCACCGCCACCCTGTCGGCGACGTTGGCCACCACACCCAGGTCGTGGGTGATGTAGATGGTCGTGAAGCCGAACTCGGCCTGAAGGGAGCGGATAAGATCCAGTATCTGGGCCTGGATGGTCACATCGAGGGCCGTAGTAGGCTCGTCGCAGATGAGAATGCGCGGTTCGCATGCCATGGCGATGGCGATGACTACGCGCTGCCGCATGCCGCCCGAGAATTCATGAGGAAACTGCTTGTGGCGCTTGTCGGCGTCGGGAATGCCCACCCGATTCAGCATCTCCACCGCCGCCGCCTCGGCTTTTTTGGCGTTGAAGCCGCGGTGCAGGGCGTAGACTTCGCCGATCTGCGAGCCTACCGTGCGGAGCGGGTTGAGCGAGGTCATCGGATCCTGAAAGACCATGGATATCTTTTTGCCCCTTATCGAGAGCCAGGGCTTTTCGCCGCGGTACTTCGCGAGATCTTCGCCTTCGAAGAGGATGGACCCCGAATCCACCCAGCCGTTCTTATCCAACATGCCGATGAAGGATTTCGTGAGCACGGATTTTCCCGAACCGGATTCGCCGACGATGGCGATGGTCTCGCCTTTCCTGACATCGAGACTGGTCCCGCGGATCGCGGTGAGGACCTGTCCCCTCAAGTTGAACTTAATGACTATATCTTTCACGTCGAGGATTTTTTCCACCGCTATTTTTTCCATCACCTGCCCCTACACATGGTTGCGCGGATCGGACGCGTCGGCGAAGGCGTTGCCGAGAACATAGAAGGATATGGTAATGATGGACAGCACGATCGTGGGGAATATCAGCTGGTACCTTAATTCGGGCGACATCATTATGAGCCTGCCTTCGTTGACCAGGTTTCCAAGGGAGGGAATGCTCACGGGCAGTCCGAGGCCGATGTAGGTGAGGAACACTTCCCAGCCGATGGTCCCGGGGATGGAGAGGGCCGTCTGCAGCATTATCACCGACACGAGATAGGGCAACAGATTCCGGCTTATCACCCGGCCAGCTGGCGTTCCAAGGCAGCGCGACGCGAGGTTGTATTCCCTGTCCCTTATGATGACGATCTGGTTGCGCACGAAGCGGGCAAGCCCCAGCCAGCCCGTGATGCACATCGCTATGATCATGGTCTTGAATCCGGGCCGGAGAATATAGGCCATCAGCAGCAGGATGATCGTCGTGGGAATATTGTTGAGAACGTTGTACACTTCCGTCATAACCCTGTCGAGCTTGCGCACGTAGCCCCAAAGGGCTCCATACGTTATGCCCACCAGCATCTCGAAGAATCCGACGATGAGCCCGATGAGAAGGCTTGTCCTCGTGCCGCTCCAGATGCGCGCCCAAAGATCCTGGCCTATGGAGTTGGTCCCGAACCAAAAAGTGGCATCCGGCAGGCGATTGCGCATCTGCACGCTCGTGGCGGGGTCGATATGAATCTTGGTGGGTGAATTCTGCCCGGGGATGAGGGGCTGGATGAACGTGAATATAAGCAATATAGAAAGCACGACAAGGAGGATAACGGCGATCCGATTCTTGAGAAAAACCTTTACGGTGGACCGCCAATACGAGTAATCGGAATATCCTATACGTTCCGAGGCGTTTTCATCGAAGTCGGCGAATTCGAAAAGCGAGTCGCTCATCGCGAGCCCTCCCCTTTTACGAGTTTTATCCTCGGATCGAATATCGCCATGAGAATATCGCCGAGAAACAGACCGATGATTCCCACTGAGGAGAAAATGAGGACGAGAGCCTGGACCATGGGGTTGTCCTGACGTTGAATGACATCGACAAGAAGTCCGCCCATGCCGGGAATGGAATAAAGCGATTCGATATAGATCGAGCCGGAAATAGTCGAAAGTATCGCGGCGGGGAGGTACTGGGCCATGGGGACGAAGGCGTTTCGCATAACGTGGCGCACCATGATGAGCTTTTCTGGCAGCCCCTTTGCCCTGGCGAGCTTTATGTAATCCTTGTTGAGTTCGTCGACCATATAACGCCGTATCCACATCGCGTACCCAGCAATGCCGCCTAACGACAGGGAAATGGCCGGCAGTATCCAGCTTTTTACGCGGTATTTATCGAAAAGAATGGGAAGATTGAAGAGACTGGTGCCGTATAACTGTATAAAGAGGAGATAGACGGCCGATGGCATCGCGTTTATCAGCACGATGTAAGCGGTACCGGCCTTGTCCAGGACCTGCCCTTTCTTCCGTGCCATGAATACGCCCAGGGAAAGGCCCGCGATCAACGCCAGAAGGGTGGCGAAAATCCCGAAATACATGGAATAGGGAATTCGCGGGGCTATTACTTCGGTAACCGGCACGTCACGTCGATAGATTATGGAAGTGCCCAAATCGCCCCGCGAGAGTTTCACGTAAAAATTGCCCAGCTGGACATACCAGGGATCGAGCAAGCCCATGCGGTCGAGGGCGGCGACCTTCTGCTCCTCGGAAAGTTTGTCGTAGCCATCGCCGAAATATCCTTCCAGCGGGAGAAGGCGCATCAGCATGAACACGACGGTCACTACAATGAAAAGGGTGACGAAGGACTGAGAAAAGCGTTTCAGGATATATCTGAACATTGATTCCCCGCGGCCGCACATCGCGGCGCGGACCGGGCTTCCCCAGTCTGCGCCGCGATCGCGAAACATGAACGATGTTGTCTCAGAACTTGGACTTCTGGAGGGCTTCCTCTCGTTCCTCGTCCCAAGTCGCCTTCATCTTGTTGTAGGCTTCCGTGGAGAGCGGCTTCTGCATGACCGTCTGTCCCTTGAATTTCAGATAGGACATGCCGAAGGGCGCAAATGGATATGAGAAAGGTTCGAGTTTGGATGCGGTGAATCCGCCGCCGCCGATCGCGTAGGGAATGACAAAGGCTTCGCCGATGAAATAGGCTTCGGCCTTGGCGAAGAGGTCATAGCGCTTCGCGATGTTGACGGTTTCCGCCTTGGCCGCGTCCACCATGTTTTCATAGGCGGTCTTGCCGTTCGCCTGCGCATATCCAACAGCCATCTCCGGCCAGTTGTAGTTCGAGCCGGTAATGAAAGGATCGGTGTAGGTTTCCGGATCGGCGTAGTCAGGACCCCAGTTGCATTCCTGGATGGCATAGTTGCCTTTCCGGCGGGTGGCGCCGAGGAATCCAGTGGCGGGGAAGGATACGGGAACCACATCAATGTAGTCCTTGCCGAGGAGATTCTCCAGCTGCTGCTCGACAACCTGAACTCTGTTGGTCCAGTCTGTAGCCCCGGCATTGTAGGGCATCATGATCTTGACGGGGAATTTCGCCTTGCCGGCGAGTTCGGCCAAGGTTTTCGCCTTGAATTCGACGGCGAGCGTCTTGTTGAAGGAATCTGTCTTGGAATACTTCGACAGATCGCCCATATCGACAAAGTCTTTGCCGGAAGCGTTGACGAAGTTGCGCGGCGTGATCGTGTTCTGAAGTCTCCGCTCGGGCGCGTACGGCTCGGCGGTGATCATGGCGGCGCGCCTGTCCAGGGCATGGAAAAGCGACTTGCGGAAATTCTTGTTGTTGACGGCCAGCTTCCAGTTGTCGGGCTCATACTGAGCATCGAAATTCGGGTTGAAGTTAAAGGTGTAGAAATAGGTATAGGAAGATGTTTCCGCCGGACGCACGATGGCTTTCTTGGCCGGATCTTTCATCCAGGTATCGATGAGGGAGCTCGGAACAGCCACTGACGAGATTTCGCCGCGCAGGAAGAGCTCGGGTCCGAGGGTGCTCGCTTCCTTGTTGTATTTATAGGATAGTCTTCTGATGAAGACATGGTCCTTGTCCCAGTATTTGTCGTTGCGCACAAGGGTTCGCCCGACTTGGGGCTCGAAGGTGTCGAGTATGTAGGCGCCGTTGTAGAGAACATTCTTGTTGTCGGTGCCGAACCTCGTTCCGGTCTTCTCCAGGAACTGGCCGTTGACGGGCAGGAAGCAGACATAGGTGAGCATGCTGAGGAAATAGGGAACGGGCTTCTCCAGCGTGTACTGCACCGTATATTTATCGAGCGCCTTGACGCCAACCTGGCCGAAATCGGTCAAGGTACCGTCAAAATAAGCCTTGGCGTTCTTGAGGACATCGTAGGCTATCTTCGCCGTGAGGGAAGCGTTTTTCTTGTTGAAGAGATACTTGGCCGCATCGACCCAGTCCTGAGCGACTACCTCGGCATAATCCTTGCCTTTGTTGTCCACCCATTTTACGCCCTTGCGAAGCGTGAAGGTCCAGGTTTTGCCATCGGGGGAGTTTTTCCAATCGGTGGCGAGTGAGGGGACGAGGACGCCATACTTGTCATATTCAACGAGCCCATCGACGATGTTCGCGATGACGGAATGCTCGTTTTCGGCGGCTACGACGAGATAATTGAGTGTCGTAAGCTCTCCCGCGTATACCGCGAAATAATCCTCGGACTTCGGCGCCGCGCCCGCTACTGTTGCGGCAAGAAGCAGTACTGCGGCAAGACAGAAAGAAAATGATCGTTTCATCCGTCTATCTCCATGTGCCCCACGATGTCTAAAAACACCAGCAACGCTGGCGTTTTTATTATTTCACCGATCAGGGCAGGAGTCAAACGCAGATTTCTAGAGGGAGAAACACATTATCAGGCGCCGCATTTCCTTATGATCACGGGGAGCGAGTCGAATTTCCTGCTTTTCTGCAGCAGGGCGCCCGCGCCGAGCGTCAATACGAAAAACACGCCCGCGGAGATCACGGCCGGACCTTCGGTAGTCGTGGGAAAAAAGAGACGGCCGAGGCCATAACCCGCAAACAAGGCGATAAGCGGCAGGCCGAGGATCCAAAAAGCGCCTTTGGCCTGTTCGGATCCGGAAATCTCGATCTCCACCTCGTCGCCTTCAATCACGTCGATGCCATGGGCATTGTAGCTCTGGAGGTCGCTGCGTCCATTCTTGCAGCTGTTGTTGATGCAGGAAGCGCAGCCGTCATGCATCGCTATGGAGACATGGACTAACTTACCGTTTATCTTCTTGACCGTTGCCATTTCTTTCATCGATCGTCTCCTTGCAGGGAATCCTGAAGCTTTCCATGCGTTCGGCCTTGCCCGAATCGCCTATGCGGAAAAAGCAGCCTTGAACTTCCAGTCCAAGAGTCCCGTCGCCTTCCCATACGCGGACCGCTGTCATGAATTCCTTTACGCGGGCATCGGGATTCATGCCCCCAACGGATAATATACTGCCGGTTCGGCCGCAATCGGTAATCGCCGCCGTACCATTTTTCATCAAACGAGCGTCTGCCGTAAGCGCCTTGCAGTGGCTCCCCACGACCGCCGATACCCTGCCGTCGACATAGCTGGAAAGCGTGAGCTTTTCCGCCGTCGTCGAGGCGTGGAAATCCACGACGATGGCCTTCGTGTCGGCGGCTATCCTGTCGATTATCTGATCGATCGCGGGAAAGGGATTCTCCAGATGCACGCGAGGGAAACCCGCCTGCCCCAAGAGCGAAACGACGGCGATCTTGCCGACCGGAGTCTGGAAGATCTTCCATCCTCTTCCGGGATTCTCATAAGGATAGTTGGCCGGGCGCAGCACCCAGCCGGCTTTCGGATAGAATTCGGTCATGTCGATCTTGTAGTAGGCGCAATCGCCGACGGTGAGGCAGTCGATGCCCAACTTGCGGAGATAGACGGCATGCTGCACGCCGAGTCCGGCGCCGCCGGTCGCGGAATCGGCGTCGGCGATGATGAAATCGGGCTTATATCTGGCCTTTATCTCGGGCAAGGTGGACTTGAGGGCGAAGACGCCGCTCTTGCCCACGATCTCGCCGATGAAAACTACGTTGATGCTCACGTTCCGTACTTTACAGGCAAGCGAAGGTTTTATGCAATCAGGAGATCCGCGGGCGGAAGAGACGCGGCGGCGGGCGGCTCCACTTACTGGTTTTTATACTTCTGGACTTCGTCGAATACATACTCCAAGGCCACGCCGGCCGTCTTGAACATCTCTTCGCTCTCGGCTCCGTCGTGATATCGCCGCTCGCAAATGACACGCACGATGCCGCAGTTGATGATCATCATGGCGCAGGTCCGGCAGGGAGTCATGCGGCAGTAAAGCGTGGCGCCCTGTATGGCGGCCCCCCTGCGCGCGGCCTGGCAGATGGCGTTCTGTTCGGCATGCACGGTACGGACGCAATGCTGGGTAACCGTTCCGTCCTCATGGATGAGCTTCTTGAGCTGATGGCCTGCTTCGTCGCAATGCGGCAGTCCGCTGGGAGCTCCCACATAGCCGGTGGCCAGTATCTGATTGTCCTTGGCGATGACGCAGCCAGACCTTCCCCGGTCGCAGGTCGCTCGCTTGGCTATGGCATTGCAGACTTCCATGAAGTATTCGTCCCAGGTGGGTCTCTTGTATTCCATTTCCGCCATTTCAGCTCCTTGCTTTTCCTTAAGCCATCATTGCCCGCGCGCTTTCCGTCGTCAAGAGCCGTGAAGAAATAGCCGGGATGGATCTTTCATCGGCGCGGCGTTTCTGATATGGTAACGCTGGTTTACCCGGAGGAAAGAATGAAACGAATACATAAACTGATACTCGCTCTGGCCTTCCTGTCGGCGGCCACGAGCATGGTCTCCTGCCAGACCAGCGAAAGGCCCGACGGACTCTACGCCGTCCTCGAGACGACGAAAGGAGAGATCGTGCTCTCCCTCGAATTCGAGAAGACGCCACTCACGGTCGGAAACTTCGTGGGACTCGCCGAAGGCAAGCTCGACGCCAGCAAGGGCAAACCATATTACGACGGCATCACCTTCCATAGGGTGGAACCCGGATTCGTCATCCAGGGCGGAGATCCCCTCGGCAACGGTTCCGGCGGTCCCGGCTATAAATTCCCCGACGAATTTTCCCCCGAGCTTAAACATGTAGGCCCTGGCGTGGTTTCCATGGCCAATGCCGGTCCCAACACGAATGGAAGCCAGTTTTTCATTACCCTCGGCGACGCGGCCTGGCTGGACGGAAAACACTCCGTATTCGGCAAGGTTGTGGAAGGCATGGATATCGTAAACACCATCGCCGTGGGCGACGCGATTAAAAAGGTTCGCATCGAGCGCGTGGGCGCTAAAGCCAAGGCTTTCGATGTTTCTCAAAAAGCCTGGGACGAGAGACTCAGCGCCTCCTACGCCGCGCTTCGATCCGCCGCCCAGGCCAAACAGGCATCGGATATGGCGGCCATCTCCGCCAAATGGCCCGACGCGGTCAAGGACGAGTACGGCATATTCCAGAAGGTAATCCGCAAAGGTTTTGGCGATGTGCCAGCCAAGGGAGATACCGTCTCGGTGATCTACAAAGGCATGCTGCTCGACGGCACCGTTTTCGACCAGTCCGCCCTCGCGGGCGGCCCCTTCAAGTTCCGCGTCGGAACGGGCGAAATAATCGAAGGCTGGGACAAGGTCGTGTCCACGATGCGCAAGGGCGAAAAAAGGCTCGTCGTCATTCCGCCCGAGCTGGCCTACGGCTCGTCCGGCATAAGCGGCGTGATTCCCGCGGATGCCTTCCTCGTCTTCGAAATGGAATTGACCTCCATCTCCCGATGAATTTTACGGCGCGGCCCCGACCGCGCCGCTTTTTTTAAAAAACCTTCATTTCCGATTTTTCCGCTCATGAAATCCGGCGTTGGAGAAATTGGAGATTTTGGACCTTTTAACAATTAGCTCCAAGTCTTTTAGTCTATTGGAGATTTTGGAGAAAATCGCCGGCAGTCCTTCAAATAAAAAGACGACAGGCCGTCAATAAGGCCTCTGAACCGGTCATCACGACAATAACAAGCATTTCCTTCTCCATTATCATCTAAAGCATAGGATGGACAAGGAGAAGGAATGAAGCGGTTTTTGCGGTCGGCGGTTTTCGCGATGCTCGCCCTGGTGACACTCACCGGAGCCTATGCTCAAAAAACGTCCAACTCCAAAAGCGTCTCCATACAGATCGTCGCCGTCGTTCCCGCCGTGCTCAAACTCTCCCTCGACTTTTCCAACGACGCCAGCGCCAACCTGACCGGCTATATCCCCGCCAACGGAACGGTCTCCGGCAACGCCGCCTATACCCCGAACAATGATCTCCGGTTCGAGATAAAGACGGGAGCCGTCGTGCATCTCGGAAACGCAAGTCTTTTCTCCAACGTGACTTCTTCCTATACCGTCAAGGTTCATTCGGCCAACGGCGGCGCGCTCAGGGACCTGACCGGAACCGACAAGACCGCCATCCCCTATGAACTCTACCTCGGCGATACCGCATCGACGGCCGAAGGCGGCACATTCTCCTTCGCCGCCGCGGGCAAATCCTCCAAATACAGCGAACCCTTCAGCGTCGCCCTCGCCATCCGCGATGTTCCCCAATCGGCCGCGAGCGGCAGCTATTCCGATCGCCTCATGTTCTCCGTTTCCGCCAACTGATTGCCAGGCCTCCTCCCGACGTTATATCATGCGATGGGAGGCACTCCATGAAAAGCGAAGTAACAACTATTTGGAATGGCGGCATGGCATTCGAGGCCGACGTGAATGGCCATAAGATCATCATGGACGCGGCCGCCGCGGACGGCGGGCAGGATGGAGGAGCCAGACCTAAGCCACTGCTTTTGGCCGCCCTCACTGGCTGTTCAGGCATGGATGTCGTTTCGATCCTCAAGAAAATGAGGGAACCCTGCACATGGTTTGCCATGAAAGCGGAAGGCGACGGCAGGGAAGAGCATCCCAAGAAGTATGTCCATATCAAATTGATCTATCAGTTCAAGGCAAGCGATCATCTCAATCCCGACAACGTGAGGAAGGCCTGCGAGCTTTCCCAGCAAAAATACTGCGGCGTCAGCGCGATGCTCAGAGACAGCGCTCCGCTCGATTGGGAAATCGAATATATCTGATCGTCCGCGGGTATTGAAAAACTGAACCTTTTTCACTATACTGTAGCCAGGTAGCTGATTTTCTAACAAATGGGAACAAACCGCATTTTTTTCTACAATCTCCCGCATTGTTATCAACAATGCTGCCAGGTACCGTTTCGAACCGCGAACGGCGCTTTTTGGCGCCCGCATTCTATTGCAATGAGGTGAAGGCTCAAGATGTCCAATGACATTCACAAGATGCGAAACATCGGGATTTCCGCCCATATCGATTCGGGCAAGACAACGCTGTCAGAGCGTATTCTCTTCTACTGCCAGAAGATCTATGCCATACACGAAGTAAGGGGCAAGGATGGCGCGGGCGCGACCATGGACTCCATGGACCTGGAACGCGAACGCGGCATAACCATCCAGTCCGCGGCCACCAACGTTCAGTGGAAGGGTTACGACATCAACCTGATCGATACGCCGGGACACGTTGACTTCACGATCGAAGTCGAGCGTTCCCTGCGCGTCCTCGACGGAGCCATACTCGTGCTCTGCGCGGTGGCGGGCGTACAGTCCCAGTCCATCACGGTGGACCGCCAGCTCAAGCGTTACCACGTTCCCCGGCTCGCCTTCATCAACAAGTGCGACCGCACCGGCGCCAATCCCTTCAAGGTAAAGGCGCAGCTCCAGGAAAAACTCGGGCTCAATCCGGCCTTCGTCACGATCCCCATCGGGCTCGAGGATAAGCTGGAAGGCGTCATCGACCTTGTCCTCATGCGCGCCGTGTATTTCGACGGCCCCAGCGGCGAGGACATCCGCTATGCCGATATCCCGGCCCATCTCGTGGCCGACGCCGAACGTTACCGCGAGGAACTCGCGGAAGCCGCGGCCATGTTCTCCGACGAATTGGCCGAAGCCTTCCTCGACGGCGAATACACGAACGAAATGCTCATGGCAGCCATCCGCAAGGGCGTCATCGCCGAGAAATTCGTCCCCGTCTTCGTGGGCTCCGCCTACAAGAACAAGGGCGTGCAGATTCTCCTCGACGCCGTCGTCAGTTATCTCCCCGACCCCACCGAGGTCCGCAACGTCGCGCTCGACCTCGACAATGGCGAAAAGGAAATCGAGCTCATCTCCGACCCGAGCCAGAAACCCGTGGCCCTCGGCTTCAAGCTCGAGGACGGCCAGTACGGCCAGCTCACCTACGTGCGCATCTACCAGGGTGAACTCAAGAAGGGCGATGAACTCTACAACACCAGGTCGCGCAAGCGCTTCAAGGTGGGAAGACTCGTCCGCATGCACGCCAACTCCATGGAAGATATCACCGAAGGCTATTGCGGCGACATCGTCGCCCTCTTCGGCGTCGAGTGCGCTTCCGGCGACACCTTCTGCCATCCGGATCTCAACTACGCCATGTCCTCGATGTATATTCCCGAACCGGTCATCTCCCTGGCCATCGAGCCCAAGGACAAGAAATCCTCGGACCAGATGGGCAAGGCGCTCAACCGCTTCACTAAGGAAGACCCGACCTTCCAGACCTTCGTCGATCCCGAGTCCAACCAGACCATCATCAAGGGAATGGGCGAACTCCACCTCGAAGTCTATGTGGAGCGCATGCGCCGCGAGTACAAGTGCGAGGTGGAGATAGGCAGGCCGCAGGTCGCCTACCGCGAAGCCATCACGCAGCGCGCCGATTTCAACTATACCCACAAGAAGCAGACGGGCGGCTCCGGCCAGTACGGCCGCGTCGCGGGCTACATCGAGCCCATCACCGAGCAGAACTACGAATTCGTCAACCAGGTGAAGGGTGGCGCGATTCCCATCGAATTCATCCCCTCCTGCGACAAGGGCTTCAAGGCCGCGACGCAGAAAGGCAGTCTCATCGGCTTCCCCATCGTCAACGTGCGCTGTCTCGTCAACGACGGCCAGAGCCACGCCGTCGACTCCTCCGATATCGCCTTCCAGCTGGCGGCCATCGGCGCCTTCAGGGAAGCGTATGAAAAGGCCAAACCCGCCATCCTCGAGCCCATCATGAAGGTGAGCGTCGAGGGACCGAACGAATTCCAGGGCAACATCTTCGCTTCGCTGAACCAGAGGCGCGGCATCATCACCGCCAGCACCGAGGACGGACTGTTCTGCCGTGTCGAGGCTGAAGTGCCCCTCGCCGAGATGTTCGGCTATTCCACGGTCATCAGGTCGCTCACGCAGGGCAAGGCCGAGTTCACCATGGAATTCGAGAAGTACGGAAAGGTCCCCACCTCGATCTCCGAAAAGCTGAGAGAGGATTATCTCGAGAAGAGAAAGAAAGAGCACCAGAAGTAATTTTTTGGGCAAATTCTTTTTACCGCCCGCAGGAAATGCGGGTATACTAAGGAATGAAGACTTCCCCAGGCGTTCCGGCGCCGGGGAAGATGTCAGGGGATTGCCCCGCAATCGCCGAAAGGAGATCACATGCTGAAGGAAGAATTCATTTCGAAAAGCAGCGTGCGCATTCTGGAGAAGTCGATAGAAGGCGGCCTCGGCGCTGGCAATATCGGAATAATCTCCAGCAGAAAGGGCATCGGCAAGACTTCCGTTCTCGTCCAGATGGCGCTCGACAAGCTCATCCAGGGAGAAAAAGTCATCCATGTTTCCTTCAATGCGCACACGAGTTACGTTATTTCCTGGTACGAGAATATTTTCGATGAGATCGCGAAACGGAAGAACCTGGAAGACATCGGCAATCTCAAGGATCAGCTGGTGCGCAACCGCGTCATCATGAACTTCACCCAGGAAGGAGTATCGGTCGACCAGATCACCCGCTCCCTCAGGGCGATGATCGTGGATGGCGGCTTCGACGCGAAGACGGTTATCGTCGACGGGTTCGATTTCTCGCGCGGATCGGTGGAGCGTTTCGAAAAGGTCAAGAAGTTCATAGCCGAGATGGGTCTGGAAGTATGGTATTCCTGCACGCTGTCGGGCGCTGATCCTCTCTTCGACAAGAACAATGTGCCGATTCTCCTCAGGGAACTGCTTCCCTTGATTTCGGTCCTCATCGTTCTGGAACCCATGCACGATTACATTCACTTCAAGGTCATCAAGGACCACGAGATGCTGAATCCGAAGGATCTGAGCCTGAAGCTGGACACGAAGTCCCTGCTCATAGCCGAAAACTGAACATAGAAGGCTGGCGCCGACTGCGCTTGGGCGCTCCGACTGCGCTGGATCGCCGCCCTAAAAAGGCCGGCGCCGATAAAGGGAGCCGTTCACGAGAGAATCGTGGGCGGCTCCTATTTTTTTGCCGGAATGAATTCGAAGGAGTCTATGGTGACGGCAAGGGAGCCGCGGCCGGAGGGTGGAACGTCGCCATGAGCGAGGTAGAGGTTGATATGGACCTGGCTCGAGGGCTTGGGGACCGCTTTGGGGTCGGAGAAGCTCCAGGAGGAGATGATGGAGGGGGAGCCGTCCGCCGGCCGCGGTCCGTAGCCCTCCCAGGAAACGAAATCTATTCTTCCCTCGAAGCCAGGCAAACGAATAGGTCGCCGCACCGCTAATTTTCGAAATATCGAACATTATCATATGGCCGGGATTGGCGTAGGGTTGGATCACGTACTGGCCCAATACGGGTTCTCCGTTCTGGCCCCAGGCTGAAAATTCGATGTCGATTTCCCGATGGCTGTAGGCGCTCGCCCTTGAGTAAGTGAAGAGTCCGAGCACGACATTCGGATCCAGGTCGGCGGGAGGGGTCCTGACCTTGAAAACATAGGTGCCATAGCCCATGAATTTCTGCGACGTTACCTCGCCCGCGTGCCAGATGCCTGCCTCGGGCGATATTTTCAAAGTCAGCGATCCATCGTCATTCAGGAACACGGAAAGATCGCGGCCGCCGAAGTAGTTGTCCATCGGGCCTTCGGACTGCGTGGTCTGGCGGACCATCCATGTGTAGCCGGAAAAGGTCAATGTTTGAGGCATGGAATTTTCCTGGGAATGCGACATCACGGGAACCAGCAACAACAGGAAAACGGCAGGAAGGAGTCTGCGGGCTGTCGATCCTGGATTCATGATGGTCTCCGTTTCGTTCAGGCTTCGAGATAATAGATCGTTGCGGGGGATCCAGCCGCCATATTCAAGGGAAAGCGGTCATCTTTCAGAATTTCGTCAAGCATCGCCTTTTTTTCGCGTCCGCGAACGAGAACCATGGTGTGCCGCGACCGCTTGAGTAGAGCGGCGCTCATCGTCATCCGCGATACGGGATGGGAAGGGGCTTCGGTGGTGACCGTAAGGGATTCGGCCATTGTATCGGCCATGGAAAAGAGACCGGCGGTATGGCCATCCGCGCCCATCCCGAGAATGGAGAGGTCGAAGACCGGCATTCCGCCGATGGTTTTCTCGATTTCTTCGGCATAGGCCGCGCATGCTTTTTCCCGGTCGCCTTCGGGCCAGAGATGAACGACGGGAGGATGGTTCCAGGACGCGGCGGCGCTGACGGAAGCCGCCCCCTCCCCAAAAACTGAGGCTATCATCTTTCCGTTGCGCGAAGGGCTTTCGGCTGGTACTTCCCTTTCGTCGCCGACCCAGAGATGGATACGGATTTTTCCGCTTAGGGCGGCGAGGGAGGGGGCGGCGGCAAGCGCCCTGTACGCGGGCTCCGGAGTGTTCCCTCCGGCCAGACTCGCGTGGAAGACAGCCTGCCGGCGGCCTAGGGCCGCCTCTACGGCGCCTGTGAAATCCAGGACAATCCCCCCTATCCAGGCGCCCTCGTCCTCGAAACGGCAAAGCGTGAAGCTCAAGCGGGGAACTCCGGAACCGCCGAACCGACGGGATATAGAAGCAAGCCCCCATCCTCCGGCGCGGCATGGGCATCTACCGATGCCCATGCCGCTTCCAGAGCGTCTACAATGCGCCAGGCATGCTCGGATTCGTCGGCGCGGATGAAGAGCGTGGAATCCCCGGCTAGGGCGTCGGCGATCAGCCTTTCGTAGGCCTCGGGCAGATAATCGGCCACTTCCCTGTACGAAAAGCGGAGCTCGCTCGCCTTGATGGCGGGAATGCCCGGCACCTTGGCGTTGAAACGCAGCCATACGCCCTCGTCGGGCTGTATCCTGATGGTGAGCGTGTTGTGCATGAGCGTGTCGCCGCATTGGGCGGCGAAAAGCGCCACGGGCGGGCGCCTGAAATGGATGACGATCTGGCTGAATTTCGAGGCGAAAGCCTTGCCGGTCGACAGCCTGATCGGAACGCCGGAAAAGCGCCAGTTGTCCAGCTCGACCCGCAGGGAGACAAAAGTCTCCGTGGTCGAATCAGGCCGCACCCTGGACTCATCCCTGTAGGCGCGCGCCTGTCCGCCTTCGGAATCATTCCCCCCGACGTACTGACCCCTCCTCGACCGCGAAAGGATATCCCGCGGCAGAAAGCGCGAAACCGACTGTAGGACCTTCACCTTCTCGTCGCGGATGCTCTCCGGGTCGAGACTCGCAGGCGGTTCCATCGTCGTCAGGCACATGAGCTGAATCAGGTGATTCTGGAGCATGTCGCGCGCCGCGCCTGCGGAATCGTAGTATCCGCCCCTCTCCCCGATGCCCTCTGTCTCGAATACGGAAATATCGATCGATTCGATGTGATTCCTGTTCCAGACCGGCTCGAAAACCGAGTTCGCGAACCTGAGATAGAGAAGATTCTGCACCGTTTCCTTGCCGAGGTAATGGTCGATCCGGTAGATGTCTTTTTCGGCGAAGCCGTTGTGGAGGGCCGCGGTCAAGGCCAAGGCGCTTTTCCCGTCCCGCCCGTAGGGTTTTTCCACGACGAGCCTGCGCCAGCCTTCCCTGCCCTTCAAGCCTTCCTGGCCCGCCTCGCCTCCGGCCGCGCCCGATCCCGCCGATCCCAAGCCGGCCTCGCTCAGCCTTCTGGCGATAGCGCCGAAATGCTCGGGACCGACGGCGAGGTAGAACAGCGCGTTGGCGGGGCAGCTTCTGCCCTTTGCCCTGGCCTTGAAACCGGCGTCGCGGCCGGCGATGATGTCGGCGAGAAGACTATAGCCCGCGGGGTCGTCCAGATCGGAGGCGAGATAGAAAATCCTTTCGGAAAAGGACTTCCACTGCCTGTCGGAAAACTTTCCGCGTCTCGCGTATTTCACGCAGCTTTGCTTCAGGTCTTCGCGATATGACGCGTCATCCAGCGGCTTGCGCGCGAAACCGACGATGAGGAGATCGCGGGGCAGGATGTCGCCCGCGAAGAGGTCGAAAAGAGCGGGGAATATCTTCCTGTGGGCGAGATCTCCCGTGGCGCCGAAAACGACGAAGAGGGCCGCTTCGGGCGCGAAGGCGCCATTGTCCAGGCTGCAGAGCGGATAGCTTTCCGATTTATTGTTCATGCCTCAGCGCTCCCGATCGGGTTCAGCCCTTGGCCGGGAACCAATGAAACCACTGTTCCTCCGCTCCGTTCACGATATGGTGGGAGGCGTCAGGAAGCAATCCGAACACGTCGCCGAAATCGTCCTTGTCGGTTATGAAGCCCATAGCCCAGTTGCCCGAGGAGAACCTATCCCTCATCTCGGCCAGTCTTTCGTAGAGTTCTTTGGCTTCTTCCTGAGTTCCCAGCCTGTTGCCGTAGGGCGGGTTGGCCAGAAGATGCCCCTTGGGGGCGAAGGGCGCCGCGTCCTCGGCCTTTCTCTGCTCGAAGGTGATCCAATCCAGCACGCCAGCGTCGTCGGCGTTTCCGCGCGCGGCGTTCAGCGCGTCCGGATCGGTGTCCGAAGCCCTGATCTCCACCTCTACATCGTTCCTGATTTTCGCCTCAAATTCCGATCTCACCTCATCGACGACCTTGGGCGAAACGCCGGGCATCAGCTCGAAGGAGAAACGGCGCATGAGGCCGGGCGCGAAATCGAGGGCGTAGAGGGCCGCTTCGATGGCTATGGTGCCCGATCCGCAGAAGGGATCGAGGAGGGCGTATTTCCTGTTCCATCCGGAGAAGAAAAGGAGGGAAGCGGCGATCGTCTCCTTGAGAGGCGCCAGGACGACTCGCTTTCGGTATCCTCTCTTGTGCAGGGGGTCGCCCGATGTGTCGATGCCGACCGAGCACTCGTCGTTGTCCAGATAGACGCGGGCGCCGACGATATTGCCCGTTTCGGGCATCTGGCTCATCTTGTAGATTTCCATGAGCCGGGAATAGGCGGCTTTCTGCGTCATGGACTGGAGGCTTGTCTGCGCAGCCAGCTTGGACGCGTGCGATCTCACCCTCTCGATGTGGAGTTTCGAATCCTTGAAGCAGCAGAGTTCCCAGGGAAGAGCCCGTATGCCTTCGAAAAAGGCGTCGAAATCCCCCGCGTTGAAGCGTCCGAGCTCAAGCAGCACTCTTTCGACCGTTCTAAGGCCGATATTGGCCGTGGCCAGATCCCTGGCCAGGGTGATCTCATCCAATTTAAAGTAGATTCTGCCCGGCCTTCGTTCGAGGACGGAAAGACCGAGTCGAGTGATTTCCTGCGCGGCGATTTTTTCGAGGCCGACGGCGCAAAGCGCGATGCCCCTCATTTGAGTTCCCATGGTTTCAGTATGCTGGAAAGAGGTCGATTTTACAAGACCGAGGAGGCGGCTCCCGATTGACCTAACTCCATATCATCCATATTCTTCTCGCAATGACAATTTCAGACGGCAAAAGCAGTTCGGCCATCCACGCCTTCAAGTCGAGCATACCCGTCCTCCTCGGCTATGTGACCATAGGCTTCGGTTTCGGCCTGCTTGCGGTGAATTCCGGATATCCCTGGTGGTTCGCCCTGCTCATGAGCGTTTTCGTCTACGCCGGCGCGGCGCAGTACATAGGCATCGGCCTTTTCGCGGCGGGCGCTTCCCTGGCGGAAATCGCCCTCGTCACCCTCATCGTAAACTTAAGGCATGCGGCTTACGGGCTTTCCCTCATCAAAACCTTCGGCAAGCATCCGCGCGTGCGCCCCTACCTCGTATTCGCCCTCACCGACGAAACCTATGCCCTCCTGAGTTCGGCAAGCGAAAAGGATAGGGCCGACGGCGGCTTCCTTCTCATGGTCTCGGGCTTCAACCAGCTCTATTGGGTGCTGGGCACGGCCATCGGCGCCCTGGCGGGCGCCCTCATTCCCTACAAGATCGAAGGGCTCAATTTCGCCCTCACCGCGATGTTCATCGTCCTGGCCGTGGAGCAGGCGCTCAAGCTGAAGAAAGCCCTGCCCTTCCTGGTGGCCGGCCTCTCCACCATCGCGGCGAAATTCCTTGTCGGGGACAGGGGAACCATCATCGTCGGGCTGCTCATGGCGACGATAATCCTGGTGGCGGGCGACCGCAAGGGAGCGTCCGATGCTGAGCGTCGCTGAAGCCCTCGTCGCTGCCGCGGCGATGATGCTGATCATCGTGTTCTGCCGCGCACTGCCCTTCCTCTTCTTCGCGGGCAGAAAACCTCCCGCCTTCCTATCCTTCGTCGAAGCCTATATGCCCGCGATCGCCATGACCGTCCTGGCAGTGTCTTCCTACACGTCGATCGACTGGGCGGCCCCCGCCGTCGGAGCCGCCTCGGCCGTCGCTGGCGCGGCCGTCGTCGCTCTCCATCTCTGGAAACGCAACGCCCTCCTCAGCATTCTGGGAGGCACGATCCTGTATATGCTCCTCAACTCTCTCTTGGCTCGAGTATAAGCTCGTCTATGGGTTTGCCGGCAGGGACCATCGGCAGCACTTTCTCGTCGATGTCCAGGATGCATTCGATGAGCGCGGGACCTCTGCGGGAAAGGGCGGCTTCCAGGCAGGCGCGGAACTCTTCGGGTTCGCGGGCTCTGTAGCCGGGCAAGCCGTAGGCGTCGGCCAGCTTCACGAAGTCGGGCGGCCTGTCGAGTGTCGTCTGACAGTAGCGTTTTTCGTAGAACATGGTCTGCCATTGCCTCACCATGCCCAGCGTCCCGTTGTTGAACACGACGATGAGTATCGGCAGGTTGTAGTTGACGATGGTCGCCAGTTCGGCGCAGTTCATGCGGAAGGAACCGTCTCCGGCGATATGGACCACCTGCGCCTCCGGGTGGGCTACCTGGACGCCCATAGCCGCCCCCGTGCCGAAGCCCATGGCGCCGAGGCCTCCCGAGGTAATGAAGGTACGCGGTTTCGAGAAGGGATAGAACTGGGCGGTCCACATCTGGTGCTGGCCGACTTCGGTGGTGACGAAGGCGTCGTCGCCCACCTTCGAGTGGATGGTCTCGAGGATGAAGCGGGGGTGGAGCGCTTTTTTCGTCTCGTGCGAGGAGGGACGCTCCTCTTTCCACGCCGCTATGTCCCCGTTCCAGGCCGAAATCTTTTTCGGCGCGATGCGGGCATTGAGTCCGGTCAGGATTTCCTTGACGTCGCCCACGAGGGAGGTGTAGCTCCTGACGTTCTTGTTGATCTCGGCAGGGTCGATGTCGATATGGAGGATCTTCGCCTTCTTAGCGAAGACCGACAGATTGCTCACCACGCGATCGGAGAAACGGGCGCCCACCGCGATGAGGAGGTCGGCCGCGCCGGCGGCCATATTGGAGGCTTTCGTCCCGTGCATCCCGATCATGCCCGTGAAAAGCGGATGGTCGGCGGGCATGGCGCCGTGGCCCATGAGGCTGAGCGCGCAGGGGGCATGGAGGCGCTCGGCGAATTCGCGGAGCTGGCTGGCCGCATCGGCTATGATGACGCCGCCGCCCGCGTAGATGAAAGGTTTTTCGGCCGCCGCTATGAGGGCGGCGGCGTCGTCGAGTTCCTTGGCCGTAACGGACTTGATGGCCTTGGCCGTAAAGCGATGGGTCGATGCCGCGCTAGCCCGAAGCACGGCGCTTTCGTCGGCGGAGACCCACTCGGTCCGCGCCGCGGTCACGTCCTTGGTGACGTCCACCAGGACCGGTCCCGGCCTTCCCGTCGTCGCTATCTCGAAGGCCAGTCTCATCGTATCCGCCAGTTCGCGCACGTCCTTCACGATGAAGTTGTGTTTGGTGATGGGCATGGTGACGCCGGCGATGTCCACTTCCTGAAAACTGTCCTTGCCCAAAAGCGATAGGGGTACGTTGCCCGTGATCGCGACGAGGGGAACGGAGTCCATGTAGGCCGCGGCTATGCCGGTCACGAGATTGGTGGCCCCAGGCCCGCTCGTGGCGATCACCACGCCGGGTCTGCCGGTCGAACGCGCGTAGCCGTCCGCCGCGTGGGAAGCCCCCTGCTCGTGGGATGTCAGGATGTGCCTGATTCTGTCGGCGTTTCTGTACAGCTCGTCGTAGATATTGAGGACGGTGCCGCCGGGATAGCCGAAGACCACGTCCACGCCCTGCTCGACGAGGCATTCTATGATGATTCTTGAACCGGTCATCTGCATGATATGCTCCATCTTTCCTGTTTTACGTCGCCATTCCGCGTATGGCCGCGCAGACCGCCGCTCCCATCTCTCTCGTTCCCACAATCCTTTCCCCGGGGAGGCCCGCGGCGATGTCGGCGCAGCGGTACCCCGCGTCCAGGACGGAGGAGACGGCCGACTCGATCATTTTCGCCTCGGTCTCGAGGCTGAGCGAGTGGCGGAGAAGCAGGGCCGCCGAGAGTATCGTGGCCAGGGGATTGGCCTTGTCCATCCCGGCGATATCCGGCGCCGAGCCATGGATGGGTTCGTAGAGCCCCGGCCCCGCGTAGCCGAGGCTCGCGCTGGCCAGCATCCCTATGGAACCGGTGAGCATGCTCGCTTCGTCCGAGAGGATGTCGCCGAACATGTTGCTCGTGGCGATGACATCGAACTGGCGCGGATTCCTGACGAGCTGCATGGCGCAGTTGTCCACATACATGAAACTCAGCTCCACTTCGGGCCAATGGGGGGCCATAGCCATGACGGTTTCCCTCCAGAGGCGGCTCGATTCGAGTATGTTGGCCTTGTCCACCACGCATAGTTTTTTGCGCCGGCCTTTGGCCGCGTCGAAGGCCACGTGGACGAGACGCTCTATCTCCGCGCGCGAGTAGCGCTCGGTGTCCCATGCCGACTCGCCGTCGGGGCTCCTTCCGCGATCCCCGAAGTAGATGCCCCCGGTGAGTTCCCTCACGATGAGGATATCCAGCCCTTCTCCGGCGATGTCGGGCCTTAAGGGGCAGGCGGAGGCGAGCTGGGGAAACATCAATGCCGGTCTCAGGTTGGCATAGACGCCGAGGCCCGCCCTCAGGCCGAGCAGGGCCGCTTCGGGGCGCTTTCCGCCGGGCAGCTTGTCCCACTTCGGGCCGCCCACCGCGCCGAGGAGAACCGCGTCGCTTCGCTTGCAGGCCAGGAGGGTTTCAGGCGGAAGAGGTTCCCCGGTAGCGTCGAAGGCGGCGCCGCCCATAAGAAGTTGCGCGAACTCAAATTTCTGTCCGCGTCGATCGCCCACCGCAACAAGAGCGCCCAACGCTTCTTTCACGACATCGGGGCCGATTCCGTCCCCGGGAATCACCGCTATTTTATGCAACATGATTGTTTTTCTCCTTTCCATCGGATGCCTCGCGGCTTTTTTCCATATCCTTGATGAGCTTGAATTCGATCGAATCGACGAGGGCGATCCAGCTCGCCTCGATGATGTCCGTCGAGACGCCTACGGTCGTCCAGGAATCCACGGTATCGGAACTTTCGATGAAGACGCGCACGGTGGCCGCCGCGGCGCTCGCGCTGTCCAGGACGCGCACCTTGTAGTCGGTGAGGCGCATGGCCGAGAGGCTCGGATAGAAGCGCTCCAGAGCCTTGCGCAGCGCCAAGTCCAGGGCATGCACCGGGCCGTCCCCCTCCGCCACGCTCACCTCCTCCACACCCTCCACCTCGATCTTCACCGTGGCTTGGGCGCAGCGAGCCGCGTCCCCCGAAGGCTGCTCGCCTATGGTTCTGTATTTGCTCAGCCTGAAGAAAGGCTTGTACGTGCCCGTGACCTTCATGAGCAGCAGATCGAGGCTCGCGTCGGCGCCTTCGAACTGGTAGCCGAAGCGTTCCATTTCCTTGAGCTTCGAAAGCACCTGGGCGACGAGGGGGGAATCCTTGGTGGCTTCGGGATAGACGCGCCTCACCCGGTCGAGGATGACGGAGCGGCCTCCCACTTCGGAAACCAGGATCCGGCGCTCGTTGCCCACGAGCGGAGGATCGACATGTTCGAAGGAGCGCGGGTTCTTCGCGACGGCGTCGACATGCATCCCCGCCTTATGGGCGAAGGCGTGGCGCCCCACGAAGGGCGTGCTTTCGTCGAAGACTATATTGGCGATCTCGGCCACGCTGCGCGCCGTCAGGGAGAGGAGGGAAAGGGAGTCGGGCTGAAGGCAGTCGACGCCCATCTTGAGCCTGAGATCGGCGATGATCGTCGACAGGTTCGCGTTTCCGCAGCGCTCGCCGAAACCCGCGAGGCAACCCTGCACATGGCTGGCTCCCGCGTTCACCGCGGCCAGGGAATTCGCGACAGCCAGGCCTGAATCGTTGTGCGCGTGGACTCCTACGTCCACGTCAGGGCCGAACTTGCGCGCGACCACCGCCGTAAGCTCGCCTACCCACCCGGGCAGGCTGCCGCCGTTGGTATCACAGAGCGCGACACAGCTCGCTCCCCCCGCTATCGCCGCGGCGAGCGTGCGCATCGCGTATTCCGGGTTCGCCGCGTACCCATCGAAAAAATGCTCGGCGTCGTAGATCACGCTGCGCCCGGCCGCCGCGGCATAGGCGCAGGATTCCGTTATCATGGCGAGGTTCTCGTCCAGGCTCGCCTTCAGCACATGGTTCACATGGAAATCCCAGCTCTTGCCGAAGATGACCACGGTTTTCGTTCCCACGCCGAGAAGACTCTTCAGGCCTTCGTCCCGGGAAGCTTCTATGCCCACGCGGCGGGTCGGCCCGAAAGCCACGAGTTTTGCCCTCCCGAGGGAAAGATGAGCCGCTTCCCTGAAAAATTCCATGTCCTTGGGGTTGGAACCCGGATTGCCCGCCTCCACGTAATCAACGCCCAGCGAGTCCAGGAGCCGCACGATGTTGAGTTTATCCTGGACCGAAAAGCTGATGCCCTCCCCCTGGGCGCCGTCGCGGAGGGTCGAATCAAGTATCGTTACGCGGGCCATTGGCCACCTCCGTTTCGTGGACCATGGCGTTGACCGCCGTCACATAGGCTTTTATGCTCGCCTCGATGATGTCGGTGGAAAGACCCCGGCCGTTGTAGCCCTTGCCCTTGTGGAGAATCCTCACCCTCGCCTCGCCCTGGGCGTCCTTGCCGCCCGTGACCGCGTCGAGGGAGAAGGACTCGAGGGAAAAGGCCTTGCCCACGATCTTGTCGATAGCCTTGAAGGAGGCGTCTATGGGACCGTCGCCCACGGCTACTTGCTCGACGAAACCGTCGTTCGCGAGCGCGAGCCGGATGGTGCTCGTCGCCGTGATGCTGGAACCCGAGTTGATGACAAAACGATTCAGCCTGTACGCTTCGGGAATCTGGATCGTCTTTCCCCTGACCAGGGCTTCGATGTCCCTGTCGTTCACCGTCTTCTTCCGGTCGGCCAGCGCCTTGAATTCCTCGAAGATGCCAGCGATGAGTCCCGGTTCCACGTCGAAGCCTAATTCTTTGACCCTGTCTTCGAATGCGTGCTTGCCCGAATGCTTGCCAAGGACCATGGAGTTCTTGGAAAGACCTATCGACTCGGGCGTCATGATCTCGTAGGTAGCCCGATTGGCGAGCATGCCGTGCTGGTGTATCCCGGCCTCATGGGCGAAGGCGTTGTCGCCGACGATGGCTTTGTTGGGCTGGACCTGGACGCCGGTGACCGCCGAGACGAGCCTGCTCGTGTTGTAGATCTGCGTCGTGTCTATGCCGCAGGTGACGCCGAAGAGGTCGGGGCGGGTCCTGAGTCCCATCACTATCTCCTCGAGCGCCGCGTTGCCCGCCCTTTCCCCGAGTCCGTTAATGGTGCATTCTATCTGCCCGGCGCCCGCCGCAAGCGCCGCGAGGGAGTTGGCCACGGCGAGGCCGAGGTCGTTGTGGCAGTGGACTGAGATTATCGCCTTGTCGATGTTGGGGACGTTGTCTCTTACGCCGCGGATCAGCGCCGCGAATTCCTCGGGAGCCGAGTAGCCTACGGTGTCCGGGATGTTGACGGTGGTCGCCCCGGCGGCGATGACAGCCTCGATGACCCTGTACAGGAATTCCGGATCGGTGCGGGAGGCGTCCTCGGCGGAGAATTCGACATCGGGGCAGAGCCGGAGCGCGCGGCGCACCATGGCCTCGGCCTGGGCCAGCACTTCCTCCGGCTTCATCTTGAGCTTGTATTCCATGTGCACCGGGGATGTCGCGATGAAGGTGTGTATCCTCGGCTTTTCGGCCTCCTTCAGCGCTTCCCAGGCGGTGTCGATGTCCTTTTCTGTGGCCCTTGCGAGGCTCGCGATCACCGGGCCCTTGATGGTGCGGGCTATCTCCCTCACCGAGGCGAAATCGCCCGGGCTCGCGATCGCGAAGCCCGCTTCGATGACATCGACGCCCAGGCGCGCCAGCTGGCGCGCGACATCGACTTTTTCCATGAGGTTCATGCTGCATCCGGGCGCCTGCTCGCCATCTCTCAGCGTTGTGTCGAAAATCTTGATCTGCCGCGACATACCGACTCCTTATCCCCGGCTCAGCGCTGGGATGGTTTTTGCCAACTCATCATCTCGCGCAGCTCGGCGCCGACTTGGTTGACCTGATGCTCCCCTTCGATCGCTCGCATGCGGTTGAAGTAGGGACGATTCGCCTGGTTTTCCAGTATCCAGTTGCGGGCGAAGGTGCCGTTCTGGATCTCGGTGAGCACTTTCTTCATTTCCTTCTTGGTTTCATCCGTTATGATGCGCGGCCCGACGGTGTAATCGCCGTACTCGGCGGTGTCGGAGATCGAATAGCGCATGAAGGAGAGCCCCTTCTGCACGACGAGGTCGATGATCAGCTTCATCTCGTGCACGCATTCGAAGTAAGCGCTCTCGGGCTGGTATCCGGCCTCGACGAGGGTTTCGAATCCCGCCTTCATGAGGGCGGAAACGCCGCCGCAGAGCACGCATTGTTCTCCAAAGAGGTCGGTTTCCGTCTCCTCCTGGAAGGTTGTCTCCAGGATTCCCGCGCGGGCCCCGCCGATGCCCGCGGCGTATGCCAGCGCCTGTTTCTTGGCGTCGCCGGTGGCGTCGTTGTGCACCGCCACGAGATTGGGCACGCCCTTGCCCTCGAGGAACTGGCTCCGCACCGTATGGCCCGGCCCCTTGGGCGCGATCATGACCACATTGACGTCCTTGGGAGGAAGGATTTGCTTGAAGTGGATGTTAAAGCCGTGGGCGAAGGCCAGTGTCTTGCCTGCTTTCAGCGCGGGGGCGATGCTCTCCGCGTAAAGCTTAGCCTGCTTTTCGTCGTTGATCAGGATCATGACGAAATCCGCCGCCGCCGCGGCTGCCGCAGCCGTCATGACCTTGAAACCGTCAGCCTCCGCCACAGCCCAGCTTTTGGAGCCTTCGTAGAGACCTACAATCACCTTGTGGCCGGAATCCCTGAGATTCTGCGCGTGGGCGTGTCCCTGGCTGCCGTAGCCGATAATGGCGATTGTCTTTCCTTCCAAAGTCTTGGAGTCGCAATCTTTCTCGTAATACATCGTTGCCATATAATTATACCTCCACCGACAATCCTTCATGGACCGTCGGCTATTCGATGAGTGGATGCCGCCTTCGTACAGTTGGGGTACGAAGGCGGCTAAATAAGGGAGAGGATTAGGGAACCGCGTTCTAGGGCGGAGAGTCCGGTGCGGGCCAGCTCCAGGATGCCGAAGGGCTTCAGGAGCTCAATGAGGCCGTCGACTTTGCTCTGGGCGCCGGTTGCCTCGACGATCAGACTGTCGGCTGCCACATCGACGATGCGCGCGCGGAAGATGTTGGCGATTTGTATGATATCGGGGCGGGATTCGGGAGAGGCCGCCACCTTGATGAGGGCGATTTCGCGCAGGACGGCGAGGTTAGGGTCGAGCCGCTTGACCGCGGCCACTTCGATGAGCTTTTCGAGCTGCTTCTGGATCTGTTCAAGGATGGCTTCGTCACCGCGTACCACGATGGTCATCCTCGACACGCCCGGATCGACGGTCTCGCCCACGGTAAGGCTGTCGATGTTGTATCCTCTGCGGCTGAACAAGCCAGACACGCGGCTTAATACACCCGCGTGATTCTGGACAAGGGCCGAAAGGATATAACGTTCCATGGTCTCCCCAGTGCTCGAATTCCCCTCGTCCCGTATTCCGGTTCCTTGGGGTTGTCGGCCACCCTACACCAGCGAAATGGATTTGTCCAGCCCGGAAAATGTAAAAATATGTCATTTTTCCATAAAAAAACGCATCTTTTATAGAAAAATTTCTGTAAACTGTTTCGTAAACCGGTTTTTATACAGATTGAGGACAGAAAAAAATCCGAGGGGTTTTTCAGCGCATCGGCCTTCCCTTCAAATCTTCCCTCACCCGCGGGCGGAACTCCGCGGCAATAAAGACAACGTTCGACGACGTCTACGCGCTTGACATTTTCTCGGCCTTCACGTTATTATCCCCGTGCTGTTCGGGGGTGTAGCTCAGTTGGTAGAGCGTTTGAATGGCATTCAAGAGGTCAGGGGTTCGATTCCCCTCACCTCCACGAACGGAAAGGCTGCCTTTACATAAGGCAGCCTTTTTTATTTTTCGGCAATCAATCGGATAAACCCTACAAACTAAAAGAAATGATTACGCTTATGTGCGCTTACGCACAGACCAGGCCGACGGGCGGGCGTATTGTTGAAACCAGGGAAGGATATCGCGCCTTAACGGCATCGATCTTCCCCGGGAAGAAATTCCCTGGATACAAGGAGACAAAAGATGCTGGAACTTATCGCGATCATATTAGTCGTGCTCTGGGCCTTAGGATTGGTCACCTCATACACGATGGGCGGCTTCATCCACATCCTGTTAGTCATCGCGATCGTGCTCGTACTGCTCCGTTTCATCAGAGGCCGACACCTATAATAGGGATACTTTATAAGACGGATATCATTTACTAAATGTCTTGATCTTTGCTTAGCGTGTATAGCACAACTGCACCTGCACCGTGGTTTGCAGAAAATATTTTCGTTGTATCATTTTCTTGATAGACACATAATTGAGTTGCTCCAGCGCCTTCATCAATAACAATAGTCTCGTCGGATTCCCAATATATTAATAGCAGCTCTTTCTCAGCCCCTCTACTGGCTACAATCACAGCATTCCTACCAAATACTTTTCCTACCCATACCACATGACCGAAGTGAATTGAATAGGATCTTATTTCTTCAATTGCATGCCCCGTAACCTTATATAATTTCAAGAGATCCCCATGAAAAGGTTCAATCGTACCCATTATTTGATGCGGGCCATCTCTCATGAGTGAAATATCACTTGTCGGCTTCGTTGTCAGCAAAACGGGGAAAATGGTATCTCCTTGATTGTAAGTCGAAAAATCGAAATGCATCACTCCATTCTCTGAAGTGACATATACTTGATCGAGATTCTCGATATACAGTCCATGGTTCTTCGTAAGTCCTTCGAAAACCTTCGAAAATTTCCATATCCCCGTCACCTTATTTGGAATGGGAGAAGCCCATACAGCTCCGGGTTTTGTCCAGTCATCCTGTGAATCTTTATCTTGGCACAAAGTGCACCCTACAATAAAGAATTCCCCTTGGGACTGGATAATACCTATTCTATGGCAATAAGGAAGCTTGAGTACTTCCGTGATCTTCCAAGGGGACAGAATTCCTTGATCAGTCGGCTCCAAAACACAGATCGTGGTTTCCTTTGACTGGAAGATAGGAAAAAATTTAGTGATACAAAGAAGTCTTTCTTGTCCAGGAACCTGGACAATATTCATAACTCCACTTTCTCCTTCCCATAGCAGTGAATAGTTCAGGGTATCTGGGTCTATTATGTAAGCATGGTACCCAATATTTTCACTTGCTACAGCAAGATATCTCTTACCCCTTAATTTTAGTTCTACAGTGGAATAAGCTGCGGTAAGATCCAATATGAGCTGTTTCACTATTTTCATCAGAATGCTCCTTCAAGCGATTATTAACACGGGACGGTCTGATTCGATACGTTTGATCTGTACATCCAAGAGTACCGTCGAGATGATGACAATACCGGTGACTAAAGGTTGTGCTAAAGCCGGTACATTCAGTAGATTCATGCCATTAACGATAAGTGTAAGTATTACTGCTCCGAGCAAGCCCCCAGCGACATTCCCCTCCCCTCCAGCCATTGATGTGCCACCCATTACAATGGATGCGACTGCAAGCATCTGGAATGTATCTCCCATCCCGGCCTGGGCAGCATTCATTCGTGATGCTTGGAGAATGCCTGCGACTGCTGCACAAATCGAGCTGACTATGTATACGGTGAAATAAGTGCTTATAGTCGGGATCCCTGAATAGTAGGCGGTCTTTGCGTTAGCACCGATACTATAAACTTGTTTCCCAAATTTGCTCTTCTGTAAAACCACATATAGAACTACGGCTACGAGAAGAGCCCATGCAACTAAAGCAGGAACAACTCCGATAAATCCGACTCCAAGAAATTGAAATGACTCGGGAAATCCAAAAAAAATATTTGATCCCATTAATATAAGCGCGAAACCATTTGCAATATAACGGACTCCATATGTAGAGACAAACGCTGGAATTTTAATGATGGCAACGAGAAATCCATTGATGAAACCAAAAAAAGCACCTACAAGAATTGCTAACGAAATAGCTAAAGGCACTGGGTATCCCTTAGTAAGGAAAAAGCCGCATATACAACCGGAAAGTGACATTACGCCGGCAAGGGATAGATCAATCCCTTTTGTCAGTATCGTACCAGTAGCACCGATAGCTAATATCGCCAAGATTGAAGCTTGCCTAGCAATATTCATAAGATTGGAAACTGTAAAAAAATTTTTATTCAGTATCGCCAAAATAAAACACATGAGGAGAAGGATGCTGATTCTATAAAATCCATTCTCGAAAAAATATTGGTATATTGTTTTTCGTTTCATATTCTTACCCCTCTTCATTCCCGGTTTTTAATCATGACGTCCGCAGAGATTGCGATAACTACAACAGATCCGACCAAAAATGATTGAATTTGCGGGGAGACACCGGAAATGTTAAGACCATTTTTTAAGATTTGAATAAAAAACACTCCCAATACGGTTTTATTTATATTTCCTTTGCCCTCAGAAAAGGAGTTCCCTCCAATTATTGTCGCAGCAACAGAATCAAATTCCCAACCGACACCATAGGAAGGATGCCCGGAAGCAGAACGAGCCGCGAAAATCACACCGGAGAGACCAGCCAGCAGTCCTATAAAAGTGAATACCAAGGTTTCTGCTTTAACAATATTCACCCCTGAAAGAAACAGGGCTTCTCGATTTCCGCCTAAACCATACATATTAATTCCGTAGGAGGTTTTTCCGATCAGGAGCTTAGCAAAAAAGAATACTGAAATCGCTATTATTAAAACCATAGGAATGCTCAGAACATTCCCGTCAGAAATAAATCGAAACCCTCGATCTAGCGCAGGAACAGATACACCGCCAGTCAACAATGAACCAAATCCCAACACGATACTGCCCATACCGTAGGTAGCGATGAAGTAAG
The DNA here is from genome assembly GCA_963677895.2 of Treponemataceae bacterium. GTDB lineage: Bacteria > Spirochaetota > Spirochaetia > Treponematales > Rectinemataceae > UBA11090. The sequence continues at coordinate 187,793 of CAXXGJ010000018.1, read as the reverse complement.
GGACTTTCCATTTGGCAACCACAACACCATTGACTAATCCACATAAGCCTCCGGTGAATATTCCAAGCAATATAGCTGGTAGAACTGGCACCCCGGCTTGCATCGACAGCGCTACGATGACACTGGAGAACGACATGACAAAACCGATGGATAAATCTATTCCACCCACTAGAATTGCCATGGTCTCTCCAATTGCGAGTATAAGAAATGGAGATGCCTGTTTTAATAAATTGAGCAGGTTCCGATAGGAAAGAAAATTCTTTCCCGTTATTGAGAAGATTATTATTATGCTCAGGAGCATCCAGATTACAGGAGGAATACTTTTCAAATTCCGTCTTATTTTATGAATTTCTATATCAGGCATTGGATTCTTCCTCCTTCTTTGAACCCAGCATATAGTCAGCTATATTTTTATCAGACAACTGGCTTCGAGCCAGCTCTTTTACAATCTTGCCTTCGTACATGATATACACCCGATCACTCATTCCAATCACCTCGGGCAAATCACTGGAAATCATCAATATCCCATCCCCTTTATTCACGATTCGATCCATGAGATTATGGATTTCCTCTTTGGCCCCGACATCCACGCCTACAGAAGGTTCATCAAAAATTAGAAATTCCGATTCTGTCTCCAGAGCTTTACCAATAACCACTTTCTGTTGATTACCTCCAGACAGGTTTCTGATAAGTTGCCTTTGGGAAGGAGTTTTTATGGAAAGAACTTGGATCAATCTACTACCTACTTCTGCTTCTTTTTTTTTGTTATAGAAGAATTTAGACCAGTTTTTAAAAACGCTTAAGCCTAAGTTTTCCGCTACGGAAAAACGAAGTATCAAACCTTCATACTTTCGATTTTCCGGAACCAGGAACATTCCCTTTTCAATCATTTCTTTCGGAGATTTAGGAATGATCTTTTTCCCTTTATAATACAAATTTCCGGATATGATTTTATTCATCCCCAATATCGCTTCACCTACTTCTGTTCTTCCTGATCCTACTAAACCGGCAAGTCCAACGATTTCTCCTCGATGCACGACAAGGGAGATATTCATTTGACCTTTTTTTAATGTGGCATTCTCAAAACGGACCAGTTCTTCTCCCTTAGGAGCAATATTCCTGGAATAATAATTAGACACATCTCTTCCCACCATATATTTGACGATATCATCTTCAGTTAATTCATTAATTCCAGCTGTTTTGATCAAATGCCCATCGCGTAGAATTGTAATGCGATCGGCTATCTGATTGATCTCTTTCAATCGATGAGATATATAGATTATTGCGATGCCTTTCTTTTTGAGCTCCAGAATTTTTTTAAATAATGCATCCACCTCACGTTCTGTGAGGATAGCCGTGGGTTCATCGAAAATAATAACCTTTGGATTTAGGTTAATTACCCGAATAATATCGATCATTTTCCAGATAGAGGCGCTGTAGGCTTTTACAGGTTTGGATGAATCGATATGGATTCCAAAGTCGGCTAAAAGCTTAGTACTGATTTCTTCCATCTTGCGTTTTTCGAACAGCTTGGTGATGGGATTGCGAATTTCCCTATTGAGGAAAATATTCTGGGCAACGCTTAGCCAAGGTATTAACATCAGCTCCTGATGCACCCCCTCAATACCCAATTCTGATGCATTCCTAGGAGTTCGGATCCGCTGTTCGTTTCCCTGAAAAAACACCTTTCCATCGGTAGGATTGTATGCACCTAATATAATCTTTATGAGTGTGGATTTTCCTGCCCCATTCTCACCGACGAGGGCATGTATTTCCCCAGGATAAAATGAAACATTGATATCTGATAGAGCCTTGACTCCCGGGAAAGCTTTGCTAATCTGTTCCAGCTTGACAATGGGATTCATCATTCCTCCACTGATTATAAAAAGGAACTATCGCATAAGGAGTAAAATTGATGCGATAGTTCCTATTATTTCTGCGTCGTAACGTTATTTTGCTGGAGTCTTCCACCAAGCTAAAGTGTTGATATACTTGTCGATGTTCGTATGATCAACAATCACGCCGGAAACAAGATTCAGGTTTGGCCAGTCTACAAAGCTGCTTGGAAAAAGTTTGCCATCATTCAAGTACTGAACTAAAAATACTGCCCCAATATATCCGAGGGAAACCGGATCAGGATTGATGGAAACATCTAGCAAACCTTTCTGGATCGCGTACGAAGCATCTTTATTGCAGTCAAATCCGGAAACCATGATGCCACCATTCTGCAGGCCGACTTTATATCCAGCACCCTGAAGCGCCATAATGGCACCCATCGCTGCCTCATCGTTTGAACCAATTATACAATCGATCTCATCTTCTCGAAATTTCTGTAGAAGGTTTTCCGTGACATTCATTCCTTCCGCACGCTGAAAATTCGAAGGCTGCTCAGCTATGATCTTTATTTTAGGGTATTTAGCAAATACATCATGAATAGCTTTCGTCCTATCTTGGGAATTCTGTGCTTGAGGCGGACCAGGAAGATAAATAACATTTCCGGCATATTTGAGCGCCTTAGCAATATATTCAGCAATCATGATTCCCTGATCATAATATTTGGTGCCATACCAACCAAAAATTTGATTAGTATTAGCTTTGGTCCCCTGTACAAGAACAGGAATGCCTGCCTCCCACGCTCTTTCTAGCGCCGGCACAATACCATTGGAATCAACCGGATGGATGCAGATGGCGTCCACGCCTCTTTGAATCATGTCGTCAACAAGTCTGGACTGCTCTTCATTACTATCCGCAGTTGCCGGAGAAAGCAGCAATGGGGTAAATCCCATATCTGTACCAGCCTTTTTAAATCCCCCTAATACGCCATTCATAAAAGGATTAGTATTGTTCTTTACTATCATGGCGATGGAATAATTGGTTTTGGCTTTGACGGTAGTAGTAACACTCCAAGCCAAGCCGTCAACCGGATATGCATTGATAGATGTCGGTTTGGTTATAGAAGGATCCTTAAATTTTGGAAGGGCGGATTTTTTGCTTCCTTGTGCAGATACGCAACAAAGAGCAACCGTTAGAAGCGCAATGCTCAAAAGTCTTCTTTTCATACCTCTCTCCTTTTATTTTTTCCGGTTTCCCGGAATTTACTCATTTTCCCTGTTTTCCGTACCCATAGACGAAGCTTTTTTCCCAGGAATAACGTTCACGCCAATCGGGATACTTATACTCTGACATATCTTTATCCTGCGGATACACATAGCATCCGCCATGTTTCATGATGCATACTTTCAGCTTCGGATCGTTAGAATTGACTATCCTAGCCAATTCCTGAGGATCAATCTCGCTGCTTGCCCAGTTCTCGTAATGGTCGGGGATAACTACTTTCGCGTTAAGGTTTTGGGCAACTCTCATGACGTCCCAAGGATTCATCTTGTCTGTCGCACCCGGGGCATTATGGCCCATGTCCATAATCGCGATATCAATCTTATTGCGGTCTCCGACAGCCTTATATCCATCATGGAACAAGGTGTCGCCGAGAAAGCAAACCGAGTTTTCACCGGTATCAAATATGAAGGACACCGCATTCACATCAAAATCCCAAGGTTGGCCCGGTTTATAATCCCCAGTCATGCAAGCCATGCTGTCATAGTTTTTTTCTACGATGACCTTGGTATCTTTGACGATGAAGGTATCTCCGGGTTTCACTTCAATAATACGATTTTCTGGCACTCCCCACTTTCTGAAGAGGGTACAGGTGTTTTTCGGCCCCACATATTTGCAGGTTGTAGTGTCGAGGGTTGCCATTACGGTATAGAAATCAGCATGATCTTGATGATGATGGGTTGCAAAAACCATATCCAAATTCTTAAATCTCCATGGATCGATGACGTGTGGATTGGTCCGAATCCAACTCAGGAAAGGCGCACCGCTTGTTCTACATACTCCACAGTAGTGATATTCACTGTTCAAGGAGGAGCCGGAATAGTTATCAATCAAGAATGTCGCGCCACCTGAGGATTTGTACGCCCAAGAAGGCCCACCCAACATCCACAATCCAAACGATCCTTCAGGGAATGTAGCTTTCTCTATTTGTAGGTTCAGCATCTGATGCCACTCCGGGAAACACTCCTCAAGCCATATCTCCCTTGTCATCTTCCTGACAACACCTGACCCGGCACTTGTTGGTATTGTGTTTTCCAAGCGTTCAAGCTCTACCTTCTCAGACATCCTGAATATCTCCTTTATTATGCAACTTCAAATGTGTGTTCGTTAACACATTTCTAATTATTCCCTCATTTTCATGATTTGTAAAGAAAAAATGTTGTTCAGTTGAAAAAATTCCCGAAGCGCTTATCGCTTATCGTTCAAGATTCTACATTTAGGTTATATATTTATCGATGGGCAGTGCCTTCAGTCAAAATATTGATTATCTATAGGGTACACAATATGAATTGAGTTTGCTTATAGCTTTATCATCAAAATCATCCGGAATATTTTCCTGAAAAATTATATCCACCTGGATTTTCATTTCTTGATCTATTGCTTGTTGCTTAACTAAATATCGATACAGTTGAAAGACTCCGGAATATCCTTGAAAAATAGGACGCTGGGAAAGGATGCAATCGACATACCCATTCCGAAGGGCAACTTTGTTTTTTGGAATCAGGTCATAGGTGACAATTTTGGTTTTTTCTTTGTGACCAAGGTTTACTACTTCGGTTCCGACTAGATACCCGGCAGAACAGGGGCTAAAAATCCCATCAATATAAGGATGATCACGATAAGCTTGTTGAATAGCCGCAGGGATACTCTGCGTTGAGTCGATAGCCAAATCCAAAATTTCACATGAATTGTTCAGTGAGAAATATTGCTTAAAACCGCGAATCCGTTCTTTAGAAATTGTAGAATTCATGAAACTGAACGTTAAAAGCGTTTTTGCATTCGGTTGGAGAAGAGAGAGAATCCTCCCCGCAAGGAGTCCCCCTAAATATGCATTTTGCCCGATCATACAAATGACAGAATTAACATCTGGTAATGCTGAATCTACCAGCACTATTTTCAGCTCAGGATGCGCATTAACGAATGCAATTGCCTCTGAGACACATTTCGGGATAATTACGCATCCTTTGACCCCTGACTTCACCATTTCTTCTGCAGCCGTAGTAAATGAAGAAGGAATTCTCCTATCGTATTCAAAGGTTTCTACTATAAAAGAAACATCAACTAGATCCTCTTTTGCTTTAAGGACTCCTTGATGAACCATATCCCAATATCCATCTTCAGAAGCAATGAGCGGGGTGAGAAATCCGATCGTTATCACTTGGTTTAACTTAAGGTTACGAGCATGGAGGTTTGGCTTATACCCAGTGTCTTTGATGATCTTCTCGATCAGTGCCCGTTTCTGGGAATTGACGTATCCTCTATTGTTAATAACTCGGTCAACTGTTCCCGCTGATACATTAGCTTTTTCTGCTATTTTTTTTATCGTCATATATCGCCAGCCTTTACAATCATACACCACACCACCATTTAAAAAATGCTATCAAATAGTTCGTTGTCACTCATCGACAACCCTCGGGAATTAGTCAGAATTTCGAGAAAATACCAAAAAGCTGCTCGCGTATTCAATTAGCCACACAATTCCCTTGGTCGATTATTAAGCTTGTTCACAATCTTGGCAAGCTCCATTCCTGACAAAGTGCCTTGCCTATGTCCGTATTTTTCAGGTAGATAAGGCAGATCGCCGCGAATATGGAATTGGCCGGGGCTGCGCAATTAACGGATTTTTAACATTCTCCTACCGAATACTTCATGATTCTCCTCTATTTTTATGCCTGTCAGACCGGATGGAGCCCAAAAGAGTCCATCCGCGAATCTGGCGCATCAAGGCTTATGGAGGAACCGATGAAGAAAAAGCTTTTAGCTGCGTTGTTCGTTCTTATCGCGACGCTTGCCTTCGCTCAGGCCAAATTCGCCTGGGTCGATACGATCTCCGACGACAAGGACGGCATCCTGCCCGGCGTCAATCCGGCGAAAGTGACGGGCTCGATCATCACCGCGGGTTCATCGACAGTATTCCCGCTTTCGGAAGCCATCGCCGAGCGCTTCGCCAAGGAAGGCTTCGCCGGCCAGGTGACGATCGACTCCATAGGATCGGGCGCCGGCTTCGAGCGCTGGGCCAAGGCGGGCGAAACCGACATCGCCAACGCTTCCCGCGCCATAAAATCGAGTGAAAAAGAATCCGCCGCCAAGCTCGCGACCCCAAGGACACCCATCGAGTTCCGCGTAGGAACCGATGCCTTGGCCGTCGTCGTGAGCTCGAAAAATAGCTTCGCGAAGGACATCACGGTGGATGAGCTGGGCAAGCTCTTCTCGACGGCGACCTACTGGTCCGACGTCCGCTCGACCTGGCCCAGGAAGGAAGTGAAGCGTTTCTCGCCCGGCACCGATTCGGGCACCTTCGACTACTTCGTCGAACATGTTTTCAAGACCAAGAAGGAACCACTTCTCAGCGCCAAGAACCTCCAGCTCTCCGAAGACGACAACGTCCTCGTGCAGGGGGTGGCGGGTGACGAGTACGCGGTGGGATACTTCGGATTCGCCTACTACGTCGAAAACAGAGGCAAACTCAAGGCGCTCGCGGTCAATTCGATCGCGCCCTCGGGCGAGACGGTGGACGCGGGGACCTATCCCCTCTCCCGCCCTCTCTTCCTCTACTCAGACGCGCGGATCATCCAGGAAAAACCCCAGGTCGCCGCCTATCTCACCTACTATCTCACCTACGTGAACGACCTGATCGTGAAGGTAGGGTACTTCCCCGCCCCCGCCGCGGCCATGAAAGCCTCCAAGAGCGCACTCGCGGCGGCCATGAAAGGCCGGTACTGATGACTGAAGTCTTTCCGGCACGCGGCCTCGCCCGGCCTCCCAGGCCGGGCGAGGCCGTCATCAAGGCCTTCCTCTTTTCCTGCGCTGCCTTTTCCATTCTCACGACAGCGGGCATCGTCCTCATCCTGGGCAAAGAAACCTTCTCCTTCTTCAAGGAAGTGTCCATCGTCGAGTTCCTCACGGGCGGCCTCTGGCAGCCCGCCATAGGAAAATTCGGCATCCTCCCCCTGGCGTCGGCCACCCTCGTGACGAGTCTCATCGCCATGGCTGTAGCCCTCCCCCTCGGCCTCATGGTGGCTGTCTATCTTTCGGAATACGCTCCCTGGGGCGTCCGGCAGTTCCTGAAACCGGCCCTCGAGGTGCTCGCCGGCATACCCACCGTGGTCTACGGCTATTTCGCGCTATCGACGGTGACGCCCCTCCTGCGCGGCATGATCGGGCAGGACCGTCTGCAGGTCTACAACATGCTTTCGGCGGGACTTGTGATGGGCATCCTCATCCTTCCCCTCATAGCCTCGATGTGCGAGGACGCCCTCTCCGCCGTGCCGCGCACGATGAGGGAAGCCGCCTATGCCACCGGCGCCACCAAGCTGGAAGTGACGACCCAGGTGGTCGTCCCCGCCGCCTTCTCGGGCCTCGCGGCGGCCTTTATCCTCGGCCTCTCGAGGGCAGTGGGCGAGACGATGATCGTCGCCCTCGCCGCCGGGGCCGGCCCCAACCTCACCTTGAATCCGCTTAAGTCGGCTGAAACCATGACGGGCCATATCGTCAGGATATCGGGCGGCGATCTCTCCTACGATACCATCGACTATTCGAGCCTTTTCGCCATAGCCGCCACCCTCTTCGTCATCACGATGATCCTCAATATCATCTCCCGCCGCATCGTGGGCAAGCGCAGGGAGGTATACGAATGAACGGCGTGCATGCGGAAAACCTGGGCGCGCGGAAAGCCAAGGCGGCGCGCTGGGGCACGGCCTTTCTCGTCGCCACGGCGATTTCCGTCCTCTTTCTCGTCATCCTCGTGCTTTCGATCATCTCGCAGAGCTTCGGCTATGTCCTCGTAACGTCGGAAGTCGATCCCGCGAGCCTGGCCAGGGAGGGCGTCGCCCTGGAAAGCCAGGAAGCCCCCGCCCTCATCGGGACGCTCAAGGAAGGGCTCACCCGCCGTCATCTTGCCACGCTGGAAGAAGCCAAGCCCCTGGAATCCAGAAGCAGGGAGGAACTGCTCGGCCTCGTGATGACGGAAATCGTCCAGGAAAGACCAGCGCGGACCTGGACCCTCGCGCAGAGCGTCTTCCAGCGCAAAGCCATATTTGATTTCAGGGACAGCGATTTTCCCGACGGAAGGCTGTATTTCCGCTCCTGGCTGCGGGCCAGCCTCCTCACGAATCCCCAGTCGAGTTCGGCGCTGGACTCGGGCCTGCGCGGCGCGGCGATCGGCTCCCTGGCCACGATTCTCCTCACCCTCCTCATCGCCTTTCCCCTCGGCGTGGCCGCGGCGATTTGGCTGGAGGAATATGCCGCCGACAACGCGGTAAATCGCTTTATACAGCTCAACATTTATAACCTGTCCGGGGTGCCCTCGATCATCTACGGCATGCTGGGCCTGGCCGTCTTCGTGCGCTGGCTCGAGCCGCTGACCTCGGGCGTCCTCTTCGGCGCGGCCGAAAAAGGCGCCGCGAGCGGGCGGACCATCCTTTCGGCCTCCCTCACCCTCGCCCTCCTCGTCCTGCCGGTGATCATCATCAACTCGCAGGAAGCCCTGCGCGCCGTGCCCCAATCCCTGAGGAAGGCCGGGCTCGCCCTGGGCGCCACAAAATGGCAGACGATCTGGCACCATGTCCTGCCCGCCAGCGCCGACAGGATCCTCACGGGCACCGTCCTCGCCATCTCCCGCGCCCTCGGCGAAACGGCTCCTCTCGTCGTGGTGGGCGCTTCCACCTTCCTCACGATCGATCCGGTGAGTCCTTTCTCGCGTTTCACCACCCTTCCCATACAGATCTACCAGTGGACCTCCCGACCCCAGGGGGAGTTCAAGAACCTCGCCGCCGCGGCGATCCTCGTCCTCCTCGTCCTTCTTCTGACCCTCAACGCGACGGCCATAATCCTGCGCAACCGCTTCAGCGCCCGACGGAGAACGAACACGTGAACAATGAAATTGCACTCGACGTGCGGAACATGACCATAGAATACGCCGACGGCCACATAGGCGTGCGCGACCTGACGATGACTTTCGCGAAATGCTCGGTGACGGCCATCATCGGCCCCTCGGGCTGCGGGAAGAGCACGGCCCTGCGCGCCTTCAACCGCATGAACGAGCTCATTCCCGACACGAAGACCACCGGCCAGGTGCTCTTCCACGGCGTCAATATCTACGACGCGGCCGTCGACGCCGTCCAGGTGCGCAGGAACATAGGCATGGTCTTCCAGAAGCCCAACCCTTTCCCGAAAAGCATCTACGAAAACATAGCCTGGGGCGCCCGCATCAATGGTTGGACGGGAGATATGGACGAGCTGGTGGAGTCCAGCCTCAAGCAGGCCGCCCTATGGGACGAGGTGAAGGACAAATTGAAGCGCAGCGCCTACGCCCTCTCGGGCGGTCAGCAGCAGAGGCTCTGCATCGCGCGTGCCCTCGCCCTCAAGCCCGAGATACTCCTCATGGACGAGCCGACGAGCGCCCTCGACCCTCTTTCGACGGCCAAGATAGAATCTCTCCTGGAAGACTTGAAAAGCCTGTATACTATCATCATCGTGACGCACAACATGCAGCAGGCTGGCCGCGTTTCGGACAGCACGGCTTTTTTCCTGACGGGCGACTTGGTCGAATACGCTCCCACTAGGCAGCTCTTCGTCACCCCGAAGGACGAGCGCACGGAACGCTATATCTCGGGCCGTTTCGGCTAAGAATCAGAAAAATCGGACAGGATAACAGGACGGAAAAATGACCGACAGGACCAGATTGACCGAAGACCTCGCGAAGATTGACGAGGCAGTGACCCTCATAGCGGCGAAGGCCGAGGAAGCCCTCCTGAAGGCTTCCCTCGCCATCCGGAACCAGGACATGGACCTCGTGAAGGAAGTGAAAAAAGGCGACGCCGAGATCGACCGCCTCCAGGTGGATATCGAGGACCTCGTCGCCGTGGCTCTCGCCACCCAGCAGCCCGTGGCGGGAGACTTGAGGATCCTCGTCGCCGCGTCCAAGATCGCCGCCGATTACGAACGCGCGGCCGATTACGCGGTGCACCTGGCCAAGGCTACGGGCAAGTTCGCGGGCGAACCCAAGTCGCGCATGATCGAACGCCTGGCCCACATGGCGGAGATCGACGGAACCATGATGCGGGACACGGCCAAGGCCTTCTGCGACCGCTCGGTCGAACTGGCGTTGAGCGCGGCCGCGATGGATGATATCGTGGATGGCGAGCACAAGGCCCTGATCAACGATGTGCTCGCCATGATGCGCGAAAGACCCCAGGAGGCAGAGCGAGCCGCCAAGCTCCTCACCACCTCGGGCTACCTCGAAAGGCTGGGCGACCACATGACCAATGCCTGCGAGGATATCGTCTTCATGGTGAAGGGTACGCGGGTGGGACTGAATGAATGAGGAGGGAAGCGGAATGGATGGTCCGACAATTCTTATCGTGGAAGACGATCCTGATATCGCTGAGCTTCTCGCGGTCTCCTTCCGCAAGGAAGGCTGGCTGAGTCTCAATGCCGAAAACGGCGAAAAAGCCCTTGCCCTCATGGCGGAAAACGATTTCAGCCTCTGCGTCCTCGACCTCATGCTCCCCGGCATGGACGGCCTCGCCGTCCTGCGCGCGCTGCGCTCGCGGCCGAAAAGCGCCGTACTCCCCGTCATCATCGCCTCCGCGCGCGGGGAGGAAGCGGACGTCGTCGTCGGTCTCGACCTCGGCGCGGACGACTACATAGCCAAACCCTTCAGCCCCAAGGTTCTCGTCGCCCGAATCCGTTCGCTTCTCAGGCGCGTCGAAGGCAAGACGGAAAAAAAGAGCGATTCCCTGGAGGTTTCGGGGATAGTCCTCGATCCAATGCGGCACGAGGTATTCGCGAGGGGAAGACCCATAAACCTCTCCGCTACGGAATTTGCCTTTCTCGAGCTTCTGATGCGCGAACCTGGACGAGTGTTTACGAGGGCGCAGGCCATCGCGAAAACGAAGGGCGACGATTATCCCGTCACCGACCGCTCCCTTGACGTTCATATCCTTTCGCTGAGGCGGAAACTGGGCGACGAGGGCGCCTTCATCGAAACGGTGCGGGGCATTGGGTATAGATTCAGGGGCACGCCGTGAGACGGAGCCTTTTCGCCAGGAGTCTGGCGGTTATTTCGGCGGCCGTCCTCGCGGTGGCTGTCCTCGTCCTCGCGCTCAGCATAGCTATCTCCGAGAGAGCGTACATCAGGTCGAACGCCGACGGTCTTGAACGGGCCGCCGCGGCGGCGGCCGCTTTTCTGCCCGAGGACTGGAATTCGACTTCGAATCCCGGTACGGCCGCCTTTTTCTGCGCCCGTATCGGAGCCGAATCGGGCTATAGAGTTACGCTGATCGACGTTTCGGGGAAGGTCGCGGGCGATTCAAGCGCCGATTCCATTTCGATGTCCAACCATTCCGACCGACCCGAAGTCGCCGGCGCTCTCGCGGGCAGGGCTTCCTGGTCCAGACGTCTCTCGACGACCTTGGGCGAATGGATGCTTTACGCGGCCATTCCGCTGCGCTCTCTGGACGGAAAAACCATAACGGGCGCCCTGCGCCTGGCCCTTCCCCTCCCGGGCCTCATGGAAAGCCTCGGCGACGCCCAAAGATCCATGATCCTGGCCGCGCTCGCCGCCGCCCTCGCCGCCCTCGCCGGGAGCGCGGCCCTGGTGCGCATCCTCGATCGTCCCGTGGTCCTGCTTTCCGACCGAGCCCGGCGTTACGCGAAAGGCGGCATGGAATCGGATACCGTGGCGGAGACTCGCGCGGCTTCCCGGCACGATTCCCTGAACGCTTCCCGGCGCGGTCAAGCCGACCACATGCCGCGCGAACTGAAGGTTCTGGAAGAATCCCTCGATTCGATGGCCGCCGACCTAAACAAAAGGGCGGCTGAGGCCGAGGCTTTGGGCAAACGCTTTTCGGCGATTCTCGATTCGGCGGGCGAGGCCATCATGGCGCTCGACGACCGCCTCAAAATCATCGAGGCCAATCCCGCCGCCCACGCGATGCTGGGCGCCGAGCGGGGAACCCTCCCCGGCCTTCTCCTTTCCCAAATTGCCGGAACCTCGGGCCTCGTGTCGATCGCGAACCGTTGCATCGCTTCGGGCACGGCTGTCGCCGATGAGGTGAATCTCTATCCCGGAAGCGAAAAGATCGTGCAGGTCAACGCGTCGCTACTAGGCGGCGCGGAAAAGCAGGGCATCGTCCTCGCGATCAGCGATATAAGCATGATGAAACGGCTTGAAACCATGCGCACCGATTTCGTCGCGAATGTTTCGCACGAGCTGCGCACGCCTATCCACCTCATCCGCGGTTTCGCGGAAACCCTCCGCTCTGGTGGCTATGAGGGCGAAGCGTCGGATCGATACCTCGAGATAATCGAGAGGAACGCGCTTCGTATGGAAAGGATCGTCGAGGATCTTCTGTCCCTGGCCAGGCTCGAAAAGGACCCTTCCGGATGGCTCAGCCTGGAATCCTGTCTCGTTGAGGACATAGGCATGGCGGCTTTCGAGAACGTGAAAAATCAGGCCGAACTGAAGTCGATACGGCTGGAATCCGCCATCCAGAGCGGCCTTCGCCTTACGGCCAACCCGGGCCTCGTCGAGCAGGCGCTCACCAATCTTCTCGAAAACGCCATACGATATTCGCCGCTGGGCTCTTCTGTGACGCTCGAAGCGGAAGCCAAAAACGGTCTCGTCGAGATGCGCGTCAGGGACAGGGGATCTGGAATTCCCGCCCCTGATCTGGAGCGCATCTTCGAGCGTTTCTACCGAGCCGACAAATCACGGGACAGGAAATCCGGCGGAACGGGCCTGGGGCTCGCCATCGTGCGCCATATCGCCATAGCCCACGGCGGCTCGGTGCAGGCGGAGAGCTGGTCGGGAGAAGGTTCTGTGTTCACGATCCGGCTGCCCATAAATAATGTCCGCCCGTAAAATAGCGGCTGCCGGTAAGATAATGGCCGCCTGGCTGTTCTCCCTCCGCATATAATGATACATTTTCCTCGATGCTCTGAAGCTTTTACCGCCTAAGGACCCTTCCTTCCACTGGATCGGCTCTATGGGGATAAGCCAATGGGTTCGTCCCGAAAGAGGCGGATCTCCCATGCTTGGAAAGGAGGCTCATCATGCAGGACGGGATTTTTTCCTCACCCTTTCCGCGCAACGAACACGTCTACAATTACGCGCCGGATTGTCCCGAAACGGAAGCGCTCGCCCTCGAGCTTGCGCGCCAGGGATCCAGCCCAATCGAAATACCATTGATAATCGGGGGCGAAGAAATTCGCACCGGACTTATGGGCGAAATACGTTCGCCCCACAACCATAAGGCCTTGCTGGCGACCTATCACAAGGCGAGCCCCGCGATGGTTGCCATGGCGGCCGAAAAAGCGGTCGAAGCCCGGGCCGAATGGAAGAGTATGCCTTGGCAGGCCAGGGCCGCGATATTCCTCAAGGCTGCCGACCTTCTGTCCACACGGTTCCGCCAGAAGCTGAACGCGGCGACCATGCTGGGACAGAGCAAGAACGTCTACCAGGCGGAGATCGACTCGGCATGCGAGCTGATCGATTTCTTCCGCTTCAATGTTCATTATGCCCGGCAAATCTATGCCATGCAGCCCGAGCATAACGGGGAGAGGACATGGAACAGGCTGGAGTACAGGCCCCTCGAGGGTTTCGTCTTCGCCGTGACGCCTTTCAACTTCACGTCCATCTGCGGGAATTTGCCGACGGCTCCCGCCATGATGGGCAACACGGTCGTCTGGAAGCCGGCCAGCTCCGCGGTGCTCTCCAATTATTATATCATGGAGCTGTTGAAGGAGGCCGGCCTGCCTCCCGGGGTGATCAATTTCGTTCCGGGCGACGGGGCCAGCGTCGGCGGGCCGGCCATCGCCAGCCGACATTTCGCTGGGTTGCACTTCACGGGCTCCACCTCCACCTTCAACGCGATGTGGGTCGACATAGCGAATAACCTCGCGGCGAATCGATATAAAGTATACCCCCGCATCGTCGGGGAGACGGGCGGCAAGAATTTTCTCATCGCCCACGAGGACTGCGATGTCCAGGCTCTGTCGGTGGCGCTGTTCCGCGGCGCTTTCGAATACCAGGGGCAGAAATGCTCGGCCACAAGCCGCGCCTATATACCCCGCTCCATCTGGCCGCGGGTTCGGGACAAGCTCGTCGGATTCGCGGAGTCCGCCGCCATGGGCGATGTCGCGGACTTTTCCACCTTCATGGGGGCGGTCATCGATAAAAAAGCCTTCAGGAACATCGTTTCCTACATCGACTACGCCAAGGCCAAGCCTGACGAATACAAATTCATCGTTGGAGGCGACTGCGACGACAGCGAAGGCTGGTTCATACCGGCGACCATAATCGAGACGAACAATCCAGCGGGCAAGCTCATGACTGAGGAGATTTTCGGCCCGATCCTGACGGTCTACGTCTACGACGGCGACAAGTTCGAAGAAACGCTGGCTTTGGTGGACGCCACAAGCCCTTTCGCGCTGACGGGGTCTATATTCGCTAACGACAGGAAGGTGATCGAGAAAATGTCGGATGCCCTCTCGGACTGCGCCGGCAACTTCTACATCAACGACAAGTCGACGGGAGCCGTCGTCGGCCAGCAGCCTTTCGGCGGGGCGAGGGCCTCGGGCACCAACGACAAGGCGGGAAGCGTCTTCAATCTCCTCCGCTGGACTTCGGTGAGGACGATCAAAGAGACTTTCCTGCCGTCGGAGACCTGGGATTATCCACACCAGAGACAGTCGGGATACAGGGAACCGGAAAACATCCGCTGACAAAGAGAGGGCGAATGCAAAAAAAGAGCGACCCGCGAATGCATCGCGGGTCGCCCCAATCAGCGGTTTCTATCGATCGTCAGGACTTATTTGAGCCAGCCCTGCTCGACGAAGTACTTCCTGGCACCGGGGTGATAGGGTACGAGCATCTGGTCGTCGGGGAGCACGAGATCCTTCGTGAACTGCTTGAGATTGGCGGAAACGGCCTGAATCGTCGGAAGGTTCGAATAGAGCGTCTTCGTCATTTTGTAGACGAGATCGGCATCCATGTCGTCGCGCACGATGATGACATCGGGAGGCGTGCCGACGGTGGCGGCCGCGTTCGGCTGATTCGGGTAGGTGTTGGCCGGAATCATGCGCCTCATGTAGAACTGGTTGACCTTCTTTAGGTTCGCGAGAGCCTGGTCGGTTATCGGGACAAGGATGGTCTTGTTGTCCAGCATGAGCTCGGTCATTCCGGACGCGCCGAGGGCGAGGCCGAGGATGGCGCCGTCGACCTGGTCGTCCTGGAGCATTTCGACGCCCTGGGTATATTCGACGAAGCTGACTTTCATGTCTTTGTAGGTGAGGCCATAGGCCGCGAGCGTTTCGCGGGCATCGACTTCACCGCCGGAACCTACCGGACCCACCGCGATGCGTTTGCCCTTGAAATCGGCAACCGAAGTGATGCCGCTTCTCTTGCGAGCCACGACCTGGAACACGTCAGCGAAGAGGCCGCCGGAGATGGCGCGGATCCAGGGCATCTTCTCGGGATAGGGGGCCGTGCCGTTGGTGGCGCGGAAAGCCTCGAGGGATCTGCACTGAGCGACGTCGATGTCCCGGGTGCGGAGCAGGTCGATGTTGTGAGGGCTGCCGTTCGTCGCTATGGCGACTGCCTTGATGCCGTCGATGTTCTGGTTCCAGAGCTGGCACATGGCGATGCCCGTGGGATAGTTGGTGCCGCTGACACCAGCGGTGCCCATGGTGAGGTGCTTGATCGGGGCGGCAAAAGCCACCGAGCCGGCCAGCACGAGAAGCGCCGCGATGACGGCGATTTTCGCAGAATTCTTCATCATACGTCCTCCTTGAAAAAATAGAAAATGCTCATTTCTCATATACCATGCCGGGGCATTGGCCCCGGCGAGGATCCATTACGCGGCGACCGGCGTTCCGGTGCCAGTATTTCCCTGCTTTTTCCTGATGAGCAGGATGATGGCTATTCCGACCGCCGAAACAGCCAAACCGATCAGGCTCGAGGTGAGTCCAGGCGCTATCAGGAGAATCGCGCCGATGAAGAAGATGGGGCGGACCCACACGGGGAACTTGATAAGGAAGTAGCCTTCAACCGAGACAGCGAGGAACCAGGTGCCAAGGAGGCCGAAAATGACCGACATGATTATGTTGAGCGTGCTCGCGCCATTCAGGACAAGGTTTCCTGCCGCGTCCGGACCCATAAGAAGCATTCCGGGCTGGTAGATGAAGAAGAAAGGTACGATGAAGCCGGCGAGCGCGAGCCTGAAGGCCATCCAGCCGACCTTGTCGGTGTTGGCGTTGGCGATACCCGCCGCGACATATGCCGCGAGGGCGATCGGCGGCGAGACGGTGGAGAGGCAGGAATAATAGAAGACAAAGAAGTGGGCCTGGAAGGGAGACAGGCCGACTTTTATCAAGATAGGCGCGCAGATCGAAGCCGTGATTACGTAGCAGGCGCTCGTAGGAAGCCCCAACCCCAGGATGATCGCAACGACCATGGTGAGAATGAGGACGACCATGAGGTGCCCTCCGGAGATCGCCACGATGCTGTCGGCGAGGATAATGCCGAGGCCAGTCATGGAGAAAGCCGCGATCATGAAGCCGGCGGCAGCCATCGAGATGCCGATGGCCAGGCTGGAGCGCGCGGCGTTGACGGCGACAGTCTTCGCTTCCTTGACACCGATTCTCGTCTCTTTTCTTATCCAGGAGAGCACGACGGTGAGGCAGACGGCGAAGAAGGCCGAATAGAGCGCCGTGCGGCCCTGCATCATGAGCCAGACCAGGACGAGCATCGGGATGATCATCTGGCCGTAACGCATCACCGTTTTCTTGACATCGGGCATTTCTTCCTTGGTGAGCCCCCTTAGCTTGAGGGAGCGGGCGCGCAGATCGACCTGGAAGAAGACGCTGCCGAAGAACATAAGAGCGGGGATTACAGCGGCGGCCGCGATAGTAAGGTAGGGAATGCCGAGGTACTCAGCCATGATGAAAGCGGCGGAACCCATGATGGGCGGCATGATCTGCCCGCCCGTGGAGGCGGCCGCTTCGACGGCGCCGGCGAAAACTGGCGGATAGCCGACTTTCTTCATCAGAGGGATGGTGAACGAGCCGACCGTCGCGACGTTCGAAGCCGCGCTGCCCGATATCATGCCGACTAGGGCGCTGCCGATAACCGACACTTTAGCCGGGCCTCCGGTAAAGCGCCCGCCCAAGCCCATGGCCAAATCGTTGAATAGTTTCCCGAGGCCGCTTTTGTCGAGGATAGCCGCGAGAATGACGAAAATTATCAGATACGTAGCCGATACGCTGAGGGGCATGCCGTAGATGCCATCGCCTCCCAGATACATGGCCTGGATGATTCGCGGCACCGACGTTCCCCTGTGGGAGAAGACGCCGGGCATCCATGGACCTGCCCACATATAGACGAGGCAGATGATGCTGATCCAGAGCATCTGACCGCCGACGGTGCGTCGGGTCGCCTCGAGCACGAGGACCATCGTGATGCAGCCGAAGATGTAGTCGGGCAAATTGGGAATGCCGCTGCGCAGGAGGTAAGAATCGCGATTGATGACCGTATAGACGGCGCAAATCGTCGAAATCACCGAAAGAATGATATCCAGGGTACTCGGCCTCGCGCGTGGCGACGCCTTGCTGGCCGGAAAGTAAAGAAATGTCAGCGCGAGCAGGAAGCCTAAATGGATAGCGTTGTGCTTCAGGACCTCGGGCATGCCGAATCCCGCCGTGACGAGCTGGTAGCCGATGAAGAGCACTGAAATCACCATGATGATCTTGAGCCATTTGTCGGTGAATTTCTTGCGGTAGTTGTACTCCGCCTCGGTATCCTCGAGCATCTCGTCGGTGTCCGCTACGACCACCGGCGTTTTCTTCATCTTCTTCAAACCATTGATACCCACAGTTCCCCCTATCTTTACATTGCTTTAGCCCGCTCGTCGCGGGCAGCCTTCCCATTGGCCTTATGTTCGGATACTCGGCCTCCGGGTTATAGATAATTATATCCTATATCCTATATCATAAATAATATCATGAGTTCATCTATCACGCAAGGTACAAAAAATGAAGATTTTCGGTATTTGGAAAATCCATGAACCGGGAAGAAATCTCTTGGGAATAGGGAATCTTACGTCGATGGACGCGGATATAAAGGAAGAGAACGGTTGAAAGCGGCCTGCCTTTCGGCGCGCCGCCCAGGTCAACGCTTTCGGAGGAGCGCGGCCATGGCGCGCTTTTCGCCGTTGCGAAGATGTGTCTGCACGCTTTCGGACACCTTGGCCGGGTCCCGGGTCTTGAGCGCTTCGATGATGGAAAGATGCTCCTGGAGGACCTCGTTGACGATCTGCTCGTGCATGGCCGGGGAATCCTCGGGGAAATAGCGAATCCTTATCGACATCTGATGCACTCGCCTGATCGTATCCTTGAGAAACGTATTCGGCAGATGGATATAGAGAATCTCATGCATTTTAGTGTCCGAAGCCACATATCGGTCATTGTTGAAGGGAGATTGCTTAATGCTGAGGATCTCGCCGCGTATCGCCTCCACCTCGCTGTCCGGGATCAGGCTGGCGCTTTTCCCCGCCGCGTAAGGTTCGAGGAGCTGCCTCATCTCCCAGTTGTTGAGGATATCGTCGGCCTGGATATCGGTGACTATGGCGCCTTTATTGGGAATGAGCGTCACGAGACTTTCCGCCTCAAGCCGTACGAGCGCTTCCCTCACCGGGGTAGCGCTGACGCCGAAATCCTCCGCCAGCCGATCGATCGGCAGCACCGAATTGGGAGCATAGGCATTCTTGAGAATGGAATCCCGCAGCGCGTCATAAATCTGGTCGCGCATGGAAAGCGTCACTATTTTTCTCGTCATGTGGACACCAGGCCTTTCTTTTCAGCGTTAAGATCCGAATGAAGTCTCTATTCCGATATAATATATCATCGATTCAATAAGCTGTACAGAATGATATGAAACGTGGCGATTTTTCAAACTTCTTCAATTCTATCTTGTCTATTTGAAAGTGTCATGATAAGATATATGATATAGGATGTGTGATATATTTTAGTATACACCTACTTTACCTTTATCTTTGCGTAATTGTAGAGCTAGCGGAAACCATCCTTCGAACTGCAGTAAATAGGGGAACACTATGGGGACAGTTGCCGAACAGTTGGTCAAGCGTTTCCGTGAGAAAGGCATCCGCTTCGTATTCGGGGTGCCAAGCGGCTCATGGCTCTATTATATGGAAGCGATGAGAAAAGAAGGCCTGGACTTCGTGCTTGTCAGCAATGAAGCCTCGGGCGGATTCATGGCCGATGTCTGCGCGAGACTCACCGGTGTTCCGGCGGTCTGTTACGGCACCGTCGGACCGGGCGCCACCAATCTCAGCACGGGGGTCGTCAACGCGCTGCTGGATCGATCGCCCATGATCGCGCTTTCGAGCGAACCGCCCGAAAAGATGATCGGACGCACGGTTCAGATGGCCATCGACCAGCAGGCGCTCTTCCGCCCGCTCACGAAGTGGACCACCAGACTCACCGCCGAGAGAGTCGATCAGATTGTCGACCAGGCGCTCAGGATCGCCACGAGCGAAGTCCCCGGACCGGTGCATATCGGTTTGCCGGAGGATTTGGGTTCCCGCAAAGCCATTTCCCAAAACCTGGGAACAAGGGCATTGACGGCGCCCGCCCAACCCCAGACCGCCGACGAAGCCACGCTCTCGTCGATGGAAGAGGTTTTCGCCCGATCGCGCCGCCCCGTCCTGGCGGTCGGTTTGTCGGCCGTCCGAAGCAAGGCAGGAAGCCTCATCATACAGCTGGCGGAGAAACACGGCATTCCTGTCATCCTCACTCCCATGGCCAAAGGCATCATTTCGGAAGACCATCCCTGGTATGCAGGAGTCCTCTTCCACGCCCTCAGCGACAGGGTCGCGGAAACCCACCGCGACGCCGATCTCGTCGTGGCCGTCGGCTACGATCCCGTGGAATTCAATTTCGAGGACTGGATGCCCGCGGTCCCACTCCTCCATCTGGACACCGTGGAAGCCGACATCGACCGAAGCGTCTATCGCGAAGTCCACGATATCGTCGGCAATATTCCGGCCTCGTTGAGCCGCCTCGTCGCTCTCCCCGCCCTCGATTCGGCCTGGGATAAAAAAGCCCTCGCCGAACGCCGGCGGAAGATGTTCGAAGACCTGACTCCGCCTCCCGGCAGTTTCGGCCCGCGAGCGGCCCTGGCCATACTGAGGGAAACCCTGCCGCAGGACGGCATCATGGCCTGCGACGTAGGCGCCCACACCCACCTTATCGGACAGATGTGGCGCACTCCGGCGCCCGGCCTCCAGCTCATGACGAACGGCTGCTCCTCGATGGGCTTCAGCGTCCCCGCTGCCATCGCCGCCAAACTCTGCCGCCCCGACAAGAAGGTCGCCTGCGTCACGGGCGACGGCAGCTTCCTCATGATGGCCGGAGAGATGGCCGTCGCGCGAAGGCGAAAACTTTCCATAGTATTCATCGTCCTCGCCGATCAGAACCTCGAACTCATTAGGTTAAAGCAAAGCCACAAAGGCTTCCCCGCCAATTCGACGGTGCTCTACGAAGACGAATGCCCGACCTCGAACTACGTGTTCGGCGTTCCCGTCATCCGCGCCGACGACGCCGCCCAGTACAAGGCGGCGCTGGACAAAGCCTTCGCCGCCGAAGGGCCGGTCATCGTCGAGGCGCATATCGATCCGTCGGAATACGAAAAACTCATTCTTCGCAAGCATAAATAAGGAGGATCTCCATGGCATCCAGCGTCGGCACTACAATATTCAACCCTGAGGACATGATGTCCGACAGGCTCAAGATCGTACCCTTCTCCGGCATCAGAAAGGTGTTCGACAAGGTCAAGGAACTCGAAGCGGCAGGCCGTGACGTGATCCACTGGCAGATAGGACGTCCCGATTTCGACACGCCGGCCCACATCAAGCAGGCGGCCGCCGACGCCCTCCAGCGCGGCGAAGTGCACTACGCGCCGAATCTCGGCATACCCTCCCTGCGACGCGCCATAGGCGCCCGCACCGCCCTCGACAACGGGGTACCCGTGGACGGCGAAAAACAGGCCATCGTCATGGCCGGCGCGAACGAAGGCATCCTCGTTTCCATGCTCGCCTTCATCAATCCCGGCGACGAAGTCATCATCGCCAATCCCAACTGGCATCACTACAAGTCCTGCGTCTCCCTCGCCGGGGGAGTTCCCGTGGAAGTCACGGCCACCGAGGCCAATGGATTCGCTATGGATCCCGCCGAAGTGGAAAGCAAGATCACGAGCAAAACGAAAATGCTCTGCATCACCTCGCCGGGCAATCCCACCGGCTGCATCCAAAGCAAGGAAAGCCTCCTCGCGCTCGCGAAGATCGCGATCAACCACAACCTCCTCGTCCTTTCCGACGAAATTTACTCGCGCATCTATTACGGCGAAGGTTCAGTCGCGCCGAGCATCTATTCGATTCCCGGCATGGCCGAGCGGACTATCATCATCAACGGCTTCTCCAAGACCTACTCCATGGACGGATGGAGGCTGGGCTGGACGGTGGCTTCTGAGCCCCTCACCCGCGCCATCCTGAAAGTGCGGCAGTATACCACCGTCTGCGTGAACACCTTCATACAGCACGGAGCCGCGCTCGCGCTCACCGCCGATCAGACCTGTGTCGACGAAATGGTCGGGGAATTCGCGAAACGCCGCGCCATCATGCTCAAGGGGCTGCGCGCCATCCAGGGCGTGAGCGTCGTGGAACCGCTCGGCGCCTTCTACCTTTTCCCCAACATCAAGTCCTTCGGCAAAAGCTCGGCCGAGATGGCGGACTATCTCATCAACGACTACGGAATCGCCACGGTAGCCGGAAGCGTCTTCGGCGACGCCGGCGAAGGGTATCTGCGAATCGCTTATTCCTGCTCCACAGCCGAGTGCGAGCGCGGCGTCGCCAAACTGGCCACCGCCCTCAACGCGCTTCGATAAAACACATAGAAGAAAGGAGAAATACTATCATGAAACAGTATCGCGTCGCGGTGGTGGGCGCCCTGGGCGCCGTGGGCACGGAAATGCTGAAAACCCTCGAACAGAGGGACTTTCCGGTATCGGAGATCATCCCGATGGACGTCGAGGCCATGGCGGGGAAGAAAGTGACCTTCAAGGGCGTGGAAAAGACGGTGAGGGCGGCCAAGCCGGGCGCCTTCGGCGATGTCGACATCGCCCTTTTCTCGGCGGGCGCCGAGGCCAGCGAAATCCTCGCTCCGGCGGCGGCCTCGGAAGGCGCCATCGTCATCGACAACTCCAGCCAGTGGCGCATGGACCCCAAGGTCCCCCTCGTCATCCCCGAAGTCAATCCCCAGGATCTGGCCTGGCACAAGGGCATCATCGCCAACCCCAACTGCTCGACCATCCAGATGCTCGTGGCGGCCAAGCCCATCCACGACGCCTTCAAGATCAAGCGGATCGTGGTGGCGACCTATCAGGCGGTCTCGGGCACGGGAGCGGCGGCCATCGCCGAGCTGCAGAACCAGGCGAAGGAATACACCGAGGGCAAGCCGCTCACGGTGGCGGTCTATCCGAGACAGATCCTCTTCAACGCCCTGCCGCACATCGACGTATTCCTGGACAACGGGTACACGAAAGAAGAGATGAAGATGGTGCACGAGACGCACAAGATGCTGGACCCGAACATCCAGGTGAGTCCGACGGCGGTGCGCATCGGGGTGACGAGAGGGCATTCGGAGTCGATCAACATCGAGACGGAGAAGCCCTTCGAGCTGGCCGAGGTGGTGGCGCTTTTGAAGAAGGCGCCCGGGGTGCTCGTGATGGACGATCCGGCGAACCTGGTGTATCCTACGGCCCTGGACTGCGAAGGCCGGGACGAGGTCTTCGTCGGACGGATCCGCAGGGACCCGACGGTGCCCAACGGACTCAACCTCTGGGTGGTGTCGGACAACTTAAGGAAGGGTGCCGCCCTCAACGCGGTCCAGATCGCCGAAACCCTGGCCGCCAAGGGGCTCGAGCCGAAGGTGCTGTAAAGAAGGTAAAAGTCGCCACATGATATTAAGGAAAAAGGAGCGGAAGTCAGACGACTTTCGCTCCTTTTTCGTTTTCCGATCGTGCCACAAGCTTTTTCGGCTTCAATCGATGGATGCGCTATCGTTCCCGTAAAGATCGAAGGCCTGGGGGTTCGCCACTTGGAGAGCGAAGAAAGCTTTCACTATCTCTGGGTCGAAGTGTTCGCCGCTCAAAGATGATATCTCCGCCAAGGCTCTCTCCTTCGTCCACGCTTTCCGATATGGCCTATTGCTCGTCAACGCGTCGTATACGTCGACTATGGCGAATATGCGCGCGGCCAGGGGAATCTCGGCGCCCTTTAGGCCGCGAGGATAACCGGATCCGTCCCATTTTTCGTGGTGAGCGTAGGGAATGTCGAGAGAAGGCCGCAGATAGTCTATACGCGAAAGCATCTGATAGGCATAGACGGGATGCTTCCTCATTATCGCCATCTCGTCGTCGTCGAGGGCGCCAGGCTTGAGCAGTACGCTATCGGGGATACCCATCTTCCCGATGTCATGGAGCAGCGCGCCCCTTCGAATTTGAACCAGGCGTTCACCTTCCAGCCCCAGGGAGTTAGCCATGAGCATCGTCAGGTCGGAAACCCTTTTGCTGTGCCATTTCGTTTCGCTGTCCTTCAGATCGAGGGCGAAAGAGAGCGCCTCGATCGTGGCGTCATAGGCTTGAATTAGCTCGGCGTTCGATTTTTCCAGAGTTCTCAGCATCTCCAGATTGTCAAAAGCCAAGGTTGTCTGGACAGCCAGCGTTTCGAGGAATTCTTTCCATTCCTCGTCATCATTGAAGGAAGTCCTGCTGTACAACTCAAGGACGCCCAGCACTCGCCCCTTCGCCGACAAGGGAATGGCGTAGTAGGCGACGAACCCTTCCTTGATGAAGACATTCAATCTATCGCTGCGCTCCAGTCCGGCAAGATAAGGAATATGCACAATCCTCTCCTCCCTGATGGCAGTCCTGGGCAGGATGTCCACATCCTCGCCGGTCATCGACTCGATGACGCCAGGCGGGAAACCTCTGCCCGCGGCGAATTCAAGGCGGCGCTCGGTGGCGTTATAGCCGAGAATGGCCACGGCGTCGACTTTCAACTGGCTTATTATCGCGTCGAGCGCGACATCGAAGACTCCCTTCTCTTTCCCGCTTCCGCTGATTGCCAAATCTATGCGGTGCAACACCTGGATATGCTCGAGCCTGCGCTGGGTTTCCTCGAGGAGACGAGCGTTCTCAAGATTGGTGGCAGCCAGATTCGCGAGGGCGTTAAAAAGACGCACGCGGTCTTCCTGGAAGAATGAGGGCTTTTCACTGCAGAGGACAAGGACACCGAAAATATTGCCCTTGGCGACAAGCGGCAGCACCGCGACTGACTCAAAACCCAGTCCATGGATCTGATCATGCCAGTCCCCAAAGGATGGATCTCGTAGAAGATTGCTGAGGATGATCGGTGAACTTTTTTTAATGGCCATGTCGGCAAGACTTCCGCCTTCCAGGGTATTGTCCCAGCACAGCGATATAAAGCTGGCATATCGACTGTCGGCGGGACACTGGCCCAGAAGCTCGACTCCGCCGTCCTTTCCCGCTTTTCCAATCCAGGCGAACGTGACGCCCAAACGATCAACGCAGACTTGGACGACATTATCCGCGCGAGCCTTGATATCGGTTTTTTCCGCGAGCATCTGTGCCGTATCGAAAAGGGAGGAAAGCGAATGCATCTGCTCGGTAACCCTTTCGCCGGATTCAATCGCTTTGTCTCTGGCGACATTGAGCATGGCAAGTTTTCTCTTGAGAAGCATGAACAACAGAAAAGACGTCAGGAAGACGTAAGCCCAGCCTTTAAACATCGCGATATTTTTCATGGTCTCTTGGTTTTTAGCGAATACAAGCAACAGTTCATCGGAAAGCAGAATCCAAATCGAACCCACCAAGGCGTAGATGCCTGAAATGCGAAGCGCATCTTTCAGATGTTCTTTCATTTATTTTCTCCAAGCATGACGCGAAAGCCTTTGTGTACCGCCAGATTCAACTATAGGTTAGGTTCAAGCCTCAAACCAGAGTCTACGCGTCGAAGCTTGTTGATAAAGGTTGAGGAAACCCAACATTCCAATATTCAAACTTTTCAATACTGTGCCCCAAATTGACAATGGCGGTTTTCATACATATAGTTAGTGTTTAGCCGGTATTGAGTGGAGATGTGATGGATTCGATCCGAGACCGATATTTGCCTCTCCTGACTCGCATGATGACCAAAATAAGCGAGCAGAAGCAGGTTTCCGATAAAGACGTGTACCAGGAAGGCAGTACGGAACTGCTCCCCTTCATAGACCAGATACTGGAAGACCATCTTCTCCCCGGTTCGGGCATCGAAGGTTTTGCGAACCTCGAGCAGCTCTTTGAAAGAGCCAAAAGAGGCGAATCCTGCCTTCTTCTTCTGGAGCATTACTCCAATTTCGACTTGCCCGCCTTTCACTTCATTCTTCGAAAATCGGGAGACCCCGGCCAAACCATGGCGAAAGCCCTCGTTTCGATAGCGGGCATAAAGCTCAGCGAATCCAATCCGGTCGTGAACGCTTTCGCGCAGGCCTATACCCGCATCGTCATCTATCCCAGCCGTTCCATAGAGATCCTCAAGAATCATTTCAAGGATCCTAACAAGCTGTACCGGGAAATCATGCGAAGCGTTTCGATAAACCGCGCGGCGGTAAAAGCCCTCAACGTGGAAAAAGTCCGAGGCAAACTCGTGCTCGTATTCCCCGCGGGCACCAGATATCGCCCATGGGACCAGAGTTCGAAGCGCGGCGTGAGGGAAATCGCCTCGTACATCAAGGGATTCGAGAATTTTTGCCTTGTCGCGGTCAACGGGAATATTCTGAGGATAAATCCCTCCGGAGAAATGGAAGACGACATGCTCCATACGGACAAGGTCGTCTATACGGTGGGAGCCGTCCAGAAAAGCGAAGATCTCATGGCCCACGTTAAGAATGAACACCATTTCAGGGATGACAAGAAACAGGAATTAGTGGATCATCTAATGGAAGATCTCGAAATCATGCATGTGGCCGCCGAGAAAAAACGCCTCAAGTGAAGCTCGCCTATCGGCGCCTGAACAGGCGTTTGGCCGGGTTTATGCCGAAACGGGCCAGAAAATAGAGCCAAGCCCACAGAAATCCCGCGAGATGAGTGAGATGGGCCACTGAACTCCTGAAGCTGAAAAGCTGGGACGCCACTTCTATGCCGGCATAGCCGATAACCATTATAGGCGCCCGAATCGGGATGAGTCCGTAGAGGTAAATCTGCGCTTCCGGATTGACGATGGCGAACGCGAGCAGCACGGCGAACAAGGCGCCGGAAGCGCCAAGAAGGCTCGTGTACCAAGCCCCCGTCGCGACATAGATGCCGAAAGACGCCAGCCCCGCCAGCGTGCCGGTCAAAAAATAGAATAATAGGAATTCCTTGCTGCCCATGCTTCGTTCCACCTGCGTCCCAAAGAAAAAAAGCCCGAGCATGTTGACGAAAAGATGAGTGAGATCGGCATGGGCGAACATATAGGTTACGGGCTGCCAGAGATAGCCTGAGAGGACGGCGATCGGATTCAGCGCCATGTATGCCTTGAGCGTGGGAAATATATAGCTCGCCGCGAAAAACAGGATGTTCGCCGCGATGATATAGAGCGTCGCGTTGAAATATGAATAGCGGAATGGTTTTCTGATGATCGAGGTAACTGACATCATTCTAGGATAAACATTTTTGACTTCGGGGAAAAGTCCCTCAGCTCTTTTCCATATGAGCGAGCAGATCCCTGAGCGTAAAAGGTTTGGCGAGCAGCGCGTCCATTCCGGAAAGCCGGCAGCGCTCGAGTTCCTGGTCCCCGATCCTCGCGCTCATTCCGACTATCCTGGCTTTCATGCCCGGATGCTTCTCCCGCAGCAGGCCGCTCGTTTTATAGCCATCCATGCCCGGCATGAAGCAGTCCATGAAAATGATGTCATAGTTCCTGGCGTCGCAGAGCGGAAGGGCATCCTCCCCCGAAGCCGCGAAATCCGCCGCGTATCCGCGGAGCGAAAGCATCCTGCCCATGATGTCGCGATTCGCCTCGCTGTCGTCCACGACGAGGATGGCCATTTCCTTTCTGACCGGCTCCTCCTCCAATGAAAAGAGAAATTCCTGACGGCGCTGCTCCGGAGCCTTTTCCTTTCTCGGCGCTCTTTGGATTGTCGGTATCTCGAGCCGCGGTTTTTCTTCCGGCAGAGGCTGGGCGATCGGTTTCTGCGGCGGCTGCTCGTCATCAGGCTGTTGTTTTTCGTTCGACCGAATTTCGTTCGGCCGCTTTTCGTCCTTCTGGGCAAGGAACAAGGAAGGCTCTTCCGTGATGAGAACGTCGGGCATATAGAGCTGGCCTTTTACATCGGGCCCCAGGAACTTTACTTCCTGGCCGTTTCTCTTCGGTATTGTGATGGTCGTGATCGTCTTTCCCGCGGGAATCGCTCGCTGGGCCGTTTTTTCAGGGATATCCCGCGGGCCCGACGTGGCGGGGATCTCGATGGTCCTGGCCTCCATCTCCCTGACTTCCATCTCCCTGGCTTCGCGCGCCGCGACTTCAAAAGCCGAAGGATGCTCCTCCCTGCCTCTTGGGCGACGCTTCTGGTCATCAGGCGCGGCTGACGCGCGTAAGGCCGCTGGCGCGCCTGCCTTCAACGCATTCAGGTAGAATATGATGAAAAGCAGCGCGGCGCCCGTCAATCCGGCAAGAAGGATGACGTACAGGAAAGGGTCGACGACGGTCCAGCCGGCCAAGGGCATGACATGAATTCGCCAGTCGGCTCCCGGCAATGATATAGCGCTGGACATGCCGCCGTTGAAGGCGCCTTTCCTTCCCGCCAGGAACCTTTCCGCCGCTCCCGAACCGTCATTGGTTTCCGCGGATGAGTTCGGGATCGAATCTCCGCTCTTGTCTGAAAAGGCGAACGCGAAGCCTGGATAATGCTTCTCCAAGCCAAGCGATTCTACCATCGCGCCGAAATCCGCCGTGATGCTCGTGAACCCCCAGAGTCGTCCGCCGGAAAAGACGGGGTAGCGAAGGAAAAACACGTTGCCGCCTTCCACAGATTCGAAGGGTCCGGACAGGACGGGAGCTTTGAGCTCTACGGAGCGCGTAAGGGCATCCCTCCTGTCCGGATTGGAGAGAAGGTCGTGGCCGATGAGCGATTCATTGCCTTGTTCGGGAAAGTGATACTTGACGACCGCGGAAGGGGCGATGCTGACGCCGATGATAAAGGGACGCGAATTCAGGATCGAAGAAGCGATCGCTTCCAGCTCGCTCTTCCCCATCGAAGCTTTCTTTTCGAGCGCGTCTTTCAGGACGGCGCCTTCATCCAGAAACCCGTTGAGCAGGGCGGTCATTTCCTCCGACGCGTGAAAGGCCACCGCGCCGCACAGGATTCTCTCCTTTTTGCCGATATTGCCGGAAAAGACCAGGAAAGAGACTATTACGATGGCCGCGAATAAAAGCGGCAGCGGCAAAGCCCTCCGCGCGGCCCAGCCTTTTCCGCTACCTTCTACCTTATGCCCGCTCACGCTATATTGCCTCACTAACGAGCCTCTACTCTAGAATGAAGATTTCCCGGCGTCAATAAACAAGTTCAGGCGCATAACGTAAAAAAAGGCCATCGGAGCTTCCGCGCCGATGGCCGATGACAATTGAGGCGCCGATCGGAATTGAACCGATGCATAAAGGTTTTGCAGACCTCCCCCTTACCACTTGGGTACGGCGCCGATGCGGGTGCAAATATAACCTATCCGCCCCTTTTATGTAAAGTGCCGCCTAATAAAAGAAGTGCCGGAAAAGAAGCCCCAGCTTCACTTCCCGGCACGCTTCATCAAGCAAGGAGATTATTTCAAGCCTGGTTTTCGGTCGCGGCATTCGAGGGCGTAACGGTTTTTTCCGCTTTCTTTCCCTTGCCGTTTTTAAAGCCGCGCTTGTTCCACCAGTCGACGAAACCGCTGGCGATATAGAGCGTTGAGTAGGTTCCGGAAACCATGCCCACGAGCAAAGCGAGCGCGAAATCCTTCATGCTCCCGGTCGTGAAGAAGAAGAGAGCCAAAACCGTCAACATGGTGGAGGCGGTCGTGATGATCGTTCTTCCGAGGGTCACCGTCAACGCCGAATCGATGACGTCGACGAACTTGTCGTTCGGTCTGAGCTTTCTTTCCTCGCGCACACGATCGAACTGAACGATCGTGTCGTTGATGGAGTATCCCAGGATGGTGAGGATGGCCGCTATCGTCGTCGAATTGAACTCCATTCTCGTCCAGACGATGAATCCGATCATTATGAGCGCGTCGTGCGCGATTGCCAGAACGGCGCCCAGGGCATAATCGATCCTGAAACGGATGGTCGAGTACAGGAGGATGAGCGCGAGCGTCGCGATGACGAGCAGCAAAGACGTCTTGGAAAGGTTCTGCGAAAACCTGGCGCCGACGAAGTCCGTTTTCAGCTCGACTACCTTGTTCGCTCCGAATTTGGCGTCCAGGCCCGAGATGATCGCGTTGCGCGCGGTGGTGGTGAAATTGGGATCGGTGCCGTTGTCTTCGACGCGGATCATATAGCGCTGTATGGAAGCCGGTTTCATCGTCTGCACCGAAATCTGGCCGAAGCCCTTCACGGAGTCCCTCACGTCATCGATCGAAGCGAAAAGCTCCGTGTCGTTGGAGGGGGCCCTGTGGAGGGTCATGGGCTTTTCGCTTATGAGCGTATTGCCCTGATAGGTCGGCACGAGCAGGCTCGAAGCCGCGGCTTCCTGACCCGATTCGACAGCGACTTGCACGGACTGTTCCGCGGACAGGGCTTTCGCCAGGTCGCCAACCGTCGGATAGGTCGCGTAATCGAAAAGAACGGTTTTCTGATCCACTTCGGCACCGGAGAACACGAGCGTGAGCTCCTTCTCCGAAACGCGAAGCTCGGCGTTACCCTTGCCGGCATAGCTGATATTCGCCACCGGATACGCGAGCTGGACGGTCTGGTTCACGCCGGCCTGAAAGTCGACGCCCAGATTGAAACCCATCGTGAAGTAGCCGATGATGCCGGCCAAAATCAGAATCCCCGAAAGGATATAGGAAGGCACGAAAAATCGGCTGAACCGAATGACTCGTTTCATTTACTTGATCCTCCAGCTGATGGAGACGCTCTTTTTTTGAAGAACATCGGTCTCGAAATCAAAGATGAGCTTGGATACAAAGAGCGAGGTGAAAAGGCTGGTTATGTTGCCGATCGCAAGGGAAATCGCGAAGCCCTGAATGGAGCCCGACCCAAGCTGAGCCAGGAAGAGAGCCGCGATGATCGTCGTGATGTTGGAGTCCATGACCGCCCAGAATGCCTTATGGAATCCGGCCTCGATGGAGGCCTTTCTGGTTTTTCCGTCGAGCAACTCTTCTTTTATACGCTCGAATATGACGACGTTCGCGTCGACCGCCATGCCCACCGTCAGCACGAAGCCGGCGATGGAAGGCAGGGTCAAGGTCAACTTGAATGCGGTAAGCACCGAGATCATGATGAAGAGGTTGGCGACCTGCGCGATCGTGGCGTTTACGCCGGCGCCCTTGTAATAGGCGAACATGAACACGAATACGGCGAGCAGGCCGACCATGATGGCGTTCTTGCCCTGGGCTATGGCATCCTCGCCCAGCGAGGCGCCGATGGCCTGCTGGTTGGCGACCGACATGGACACGGGAAGCGCCGCCGTTCTGAGCAGGGTGGCGAGTGTCTGGGCCTCATCAGAGTTGAACCCGGTGATGCGCACCGATTCGCGGATCGGTTCCTGTATCCTGGCATAGGACTTGACCCTGTCGTCGAGGACGACCGCCATGGACTTCCCGACGTTGGCGCTGGTCATCGCGTAGAAAATATCCCCGCCCTCTTTGTCGAGGACAAAGTTGGTCTCGGGCTGGCCGGTGATCTGGTCACTGGACACCGTGGCGCTTTGGACATGGCTTCCATCGAGGCCGGGTTTTCCTTCCACGACAAGGTACTCGCCCGTGAACTCGTCGAGACCGTAGCTGTCTTTCTTGTAGACCTTCTGGATGATCTTGCCCTCGGGAACGATTCCCGGCTCTGAAACCGTCATCGTCCTCTCGTCGACGCCGAGAGGATTGCTGGTCAGATAGGAGCTGAGCGCTGAGGTGGCCTCGGAATCCACGATATAGAATCCGAGATTGCCCTTGCCCATGATTATGGAGTTGATCCTTTCCGGATCGGCGGTGCCTGGAATCTCGACATAGATCTGATCGGCACCCTGACGCCTGATGACAGGCTCGGTCAGGCCGAACTGGTCGATGCGGCTATTGAGCACCTCGACGGAGCGGGACATGGCGTCTTCGCGTTCGGAAGAGGAGGCTTCGTGCCCAAGCTTCTCGGAGAGCGCCTTCATGTCAGTCTGGATGACCACCGACATGCCGCCCGCGAGGTCAAGGCCCAGCTGGACCGCGTTGCCATGCAGATCCTTCAGCTTGAGCGCTTTTTCCCTGTATTTGGACTCGACAGCGTCAAACATGGACCTTTCGTTCGAGAAAGCCATGAGGAGATTGGCGGCCGTCATCTGCGCGGGAACCGCGCGTTTGGTGGTTTTATACGCTTTTTTCGCGACGATGGCGACGACATCGAATTTCTTGGAAAGATCGGTCGTGTCGCCAGCGGCCGCTTTGTCCTTTATTTCCGCGAGGGCCGAATAGGCCATCCTGCGGGAATAATCTCGAATCTGCTCGCGCGAGCCGACCGCTGTTGCCTGATCTTCCTTCGGCGTCAGTGCGTACCACTGTATCGTCGGGAACAGGAAGGCAAAGGAAACGGCAACCACCAGAAGCACGATGATCAGACGACGGATTTTACTCATTCCGATAACTCCACATTGTATATCGCATTGACATGACCGGACCCCTACCTCTGACGCCGAAACGCGGCATGGAGATGAATATCAGAGTACTCCCGTGAGGAGGAGGTCAGGCCTTCGATACTATTTCTTTTCTTCTTCGGACTTTTCGGCTTTTTCAGCTTTTTCGGTCTGTGCGGGGACTTCTACGGGTTTTTCCTCGGTCTTGGCGACGATAACCGTCGCTACCGCGGACTTGGAGAACTCGATCTTGCAGTCATCGTCGACCTTGACGACGACGGTGCCTTCCTTGACGGCGTGAACCGTGCCATGGATGCCGCCGATGGTCACGATCTTGTCGCCCTTCTTGACGCCGGCGATCATGTTCTTCATTTCTTTCTGCTTCTTGTTCTGCGGGCGGATGATGAGGAAGTAGAAGACGACGAACACGAGACCGAAGGTCACGAGGGTCGAAACCATCTGTCCGGTGGGGTTGGCAGCCGCAGCTTGAAGAAGGACTAAGCCTTTGGAAATAGCATTCATATGCAATCCTTTATGTAAAGATTCGAAAAAAAGTACCACGGATACAAGAGACTCGTCAAGCTAAACATTGCGATGCGGGACTCCGGAAGGACTAGCTCAGGCCGTGATGACGGTGCCGGCTTTTCCTTCCACGGCAAGGCTGGCGTTCTCCATGGTCGTGATGATGACGCGCGCCCCTCCCCTCTTGATGAAATCGCAGGCTGCCTCGATTTTGGGTCCCATCGAGCCCTTGGGAAACTGCCCTTCGGCCAGGTAGCGCTCGCATTCGGCGACCGTCATATGGTCGAAAAACTGCTGGTTGGGCTTCTTGAAATTGATGGCCACCTTGTCGACGCCGGTCAGGATGATGAGTTCGTCGGCGTTGATCAGATTCGCCAGAAGGGAGGAAGCCCTGTCCTTGTCGATGACGGCATCGACGCCTTCCAGGCTGCCGTCGGGCTCGCGATAGACGGGCACGCCGCCCCCACCCACGGCGATGACGATCTTCCCGTCATCGATGAGGTCCTTGATCGTATCCTTCTCGACGACGTCGAGAGGGATGGGGCTGGGCACGACCCTGCGGAAGCCGCGGCCCGGATCCTCCTTTATCTGCCAGCCTCGCTCGCGAAGCTTCTCGACCTGGTCCGCCCTGTAGAAAGGTCCGACATACTTGGTCGGATTCAGCATGGAGGGATCCTGCGGATCGACTTCGACCTGCGTGATGATCGTCACGACCTGTTTGTTGACGCCGTGCTTGAGCAGGGCGTTCTGAAGGCTCTGGGCTATCATGTAGCCCATCGACCCCTGCGTGTCGGCGACGATGACGCCGAGGGGGGACGGCGGCACCTGGGCGCTCGCAGCTTCGTTGCGGATGAGATGGACGCCGGCCTGCGGGCCATTGCCATGCGTGAGAACGACCTTGTGGCCTTCGCTTATCATGCCGACTACGGCCGCGAGGCTTTTTCTGGTATTGGCGAACTGCTGCGTGATGGTTCCCTCGGTGCCTTCTTCGATAATGGCATTTCCGCCCATGGCCACGACAATAGTCTTTCGGTTCGTCATCATCTCTCCTTTCGGCAAACGCGGCTGACTTCGGAAAACAATTTTACGTATCCGCGCCCGCGCTGCGCAGACCTGCCAGTATATCATTTTTTGCCCGTCCGGCAAGCGGGATATGATCCTATTCTTTTATTATATAATTATTTACAATTATTGGATATTTATGCTTTAAGCCCGGGGAGAGGGTGAAAACCTGAATGACAAAAGGCGGAGGCTGATGTATAGTCGCCATATGACAATAATAAGAGCCGGAGTTCTCGGGATGTGCATGGGCGTCCGACGAGCCGAGGCCATGGCCAGGCAGGCGGCATGCGAGGGACAGAAAGAAGGCCGTCCCGTGTTCACCTATGGTCCCCTCATACACAATCCCCAGGCGGTCGCGGAGCTTGAAAAAGCCGGCCTGAGCGTGCTTGATCCTGAAGAATTCGACTCAGGATCGCTGGACGGGAAGGCAAGCGGTTCCATCGTCGTCATCAGGGCTCACGGAGCTCCTCCCGAAGCCTTCGAACACCTCAAGCGACTGGGCGCCCGCATCATGGACGCCACCTGCCCCCGCGTGCTCAGGAGCCAAAAAAAGGCGAGCGAACTGATCGATCGGGGATATTCGGTCGCCATAGCTGGCGATCGTTCCCATGGGGAAGTCGCCGGCATTCTCGGCTGCGCCCCGGGAGCAGTGGTCGTGGAAAACGCCCAGGAAGCCAAGGCGCTGGCCGAGTCCTGGGTGGCGCGTCCCGTGGCGCTGATAGCCCAGACGACGATCAAGCAGAGCGAGTATGACGCCATCGTCGCCCAATTCCAGAGTCTGAGCCCCTCCTTCCTGGCGGTGGAAACACTGTGCCCCGCGACGGGCGAGAGGCAGGACGCCCTCGCGAAGCTCGCGGGCCAGGTGGATGCCCTCATCATCGTCGGAGGAAAAAATTCGGCCAACACGCAGCGTCTTTTCATGGCCGCCGTGGAATCGGGCAAGCCGGCATGGCATATAGAGACGGCGGAGGAGCTGCCCGACGAGATTTTCGCCTTCGATAAAGTCGGACTTTCGGCCGGCGCCTCGACGCCGGATTCCATGGTCGACGAAGTGGAACGATTTCTCATGAATGGAGGAAACCATGGATCTGCTTCCTGAGCTGGCGGGCCGAAGGGCGCGAAGGGCGATTTCCGGACGAAGCCCTCGACAGGAAAACCGTAACCAGGCTGCTCGAGGCGGCTTCCCTCGCGCCTTCATGTTTCAACAATCAGGCATGGCGTATCATCGCCGTTGAAAAGCGGGAAGGAAACGACTGCTACAAGGCGGTGGCCGAAGCGCTGACGCCGGGCAATTCCTGGGCCCTGGCCGCTCCCCTGCTCCTTGTCTTCGTGACAGGCCCCCACCTGGACTGCAGACAGGACGGCGGAAGGGACTATTCTTTCTTCGATCTCGGCCAGGCGGCGATGGCGCTGCAGCTTCAGGCGCAGCGGGAAGGTCTCTACGCCCATCCGATGGCGGGCTTCGCGCCGGCCAAGATGAAGACCGCGCTCGGCATTCCGCCTGAACTGGTCGCCCTCTGCGTGATGGCCGTGGGAAAGCCCGGCGATCCGGCACTCCTGGCCGAAGGCCCGAGGAAAAGCGAAGATTCGGCGCGGAGCCGCAAGCCGCTCGGGGAGACATTCTTCATGGACAGCTTTGGCGTCGCCTGGCAATGACCGCCTGGCGATGCCTGGCAATGATCGTCTGGCGATCGCCGCGGCGACGATTCCTTATTCCGATCGATCCTTTTTTTGACTCATTTACGCTTTTCGCGTCCCGTGCTAGGCTTATCCGATGACAGCTTCTAAAGTGATAGGCATCTGCGGCGGCACGGGTTCCGGCAAGACCACCATCGTCAGGAAAATTTCGGAACTCGTCTCCGACTTCGTTTTCATACCTCAGGATAATTATTACAAATCGGCTGAATACATTTCGAACGCCAATATCACCGCGTTCAATTTCGACCACCCCGACGCCTTCGACAACGATCTCCTCATCGAACACCTGACGGCGCTCAAGAAAGGCGAAAGCATCGAAATGCCCACCTACGACTTCGTCCACCACAGGCGGACGTCAGGAAACGGTGCATATGGCGCCGCAAAAGGTGATCCTGTTCGAAGGCATAATGATTTTTACCAACAAAGCGGTGCGCGATCTCATCGATCTGAAGATTTTCGTGGATACGCCGGACGACATCAGGTTCATCCGAAGGCTCATCCGCGACATCAAGGAACGCGGCAGGACCCTGGATTCGGTCGTCGAACAATATCTGACCGTCGTCCGCCCGGGTCACTATGAATTCATCGAACCCACGAAATCCTTCGCCGATATCATCATACCCGAAGGCGGCGCGAACGAGAGGGCTCTCGACGTTCTCGTCACCTTCATAAACTCCGTCATAGGACGATAGGCTCAATCCCCGACTTAGGGCTTCATGGGGCCGGGAAAAGGTCCTGTAGCTTGACCTTCAGCTCCGAGAAAGTAAGCCCGTTGGCAGCCGCCCAGTCTTTGATCACCGAGCTGTCGGGGCCGGTCTTCCCGCCGGTGGCGGTCTTGATCTTCTCCTCGTCCAGCCCCCAGTCCTTCAGTTCCTTGAAGGTCGTCTTGCCCGTTATGGTGCCCGGCGTGGCGACATGCTCAACGGCGGCGCTTTCCGCCTTGACCGTCGTGATTGTCGTAGTCGACGATGAGGCCGCGGGGGCTGGTGTCGGCGCGGGTTTCGCGGGGGACGCGCTCGCTGAAGCCGGGCTCGCGGGAGCGGGACTCGCTGGAAGGGGGCTTGCCGGCCCAGGGCTCGCGGCGGCCAACGGATCAAAAGCTTTCGCCGCCGCGGCTTCGATGAGGGAGGTTTCGGCCTTCCCGTATTCGCGGAGCACGGCGATCGCGGAAGAGGGAAGTATCGTCCCTTCTTCGGACGTATGGGGCAGACCGGTGAGCAGGCTCACGAATAGCCTTACGGAATCGGTGCCAATCTCCACGCCTTCAGGCAAGCCCGCTTCGCCATAGATCGTTTCGAGGGTGTTCACTTTTTCGGTCTCGCTGGCGGCGCCAAAAGCGTCCAGAGCGAGCTTTACATCGAAGTTGAAGGCCTTTGCCACGTCGGCCCAGGTATAGGAGCCGCGTATATCGGAAGGATTCGGGAGACCGGCGAACTCCCCCTCCTTGATGGCGACCGGCTGCTTGGAGCTTGTCGTCTTCCAGAACCCCAGTACGGCGGCGCCGGCGATGCCCGCGACGAAAGCGCCAACGACGATGATCCCCATGGATTTGATTGTAAGTTTCATGTTCGGCCTCCCTTATTCCTTGTCCGCGTTTTTGACTGCCGGTTTCACGAAGCTGTCCTTGACCCTTCCCGGCAACGCGAGCATCTCGACGGTGGCCGATACCGGGCATGCCGCGTCGCTCGTGCATTCGAGGCAGGAAATGCATTGATGGTCTCTCACGACCTTCGAAGTCGAAACCTCGATGTTCATCGGGCAGGCTTTATCGCATTTTTTGCAGGAAATGCAGGAAGGCGCGTTCCGCCTTATTCCGAAAATCCTGAACAGATTGAAGATTCCCTGGACGGCGCCATAGGGACAGGCATATTTGCAGAAAGGTCTCTCGACGAAGAGCGACAGCACGATGACCAGCGCGAGCGCTATATAGCCGGTGATCGCTACCTCTCCCGTCCAGAAATTGAAGAGGGTGAAGTAGGGATCGTAGTCCTGGAAGATTAGTTTTCCGGTGACGACCGTCATGTAGCTGACCCAAATGAGAACGAGGTAGCGCAGATAGCGCAGGACCTTATCCAGTCGGCGAGGCACGAAATTGTTGTACTTCCTGCCGAACAGTTTTCTGCCCAGCTTTCCCATCCACTCCTGGAAGGTGCCGAAGGGGCATACCCAACCGCAGATAACCGGGCCGAAAAGAAGAGAGAGCAGAAGCCCGAGCGCGGCCAGAACGACCGAAGACTCGTGAACCTTTTTCACGAGCGTTCCGAAATTCAGCAGCTGCCAGAATGAAACCACCCCGCCGAAGGGACAGACCGCGTGGAGCGAGGCATCGGGTATGAATGGTATGGCCAATCCTTTTTCGTTCAGGATCGCCACCGTGGTCGTGATCGCCACGATCACGAAAAAAGCGGCCTGCACGATATGCCTGATATTTCCCGCGCCCTTTTTCAGTTTCAGACTTTTCACCTTCATGATTCCTCCTTGAGAACGATAGCGTAGATTATTAATGCAAATTTCATGCCAATTTTATAATTATTATTTTTCCGGTATTTCCCGGAGATTTTCCGGAAAAATCGTCAAAAGCGGAGCGTATGTAGGGATTTGCGAAAAAAGATCAGTATAAGCTCGAAAAAAGCTGAACCGCGGATCAGCCTAATACAGGAGAAAATTCTCACTATGGGAAAATATTTCCCAGGAATCAAAATGGGACTATCTCGAAAATGCCGCTCGCCTGACGCGCGGCACTTTATCGCGGCGTCGATGACGCCGGAGCGCGCTTGACCAGGGCTGTGCCTTGCGCGTACATTCCGCTCATGATAAGGAAAGCACTCAACGATCCTTCCCTGGAACTTCACCTCTCCACCTTGAGCCCCGATGGTGTCACCTGGTTTTCCATGGGCCCTCGCGGAAGCGAAATCCAGATGAGGGGCGTTCTTGTCCATGGCACGCGGGCCATCTGCCAGTTGAGGGCGAACCACGAGCTCGGCCCCCTGGAAACGCTGACGCTGGGGAAAGGGATGCTCTGCGCCGGCCTCATGGCCTCGCTTCTCAAGGATCCGGGAAGCATCATGCTGCGTATCGACGGTTCCGGTCCCGCCGAAGGCATGAGCGCCGAAGGCATGAAACTGCCTTCGGGAAGAATAAACGCGCGAGGAAGACTCTTCGTGAACCCGCTGCCCAAGGAAGCGATGACCGTCGATTCCCCCGCCGCCCTTTTCGGTCAAGGGTCCCTCTCGATAACCAGGATCGAAGGCGAATCGAAGCCCTTCATGGGCTCCGTGCCTCTCCATACAGGCAACATCAACAAGGACCTTACCCATTACTTCTTCGAATCGGAACAGACCAGGACCGCCATCGATTCGGGCATCTATTTCACCCAGGAAGGCCTTCCCCATGGTGCCGGTGCCCTCCTGCTCCAGGCCATGCCTGGCGCGGAAGACGAATTTCTCGCCCTGGCCGAGTCGAAGCTCCAGTCGCTGCCGCCTCTGGGACTCTGGTTCGCTCAAGGGGGGACGAGGGACAACCTTATCGCGTCGATTTTTGGCGATGTCGGGGCGCTGAGAACGGCCGAGAGTGAATTCTATTTCGACTGTCCCTGCTCCCGCGAACGCTTCCTGAGCCACATCGCCTCCCTGGACAAAGCGATAATCGCGGATATCCTGGAAAATGGCCCTTGGCCGCTCGAAGCGCAATGCCATTACTGTTCATCCACCTACGCTTTCGAAAAAACAGAGGTGGAAAAAGGCTCCCGATTGTGAAAAACGCCGAGACCACACTCGCCAAACTCATCGAGATCGCGCTGCGCCATTACGAGATGATAAGCCCCGGCGACCGCATCCTCATCGGCGTCTCGGGCGGCAAAGACTCGAGCTGCCTCGCGCGCGATCTTTCCATGAAGCGGTCATGGTGGGAAGTGCCTTTCGAAATCGAAGCTTGTTTCATCGCCAGCGACATGAACGAAGCGGGCCTGGCCGAAAAGACGGACGATTCGTGGATAGCGGCGCGGATGGCCGAATGGCGCATCCCCTACAGGCGCATCGACGTGCCCGTCGCGGGCAGGCTCAAACCCGGCGAAACCATGAACTGTTTCTGGTGCGCCACACAACGTCGCACGGAGCTGTCGCGCTACGCCAGGGCGAATGGATTCAACAAGCTCGCGCTTGGCCACCACATGGACGACATCCTCGAGACCCTCTTCATGAACATGATGAGGAAGGGCGAATTCGCCACGATGCCGCCCGTGATGAAATACAACAACTACCCCCTCACGGTCATCCGCCCCTTGGCGCTTTGCGAAGAAAGGCAGGTGATTGCCTGCGCCAATGAGCTCGGGTTCACGTCGCACACCTGCACCTGCGGCTTCAACAGCGAGGGAGCGCGAAAGACCACGAGAAAGCTGATAGAGAACCTTACCTCGGGCTCCAGTCTCGCCAAGCGGAACATCTTCAAATCGATGAGCCACATCAAGCCGGATTATCTGGCCTAGGGGCGCGGACAGGGAGGCGGGCAAAGACGCGGCAAGCGGAGGCGCGGGATGCATAGGCTTTTTCTAGCCATAAATTTCAGCGACGACGTCAAGAATACGTTAGGCGATTTCACAACCAAGATCAAGCTGCGATATGAAGTTATGCGACCTTCATGGGTCGATCCGCGCTCCTATCACCTAACGCTCCATTTTTTCGGGGAGATGGACGATGCCGGACGCTCCGCCGTGGCCGCCGGGCTGGATAGCCTAGCCGGGAAAATCGCCGCTCCCCGCCTAAACGCCGAAAGCCTCGGCTATCTGCCTTCCGCCAGGACTCCGCGCGTCCTCCATC
Organism: Treponemataceae bacterium; assembly: GCA_963677895.2. Classification (GTDB taxonomy): domain Bacteria; phylum Spirochaetota; class Spirochaetia; order Treponematales; family Rectinemataceae; genus UBA11090. The sequence continues at coordinate 147,660 of CAXXGJ010000018.1, read as the reverse complement.
TCGGCTTTTCACTGCTGCCGGAAGGAGCGCTCGATCCAGTCATCGCCGCGGCGAGGCGGCTGGCGGCGGAGGTTGGCGCCGAACGCGAAACAAGACCATGGCTCGCGCATCTCACGCTCGCCCGATTCAAGGGACAGGGCGCCCTGCCCGCCTCCCTCCGGGCAGCCGCTTTCCCCGCGCTCCCTCGGCTCTCCTTCATCCCCGAATCCTTCGACCTCATGGAGTCCACGCTGTCGCCTAAAGGCGCGCGCCACGAGATAGTCAGACGTTTCCGCTTCGGAGAATAAAGCTGGCTTCGGCTCGCCGCGCGCGCCGACACCGCCTCACTGCCATCGCGTCGCCGGGAGGCCAGGCCGGACAAATTTGCTCCGCGGAGGATTCCGAAGTACTTTAATGGTACATTTACATAAGGAGGATTGTATGAAAACCGGCGATGCCGAAAAGACGAAGACGAAATCCAAGGAAGACAAAAAGAAAGATAAAAACGCTCTCGAAAGATGCACCGAACCCCACAGCAACGAGACTTCGAGACCCGATAAGGAAGAAGGTCCCTGCGACGAGGGCGTACGATGAGCGGCGGCCGCGCTATCGGCGAAGTAATCAGCGCCGTTCCTTCGGTGGACGGCGCGGGCGTGAAGCTGAATCGGGTTTTCGGCTTCGACGAGCGGCATACCTTCGATCCCTTTCTGCTTCTCGATCACTTCGGCTCGGACAATCCAGATGACTACCTGGCGGGATTTCCTTGGCATCCCCATAGAGGGATCGAAACCGTCACCTATCTCTTGGCCGGCAAGGTTGCCCACGGAGATTCGATGCGGAACAAGGGGACGATCTATCCCGGCGACGCCCAGTGGATGACGGCCGGATCGGGAATTATCCATCAGGAGATGCCGGAGCCGGGGGCAGACGGCAAGCTCATGGAAGGCTTCCAGCTCTGGGTGAACCTGCCCGCCAGCCTCAAGATGACGACGCCGCGCTATCGGGCCGTGAACGCCGCCGAAATCCACCGCATCAAGGAAAATGGATGCGAGATCGCCATCCTGGCCGGAAGCTTCGCCGGCAAGACCGGCGCGACGCCCGACCTCTTCGTGCCCGTGCTCTATCTCATCGTGACGATGGAAGCCGGCGCGAAGATCCGGATACCCATTCCCGCGTCTCACAATGCCGCGGCCTATGTTTTCAGAGGGAAGGCCGATTTCGCCGGCACGAGGCTGGAATCGGGCATATTGGGCCATTTCCCCGCCGCGGGCGACATCGTGACGACCGCGGGATCGACGGATTTCGTCGAAGCCAAAACCGACAAGACTATCGGCGCTTCCTTCCTTTTCATCGCGGGACAGCCGCTCAACGAACCCATAGCCTGGGGCGGTCCCATCGTCATGAACACGAGGGACGAACTCCGCAAGGCATTCGCGGAGTTCGACGCCGGGACCTTCATCAAAACCAAGGCCGGGGGGATCTGAAAGCGCGGCCGGGAAGGGTTCAGGCGATGGCCGCGAACTCCGGCAGTTCCGCCATGGCCAGCCTGATCGCTTCCTCGGGAAGCTCGAAGTTCGACAGCCTCCCGGCAAAATAATCAGCGTAGCCCTGCAGATCCAGGAGGCCATGCCCCGATAGCCCGAAGAGTATGACGCGCTCGACGCCCTCTTCCTTGGCCGATTTCGCTTCCCTTATGACCTGGGCGATCGCGTGGCTCGTCTCGGGCGCCACGATGATGCCCTCGGCTCTCGCGAAGGCGACCGCCGCCTGGAAACATTCCAGCTGGGGCACTGACCGGGGCGATAGCAGGCCTTCGTGAGCCGCCTGCGACACGAGCGGGGACATTCCGTGATAGCGCAGGCCGCCCGCATGCATGGCGTGCGGCATGAAGCCATGCCCGAGCGTGTACATGGGAAGGTAGGGCGTCATGCCCGCCACATCGCCCAGATCGTAGGCATAGGTTCCCTTGGTGAGGCTCGGGCAGGAAGTCGGCTCGACCGGGATGATTTCGATGTCGGCTCCGGCTATCTTGTCGGCGAGGAAGGGAAAAGCCAGGCCGGCGAAATTCGAGCCGCCGCCCACGCAGGCTATTATCCTGTCCGCGCCCTTCTCCCCGAATTTGGCAAGCTGTTTTTTCGCCTCGAGACCGATGATCGTCTGGTGCAGCATTACGTGGTTGAGGACGCTGCCCAGGGCATAACGGGTTTCGCCCGACCGATCGGAGACGGCGGCCTCCACCGCCTCGCTTATCGCGATGCCCAGACTTCCCGGCGACGATGGATCGGCGCGGAGGATAGCCCTGCCCGCCTCCGTCGTGTCGCTGGGGCTAGGAACGCACGAACCGCCCCAGGTCTGCATCATGTACTTCCTGTACGGCTTCTGCTCGTAGCTGGAGCGGACCATGTAAACCTTGCACTCAAGGCCGAACTGCGCGCAGGCGAAAGACAGGGCAGATCCCCATTGCCCGGCGCCCGTCTCCGTCGTCAGCTTCTTTATGCCCGCGATCTTGTTGTAGTAGGCCTGGGCCACCGCCGTATTGGGTTTATGGCTTCCGGCGGGCGAGACGCTTTCGTCTTTGTAATAGATGCGCGCCGGGGTTCCGAGCGCCCGCTCGAGACCGAAGGCGCGGTGCAGCGGAGATGGACGCCAGCGGTAGAGGATGGACAGCACTTCGCCGGGGATATCGATCCAGCGTTCCGAAGACATTTCCTGCTCGATGAGATTCATCGGGAAAACCGCCGCCAACTGTTCGGGACTTACGGGCTTGCCGTCCGGGCCCAGGGGAGGCAGGGGCGGCGAAGGCAGGTCGACGGCCAGGTTGTACCACTGCTTGGGCATCTCGTTTTCATCGAGGAAAATCTTCGTGTTCATCGCGTCCTCCGTAGTGTGTGTTTCTATCTGTAGAAACTTAATACTATAACCATATGTTTCTGTCAATAGATACGCCCAATATTTCCCGTTTTTTCCGCGCTATTCCCCCGCGACGGCTTGACCAATATGACCAATGGTCATTAAATGACTAATGGTCGCACGGAGGATCGCGCATGGGCATTGAAGAGCGGAAAATCAGGGAAAAGGAAGAACGCCATAGCCTCATCCTGGAGAAAGCCAAGGAACTGATTCTGGAACAGGGCGTGATTTCCTTTACCATGCAGGATATCGCCAAGGCCTGCGAACTGAGCAAAGCCACGCTGTACCTGTACTTTAAAAGCAAGGATGCCATCCTTATGGAAATCCTGGAAGACGCGGCTTCAACCTTTGTGGACTACACGCAGTCGCGGATTCCCGAAGGCTCCACCGGGCTGCAGGCGATGCACGCGCTGTGGACGGGTTACTTGAATCTATACGGTGAATCCCAGGACATCATCGTGCTCACCGGCATCAAGAATTACATAGATCCCGAATTCCCTCTCGGCGCGAATCTCGAAGGCGACAGGTTCAGCAAGGCGATGGGAAAAATGCTGAACCTCATCGCCGATCTGTTAAGGCTGGGCATGGCCGATGGATCGCTCAACAAGATCCAAGAGCCTGAAAGACTGGCCCGCACCGTGATCATGATAGCCACCTCCATAATCGACACCGTTACGAGGATTCCCCGCCCGCGGAGAGATCCCCATCAAATCAGCATGGAAATGCGCGAAACCTTTGAGATAATCCTGCGCGGCCTGGCCGCGGAAGGCGCCGATCCTTCCCTTTTGAAGTTGACGGCGAAGTAGCACGAAAAATTGGCATGCCGGAAAACGCTGCCAGGCGGCAAGGCCGTAAAGGATTTCCTATGGAGAAGTTTTTCAGACATCCGCGGTGGATTGTCGCGATTATCGCGGCCGTCACCGTATTCTTTGCCCTGCAGATCCCGAGAGTTCAGCTGGACAACAATAACTTCCGCTTCGTGCCGGACAAAGATCCCGAGAGGATAGCCCTGAAACGCGTGGACGACAGCTTCGGAAGCCAGATCGTCATCCTGGTGGGACTCGAGCGGAAGCACGGAACGGTGCTGGAAGCCGACTTTCTCGACAAACTCCGGAGTTTCGGAAAGAAAATAGCGGACATCGACATCGTGGAATCCGCGACCTCCATCGTCTCCACCGATTACCTTACCGGCGAGGGAGACGCTATAGTAGCCCAGCCCCTCCTTCCCGATAATTTCGGCGGGACCAAAGAGGAGATCGCCGAACTTAAGGACAAGCTGCTGAGCTGGGATCTCTATAGCCGCGCCCTCGTATCGGAGGATTTTACCGGCACGCAGATGGTCGTCTACCTCGACATACCGCCCGAGGACTCTGGCAAACCCGAAGTCGTCGCCGTCCACAAGGCGATCAAGAAGTTCGCCGCGGAAACGGGCTTTACCGATACCAACGTCTACATCACGGGCATGCCCGTCTTCAGCTCGGTCGTCAACGATGCCACCCGCTCCGACCTGATAACCCTCGTTCCCCTTGTCATCATCGTCGTCGTTTTCGTGCTTTTCCTCTCCTTCAGGCGGCTGAGCGGCGTCCTCCTCCCCCTGCTGACCGTCCTGGTATCGGTGGTTTGGGCCATTGGAGCCATGCCCCTTTTCGGCATCAAGCTTTCGATACTCTCGACGGTGCTCCCGGTCATCCTCGTGGCGGTGGGCAGCGCCTACGGCATCCATGTCGTCAGCCATTACTACGACGAAATCGCGGGCAAGCGCGACTTGAGCGAAACTGAGCACAGAGCCATCGTCTTCGCCGTGCTTCGAAGAATCGGGAAGCCCGTCCTACTCGCCGCGCTGACGACCTTCGCCGGATTCGGGTCGTTCTGCTTCACGAAGGTGATTCCCATCTTCGAATTCGGCATCTTCTCGAGCTTCGGCGTCCTCGTGGCATACGGGACCGCCATCACGCTCATTCCCGCCATCATCCTCATACGGGGACCGGCGAAAAAGCTCCCGCGCTTCAAGACTTCGGAAATGGAGCCAGGGGAGGAAGATCCCTTGAGCGGAGCGATAGCCAATTCCCTGGGTCATATCGTCACAAAAAAGAGAACGGTGGTCTTCATCGCCTGCGCCGTCGTTTTCATCTCGCTGATCGGCGTGTCCCATCTCATCATCGACAACGTCCTCGTCGAATATTTCAAGCCGGACACCGACGTGGTCCTCTCGGACCGTTTCATACGCGAAAAATTCGGCGGGTCGAAATCCGTGAGCGTCGTCGTCAGTTCCGATATTCCGGGCGAAGTGCTCCGCCCCGATGTGCTCGCGGCTATGGACGGGCTCGCCCTGTACCTGAAGAAAAGCGTTCCCGAAGTGGGAAAGACAAGCGGTTTCACCGACCTCATAAAGCGGGTGAACCAGGTGTTCAACACGGATGAAAGCCCCGAGGGACTCAAGCCAACAGCCGCGGCCATAGCGGCGACGGGGGCTGCGTTGGGGGCTCCTTCGGCCGCCGCGGCGCCCGGAGGAGAGCCGGCTTTCGGTTTCGGGTTCGCGGAAACGACTTCCGCGGAACCAGCCGCCCCGGCCGCTCCAGCCGCCGAGAGCGCGGCGGCCGCGACGGCTGACAAAATGAAAGAGAAGGCGGCGGAAAAGATCGACTCGCTCGCCATGGTCGCGCTGCTCAACAAGGCGCTCGCCGAAAAAGGCGGAGAAGCGATGACAGCCAGGGACCTCGTCGAGAGCCTCTCGCGACTCACGAACTACCGCGGCGCCTCCTATTACGAGATTCCCGTCGATCCCGCCCGCTACGGCAAGACCAGCCAGGATGAGCTGAAGGGACTCATCTCCAACTACCTCGTTCTCCTCTCCGGCAACATAGGCACCTACGCCGACGATCCCCTCGAACCCAAGGCCATCAGGATGGACGTACAGCTAAGGACAGTCGGACAGATCGATACGGACAGGGGAATCAACGCCATGAAAAGCTATATCGAAGGGCGCTTCCCCAAGGACGTAAAGGTCGAGATCGCCGGCACCGCCCTGGTCGAAAAATCGCTGAACAGCCTCGTCGTGCAGTCGCAGCTCATCTCGGTGGCATTGTCGCTGGTCATGGTTTTCCTCATTCTGGCCGTCTATTACAGATCCGCGATCGCCGGACTCATCGGCCTGGCGCCGCTCTCGGTGTCGATCCTGATAAATTTCGCCGTCATGGGATTCGCCGGCATCAAGCTCAACATTGGCACGGCAATGGTGGCGAGCATAGCGGTGGGCGTCGGCATCGACTACACGATCCACTACATGGCCGCCTTTCACCATGAATATCTGCTGACGAAGGGCAAGGGCGCCTTCCTGCGCCGCACCTTCCTCACCTCAGGCAAGGCGATACTGTTCAACGCCGCCTCGGTAGGCGCGGGTTTCGCCGTCCTGAGCCTCTCCCAGTTCAATATCCTGAGCGAGCTGGGGCTCCTGATCGCGCTCACCATGGCCACGAGCGCCCTTGTAAGCCTCACCCTGCTCCCCGTGCTTCTCATCACGATAAATCCAGCCTTCATCAGGCGGCCCCTACCGTCCGACAAGGCATGACAACCTCAGGAGGTTTCACCATGAAACGGTTCATCTGCATCGTAGCTGTCCTCTTGCTTGGATCCGGCCTCGCCTTTTCCCAGAGCGCCGAGGAGATCATGAAGGCTTCCAGGAATCGCGTAAAGGCCGACACGGTCTCCACGCGTGCCCGGATGGCGATCAGCGCCAAGGACGGCAGCCTCACCGAAAGGCTCGTCGACCAGTACACCAGCAGCGCCGAGGGCGTCACGAAAACCGTGGTGGTGTTCCAGAAACCGGCGTCGGTGGCCGGGACGAGGTTCCTCACCATCACCGCGTCGGGGAAAACCGGCGACCAGTGGATATTCCTCCCCTCCCTGGGCAAGGTGCGCCGCGTCGCCGCCAGCGAGGGTTCGGCCAGCTTCATGGGCACCGACCTCTCCTACGATGACATGGCCTCAGCCGACAGAAAAGCGGACCTCGACACGTTCAGCCTTCTCAGGGAAGAAAGCCTCGGCGGCAAGCCCTGCTGGGTCATCGAGGCGAAGCCCAAGGAGAGCGGCTACCAGTATTCGCGCATGATAGGCTGGATAGAAAAGGCCACCCATATTTCGCTCAAGATGGAACTCTACGATAAAAAGGGCAATCTCGCGAAAATCATGGAGATGAGCGAAGTGAAGGATTTCCAGGGAAGGCTGACGCCCACCGTCACGAAGATGACGTCGGTTCAGGCCAAGACTTCGACCACCATCACCATAGAAATAATGAAGTACGACGATCCCATCCCCTCCGGCGTTTTCACCGAACGCTTCCTGCTCACGGGCCGTCCATGAAGGAGAATTTCATGATCGCGAATAAAAAACTCGCCGTTTCGGCTTTTCTGGTCGCGGGACTGCTGCTGTTCGCGGGCGCCGGGGCCGGCGCCCAGGAGTTCGGTTTTGGGGGCGGGGCGGCGGAGGCGGCGCCGGCCCCCATCAGCGCGAAGCTGGGCGGATCGCTCTCCTTCTCGATGCTGGCTTTCCCCTTCGAGCTCGTCGATGGCGATTATACAAACAGCACTGCCCTTCCCGAATCGCGGATCCACATCGAAGCGTCGGGCGCGAAGTCCGACGCCTTCCTCGGCATCCGGCTGGACAGGACCGTCCTGACGGAAAATCCCGCCGATATTCTCGATGAGGCCTGGCTGCGGATCTACGCGGGGAAGACGACGATACAGGGCGGCCTTCTGCGCGTCTTCTGGGGCAGGATGGACAGCCTGAGCGTGCTCGATGTCCTCAATCCGCACGATCTTTCGGATTTGACCGTCAGGGCGGAAAAAGACCGCAAAATGGCCGTGCCCATGCTGCGGATCACGCAGCCGCTCGGCGAGCGGGCCTCGGCGGAAATGGCCTACCTTCCCTGGTTCGAGGGGGACCGCATCGCCACCTCGGGCCCCTGGGTTCCGGCCGCGCTGGCTACGGGCACGACAACGCTGAAAGCGGCGATGGCGGGACAGCTCTACAACGCGTACAAGGCTTCGGCCTGGGCCGCTGCGTATGCGGCGGCGTATTCGCAATATATGACCGCAACCAGTGATGCCAGTACTTCCAACACGAACGCCATCGCGGCCGCGGACGCCGCCGTCGCCTCGGCCGACGCCTCTCTGCGGGCTCAGGCCGCGGGCGAAGCCGACGCGGCCCTGGCGAACCCCTTCGCCTCGCCCGACACGAAAAAGCTGGATTACGGCCAGGCGGGACTGCGCCTCAGCGCCGGCCTCGGCGGCGTCGACCTCGGCCTGCAGTATTTCTACGGTTATCTGACGACGCCCGCTTTCGACATGAATCCCGCGTCGATAGCCGCGGCCGGCGGCAAGATACCCGTCTCCTGGAACCGCTACCACCAGCTGGGCGCGGACATGGCGACCGTGCTGGCCGGCTTCAACCTGCGCATCGAGGCTGGCGCCAACCTGACCGAGGACATGTCGGGCGACGATCCCCTCGTCTACAACCCGGCCATCGTCTGGGCGGCGGGCTTCGACAGGGACCTCTTCGCGGGCGTCAACCTCAACCTGCAGGCCACGGGCAAAGTGAGGCTATTCCACGACAAGATCGCGAGTCCGCTCGATGTGGAGTATGGAAGCGACATCACGACGACGAGGATAGCCGCCCTGGTCTCGCGGAGTTTCGCACAGGAGCGGGTGAAGCTTGAGCTTCTAGGAATGCTGGGATTGGAACAGGCGGACTACATGGTCGAACCGGGCATCGTGTTCGTATTCGGAGACGCCGAGGTCGCCCTGAGAGGGCGATACTTCGGCGGGGACGCGGCGGGCGACCTCGGCCAGTTCCACGACAGGAGTTACGTTAGCCTTTCCTCGACCTATCAGTTCTGATTGTCGCCGGAAGACCGGGGCGCCTGCTTAGGCTGACGCTTGCCGGTCTTCTTTTCATCGACGGGAACGATCACGTTATAGAGATTGGGAATGCACTCCATGACAAGAGGAAAATCGCAGCCGGCGAGCACTTCAGCCTCGCCGTCGCACTGCAGCGGAATCCTTTCGCCGTTTTCGATCTCGATGCTCGTGGCCGAATAATGTTCGATCTCGCGGACGGCCTCGTGTTTTCCCTTCTCGATGGAACCCTTCACCAAAAGCTTGCGCAGCAGCGTCGTCTGGGAACAGCTGACGACATTCTCCGGGCCCGGCAGAATGCGTTTGTTGGAACCGTACTGGCGATGGCCGGAAGCGCCCATAGCCACAAAGAGCCTTTCTTTTTGCGATATATGGATCGGCTTTTTCCCGCCCGCCCAGACCTTCAGCCCCATGGGAACGACCTTATAAGCCCTGTCATAGAGCATGGTCGCTAAATTCACCCAGAACTTATAGGAATCGCCCGGAAAAACCGATTTCAGCTTGTTCGTCTTGTCGGCCACATAGGCATCGAGACCGACGCTCGCGATATTGAAAGCCCAAAGGGGCGATTTGCCGCCTTCCTCGGCGGGACGCACCTGGACCGCCGCCCTCCGCTCGAGCCTTAAGGGGCTGAGGAAACGGCCGAGCGCGACCACGAGATCGCGGCCTTCCGAGCCGTCATTGCCCGTCCCCATGGGAAGCCGAAGCAGCGCGAACTGGTCTTTCTTTTCTTCGGGAAGATGAAGCAGACGCTCGGCCGTCTCGAGGCTCGTGCCGTCGCCGCCTGCCGTCATGATGATCTGAAGCGAATCCTGGCCATTGGCGCTCGTGCGTTCTATGACGCGCTGCGCGATGGCCGAAGCGTGCCCGCAGCGTTCGGTGAGGTGAAGCCGCACCTGCACCTCTTTTTCGCGCCGAGGCAATGCCGAGGCCAAGGCTACAACCTGCTGGAGTTCATTCTTTCGATGGGCGGCGAATCGTCGCCGCTTGAAGCCCCCCGCCTTCGGGTTGGCTATGATGTCGACGATGAGTTTGCTTTCGGGAAAAGCAGGCGAATGACTTACGATCGCCTTAATGCCTTCGGCCAAATCTTCAGGATGCATAACGGATAGAATAGTGCCGCTCCGACGATCTGTCCATCAGGGTCTCGTCAGCCTTTTACCGCACCCATCGTAAGCCCTTTCACGACATATTTCTGGAAAATCATGGTGAGGATGATCGCCGGCGTCATGATAGCCACGGCCGCGGCCATGACGGCTCCCCAATCCACCTCGGCATAGGAAACGAAGTTGTACACAGCGATCGGAAGCGTCTTCGTCCTCTCCATGCTCAGGACCTGGGAGAACATGAAATTGTTCCAGGAAAAGATGAAGGAAAGCGTGATCGAGGTGACGATGCCCGGACCCGACACAGGCAGGATTATCGACCAGAATGCCCTTTGCCTTGTGGCGCCGTCGACCATCGCTGATTCTTCCATCTCGACAGGAATAGTCTCGAAATAACTCGACATGATCCAAACCACGATAGGCAGGGCGATCAGCATATGCGAGAGAATGAGGGCTATATAGCTGTCCATCAGATGAAGACGCGAAAAGATGATATACCAGGGCATCAAAAAGGAAATTCCCGGCATGAGCTTGGCCACCAGGATGAAGACGGAGAGTCTCTTTTGCTGGAATCGAGCGATCGAATAGGCGGCCGGCAGCCCCAGAGCCACCGACAAGCCCACGGCGACGACGCCGACGATCGATGAATTGATGAAATACTGCAGAAAATTCTGCTCGGTAAAAACCTTTATATAATTGCCGACGATGGGCGTGAAGATGAATTTCGGCGGCCAGGCGATGATGTCGACCTGGGTCTTGAACGACGAAGCCAGCATCCAGACGAAGGGAAAAAGGACGGGAATGGCGACGCCGGCCAAAACAAGGGCGAAAAGGAATCGGCGCGTGAATGATACTCGCATGGGTGCCTCCTAAAGCTCGAAGCGCTTGCGCAGCCGCATGATCGCCATGCTGAGAAGAAGCACCAGCAGGAAGAGGAAAATGAGTATGACCGAAGACTGTCCCATGCGGAAATACTCAAAACTGTATTTAAAAGCCATGACGTTGAGGGTTTCCGAGGCATAGCCCGGACCTCCTCCCGTCATCGCGTAGATGATGTCGAAGGTTTTGAGGGCGTCGATGGAGCGCAGGATCATGGCGGTGAGAAGGGTCGGCGCTATCATCGGCAGGGTAATCTGGGTGAAGGTCTGGTACGCGTTGGCGCCGTCGACGCGGGCCGATTCGTAAGGCTCCTGGGAAAGGCCGGCGAGCCCCGCGAGGACGATGAGCGTGATCATGGGTGTCCATTGCCAGATATCCACCAGCGCGAGCGAGGGTATGACGGTTTCGGTGTTGGAAACCCACTCGGAGATGGGCAGCCCCAGGATGGTGAGCATGTAGTTCATGAAGCCGATGGTGGGATCGAAGAAAAGATTCCATACGATGCCAATGGCCACCGGCGTCGCCACGAGGGGAAGGAGGAGGATCAGCTTCATCGCCGATTTCCCCTTGAATTCCCTGTTGAGCAGCAGCGCGAGCGCGAGGCCAAGCAGGGTTTCGACGGCCACGGCCAGCAGCGTGAAGGAGAAGGTTCTCCCCAAGGCGCTGAGGAACCGCGGTTCGGTCAGGACCCTCGCGTAGGATTTCAGCCAGACGAACTTGAGCGGCATTCCGGAAGTGAGGTTCCAGTTGGTGAAGCTCAGGAAGAGGGTATAGATGACAGGGAAGAGCATCATGACCACGACGAAGGTTACGGCAGGCAGGGGAAACAGAATTTTCAGGTTCCTTTCGACGAAACCGCTTTTTGTCATGGCATCCTCCGGCAGGCAAAACGTGAATAGTAGAAAAAGCGGGCGGACAGGCGGAAGCCTGCGAGACAGGCAAAAGCGGGCCGGATTCCTCCAGCCCGCCTCAGCTGTTCAGAAAATTGGATCAGTAGACGCCGTATTCTCCGGTGTCCTCGAGGAGTTCGTTGACAGCCTTTACTTTCGCTTTCGCCAGAGCGGCGAGAGACTGGGAAGCGCCTGCCGTGTTGATGGATTCGATGATCACTTCGCCGATGAGATCGCGGGCGTTGCCGACGGCGCTCATGTAGGGGCGATCGAAGGGATTGCCGTTCTTGGCCGCATAGGCCTGGGAAGCGACAAGCTCGGGATTGGCCTTGGCGCGAGCTTCGGGATCCGCCCAGGCCGAGTTGCGCGACATCGGAATGCTGGCGATGAGGGCTTTTTTGGCGAGATCGGCGCTGGTCGCCCATTTGATGAAGTCCATCGCGGCAGCCTTGTTCTTGGACTGACGGGCGACGGCCATTCCCCACGAAACGACGAAGAAGGGATTGCCGGCCTTGGGGCCCGCGGGCAGATTGGCGATGCCCACATCGGCCGCTGTCACCTGGCTCTTCGCGGGATCGACGATCTGGCCGTAGAAGACCGAAGCGTCCGTCCACATGGCCACCTTGCCTGCCTGGACGAGAGGCATGATATTCTCCCAGGACATCGACGTGACACCCTTCGGACCGTAGAGAGCCAGCATCTTGCCGTAGAATCTGATGGCTTCGAGCGCTTCGGGGGAATCGAACACTGCCACGCCCTTGTCGAGATAGGCTCCGCCATAGCTATAAATGTAGCTGGAGAGCTGGGTTACGGCCGCGGCGCCTTTGCCGCGGGAGGCGAATCCCGCCACGTCAAGAGAATCCAGCGCCTTAGCCGCGGCTTCGAGTTCGGCGAAGGTCTTGGGAACGGAAAGACCTGCTTTCTTGAAGAGATCTTTTCTGTAATAAAGAACCTGCCACTCGGTGACGAGGGGAACGAGGTAGGGCTTGTTGCCGAACCTGGCCACTCCCATCGCGCTGTTGGGATAGTCGGCGAAATCGTAGGTCGAGAGAGGTTCGTACCAGCCGTTCTTGTAGAACATCTTGCCTTCCTGCAGGGGACGAGTCATGAAGACATCGGCCGAGGAGGAATTGGTGGCGAACTCAGTGGTCAGCTTCGTTGTCAGCTGGCTCTCCTGAAGGCTCTCGACATTCACTTTGACGCCGGTCGCCTTTTCGTATTCGGGGATAGCCGCTTTCAGCAGATCGCCGTAGGGATGGTTGGCGAGCAGGACGCGGATTTCCTTGGCTTGGGCGCCGGCTCCCAATACTACGGCGAGCATCAGCGCAAGCGCGATAAACTTGACTTTCATGAAGGCCTCCTTCAGATAAAGTACGGTAAAGCTATTTTGTAGTATCCTATCCTTTCCCTTTGCCGTCAAGTTTCCAAAATGAAAATTATTTTCTTTTGAAAGAATATTTTTTTCACGATATACTTTACACAAAGGAAGGTCGATGGTACAACAAGATTATGGAGTGGCGGAATGGCTGAGCCAAGTTGCATCTACCTCATACATTCGCTGAAAGACGGCTTGAGCGGAAAGGAAAGCACCGTCGCCGAATACATCCTTTCGCGACCTGCCGAAGCCGTTCACCCAAGCATCGACGAACTCGCGTCGAACATAGGCGTGTCGGTATCCACCCTGCTCCGCTTCGTCAAAAAACTCGGGTATGAGAGCTACCAGCAGTTCAGGATCGCGCTCGCCACGGAAACCTTCGCGCTCGAATCCCGCTATTACGAAACCGCCGTGACAGATTCCGAGGACCCCGTCGTCGTGGCCTTCGGCGCGGCCAGAAGCGCCCTGGACATGACGGAAAAACTGCTGGACAGGGGGCAGATCCAGGAAATAGCCCGATTGGCCTGCGAAGCTCCGGCGTTTTTCATCTTCGGACTTGGAGGCTCGGGCGTCGTCGCCAAGGATGCCTTCCATAAATTCATACGATCCGGCATTCGCTGCCAGACGGCCGAGGACTTCCATCTCCAGCTCATGGTGGCCTCTCAGGCCGGGAACGGGGACATCGCCCTCGTCATCTCCAACACCGGCGCCAACAAGGACACCCTAGCCATCGTGGACGTGCTGAAAAAAACGGGATGCAAGGTGGCGGCCATCACGACTTACCATCTTTCGCCCCTGGCCAGAGCCGCCGATTTCGTGCTGCTCTCGGCCGCGCCGGGAGCCAAAGTCATCTCGGAGGCTTTCTCGGCCAGGATAGCCCAGCTGGCCATCATCGATGCGCTCTATATAGAAACCATGGAGTTCCTCAAGGAAAAAGGCCTGAAAAATGTCGAGAAAATGCGTTCGGCGATAGCCGGCAGAAGAATATAATAGAATATGGATGGAGGAAATATGAAATCTGACATTGGCCTGATAGGACTCGCGGTGATGGGGGAAAACCTCGTGCTCAACATGGAAAGCAAAGGTTTTTCCGTGGCGGTCTACAATCGGACGACCAGCAAGGTCGACGATTTTATCGCGGGCAGGGGCGCGGGCAAAAAGATTCGTGGCGCGCATTCGCCGGCAGAGCTCGCGGGAATGCTCGGCTCGCCCCGCAAGGTCATGATGATGGTCAAGGCGGGCCAGGCGGTGGATGACACGATAGCCCAGCTACTGCCCCATCTCGACAAGGGCGACATCATTATCGACGGCGGCAACTCGAATTACCAGGACACCATGCGGCGCTGCAAGGAAGTGGAGGCGAAGGGCTTCCTCTATATCGGCACCGGCGTTTCCGGCGGCGAGGAAGGCGCTCTCCTGGGGCCTTCCCTTATGCCGGGAGGATCGGCCGCGGCCTGGCCCTTCATAAAGCCTATCTTCCAGGCTATCGCCGCCAAGGTCGAGGACGGGAGCCCCTGCTGCGACTGGGTGGGATCCGACGGAGCCGGGCATTTCGTGAAGATGGTCCACAACGGCATAGAGTACGGCGACATGCAGCTTATCTGCGAGGTCTACCAGATCATGCGCGACAAGCTCGGCATGCAAGAAGACGAGATGAGCGCGGTTTTCGCGAAGTGGAACAAGGGTGACCTCGACTCCTATCTTGTGGAAATAACCAGGGACATCCTGAAATTCAAGGACGAGGATGGACAGCCTCTCGTACGCAAGATTCTCGACACCGCGGGCCAGAAGGGCACGGGAAAATGGGCCGGCATCGCGGCGCTGGATTTCGGCATTCCTCTTACGCTCATCGGCGAATCCGTATTCGCCCGCTGTCTCTCTGCGGCGAAAAACGACCGCGTGGCGGCGTCCACGATCCTGAAAGGACCGGCGATCAAGCCATTCAAAGGCGATAGGGAAGCCTTCCTCGCCGACCTGGGCGCGGCGCTCTATGCCGCGAAGGTTGTTTCCTATGCCCAGGGTTTCCTTCTCATGAAGGAAGCGGCCAAGGAATACGGCTGGACGCTCGACTTCGGTTCCATCGCCCTCATGTGGAGAGGCGGATGCATCATCCGCTCGATTTTCCTCGGCAGGATCAAGGAAGCCTTCGACGCGGACGGAAAGCTGGTGAACCTCATTCTCGCCCCCTTCTTCGCTAAGAAGCTCGCGGCCAGTCAGGACAGCTGGCGCAGGGTCGTCGCGGAATGCGCCATGTCGGGAATCCCCGCTCCGGCGCTCTATACGGCTCTTTCATATTATGACGGTCTGAGGACCGAAACGCTCCCCGCCAATCTGCTGCAAGCCCAGAGGGACTATTTCGGCGCCCACACCTACGAAAGGATCGACAGGCCGCGCGGCGAATTCTTCCATACGAACTGGACCGGTCACGGCGGTTCGACCGCGGCATCCACCTATACAGCTTGAGGAGGTACATAGAATGTCAGCCATGAAAATTCCGCCCAAGAAGGCGGATTCCCTCGATTTTCTCGCCTTGGGCGCCCTCGTCACGAGGCTCGATCCGGGCATCGTTCCCTTCGGCTTCGCGGATACCTACCAGATCCATGTGTCGGGCGGCGAGTTCAACGTCGCGGCTAACCTCGCCCGCTGCTTCGGCCAGAATACGGCCATCGCGAGCGCCATGGTGGACTACCCGATCGGCGCCAAGATCGAGAGCGAAGCCCGCAAGATGAACGTCCAGGGCATATACAAGCGTTTCAGGCACGATGGCGTGCGCGGCCCGAACATGGCCCAGGTCTGGTCCGACAGGGGACAGGGCGTGCGGGCTCCCGTCGTCTTCTATAACAGGGCGAACGAGGCGGCGGCCCTTCTCAAGCCGGGCGATTTCGACTGGGACGCCATTTTCTCCAAGGGCTTACGCTGGTTCCATTCGGGCGGCATCTTCTCCGCCCTCTCGGCGACGACGCCCGAACTCGTCATCGAGGCGATGAAGGCCGCCAGGAAAGCGGGCGCCATCGTCTCCTTCGACCTCAACTACAGGGCCAAGCTCTGGGCGGCCAACGGCTCTTCCGCCTCGGCCCCCGAGATTCTCGGCCGCATCGCCGAACAGGTCGACGTGCTCGTCGGCAACGAGGAAGATCTCCAGATGGGTTTGGGCCTGAAGGGACCCGACATCCACAAGGCCTCGAAGCTCGATCCCGAGGCTTTCTACAGGACGATCGAGGAAGTCACGGCGCGCTGGCCGAACGTGAAGGCGGTGGCCACGACCCTGCGCGACGTCAAGTCCACCAACCGCCATCTCTGGAGCGCCGTTCTCTGGCTGGAGGGCGAGCGCTACGCGGCTCCGACCGCCGAGCTCGACGTGTACGACCGCGTGGGCGGCGGCGACGGTTTCGCGGCCGGCCTCATCTACGGTCTGCTCGAAGACAAAGATCCGCAGGAAGCGCTTGCCCTTGGCTGGGCTCACGGCGCCCTCCTCACGACCTTCCCCGGCGACACGACCATGGCTACCCTCGATCAGGTCGTTTCTTTCGCGAAGGGCGGATCGGCGAGGATTCAGCGGTGAAAGCGCTCGTACTCGAAGATTACATGAAGTTTTCCTTCCGCGATTATCCTGACCCAAAACTGCGGGATGAAAACGACGTGCTCGTCAGGGTGCGGGCGGCAGCCATCTGCGGTTCGGATGTCCACGGTATGGACGGCTCGACGGGAAGACGCATTCCTCCCGTCGTGATGGGACATGAAGCCTCGGGAGAAATAGTCGAGGCGGGCGCCGGTGTCAGGGATTTCAGGGTGGGAGACCGCGTCACCTTCGATTCCACAGAATATTGCGGGGAGTGCTTCTACTGCAAACGCGGCGAGGTGAACCTCTGCGACAACAGGAAGGTGCTCGGCGTCTCCTGCGGCGATTACCGGCGGGACGGCACCTTCGCCGAATATATCGTCCTTCCCAAGAGGATTCTCTACAGGATGCCCGAAGCCCTGGATTTCGCGGCCGCCTCGATCGCGGAACCGGCTGCGGTCGCGGCCCACGCGGCCGCCATCACCCCCATAAAGATGGGCGATTCTCTCGTCGTGGTGGGCGCCGGGCTTATCGGGCTCCTTCTCATCCAGATACTGAGGGCTCATTCCGCCGGCACGATCCTCGCGCTGGAAACCGACCCCGAACGGAGGGCTGCCGCCCTCGCGGCAGGCGCGTCGGCCGCCCTCGACCCCGCCTCCCCCGCGACCAAGGCCGCCATCCTCGAACTCTCGGGCGGCCGCGGTTTCGACCGCGCCTTCGAGGCGGTGGGCGCTTCGGCGCCGATCGCTACCGCGATCGGCGCCCTGCGCAAGGGCGGCTCCGTCACCCTCATCGGCAACGTGAGCCCCAGCGTGGAAATGCCGCTCCAGGCCATCGTCACGCGGCAGCTCACCCTCTATGGTTCCTGCGCCATGGCGGGCGAATACCCCCTCGTGCTCGACCTCCTCGCGCGCGGCAAGATCGACGCGAAGTCCATAATAAGCGCGGTCGCGCCGCTCTCCGAGGGAGCCTCCTGGTTCGCCAGGCTCCACGCCCGCGAAAAAGGCCTGCTCAAAGTCGTGCTCGAGCCCTGAAGTCGGCGGCGCCGGGGCATCCCCTCGCGGCGCTAGAGCCCCCTTAGCAACGCCGGGGCACCAGTGCCGCCGGCCCCATCGATGACCCCATTGAATCCAGGAGGAAACAAGGCATGGGCAAGATAAAATTCGGCCTCTACGGATACGGCAAGGTAGCCCAGCTCCACGCGAAAGCCATCGCCGCGAGCGAAAACGCCACCCTCGTCTCGGTCTGCGGACGCGACGCGGCCAAAGCCCAAGCCTTCGCGAAGAGCTGGGGCATCGAGGCGCGCTCTTCGGCCGCCGAGATGGCCGACCGCGACGGCATCCAGGCCGTCATCGTCACCACCCCCCATCCGCTCCATGCCGCCTGCGCCATCGAATGCCTGGGCGCCGGACTCCACACCCTCGTCGAAAAGCCCATGGCCCTCCATGTCGCCGACTGCGACGCCATGAACGCCGCCGCCCTCGCCGCCCATCGCAATCTCGGCGTCATCTGCCAGCGCCGCTGGTACCCCTCCACCCTGCGCATCAGGCGCGCCATCGACGAAGGCCTCCTCGGCTCCCCCCTCCTCGGCCAGGTCACCATCCTGGGCTGGCGCGACGAAGCCTACTACAACTCCGATCCCTGGCGCGGCACCTGGGAACACGAGGGCGGCGGCGTCATCGTCAACCAGGCTCCCCACCAGTTCGACCTCCTCTCCTGGTACATGGGTTCCGTCTCGGGCGTATCCGGCAGCTGGATCAACGCCAACCATCCCTATATCGAAGTAGACGACAGCGCCGTCGCGACCGTCCACTTCAAGAACGGCGGCCTCGGCTCCATCTTCGTCTCCAATTCCCAGAAGCCCGGCATTTTCGCCAAGGTATGCGTGCATGGAAGCACGGGCGCCTCGGCGGGCGTGCAGACCGACGGCGGCGCCATGTTCATCGCCGGGATGAGCGGCGTCCTGGAGCCGCCCTACAACGACATTTGGACCATTCCAGGCCAGGAAAAGATGATTGAGGTGTGGAAACGCGAAGATGAGGAATTCTTTTCGAAAATCGAGCCGACCTGGTATTTTTTCTCGCTTCAGATCGACGATTTCGCCCAGGCCGCGGCCGCGGGCACAAGACCCAAGGTCACCGGGGAGGAGGGCATGGAAGCGGTGAAAATCATCGAAGGAATCTATTCATCCGCCAGGACGCAGCGCACGATATTCTATTAAGCTTCGGCGGCGCTTCAGCTAAGCTTCAGCGTCGCTTTCTTTCGGGTCCTGCGCAAAACTCTCGCCTATCCTTTCGGTTTTCTTGTTTATCTCGTTTATGGTCTTGTAGAGATATTCCTTGTCCTCGCCGTCGAACTCCAGCTTGGGGATGAGGCGGGAAAAGAAGCTCTGGACGAAATGCTCCATCTTCGAAACCGTGTCGATGTAGTTCGATTCGTGATTCAGCATCATCACCGTGCACGCGAGCGGCTTGTTGTAGGTCCCGATCACCCGGAAACCCAGCTTTTCGTACATGCGGATAAGCCTTGTCTCGTCGCTGAAAACATCGAGGAACATCTTGTCCACGCCCTTGCCTCTGATGTAGAGGTAGGACAGGACCATGAGGCTGAAAGGCACGATCGAGCCGCGTTCTTCCCTGATGATAGCCAGTCTGTCTATTTCCGCGTAGGGAGTGCCGTCCATATAATCCGAAAGATCGTAATTGCTCTGGATGGGGATTTCGCCCTCCACTTCGCTCAAATGAAGCGTTGTCGTGCCGACGGGCTGCATTCCCTTGTAAGCCAGCAGGTGGAAGGCGCTCTCGTCCTCGCTCCGGTGGATCGTTTCCTCCAGATAGCCCTTTTCGCCCACGAGAACCTTGCGCTGCAGATAGAAACTGTCCTCGAGCTGGCGCGTATCCTTCGCGTGGACGAAACGGATCTTGTTGCGTTCCATGTTGGCCGCGGGGAGGACGATCTGGAAGGTCGTGCCTTGCTTTTCTTCCGAGTCGATGATGATTCTACCCCCCAGCTTCGATACGATGTGATGCGCGATGCTCAACCCCAGTCCTGTGCCGGCTCCGGGATCTTTTGTCGTGAAGAAGGGATTGAAGACCTTGTCGAGATTCTGTTTCTTGATACCGATGCCCGTATCCTTGATGGTCACGATGACATCGGCGTCT
This sequence comes from Treponemataceae bacterium, assembly GCA_963677895.2. Taxonomy (GTDB): domain Bacteria; phylum Spirochaetota; class Spirochaetia; order Treponematales; family Rectinemataceae; genus UBA11090. Next base: position 127,889 of record CAXXGJ010000018.1, on the reverse strand, counting down.
TCCTGTTTCGCGGCCAGGGTCAGCGTTCCGTCCGAGTTCATGGCCTGCACCGCGTTGACGATGAGATTGAGGAAAACCTGCTGCAGTTCGGTCGCGTTCGCCTGAACCTCGTTCGTCTGATTGTAGTTTTTCTTCACCGTGATCGAGCCGAAATCCATGCCGCGCATGGCGAGCTTGAGGGAATTTTCGAGAATGGTCACGATATTGACCATATCGGGCTGGCTCTTCGTTTTCCGCGAATAGACCATGAGGTCCTGGATGACTTCCGCGGCGTTCTGGGCGTAGCGGGCGATATCCTGCGTATATTCCTGCAGCCTGCTTCCCTCGGCGGTCTCGGGGAGCATCAGATCGGCAGTGCCCAGGATGGCGCCGAGGGGATTGTTGATCTCATGCGCGATGCCCGACACCAGGGTGCCTATGCCGGCTAACTTTTCCGACTGGATTAGCTCATCCTGCAGGGTCTTCTGCTTGGTGATGTCCTGGAAGAACTCCAGGAAAATGGGCGTGGCCGTCTTGGGGACGGGTATGGGATAGAAGTTGAGCGAGAAGGTGAGCAGTCCCTTGACGTCCTGCCGCTCCGCGTTGAAGGGCAGGCGCGTGTGGAGGCAGTCCTGCGCCAGACATTCGAGGCAGGGTCGGTCCCTGTTGAAAAACATCTTGTAGCACTTGTTCCCGATCAGTTCCTCGGTGGACTTCTCGAAATAGCGTCGCGCGGCGTAATTCACTTCGATGATATTGTAGTTGATGTCCTGAATGGTGATCGGCGTCGTGATGCCGTCGAAGAAGGCTTCGAGTTTGTTCCGGCTGATTTCCAGCTGGTTGTTGATGTTCTGCAGCCTTTTCTGCTGCTGTTTCAGCCGCTCGAAGGTGATGGCGTTTTCCAGGGCCACCGAGCACTGGACGCTCAGCAGCTGGAGCATTTCCAGATCGAACTGGTTGTAATAGTCCCTGTCGACCTGCGGTCCGAGAATGACGAAGCCGTTCAGGCGTTCCTTGAACTTGAGGGGGAGGATGAGGCTGGCCTTCAGGGTTTCGGAAATCTCGCCCTTTTCGAGGGTGATATCTATCATTGTCTGCGGTACGTAGAGGTACTGCATTTCGCTCTTTTCGCTGCCTTGATGAACCGCGAATACCCTGACGAACTCGCTTCCGCGCTTCAGGCTGATCGACTGATCCTGCCCTTCGATGATCCGCCCGTCGAAAGGCAGCTGTTTGGCCACGTTGAGCTTGAAATTCCTGTCGTTGAAATCGTTGACCAGCATCAGGGCCCATCCGAGGCCGAAGGTGGAGGTGATTTTCTCCATGGTGAGATTGCCCAGGGTTTCGAGGTCCACGATGGAGGTGAGGCTGGCCGAGAACACCCTCAGGCTCTGATAGTAGGTAAAGGTCTTGCCGCCATAGAGCCTCTTGAGGAAAGAGAGCGTTGTCGTCCGGAGCGGCGAAAGGATTATGGAGGTGATGAACCCCAGGATCAGGGCCAGGAGAAGCACCCTGGGAAAGGGAATCGCGCTGTTGATGTGAAAAACCGGCACGAAGAAAAAGAGGAAGAGGGCGCTCGTCAGTATCGACACGAAGAAAGTGAGGAGGATGTTGAGCACCGCCGAGGAGTAGTGAATGAGACGGTATTTATAGACCGCGAAGAAGATGATCGCCGCGTTGATCGTCGTCGCGAGGAGGTCGATGGGATACTTTCCGATAGGCTTGTACAGGTTCGCCGCGACGCCCATCACGATGATGATGGCGCCGATTATGAGCAGCCGAAGCGTCTTCTTCTTGAACTTATTGTCGCTTGCCTTAAGCTGACGCAGAAGAAGGAGAATCGACAGGCCCAGGAAAAAGTAGGACAGCGAATACGCCAGAATGGAACCGTTGCCGAGGACATAATAGAAGCCGTTCTCGTCGAAGCCCGCCGCGGTCACCACCTTGCCGGAAAGGTTGAGATAAATCAGGTAGAAATAGATGATGTAGCCGATATAGAGGAACACCTGATAACGTTTCTTTTCGGTGCCGGAAAGATAAATCATCGTCTGCATGAAAGAAATCGGTCCGCCGAAAAGCCCCAGCAGCATGACCTTGTTCCAGGTCAGGGGAGAAAAAAGCCCCGTATTGGCATGCATCATGAAAGAGCCGAAGCTCCACAATGCCATGAAGAACATATAGAGAAGGAATGAGGTGTCGACTTTCTCTTTCCGGCTGTAAATGCCGAAAACGATGAAGATGATATAAATAATGAAGGACAATGCCGGAATGAGCGACGATGCGTCCAAAATCATGCCGAAACCTCTGGAATTAACTTTTATCTGGCAAAACAGAGGATACTATAGCATAATGCATTTCACAATGGTACAGGGTTCGCTTGCAGTATTCGGATTTTTACTGCTCATAACGGCTGATTTTCTCTGGGCAAAAGGCGGAAAAGGCGTTCCGTTCCTCCAGGCGATCGGATATCTGGCTGTCGGAGGAGCGCTTGGCTTCCTCACCCTCGGCCCAAACCCCGGAGATTTCGCCGAAGGCCCTCCGCTGACTCCCGGCTTCCAGGGAGCGATTCGGCCAGGAACGCTTTTTTCGCTGTTGCTCATCCTGACAGCTCTGGCGTCCTTCGCTCTCCTCCTCTGGTCCGTCTTTTTCGAGTTGGCGCTGGCCGGAAGAAAGGGAAAAATAAAGCCCGGCGAAATATACAGCGGCGGCTCCTACGGTCTATGCAGGCACCCCGGATTCTGGTGGTTTTGCCTGCTCGCCGCTTCCCTGGGCATTTTGCGGGGGTTTCGCGAAAATTTCTTTACAATTTTCCTCATGATTGGCCTCGATCTGCTTTTAATATTCATACAAGATCGCTACACTTTTCCCAAGGTTTTCCATGGATACGGCGAATACAAGAAAAATGTCCCATTCCTGTTCCCTGGAATGAAAAAGGGATGATTCCGCGGAAACTGAAAAGGACCGATGGGTTCTCATCGCTTTGATGGAAAGGTCTACATGAGTGCAGCGAAGCAACGGACAATACTGGTAATCGATGACGATCCCTCCATCCGCAAGGTCCTGTCCCGCGGCCTGGAGAGGATGGAATACGTGGTGAGCATGGCGACGAACGGTCAGGAAGGCCTGGAAATGCTCATGTCGGGCAACCTCGATCCCGACTGCATTCTGCTCGACATACGAATGCCTGTTCTCTCGGGCAAGGAAGCCCTGCCGAGGATCAGGGAAGTCAAACCCTTTACGCCTGTCATCATGCTCACCGCCTACAGCGACCTCGCCTCAGGCCTGGAAGCCATGAGGAATGGCGCCTTCGACTATCTCGTAAAGCCGAGCAGGCTGGAACATATCGCCGAAGTCATAGCCAAGGCCGTCCGCTACCGGGATATCGTGAGGGAAAAATTCGAGCAGGACAAAAAAAACGAGGAATACAGGCTCACGCTCGAACGCACCATGCAGTCCAAGACGCTGGAACTCAAGGAAACATATGGCAAGCTGAGACAGGCCAACATGCAGACGGTCCAGGCTCTGGCCGAAACCATCGAGGCGAAGGATCAGTACACCCAGGGGCACTGCGAAAGGGTGCGAAGCCTGGCCGTGAGGCTAGCCAGGGAACTCAAGCTGCCAGAAGACCAGATAGAACCTCTGGAGTTCGCCGCGTTGCTCCACGACATCGGCAAAATAGGCATACCGGAACGGATTCTCAATAAAGTAGGCTCGCTCGATCCCGAAGAGATCGAAGTCATAAAGATGCATCCGCTCATCGGCGCCCAGATCCTTTCGATCGTCGAGTTTTTCGCTCCCGCCATCAATGGCGTCAGGCACCATCACGAACGCTGGGACGGCAAAGGGTATCCGGACGGGGTCGCCGGCGAGGATATCGATCCGCTGGCACGTATCATAACGTTGGCCGACACTTTCGACGCGATGGCGCAATCCCGTCCCTATAGAAAAGCACTGCCCCTGGAGGCAGTGCTTGAAGAAATCAAGGCGGAAAGCGGAAAACAGTTCGCGCCGGACGTGGTGGCGGCATTTTTCAACGCGAAACTCTACGAAGACTATTTCAACCTTTCTAGAATCGATACGTAAAGCGGCCGGGCACCGTCTCGCCCGTCTTGTTCCAGTACATTCCTCTCTTGAATCCATTCAGGGCGGCTCTGTCCATCTCCGAGTCACCGGTGGACTGATAAATCTCGGCTCCTTTAATCTGATTGTTGTTCGTGACGGTGAACACGATGACCACGGGCGATAAGTTCCTGCCCTTTTTGAAATCGGCGTCAGCCACGTTATAGCCGGCGTCTTCAAGTATCTGCCAAAGCGGTTCGCGCTGGTCGAGGGGAACGTCCGTCTTGAGGCGGTAAGCCGAGCCGTCGAACTCATAATACGAGGTGAATGCCTTCTTTCTCGCCTGTGCGGAATAGATGATGACGTTGGGCGCTTGCGTGAGGTTGGGGATGGAGTTATAGATCGAGGCCGGCACCATTTTAGGCAAGGGGAAGCTGTAATAGATGGGGACGTAGAGGTTCTGGCCTACCGTTCCCTGGGCTCCTCCCAGGGTCGTTTCCGAAGCGCTTCCTTTTTCCGATTTGCGGATGGTCATCTGGCTCCCCGTCCAGGGGACTTCGCCTTTTCCCGGCACGAAGAGCATGGAATTGGTCGAACTTATATGGGAACCGGGATCGCGCTGCCCAGGAACCCAGGGCTCGACGGGTACGGCTTCCGCCACCGAGCCGACTAGACCGGGGGGCGTTACCTCAGGAAGCGGCGCCGAGGGAGCGCCGGGCGTCTCGACGGCTTTGGGACTTTCCGCCGCGGGCATCACCGAGGAAGCGTCGGCTTTGGCGACGGACGTGGATGGCTGAGCGGGAGAAGGTGTAGGCGCAGATTTAGGCGCGAGCTTTTCCACAGGCTTTTCCGGGATCTGGGCCTTAGGCTCATCGATTTTCTTGGCGGGTTCAGGCGCTTTCACCGGCACCGTCGGTTCGGCTTCGGTCGCTTCTTCGCCTTTATCGGAAGGATTGATTGAGCCAAGCCCTATGGAATTCGTGATGGGTCCCGGCAGATTGATCATCACTGTGGTATTCGCGAACATTTGCTCCTGAGGATTCAGGATGCTCAGTGCGATGCCTACGGCAAAGACCAGGCCGTAGAGCCCGCAGGTTATGCCGATCGAGACGCCTCTGCGTTTTAGCTCCTGCTGCTCGGCATAGCTCAATGGGGACTTCATCGAACTATTTTCTCCTTCCGAGTGATGAGGCCGACATTTTCGATGCCGTTCATCCGGAACGCGTCCAGGACGGAGACGATGAGTTGGTACGATGCGCTCGATCTTCCTTCGAGAACAGCCCTGACGCTGCCGGAATCGGATCCGGACACACGCTGTTTCAAGAGGGTTGAGAGTCCCTGGAGATCGGTTCGCGTCTTCTCTACATATATCTCATTTTCGGACATGACGGTGACGCGAAGCGCCGAGGAGGATACGGATTGGGCGGTCCTCGAGCCGGGAAGATCCAGGGAAATCCCTGGCGCCGACCTGAATGTGGTCGTTATCATGAAGAAAATGATGAGCTGGAGAATGACATCGATGAGCGGCGTCATGTCGACGCCGACCCTCTGGTTCAGACGACGTACGCTCATGCTCCCTCCGAATCGCTTTTTTTCGAAGCGCCGTTGCCGGCATTGATCAACATGACGAGCATATTCACGCGGTTTTCAAGCATGGTCAGTATGGTGTTCACCCGGCTGACCAGGAAGTTGTAGAAAATGATGACCGGTACGGCGACCACGATGCCGCCGACCGTGGTGATCAGGGCTTCGGAGACGCCGGAGGCCAGGGCCGAGGGGTCGCTGACGGCGCCGAACTTGCCGAGAACGCCGAAGGCCCTCATGGTGCCCGTCACCGTGCCGAGAAGGCCCAGGAGGGGGGCGATGGTGCTGATCGTGCCGAGGGTGGAGAGCCCCTTTTCGAGCTTCGGCGCTTCAAGGGCGGCGGCGTCCTTCAGTATGTCGCGCTGGACGCCTTCGGGCTGATGCCTATTCTCGATGCCGATCTTGAGCAGGGCCGAAAAAGGCGACAGGTTCTGGTCGCAGATGGAGAGCGCTTCGTTGTAATGGCCTTCCAGAAGGCTGGCCTTGATTCGGATGAAGAGCTTGTCCTCGTCGCCGGATATGCGGCGCAGATATAGCAATCTTTCGATGATAATTACGCAGGCAACGACGGAAAGGGCCATGATGACCCATAAAACCCAACCGCCCAATACTATAAAATCGATCATGACGACTCCTTGATACGGAAAAATCCCTATAATCTTTATCGGAAGTATATCGCCGCAATCAACGATTATCCATTCGTGAAAAAAATTAAGCGGCGAAGGAAGCCCTCTCGGGTCCTCCTCCGCCGCTTATGCCTGGGTTACCGGGCAGGCTCGAGATGCCGGCGGTCACTCGCCGCGCTGATAGTTGGGGGCTTCCCTCGTGATGGTTATGTTGTGCGCGTGGCTCTCGATGAGTCCAGCGTTCGTGATTCTGGTGAGGCGGGTCTTGGTGCGCAGGTCTTCGAGGCAGCCGGCGCCGGCGTAGCCGCAGCCCGATCTCAGGCCGCCGATGAGCTGATAGACGAAGTCCGAAAGCTTGCCTTTGTAGGGAATCATGCCCTCGACGCCTTCGGGAACAAGCTTGTCCGAGGCGCCGATGCCGGTCGCGTAGCGGTCCTTGCCGTAGCCCTGAAGGGCGGCGAGCGAGCCCATGCCGCGGTAGGTCTTGTACTGCCTGCCGTTGTAGAGGACGAGTTCGCCGGGCGACTCCTCGAGGCCGGCGAGAAGGTTGCCGAGCATGATGGCGTGGGCTCCCGCGGCTATCGATTTCACCATGTCGCCCGAGAATTTGATGCCGCCGTCGGCGATCACGGGGATGCCGAATCGTTCGGCCGCCTTGGCGCAGTGATAGATGGCGGAGAGCTGGGGCATGCCCGCTCCGGAGATGATGCGGGTGGTGCAGATGGAACCCGCGCCCACGCCGATTTTCACGGCGTCCGCGCCCGCCTTGGCCAGGGCTTCCACGCCTTCGGCAGTCACCACATTGCCCGCTATGATGGAAAGTTCGGACGCCACCGCCCTTATTCTCTTTATCGCCTCGATGACTCCCTTGGAATGGCCGTGGGCCGTATCGATGATGAGAGCATCGACCTTCTTGGACACGAGAAGAGCGACGCGCTGCTCGAGGTCGGAGCCCACGCCCACCGCCGCCGCCACGCGGAGGCGGCCGGAGGAATCGAGGGCGGCGTTGGGATAGTCGGCTTTCTTGGCTATGTCCTTGACCGTGATGAGGCCCTTGAGCCTTCCCCTTTCGTCGGTCAGGGGCAGCTTTTCTATGCGGTGTTCCTGGAGTATATTCCTGGCTTGCTCGAGCGTCGTGCCCACCCTGGCGGTGATAAGCCGCTCGCTTGTCATGAAGCTGCTCACCGGCTTGTCGTAATCCTCCGCGGCGCAGAAACGGATATCTCTGTTGGTGAGTATTCCCACGAGTTTTTTCTCTGGGCCGCTCGTGATAGGGATGCCCGAGATGCGGAATTTCTGCATGAGTTCGCGGGCTTCGGAAAGGGAGGCTTCCTTTTCAAGGCACACGGGATCCAGAATCATGCCCGATTCGGATCGCTTGACCTTATCCACTTCTCCGGCCTGCTGCTCGGGAGACATGTTTCTGTGTATGACGCCCATTCCGCCCATCCTGGCCAGGGCGATCGCGAGGGCGGACTCGGTGACCGTATCCATCGCCGCCGAGAGAAGGGGTATGTTGAGGGTGAGGTCGCGCGCGATACGCACTTTCGTATCGATATAAGCCGGCAGAATCTCGCTGTACGCCGGCACGATGAGCACGTCGTCAAAAGTCAGCGCCGTGTTGGACTTGAAAATCTCTTCGTTCATCTGTATATCCTCCGTTCGTTAAGTTGCTTGTAGCGGCGCTTGTTGCGACGCTACAAGCGTCTCTGTTTTAATGTCGAAAATGGCGGACGCCGACGAGCACCATCGCGATGCCCGCTCTATCCGCCGCTTCTATGGATTCGGCGTCCCTGATGGAACCGCCTGGATGCGCGACGGCCGTTATGCCGGCCTTGGCGGCTTCCTCGATGGAGTCCGGAAACGGGAAGAACGCGTCGGAAGCGAGCACCGAACCCGCGGCTTTCGCGCCCGCCCTCTGGGCGGCGATGCGCACCGAATCCACTCTGTTGGGCTGGCCGCCGCCTATGCCCACCGTCGCGCCGCCCTTGGCGAACACGATGGCGTTGGATTTTACGGACATGCAGGCCTTCCACGCGAAGCGGAGATCGCGCAACTCCGTTTCGGTCGGAGCGCGCCTGGAAACGGTTTTCCATTCTGTCTCCTCGGGATCGCCCGCGTCGACATCCTGGCGGAGGAATCCGCCGAATACCGTCCTTATCTCCACGCGCTGGATTCCGTTTCCCGGTATAACGAGCCTGAGGTTTTTCTTCTTGGCGAGAAGGTCCAGGGCTTCATCGTCGAACCCCGGAGCGGCGATGCACTCCGCGAAAAGTTTGCCTAGACTTCTGGCGCAGTCGGCCGTGAAAACAGCGTTGACCGCTATCACACCGCCGAAGGCGGATGTGGGATCGCAGGCGATGGCGCGCTCCAGGACTTCGTGGAGACAGGCCGCGTCCGCGCTTTCCGCTTCCGCTATGCCGCAGGGGGAAAGATGCTTCACCACGACGACTGCCGGGTTCCGGAATCGGCCAACGGCATGCCAGGCAGCGTCCAGGTCCAGGATATTGTTGTAGGATAATTCCTTGCCCTGGAGGATATGGCCTCCGAGCGGACCCTTCCCTTTTTCGAAGGCATAGAGTTCGGCGCTCTGGTGCGGGTTTTCCCCGTAACGGAGATCTTGCGCTTTCCAGCCGCTAAGCGTGAAAATCGTTTCCTCCCGCATCGAGTCCGCCGATTTCGCCTGGTCCGCGAACCAGGCCGCTATGGCGGCATCATACGCAGCCGTCTTCGCGAAGGCTTTGGCGGCGAGGCTTCTCCTTGTGGCTTCAGAAACCGAACCGGCGGATTCGAGCTCGCTCAGCACAGGTTCATAATCGGCGATATCGCAGAGGACGGTCACCCGCTCGTGATTTTTCGCGCCCGCCCTGATCAGCGCTACGCCTCCGATATCGATCTGCTCGATGGCGTCGGAGCGGCCGCGGGCGGGATCGGCCACCGTCTTTTCGAAGGGGTAAAGATCCACGACGACGAGGTCGACGGCCTTGTATCCCAGCTTCCGGATTTCATCGAGATCCTCGCCCGCCGCGCGCGCGAGAATCCCTCCGTGCACGGCGGGATGGAGGGTTTTCACCCTGCCTCCCAGGATCTCGGGCGCGCCGGTGTAGTCGGCGATTTCCTCGACGGCGATTCCCGCTTCACGCAAGGCTTTGGCCGTGCCTCCGGAAGCGAGGATGGACCAACCCAACTTCGACAGCTTTCCCGCGAATTCGACAAGGCCGGTTTTATCGTAAACGGAAATTATCGCCTGGGGCATTCTTCAGTCTCCTTTCTCTGTGCGGAAGAAATCGAGCCGAGCATCGCGGCCGTTCGAGTGACGAGAAGATGTTCGGTATCGTGCATCCTTTTCTCGAAGGCATCGAGGGTCTCCGTCCTGTCCATCGAGACACGCTCGAAAGCGATCACGGGGCCGGCGTCTACGCATTCGTCCGGGACGAAATGAGTCATGACGCCCGACTCAATGATTTCTCCCCTGGCGCAGGCGTCCCAGGCTCTTTCGATGGCGTGGGTCCCGGGAAACATGCCCGGAAGCGCCGGATGCAGGTTGACGATTCCGCCGGGAAATCGCGTCGTGAACTCGGCGCTCAGGATGCGCATCCACCCGAGGAGGAATATGTAATCGGCCCGATATGGCGCGAGGGTCTCGGCGAGCGTTCTGTCATAGGCCCTGCGCGAGGCTTCTTTCTCGAGCTTCGGATCGCGCCTGTACGGCAGAACGATGGACGGTAGTCCTGCTTTTTCAGCGCGCCGCAGCGCGTAGGCTTCCGGATCCGAGGAGACCACGAGGACGATAGAGGCTTTCACTTCGCCTTTTTCTATGGCGTCGATCAACGCTTGCAGATTGGAGCCGTTGCCCGACACCATCACGACGAAGCGCGTTTCGCCTGAGGGGTTCACGCTCGGCCCCGCACTGAATGCGCGCTTTTTCCCATGACCGCCAATCCTGTGCCAGGCCGCAGTTCGCCGATGACGAAGAAAGGGTTGCCTGACAGACTAGCGATAGCATCCACGTCGGTTGGGGCCGCGACGGCCACCATCCCGATGCCCATGTTGAATACTCTATACATTTCCAGCTCGTCGATGCCGCCCTTTTCCATGATCAGGCGGAACAGCGGCGGCATAGGCCAGGAATCCATCCTTATATGGGCATCGAGATCCGGCGGCAGTATTCGGGGCACGTTGCCTTCGAATCCCGCGCCGGTGATGTGGGCGAGCGCCTTGATGAGCCCCGGCCCCTTTTGAAGGACGGGCCAGAGGACGGGCAGATAGGAGCGATGCGGCGCGAGAAGGGCTTCCGATAAAGACCGACCAAGGATTTCGGCGTAGCCGCCGAATTCTTTTTCGGAAAAAATCTTCCTTATCAGGGAAAAGCCGTTCGTATGCGGCCCGCTCGAGGGAAAGCCGAGGAGAAGATCTCCGGCGCGCATCGTTTTGAGCGGGAGCATCCGTTTTTTCTCGGCGAGTCCGACGATGGCGCCGGCTACGTCGAATTCGTTCGGCATATAGACGCCGGGCATCTCGGCGGTCTCGCCGCCGATGAGGGCGCAGCCCGATTCCCTGCAGGCCTTGGCCATTCCGCCGACGGCTTCGGCGATCATCGAAGGATCGAGCTTCGAAGTGGCGATGTAATCCAGGAAAAACAGGGGCCTCGCTCCCTGCACGAGAATGTCGTCGATGCAGTGATTGACTATATCCTGGCCTATGCTTTCGTAGCTTTTCCTGAAGGCAGCCAGTTTCACCTTCGTGCCGACGCCGTCGGTGGAGGACACAAGCACGGGATCGTCCATCGTCTTGAGAGCGGACGCGTCGTACATGCCGCCGAAGGAACCGATGCCCGCGAGCACTTCCGGTCCGTAGGTGGATTTTACGGCTGCGCTCATGAGCTCGACGGCCCTGTCCCCGGCGTCGATATCGACGCCGGCCGACGCGTAGGACGCTGCCGATCCGCCGAATCCGTTGAGCATCAGGAAGGTTTTGCCCCGGCCGATATCTTTTCTGTATCGCGAAAACGGGACTTCGACGCGAGCGACTCTGGCATAGGCTTCCTCGAGCGCCTCATCCACCGAATCCGCCCAGGCCGAGGTGCACAGAAGTCTACCGCCGGCGGCCATCACCTTTCCGTCGCCGGCAAGATGGGTTGCCGCGTGGAAGAGAACGGAATTGGGGCTTCCGCCGAAATCCTTCACTTCCCGCTGGCTGTCGTCGCGGACATCGGTCGCATAACTATCGGAGGCTATGATGACGCAGGCCGCGGCCTTGTCCGCCCAATCGATCTTCATTTCGCCGAGGCGGCCTCTGGCGCAGGCGTCGAAGATTTCGACTATATCGGATTCGAGCAGAGGGAGTATCGCTTCCGTCTCGGGGTCGCCGAAGCGGCAATTGTATTCGAGAACCTTGGGTCCATCCTCGGTGAGAATGATCCCCGCGTACAGAACGCCGATAAAAGGACTTCCCTCAGCGGCCAGGCCTTCGCAGACGGGCTTCAGGAACAGATCGGCAAAGTCGCGGGCGCGGCCGAAGGGGACCGGCTTTGCCGAAGCGATCGCGCCCATGCCTCCCGTATTCGGGCCGACGTCGTTTTCCAGGAGCCTTTTGTGATCCTGCGCGGGCGGCATGACGCTGACGCTGGAACTGTCGCAGAATCCGAGTATGGAGATTTCTTCGCCTGACAGACGCTCCTCGATCACGACCTCGGCGCCAGCATCGCCCAACTTCTTTTCTTTCATGACCATGGCCAGGATTTCTTCGGCTTCCCGCGACGACACGGGAAGGAAAACGCCCTTTCCGGATGCGAGGCCTGAGGCTTTTATGACGAAAGGCCAAGGCGCGTCGCGAATGAAGTTGAGCGCTTTATCATAAGAGGAAAACACCCTGAAATCGGCGGTAGGTATGCCATACTTCCGCATGAATTCCTTGGAGAATGATTTCGAGGATTCTATCCTGGCCGCCGCCGATGAGGGACCGAAACAGAGCGGCCGGCCGCCAGCCGATACCGACCGGAGCTTTTCAGCCAGTCCAAGGGAGAGAGGCAGCTCGGGGCCGACGACGACGAGATCGATGGCGTTGGCCGCGGCGAATTCGGCAAGCCGGTCCACATCGCCCTGGGCGATATCCACATTCGAACCGTACAACGCGGTTCCCGCGTTGCCCGGCGCGCAGTACAGAGCGTCGAGGAGCGGCGAAGCGCTCATCTTCCACGCGAGGGCATGTTCCCTGGCGCCTGATCCGACAAGAAGTACTTTCATGCGGTCTTCACTCCTGGCATCAGAATTCGAACCTCTCTTTGGATTCGGAGGTCCCCACGTCGAAGGGATAGATCCCGGAAAAACATGCGGTACAATAGTCGTCGATATCGCCGATGGCTTTGCCCACCGATTCGAGCGACAGGTATGAGAGCGAATCGGCGCCGCTCCACTTGGCCATTTCGGCGATGGGGAGAATATTCGCGATGAGCTCGCGGCGCTGGCCCATGTCGACGCCCATCATGCAGGAATATTTCACCGGGGGGCTCGCGACCCGCACATGGACTTCCTTCGCCCCGGCATTCTTCAGGAGAGCGACGAGAGGCCGTATCGTATTGCCCCTCACAATGGAATCGTCAATGACGACGATCCTTTTGCCTTTCACGGAATCGTGGAGAACGTTGAACTTAAGGGAGACGCCCCGCTTGCGAAGGAAGGTTGTAGGTTCGATGAAGGTCCTGCCTATATAGCGGTTCTTTACGAAGGCCTCGCCGTAGGGGACGCCGGAGGCTCCCGAATAGCCTATCGCGGCGGAAATGGAAGAATCGGGCACGGGGATTACGAGATCGGCATCGACGGGTGAAGATCTGGCCAGTTCCTCCCCGAAGCGCCTGCGCACTTCATGGACGGAAAGGCCGTTCCATACGCTGTCCGGCCGGGAAAAATAGATGAATTCGAAGACGCAGGATGCCTGACGTTTCTTTTTCGTCTTCCGCGGCGCGTCGCAAATTTTCACCGCTCCGCTTGCGTCGCAGGAAACGATCTGTCCCGCTTCTATTTCGTGGATTTCATGGCAGCCCAGCGTCGAGAGGGCGCAGGTTTCGGACGCGACGACGAAGGCTTTCTCCGCCGTGAACCCATAGGCGAGAGGTCTTAAGCCCCAGGGATCCCTCGCGGCGAAAACGCCGTCCGGCGTGAGGGCCACGAATGAGAAGGCGCCCACCCAGGAAGCCATGGTGGATCGAATGCGCGAAGCCCAGTCTTTCTTGTCCGATCCCGCGAGATCCATGATCATCAGCTCGGTGTCGCTCGCCGAGGTGAGTCCGATGCCCTTGTCCAAAAGCCTTTTACGGATCTCGCTCGCGTTGACGATATTGCCGTTGTGCGCGAGAGCTATGGGTCCGTGGCGGGAATCTATGATGAAGGGCTGCGCGTTGCGCACGTTCGAGGAACCCGTCGTGGAATAGCGGTTATGGCCGATGGCCAGGCTGCCCGCGAGGCTTTCGATATCGGCTTCGGAAAACACCTGGGAAACCAAGCCCAGATTCTTCTTCGAGTTGATGACATTCCCGTCGAAGGCGGCGATGCCGGCCGATTCCTGGCCTCTGTGCTGGAGCGCGAAAAGCCCGTAATACGCGAGCCTCGACGCGTCCTTTCCCGGCGCGTAAATGGCCATGACGCCGCATTCTTCATGCGGATTGTCCTCCATCAGCCAGTTTTCTTCCATCATCGTGCCGCGCCTTGCCTTTCCGAATCTTCGTTCAAAGAGAGTTCGTCGCGATCGATCTTTTCGCGCTGTTCGGCATGATACGCGTATATCTTGGCCTTTATGGCTTCATCGCCGGCGGCAAAAAGCTTAGCCACGAAAAAAGCCGCGTTGCGCGGTTCCAGAACCGTAGCCGCCGCGACGCCGGGAGGCATGCGCAGGGAAGAGAAAACGTCGGCTCCGCCGAACGCGTCGCAGGGAGGAGGACAGGCTATGACGGGAAACGCGGTCGCGAAATCGACCATCCCCGAAAGCGCGTTGGATAATCCGGCAATCGTGATATAGGCGACATTGTCGCTCTGTTTCTCCTGCGCCTCGAGAATATTCAACAATTTTTCGGGCGTCTTGTGGGCCGAGGCTATTCTCGTCACGTGCTCGATGCCGAAATAATCCAACCATTCTATTATGCGCTCCGCATGGCTGTAGTCCGATTTGGCGCCCATCAGAATGACGGCGAGATTTTTCTTCATAGATTTATCCCCGCTTTTTCGAGATTCGCCAGAAGCCTGGGTTCCACGGGATATGAGCCAGGGACGAAGATCCGGCTGGTCAGAAGCTCGTAGGCCGTCTGGTACAGAATGCCGGTGTCGGCCCAAACGCCGTCGGGCAGGTTGGGAATTTCCCCGTCGCCCCTGTACCCCGTTTCCGCGTAGTGCATCCGCACGAATTCCTTGTCGAAAATTTCCGGCTCGCGGCCTTCGGCCAAGCGCGCCGCGTAGCTGCCTAGGCGCCAGTAGCGCGAGGAATCAGGCGTATGGATTTCATCGATGAGGATCACTTTTCCGTCGGCGTCGAGACCGAATTCATACTTCGTGTCGACGAGGATGAGTCCCGCTTTTTCGGCGACCTCCGTTCCCCTGGCGAAGAGAGCGAGGGCGATTTCCATCACGCGATCCCAGGTTTTCGCGTTGACGAAGCCTTTTTCTACCACTTCTTTGATGGTAAGTCGCTCATCGTGCTGCCCCGCCTCGGCTTTTGTCGTGGGCGTTATTATCGGCGAAGGGAGACGCTGGTTCTTTCGCAGGCCTTCGGGAAAACCGTATCCGTAGATGTTCCGCTCGCCCTCGGAATAGCGGCGCCAGAGTGCCGTGGAGGTGACGCCGGTTATATAGCCGCGCACGATCACTTCGACCGAGAGCGGGGAAGCTTCGCGGACTATGGAAACGTTGGGATCGGGAACAGAGAGGAGGTGATTGGGGGCTATATCGGCCGTCTTTTCGTTCCACCAGGCCGAAAGCTCGTTGAGGACCTGGCCCTTCCAGGGCACCGCCGCGACGATCCGGTCGAAGGCTGAAAGCCTATCCGTCGTCACCATGAGGCGGCTGGAATCGTCCAGCACGTACCAGTCCCTCACCTTTCCCGAATGCTTCTCTCTCTTCCCTTCGCCCAGGCCCATGAAAGCCTTGGGGAGCATCGCCTGGATTCTGTCGCGTTCCATCATATATCGCTCCTCATAACTGTTTCGCATAACGCACGCCGTTGATAAAAAGGTCGAGGCCGCCGCCGGCCTTTCCTCCGCGGTAAGCCCTCGCCCCCGGACCGGAAAAAATATTGTCCTCGGGATGCGGCATGAGACCCAGGACGTTTCCTTCGGGATTGCAGATGCCGGCGATGTCGGCCACGGAGCCGTTGGGATTGTCTGGGTATCTGCCGGCGGCGGGCGAACCGTCCGGGAGAGCGTAGGAGAACGCGACGAGTTTTTTCGCCAGCAAAGCCTCGAGATGGACTTTATCTTTGACGAGAAACCTTCCCTCTCCGTGGGCGATGGGGCATACGACCGGCGCCGTCAGATCCTTGGTCCAGATGCAGGGACTTTCCTCGGCTTTCATCGTTACCCATCTGCATTCGAACCGGCGATTGAGGTTGTCGGTCAGCGTCGCATAACGCTCTTCCCCGTCGGAAGGAACAACCTCGAAGTCGGGCAGTATTCCGGCCTTGACGAGGGTCTGGAAGCCGTTGCAGATGCCTATCACCGCTTTGCCCTTTCCTACGAATTCACTCACCTCGTCCCTGAAAAAGGAGGCTATGTCCAGGGCGAAAAGCCGGCCGGCGCCGAGAGCGTCGGCATAGGAAAATCCGCCCGGGATCACGAGAATCCGGCTTTCGGCGAGAATGCTCCTGTCGGATTTGAGTTCGTTGACATGGACAATCCTGACTTCGGCGCCGGCCATCTCCAGCGCGTAGACCGCGTCCGTATCCCTATTGATCCCGGCGGCATGAAGGACTATTGCCTTGGGTTTCATTTTCCGCCTCCGATATCGATTTCGGCATCGTCGCCCGGCTGATCTCCCAGAGCGGCCGATGTCTCGCTCGCGAAGGCTTTTTCGAGCCGGGAGATGTCCACCGATAGCGCGTTCCCGCCGAGCAAGGCTATCGAGATCCGGGATTCGCGGGAAACGCGGCCGATTTTTCGGCAGGGAAGACCGGCCATCGACGCCTCGAAAGCCGTCGTTTTCTCCGGAGCTATTTCCGCGAGAAAGCAGCCGTTCGTTTCCCCGAAGAGAAGGAGTTCGTCCTTTCCCGTCGCGGGATGAGGCCAGTTCCTCGGTTCGCCGCTTGCCGCCAGGGCGAAGGCCGCTTTCTCGACGATCTTCAGGTCGATATCGGCCCCCAGCCCGCCGCCCATGCACATTTCCGCGAGCGCCGCGCCCAATCCGCCTTCGGAGAGATCGTGGCAGGAAAGCACCTGGGATTTCAGGATCGCCGAATGAAGTTTCCTGTAGACATTGGGGGATATGGCGGAAAAAGCGGGGCCTGAACCGCCGTAGTTCATCTCGCCCGATAGGGCTTCTTCTTGCCCCTCCTGCCCGGACAGAATGTCCTGAAGCACGGAGGCCGGGAATACCGGCGAAAATTCGCCGACCAGATACAGGATTCCGGATCCGGATTTCAGGTCGGTGGTGGGCGAGCGCGCGATGTCCGGCACGATTCCCATCGCGGAAATGAGGAGCGAGGGCGGGATGGCGATGCGCGATCCATCGGGTCCTTCGAATTCATTGTTGAAGGAGTCCTTGCCGCAGAAGAAGGGCGCCCTGTGCGCGACCGAGACATCGCGGCAGGCCTTGGCGGCTCGAAGGAGGGTCCAGACGTTCTCCGGCTTCCGCGGATCGCCCCAGCAGAAATTATCCACGATGGCGATCCTGTCGGGATCGGCGCCTGACGCCACGGCGTTTCTCACCGCCTCATCGATGGCGGAAGCGGCCGCGTTGTACGAATCGGCCTCCCCGTAGCGCGGATTGAAGCCGTTGGATATCGCGATGCCTTTTCTTCCTTTCGTCTCAAGGGGCTTGATGACGGCGGCGTCGGCGGGGCCGGACTGCATCATTCCCGCGAAGGGGCCGATTTTCGTCCCTCCCTGTACCTCATGGTCGTAACGCCTGATCGCCCATTCCTTGGAGGCTATGGCATGGTGGGCCATCACCTCCGCGTAGAGCGTTTCGAGCGGAGGCGTGGAGGAGGAATTTCCCGTTGGCGCGGGGGCTTTTGGCGCCGTTGCTTTCGGAGCCGACGCGGTCAGTCGCCTTCGCGGCATGCCGCCGTGCAGGAATTCGCAGTCCAGGTCGAGGATCGGTTCGCCTCGGTAATGCACGACAAGCCGCCCGTCCCCGGTGAAATGTCCCAGGTCGCAGTATTCGACATCGTTGTTGTCGCATAAGGCGGCGAGCGCCTTCATGTTTTCCGGGGGAACGGCGATCACCATCCTTTCCTGCGCTTCGGAGAGCCAGATTTCCCAGGGGGCCAGGCCCGAATACTTGAGGCGGACTTCCGATAATTCTATGTCGCCGCCCAATTCCGAGGCCATCTCGCCGACGGCCGAGGAGAGCCCGCCGGCGCCGCAATCGGTGATGCCCGTATAGAGTCCGGCGTCGCGCGCGGCCAGTATGATTTCGGTGACTTTTTTCTCGACGATCGGCGCGCCTATTTGCACCGAGGATCCCGCCGTGTCGAGCGTAGCGCCGTCCATCGTCATCGATGAGAAGGTGGCGCCGCGGATGCCGTCGCGTCCCGTCCTGCCGCCGAGCGACACTATCCGGTCGCCCACGCGGGGTTTGGAGAAGAAGGCGCCTTTGGGCGCTATACCGGCGCAGCCGCAGTAGACGAGGGGATTGGCGGCGTATTTCGCGTGATAATGGATTCCGCCGTTCACCGTCGGGATGCCCATTTTATTGCCGTAGTCCTGGACGCCGGCCACGACCCCGGTCCGGATATGGTCGACCGAAAGGCCGCCCGCGACCTGGCCGCCCGCGACAGGTCCGCCCCTGCCCTTCCCTTTACCCAGGTCGGGCATTCCGAAACAAAGTATGTCCGTGACCGCGATGGGCCTGGCCGATACCGCCACAACGTCGCGGATGACGCCGCCGACGCCCGTGTTCGCGCCGCCGAAGGGTTCAATGGCGGAGGGATGGTTATGCGTTTCGACCTTGAAGGAGATATCGTACTCATCGTCGAATTCCATGATGCCCGCGTTGTCCTTGAACGCGGAAACGATCCAGGGAGCGGCGATCTCATCGGTTGCGGCCTTTATATAGGAACGAAGTATGTTGTCCACGCGTTCGGGAAGGCCGGCCTTTTCGCCGTTTTCGACGTCGATGACAGCCTTGAAGGTTTTATGGAAGCAGTGTTCGCTCCATGTCTGGGCGAGCATCTCGAATTCGACATCGGTGCAGGCTCTTCCCTCGGCGGCGAAGTAATCGCGGATGGCCGCGAGTTCCCCGAAATCGAGAGCGGCCCTTCGTTCCTCATTGAGCGCCGCGAGCCCATCGTCGTCGAGCCTATGAACGGGGATCTTCTCGACGGCGATTCTCGTTTCGTCCAAACCGGGGAAGGATGGTTCCACGAAGCCTATGGCGTAGCGCTGCACGACAGGATTGGCGAGGAGTTTCGATGCCAGAAGCCCCAGCTCCGCCTCATTCAGCGCGCCGCCGTCAGTACAGGCGATCTCGAAACGCTGCCCCGTGGACGCGGCGTCGATGCCCGAAATGCCCAATTCGCGCGCCGAACGCAGGATCTCGTCGGCTACGGGATCGGTCACGCCAGGATGGTAGGCGACCTCGATCGCGTTTTTTGCGCCGCCTTTGGAAACCGGGCAGGTTTCCACATGAAAATCCTGGGTAACGGGGTCCGAAAAAAGAAAACGCCCGAGGAGATCGAGCTCCTCGGGCGCTATTTTCCCACGCACAAAGTAAATTTCCGAGCGCAGTACGGCGCTGACCTTTTGAAGGCCCAACCGCTGCGCACCGCGCACGATTACAGCCGAGGATCGAGCCCCCGGATGCAATTCTCGTATCGTAAAGCGATAAACTGGAAATTGATTACCCATAGAAATTAATACCATCGAGGGTAAAATTTAGTCAAGTACCGCTATCTTCTCTTTGATCGTGTCGGCAAATTTTTCGGCCCTTTCCATCGAGTCGCCCAGATAGTCATCGATATTCATCAGGGAAGATAGCTCTTCGTCGTTCAGCTGGCTCTTGAAAAATTCGTCGGCGGAGATCGCCGCCGTCAAGGTATTTTCTTTCCCTTCCTTGATTTCGGCCCACGCGGCGAGGGCATGGCGGCGCAGCCGCTCATGCGTCTCCTGTCGGTCTGCCCCGGTTTTCGCCATCGCCATGAGGACCCGCTCGGTGCAGGCGAAGGGAGCGTAGCGCTCAAAGGTCCGCCGTATCGCGCTTTCGTCGAGCACGAAGCCGCCCATGATCTTCTTGGCCGTCTTCAGCAGCTCGTCGCTGACGAGGAAGGCTTCGGGAAGGATCGTCCGCCTGTTCGCGGAATCGTCCAACGTTCTTTCGAGGAGGGAAAGGGACGCGTTGCTCCAGGCCACCTGGGGATAGCTGGAGAGAAGCCTCGACAGGGAATCGATTTTTTCGGCATCGATGGGATTGCGTTTGAAGGGCATGGCCGACGAGCCTACCTGGCTTTTCGCGAAAGGCTCGGACACTTCCCCGATGGGGGGAGACTGCAGAACCCTGAGATCGAAGGCCATCTTATGGAGGGCCGCTCCCAGCTCCGCGAGCACGGAGAGCGTCTTGTATTCCTGGAGCCTGCTGCATGTCTGAGTCGTCACAGGATAGAAAGCTATACCCAGCTCTTTCTCGAGCGAAGCTTCGAAGGCGGGGAGGTTTTTTTTGCCCACAAGTTCGCCATACGAAGCCGAAGTGCCCACGGCGCCCTTGAAGCCTTTGCCTCTGATGGATGCCTGCAGGTCGGTGAGGTCGGCATAGGCGCTGAGCAGGTCCTGGGCCCAGACGGCGCAGCGATAGCCGAAGGTCGTCGGCTCGGCCGGCTGGAGATGCGTAAAAGCCATGACCGGCAATCTGGCGTGTCGCTTTATCGTCTCGGCCATTATCGACAGAAGTTCGGCCAGCCTGGCGCGCACGAGGACCAGGGACTCGCGTATGCGCAGGGCATCCGCGTTATCCTCGATATCCATCGACGTCGCCCCGAGATGGATGACTCCGCCGGCTTTGGGGCATTGTTCGGCGAAGGCTTTGATTTCGGCCATGAGGTCGTGCCGTATTTCGGCCTCTATCGCGAGGGATCGCTCGATATCGATGTCGCGCGCGTGGGTCTTCAGTTCGGCCACTTGCTCGGCTGTTGTCAGCCCGTAGACCGATTCCACCTCAGCCAGGCTTACCCAGATGCCGCGCCAGAGCTCGCGTTTGTGCACTTCGCTCCAGAGGCGACGCATTTCGGCCGTCCCGTAACGCCAGGAAAAGGGAGAAAGATATCCGGAATAGTCTGTCATTGCCTGACTATAACAGAATTGGGAATTACTGCAAATACTCGAATTCTTGAATCGAAAACGGCGGCCTTGGACGTCTCATTTATGCAAGGGGGTTCAGCCGCAGCCGCGGTGCGGTCTTGCTCCAAGGATTATAAGGAGGGTTCATGAATTCACTCAATAGCATTTTGGTTGAAGGCAATCTCGTCAAGGATCCGAACACGAAGACGCTTCCTTCAGGCAGCCAGGTCTGCGATTTCACGCTCGCCACCAATCGCTTCTATAAAAACGGCGAGGAGGGATTCGAAAAGGAAGTGTCCTACTTCGACATCGAAGCCTGGTCCCGCCTCGGCACGGCCTGCGCCCAGAATCTGAAGAAAGGCAGGGGCGTGCGGGTAGTGGGCAGGCTGAAGCAGGATCGCTGGGTGGATCCCGAGGGAAAGCAGCGCGCGAAGGTAAAAATCGTCGCCGAGCACGTGGAGTTCAAAACCATAAAGCCGGAGAACAAAAACGATGGGGCGATGCCTCCCCAGGCTCAGGAAGCCGAAGAGGCGGAGGATTCCAGCAGAGTTGTCGTATTCTGAACGAGATTGTAGGGGCTTATCGCCTGAAGCGCTTCCTGGGTCGCGGCTTTCAGCAGCTCCAGGAAGTGCTCCCTGGATTCGGGGCTTCTCATGCGTGCCGATGGGCCGGAAATGCTTACGGCTCCGGCGAAATCCGAGCCGGGCAGGCGAAGGGGCATCGCGTAGCAGGTTAGGCCAATCTCATATTCCTCTCGGTCCACGCCATAGCCTTGCTCATGAGCTCTCTGCGCTTCCCGTATCACGTCTTCGGGTTCGGTGAGGGTCGTATCGTTGATCTTGGGAAGCGGCATGGATCCCAGAAGGGCGCGGATACGATCCTCGGAAAGCTGGGACAATATCGCCTTGCCCACGCCGGTACAATAGAGCGGCAGTCTATCTCCGGGAGCCGAACGCATGCGGAGACTGCGGTTCGCTTCCGCTCTGTCCAGGTAGATGGCGCTGTCGCCCGCAAGACAGGCGAGATTAACCGATTCGCCCGATTCCCTGGCCAGGCGTTCGATGATGGGACGGACTTTTTCAACGACGAGAGCCCTTACGGGAACCTTGCTGCCTAATTCAAAGAGGGATAGACCGAGCGACCAGCCGCCAGGCCGTCTTTCAACGACGCCGCGGGATTCCAGGACGGAGAGGTAGCGCAGGGCCGTGGCCTTGTTCATCCCTGTCTCTTTCGACATGCGTGCGAGACTCACTTCCCCGCCGACCTTGGCGAGGTAGAAGAGAATGTCCAGCGCTTTTCCAGCCGATTCACTCATGGTCTTTGTACATCCTTTCAATCAAAGCCAAATAATAAAACAGCGTTTCATTATTTGAGTAAGAATATAGCGCTGTAGCATCGGCGTCAAGCGGAAATTTATGCCGATATTCTCGATCAGGCTTTCTCCTGCGGCGACTTGCCTTGCGGCGTCTCATCCTCGTTGTAGAACCCATCTTTCCAGTTGAAACGGGATGCGTCGGGGAGTACTTTGCCCTCGGCGGCTGCCTTAGCGATATCCCTGAACATGCCGCGCGCGGGATTCGCGTTCGAAAGATCGAGAATGAACTTATCGATATGCTCTTTTCGGAGGAAAGCTGTCCTGTCGATGATTGAGAAGGGCCTGTCCGGCACTACAACCGTGTAATCCCTGCGGCCGTTCATCGTATACGAAGCGCCGTCCCTGTCGAGGAAGTGGGAAGAGTCATATTTCGCGCTGAGATCCCCTCTAATCCTGAAAAGCTGAGGATAGGAGAAGGTGATGGGCATCATCGCCGAAGGCGGAACGCTCTCTGCGATTCGCATGAAATTCTGTTTGGAGATTTCCATCGGCGGAATCAGGTAGCGGACGCCCTGGTCGAAGAGGAATCCCGCGGCCCAAAGATTGAAGGCATAGAGCCAGGGTCCAGCGATGACATCCAGGTCTTTTCCGCGAAGATAGCCCAGGTGGCCGAGGTTGTTGGCCACGATGTAGCGAACGCCCTTGGAAATCCAGTAGTCGAGTTCCGGCTCCAGCCACGCGACATCGCTCTCGGGGTAATAAGGGTCGAGCCAGAGGACCAGCCGGTCCCTCTTGTAGGGAATGGTGGATTCGTTCTTCCGCATGGATTCAGCGTTGAGCTTGTCGAAGACGATCATGGCCTTCTGCGGCGCGGCGGCAAGCACCGCGTGCAGGTCGGCTACCTTGCCCACCAGCGCGTAGTATCCGGCCGGAAGCGAGGAAGTGTCTTTCTTCGGAGGCATGGCGAACTGAGGTCGGGGAGCCTCATCCCTCGAGGGGAAGGCCCTGTATCGGTCCAGGCTATGGGGCAGAACGTTCTTGTATCTTCTGGCCATCGAAGCGGTCTGAATCAGGTATATATCGTCATTCTGGCGCCAATCGCCGTCGATCTTGAGAAGCATGCCGTTTACCTGGCTCTTCACGCCCCTGATTTTGGCCGTGATCCTGCCCGAATCGTCGGCTCGATGGATTCGGACGGAGTCGCCTTCAGCGAGCCCGTCGAAGCTGTTCATCACCGCCCAATGTTCCTCGTCGATAGCCCTTATGTCCTTTACCTTGCCGAGATGGATGCCGGTTCCGCCGGCCTGGTCGGGATGGATAAATTCTGGATTGTCGCTGCCGACGAAGAAAGTCGTCTTCCTGCGCGCGAAATCCGCCTGAAGCATGGCTTTTGCCTTGGCAAGGGCCCTTTCGCGGTCGGACTGGCAGTTGTCGATGAGGTGTCGATAGGCCGCGACTACGGTGCCGACATATTCGGCGGATTTCATCCTGCCTTCTATCTTGAAGGAGTCTATGCCCATGTCGATAAGGTCCGGCACATAATCTATGAGCTGGAGATCGTCGGGCGAGAAGAAAAAGGCTTTCTTCGTCTCGGACTCGTAGAGCCGCCTGCAGGCCTGGGTGCAGGCTCCCCTGTTGGCGCTCTTTCCCCCCAGATAGGATGAAAAGAGGCAGACGCCCGATGCCGACACGCAGAGCGCGCCATGCACGAAGACTTCCAGCTCGAGAGGAGTGCTCTGCCGGACCGTCCGGATTTCCTCGAGCGTGAGTTCCCTGGCGAGGACAGCGCGCTTGAAGCCCTGACGCGAAAGAAAGTGACAGCCGCGCGAGGAGGCCACGTTCATCTGCGTGGAGGCATGGAGGTCCAGCGAGGGGAAATTGTCCCTCGCCATCTTGAGCACGCCCAGGTCCTGGACGATTATGCCGTCGGGTTTGAGTCTGTTGAGAAATTGAAGCAACTGATACACTCTATCAGTTTCCCTCTCCTCGAAGACCGTATTGACTGTTACATATACCTTTTTGCCATGCTCATGGATGACTTGCAGACTCGCCTCGAATTGATTGAAGGCGAAATTTGCCGAGCGCATTCTGGCATTGAACGAGCGAAGGCCAAGGTACACCGCATCCGCGCCCTCGCCGAGGGCCGCATTAAGCGCTTCCGGCGAACCGGCCGGCGCAAGTAATTCTACTCTTTTCACAATAATGTTATAGGATGTAAAGACCTTCTATTTCAAGATGGCTGCGGAATATATCTACCTACATAGTGCGCTGCCTCCTTCTCGGGTTGAAAACCGTTGCCGTTTTTGTATATATTGTCATTTGATACTATCCTGCGCCTCGGAGCATTCGATGGAACTTCGCACAATACGAAATATAGGGATCATGGCTCATATTGATGCCGGCAAAACCACGACGACGGAACGCATACTCTACTTTTCCGGAAAAACCTACAAGATTGGCGAGGTGGACGACGGCGAAGCCACGATGGACTGGATGGATCAGGAACAGGAACGCGGCATAACGATACAGAGCGCCGCCACGACCACCTTCTGGCGGGATCATCAGATCAATATCATCGACACGCCGGGACATGTGGATTTCACGGCCGAAGTGGAACGCTCCCTCCGCGTGCTGGACGGAGCCGTGGCGGTATTCTGCGCGGTAGGCGGCGTCGAACCCCAGTCTGAAACAGTCTGGCATCAAGCCGACAAGTATAAAGTTCCCCGCATCGCTTATGTCAATAAAATGGACAGGCTCGGCGCCGATTTCGACGCTGTCCTCGCGGACATGAGGGCGAAACTGGGCGCTTCGCCCGTCGCCATCAACGTCCCCATCGGCGCTTCGGCCAGTTTCGAAGGCGTCATCGACCTCATCGCCATGCGGGAAATCCGCTGGAGCGGCGACGGCAACGAAATGACGGTGACTCCTATCGCCGACGAAAGGAAAGCTGACGCGCTGGCACGAAGGGACACTCTCCTCGACGCTCTCTCCTCGCATTCCGACGCGATCACCGAACTGTACCTCAACGGCGAGGACATCCCCGCCGAACTTATAAGGTCCGAACTGCGAAAGGTATGCATCGCCAGAATCCTCGTGCCCGTGCTCTGCGGAGCCTCACGGCGGGATATCGGCGTGCAGCCTCTTCTCGACGCCGTCGTCGATTATCTTCCCGCGCCCGATGAAGTAGAACCCGTAAAGGCCATCCACGCGAAGAAGGAAGAAGAGATAGAAGTGCCCTGCAAGCTGTCGGGCTACCCCCTCGGCCTCGTGTTCAAGGTGCAATGGGACAGGGAAGCGGGCCCCTTGTGCTATGTGCGCATGTACTCCGGAAGCATCCATAACGCCAGCGTCGTTTACAACGTTTCGAAGAAAAAGCGGGAACGCATCACCCGCCTCCTCAGGATGCACGCCAACAAGAGCGAACCTCTCGAGACAGCCGGCGCGGGCGACATCGCGGTCATCGTGGGGCTCAAGACAGCCCAGACCGGCGATACGATAGGCACCGAAGGCTGGCCGGTGCTGCTGGAACGCATGCATTTCCCCGAACCGGTCATATCGGTGTCCATCGAGCCCAAGACCCTCTCGGACAGGGAGAAACTCAAGGAAACCCTCGACATCCTGTCGCGCGAAGACCCCACCTTTACCACGAGGGACAACGAAGAGACCGGGCAGCTCGTCATCTCGGGCATGGGCGAACTCCATATCGATGTCCTCGTGACGCGAATGCTTCGCGATTTCAAGGTTCAGGCGCGGGTCGGAAATCCGCAGGTGACCTATCGCGAATCCATCACGAAGGAAGTGCGGCATACAGAGGAGTTCAACCGGGTTCTCGCCGGCAAGGAAAACACCGCCAAGCTAACGATCGAGGCGATTCCCCTCCCCCGCGGCACCGGCAACGTATACAAAAAAGCCGTACGCGCGCCGCAGGTGCCGGAGGAAATATTCGACGCTATCGAACGCGGCATCACTTCGGCTTTCGCGTCGGGCATCCAGTTCGGCTACCCGGCCGTCGACATCGGCATCAACCTTGTGGACATTCACTACGACGAACTCACGTCCAGCGTGTTCGCCTTCGAGGCCTGCGCCAACATGGCCTACGATTCGGCATGCCGCACCGCGAGCCCCGTTCTCCTCGAACCCATCATGAAAGTGGATATTTCCACGCCGAAGGATTTCGTGGGAGAGGTGATGAGCCTCGTATCCCAGCGAGGCGGCCTGATCCATGGTTCGGATTCGAAGGCGCTGATCGAGGTCGTGCATGTGGAAGCCCCGCTCTCCACCATGTTCGGCTTCACGACTTCCCTGCGTTCGGTGAGCCAGGGCAGGGCTTCCTTCTCGATGGAGTTCAGCCACTTTCAGCCTAAGTCCAACAGGTAATCGCTCGGCGGCCGCAAAAATCAGTTGTTGATCGCCAGACCTATCGAGATATAGTCGCTCCTCAGGAAGAAATAGTTGGTGAGGGGAAAACGCCCCGCGTGGTAAAAGGCTTCTACCCGGATCTTCCGGCCCATAAAGCCCTTTTCATACTCCAGCCCTCCCCCGACAGTATATTCGAACTCCCAGGGATTCTCGGGATCATAGCCCCCGACCTGGTGGAGGGTCTGGCCATCCTGGTGGAGCTGGAAATCGCCGGCGAGAAAAAGCGAGCCCCAATCGCCAAGGAGACACCTCAGTTCCGCTCCCGCCTGCAACCTCCAGGCCTTGTATGAAGCGGGCAGACTCCCCACTTCCTCGACCAGCCCTTCCTGATTGAGGATGTGATAGGCCAGGTCGTCGCCGCTCGGTGAGAGAAAACCGGCGGGAACATGGATGCCCGGTCGGATCCAGGATTCGAGCATCGGAAGTTCGGCCTCGAAGTAGAGCCGCGCCCAGGGCTTGGGGTTGGCCGACAGCCCGAACACGTGGGAGCTGGCTCGCGTATATTCTTCCAAATGCGTGTATGGAATGTAATCGGCGTCTCCAGGCTGAGGCAGGTCCGAGATCGTCTCGTCGCCCCAATGGCCGGAGAAATGGTGCCAGCCATAGCGGAGCGAAATCGCGTCGAAGAGGCGCAGGGTTCCGGCGAGCCGCCATATTCCGTCGAAACCGAGGGTGTCCGTTCCCCCGAAAGCCTGGAAGACGGTGTTGATCCCGCCATTCGTCGTCACTTCGGCCTTGAGAAAGTCCCAGAGTTCCAGCCTCGCGAAGCTGAGATTGATGAAGCCCTTTATCTGGTAGAAGCTGTTGCGGCTTGAGAATTCACTCTCGCTGTAGTGAGCGAAGGGGATCTCCACATATTCGGTTCCGTTGGAAGCGAGGATGGTTTGGGGAAGGCCGGAGTAATCGGTCACCTGGAAATACTTGAAGCCTGACGTGAGGGAGTAGGGATCGGCGAGATACTCAGGATAGAGCGAATCGCTGTCGATGAGGTTGAAGGCCAATCCTCCGTCGAATAGCCTCAATTGCGCGCAAAGTTTCGCGGGCAAGAAAAAAACAAGCGCCAATAAAAGGAATACGTTCAAAGCCTTTTTATAAAAATCGCGTTTTTTCATGGAATCCCCAGGGGCTGATACTATATGCAGCCATCATTTACGCCACCGTCAGGACATTATGTCAAGCGAATAACGTTATATTCGGACCATTGAATCGACCGCCTCCTCCCCACGCGTCTTGTCTTTGAACCGAGGAGGTACGCAATGAGAGAATTCGGCCTGGTGCTGGCCCTCGTATCGTCCTTGCAGATGCAGGCTCCCCAAACCTGCGAAAGTCTCTTTTTCTCCATCGTGCCGCGACAGTCCGAAGCCAACTCCTGCGGATATGCCGTCCTGGCTGGACTCATCGGATTGGCGGCGGCGCGGAGCAAAGCCGTCGGTTCTGGTTACCCTCTCCAGGTTGCCGTCGACGAAGCCCAGCTGCTGGAACGATACGGCGGGGCCTCCAGGAAAGGACTAGGCAGCATGGAGACCCCGAAGACCCTGAGCCTCGGCTCCATGGCGCGCGTCCTGACCGATTACGGAATTCCCTCGCTTCTCCTGCGGATTGTCCCCGGCGCCATGGACGCTATTCTCGCCGGTCCGGCGCCCATCGTGCTTCATTACGATAAGCCGGCGCCGCACTTTGTCCTGGCTTTGGGAGCCGAGGACGGCTATGCGGTCCTGGCCGATCCGGCCGATGGGCTCGTGGCGCTTTCGAGCGAGGAACTTGCCGGCAGGGCTTCGGGATATGCTCTCCTGCCTCTCCTCGCCCCGGAGAGGGAGGGCCGGCCCCAGACTATCGTCGATGAGGCGAAAAAGGCCGCTTCGCTTCGCAGAAAGCGGCTGGACTTGATCGCGGGTTCCGCTTTCGGGGGAGGAGCGGCAAATGTCGCCGCGCGAAAGAAGGGCTTGGAGAATCTCCGTGTCGAACTGGGGATGTCGGCCGCTTCAATGCGCGGGGCTGATGGCTTTTCCTTTTCGCCCACGATCTTTTTCGCGGGCGAATGGGCTCCCTCCGACGCCATCGCCCTCTTCGCCGAGGCGAGCGTCAAGGCAAATGAATGGAGACCCTTTTCGGTCGCTTCGCGTCTCTCCGCGGGGCTGGAATGGAGGCGGCTCAGCCGCGAAAGAAACAGAAGCCTCGGCATCGCGCTTCTCGCCGGCGGCGACGATGACCTCCTGGAGTCGGGACTCCGCCTGCGTTATTCGGCCTTGGCCGATCCCTTCCTGCTGACGGGAACCATGACCGCGGGCATAGGCCTGCCTCGGCGATCGTTGGGGGAATCCGGCCCGCCCGCGGTCATCCAGGCAGTCGCCATAGAACCGAAGTTTTCTGCCCTCTGCGCCCTTTCATCAACCATGGCCGTGGAACTGGGGCTTTGCCAGACATTCAAGCTAGGTCTTTCGGGGAGCGCGAGGATCGAATGGCTGGGGAGACTCGAGCTGGGAATTCTTATGCCGATAGGCGATTGGCTCTGCGGAACGGGGGCGAGGGTCTATCTGGACGAGGAAAGCGATTCGAGGGGGGAGGCTGTCATCTCCATCGCGCGATGAAGATGGGCGGCGACAAGGGACTCAGAAGCAGGAAAGGATGTAAGCGCCCAGGAGCGTCTCGATCCTGTAGAGATTGTCCTTGTCGACGATTTCAACATTGGAGCGCATCTGTTTTTCCAGCTCGCCGACATACCAGAAGAAAAGGCCGAACTTGGGATCTATGCGGAACGCGTATTCCAGGAAATCGGGAGCTCTTCCCGCCGAGCCGAAGAGAAGGGAGGGAATGGCGCGGGCGATGCTCACGAAACGTCTGAAGGCCGACCCCATCCTTTCCGTCCTGTAGTCCTCGATGAAGACCTTGAGATCTTCAAAGAGAATCTGCTTGGGTTTTTCATCGGCTTCGTTGACCCAGGTCTTGTGGACGAGGAGTTCCACGTTTTCGCGGAAAACGCGGAGGAGGTGGAAGGTCCGAATCAGCTGCTGGTCTTCCGTGCAGTGGATATAGAAGGAGAATTCCCCGGGATTGCCGAGGACATCAGCCAGACGGATCGCATAGGATTCACGCATAGAACTCTTTTCGGTGACGAGGGCATGAAACAACTCCAGTGTCCTTTTCTCAGAATCCGTGAGATAGGTATCCAACATTGAAGTTTCAGCATGATCCATAGCTGTACGATGTCGAAAAGCGCCCCTTTTGGTCAAGGGGTTAAAAACCGTCTTTTCCTGATGGGGAAAAATGTGGTCAGAGTGTTGCGCAAGCTCCTTGCATCGAGCCTTGCGCGCTTCCGGAAAATGCCGGATAATTTTTCCCATGAATAACGATATCAAAGTCAGCTTTGACCTCAATGTCGGTACGGGTTTTATCCCGGCTCAATATCTCGGTCCAGAGGAAGATGAATACAGGATCAGGAACGAGCAGTTCCTCGCGGCCGGCAAGAACCCTGCCAGTTACAGGAAGCTGAAGCCTTTCGAGCTCGAAACTCTTATCAGGCAGAACAATACCTGCAGCGATTGGTCGCAGATCTTCGTCGCCGATCCCTTCACCCCCGAACTCATCTATAACACCTCGTTCGCGGGGCTCGTGAGAATAGGCTGTCTCGAGGAAATCACCCTGGAACATCACGATCTTCATCTCTTCGCCGGAATCTCCAATTCCCAGATCATCGCCTGCGATATAGGAAACAACTGCGTGATAAACAATTGCGCCTATATCGCCCATTATATCATTGGGGACAACTGCATCCTGATAGACAACGCCGAGGTCCACGTATCGAATCATTCGAAATTCGGCAACGGCAATGTGGTGGAAGGCGAAGGCGAGGAAGTCCGCATCACTATCGATGTCATGAACGAGGGCGGCGGGCGCTGGGTATACCCCTTCGCCGATATGACATGCGCCGATGCCTATCTTTGGGCCCGCAATCGTGACCGGGGCGATCTGATGAAGGAATTCGGCAGGATGACCGATGTCATGTTCGATGCCCGCAGAGGGCGTTACGGCACCATCGGGAATTGTTCGGTGCTGAAATCGAACGGCGTGATCAAGGACGTGGCGATAGGGGAAAGCGCCTACATCAAGGGTGCCAACAAGCTCAAGAACCTGACCATCAAGTCGAAGGAAGACGCGAGAACGCAGATAGGCGAAGGCGTGGAACTGGTCAACGGCATCATCGGCTATGGCTGCAAGGTTTTCTACGGCTGCAAGGCCGTGCGTTTCGTGCTCTGCGACGCGTCATCGCTAAAATATGGGGCGAGGCTCATCCATTCGGTCCTGGGCGAAAATTCCACCGTTTCCTGCTGCGAAATCCTCAACAATCTCATTTTTCCGGCGCACGAACAGCACCACAACACGAGCTTCCTGATCGCCAGTCTCGTCAAGGGCCAATCCAACATGGCGGCGGGAGCCACGATAGGTTCCAACCACAACTCCAGGGCTCCGGACGGGGAGATCGAAGCGGGCCGCGGTTTCTGGCCGGGGTTATGCACCTCGGTGAAACACTCGTCGCGTTTCGCGTCCTTCTGTCTCCTGGCCAAGGGGGACTATCGTTTCGAGCTCGACATTCCCTTTCCCTTCTGCCTCGTCGACAACGACTACAAGCGAGACCGACTCATTCTCCTGCCCGCTTTCTGGTGGATAAGCAACAAGTATGCCCTGATGCGCAACGAAGGGAAATTCCACTCGCGCGACGCCAGGAGCGACAAGCGACTTCGCCTGGAATATTCGCCCTTCGCGCCTGATACGGCCGAGGAAATCCTGTCGGCCATCGCCCTTCTCGAAGAGATGACCGGCAGGGCTTTCATCAGGTATCGCAATGACAATCCGGAAGCCTCCGCGCAGGAGCCGCTGAGGAAGCTCGGGCGGGCGATCCTGAGCGAAAGCGCGGGCGCGCTTCCCTTCGATGTCGTGGCGGTTCATGTCGAGCATTCGGCGAGGGAATGCGTCATCAGGAAACCGGCGCAGGCCTGGCGGGCGTACAGGGAGATGCTCCTCTGGTTCGCGGGACGGGAAATAGTCCATTTCTTGTCTGAAAATCCCCAGTCCTCAAGCTGGAACGATATCGAAACGGCGCTCAAGCCTGACGAAAACTGCCGGGTTGGCGTCGAATGGGAAAACCTGGGAGGGCTCCTGGTATCCAGGCTTCGCCTCGAAAAGATTCTCGCGAAAGCAGGCGCGGGAGAATACCCCACCTGGCGCGAATTCCATGCCGAATATCAGACATTGTCGGAAATCTACCCCAGGGACAAGCTGCGCTATGCCTGGTCGCTGCTTGGAAGCCTCTATCCCCAGGCTTCGCCGGAGAAGGCGCGCGAAGCTGGCACGGGTCCTTCCTTGGAAGGGCTTCTGGCCGCCTTCAAGGACCTGGAAGCGCTCTCGGCTTCCGTGGCCGAGGGGGTTTTCGATTCCAGGGCAAAAGACTGGAGCAATCCTTTCAGGAAGGCTACTTACCGGTCGGAAGCGGAGATGACGGCCGTTCTGGGTCGCCCGACGGAGAACTCCTTCGTGAAGAAGACAAGGGAGGAAGTCGAGGCCTTGAGGCTCGACCTAGCGCGGCTGGCCACGGGGCTCTAGCGCCCCACCCCGCCTGACGCGCTAAGCGCGGGGTTTCGCGCTCAGCCCAGGGTTTTTTCCAGGATTGAGGGATCCACTTCGTAGGGAAGCGTTATGGTGCCCAAATCCGCATGGTCGCTGTTGTATTCGGCACAGACTTCCAGCGCGTGCGGATTACATGCCCACGCGCGGCGCGCGACACCGCCCATGACATCCCAGGGCATGGCCATCCTTATCACGGCGTCGACGCGTTCCGAGCCGTCCAGGACGAGGCCGAAGCCTCCGTTAATGGCCTTGCCGACGCCCACGCCGCCGCCGTTGTGCAGCGCCACGAGGCTCATGCCGCGCGCCGCGTTTCCGGCGAAACATTGCGTCGCCATATCGGCCATCATGTTCGAGCCATCCTTGATATTGCTCGTTTCCCTGAACGGGCTGTCGGTGCCGCCCGTATCGTGGTGATCCCTGCCCAGCATGATGGGTCCGATTTCGCCCTTCCTGACCAGTTCGTTGAACCTCAGCGCGATCTTCATCCTGCCGAGGGCGTCCTGATAGAGGATGCGTGCCTGCGTTCCCACCACGAGCGCATTCTTCTCGGCATCCCTGATCCAGAGCCAATTGTCCCTATCCTGGCTGCGTCTGTCCGGATCGATGCAGTCCATGGCGGCCTTGTCGGTCCTGCGCAGGTCTTCGGGCTTTCCGGAAAGGCAGACCCACCTGAAGGGTCCGTAGCCGTAGTCGAAAAGTTCGGGACCGAGAATATCCTCGACGTAACTTGGAAAAATGAAGCCGTCCTTCTCGTCCACGCCGTTTTTCGAGATTTCGCCGATACCCGAGTCGAACACGGATTTCAGGAAGGCGTTTCCGTAGTCGAAAAAGTAGGTGCCCGAGGCGACGAGCCTCTTGATGACTTCGAAGTGGCGTTTGAGGGAG
The DNA here is from genome assembly GCA_963677895.2 of Treponemataceae bacterium. GTDB lineage: Bacteria > Spirochaetota > Spirochaetia > Treponematales > Rectinemataceae > UBA11090. Next base: position 94,930 of record CAXXGJ010000018.1, on the reverse strand, counting down.
GCGTTCACGAGAGTCCTGAAGGCCGCCCTATCCTCCGTCAGCAGGCGCGTCCTTTCGGCGAAGCTTATGCCCGCGGGGCAGTAGCCGCCGTCATAGGGAACGTGGCAGCTGGTCTGGTCGGAAAGAAGGTCGATATAGATCTTCTTTTCCGCCGCGAACTCAAGGAGGTCGACGACATTGCCGTGATAGGCGACGGCTATGGGGCGTCTTTCCGTCAAGGCCGCCTGGGCCAGTCTGAAGGCCTCTTCCATCGAATCCGTTACGCAGGAAACCCAGCCTTGGGAATACCTCGTCTCCACCCGAGAAATGTCCACTTCCGCGATGATGGAAGCGGCGCCCGCTATCACCGCGGCCTTGCCCTGGGCGCCCGACATACCGCCCAGGCCCGAGGATACGAAAAGCTTTCCCGCCAGGTCCTTACCGTGGGGAATCCCGAGCTTGAGGCGGCCGGCATTCATCAAAGTGTTGAAAGTGCCGTGCACGATGCCCTGGGGGCCGATATACATCCATCCGCCGGCGGTCATCTGCCCGTAGTTCGCGACGCCCAGGGCCGCCGCCAGGTTGAAATCTTTCTGGTTGTCGAACATTCCGACCATGAGTCCGTTCGTGATGACGACGCGCGGCGCCATTGGGTGGCTGGCGAAAATGCCCAAGGGATGGCCCGACTCGAGGACGAGCGTTCCGTTCTCGTCCAGAATTTCCAGATATTTGCATATGAGCCTGTATTGCATCCAGTTCTGGCAAACCTGGCCGGTTTCGCCATAGGTGACGAGTTCGTAGGGGTACAGGGCCACATTGAAGTCGAGGTTGTTGTCTATCATGACCCGAAAAGCCTTCCCCTCGACGCAGCGGCCTGAATATTCTTCGATAGGCAGCCCGCGCAGGCGCCCGGCCGGCCTGAAGCGATACCCGTAAATCCTGCCGCGTTCCTTGAGTTCGGCCAGGAATTCGGGAGCCACCGTTTCATGCCATCGGGGAGGGATGTAGCGGAGCGCGTTGCGCAGCGCGAGCTTTTCCTGGGCTGGACTCAGGTCGGTTTCCCTTCGGGGAGCGCGCCTGATGCCTTTCTCGAAAACCGGAGCCGGCGGCAGCTCATCCATATCCAGGCTTATCTTGACCGAATCCTTATAGTTCATTGAAGACTCCTCCCTCGACGAATTCCTTGGAAGCATTATACTTTATTTTCCGGACTATGGCGGAAGAATTTTAGCCCTGACGGCAAGGGCAGCCGGCTCCCCCTTGTCAAAACATCGTTATATTAGTATTTTCTAATATAAGGAGATTTCAATGACAGAACAGTTGACCAAAGACAGCTTCATAGAAAAAATATTCGATTTCGAAACAAAGAAAGAATGGGAATACAGGGGTGAAAGCCCCGCCATTGTCGACTTCTATGCCGACTGGTGCGGCCCCTGCAAGATGGTCGCTCCCATCATGGAGTCGCTCTCCAAGGAATACGAAGGCAAGCTGAAAATCTATAAGGTCAATACCGACGCCGAACCCGAAATCTCCGCGGCCTTCGGAATCCAGAGCATTCCCTCCATCCTATTCATTCCCGTGGGCGCGCCTCCCCAGATGGCCGCGGGGGCCATGCCAAAAGCCACTTTCCAGACAGCCATCAAGGATGTCCTGGGCGTGGCTCTCTAGACACCCTCACGGGCCAATCGCGCGGGGCGCTTGTCGCCGCCCCGCGTAACTCTTCCATATTTACCCTTTGCCATGGTGCAAAAAAGGTCTATACTAGCCCTGCATGTTTCCCATACGGGACGTTCATGGATTAGGGCGCCCTGCAACCTAAGGAGTATTATATGGATGAGAGCATCACTTGGTGGAAATTCGACGAAGTCGAAGCGTTCATGCGAGCCGGTTTCGAGGCTGTCGGCGTTCCCGCCGAGGAAGCGTCGGTCTGCGCCAACGTTCTCGTGGCCGCCGATAAACGCGGCGTCGATTCACATGGCGTTGGACGTTTCAAACCGATATATCTGGACAGGATCTGGGCAGGCACGCAGCTTCCCAAGACTCATTTCGAAGTAGTCAGGGAGACGCCGACCACCGCGGTCATCGATGGACACAATGGCATGGGACACTATATCGCCAAGCGAGCCATGGAGATGGCAATTGAAAAGGCCGAGAAGAACGGCCTCGGCATGACCGTCGTCCGCAATTCCACGCATTACGGCGCCGCCTTCTATTATCCCAACATGGCCGTCCAGAAAGGCATGATCGGCATGACCACGACATCGGCCAGGCCCTCCATAGCGCCGACCTGGGGTGTCGAGCCCATGATCGGCACAAACCCCATGACCTGGGGAATGCCCTCGGACGAGCCCTTCCCCTTCATGCCCGACTATGCCACCTCCGTAACCCAGCGAGGTAAAATCGAACTCTACGACCGCATCGGCAAGGACCTTCCCGACGGCTGGGTCATCGGCGAGGACGGCCATTATCGGCACGACACCCACCAGGTCCTCATCGATCTCACGAAAGACAAGGCAGCCCTCACGCCGGTGGGCGGACTCGGGGAAGACCTGGGCGGCTATAAGGGCTATGGCAACTCCATGGTCGTCGAGCTGTTGTCTTCCGCCCTCTCGCAGGCGAATTTCCTGAAGGCGCTGACGGGCGTCGACAAAGATGGCAAGCCCTCATCCATCGAACTCGGCCACTCCTTCCTGGCTATCAGGATCGACGCTTTCTGCGATCTCGATGCCTTCAAGCATCAGGTAGGAGAAATCTGCCGCCAGATCCGCGCTTCCAAGAAGGCTCCGGGCGCCACGCGCATCTGGACGCCAGGCGAGAAGGAATATGAGATTTCCCTCTACCGCAAGGACAAGGGAGTTCCCTTCAACGCTTCGCTCAAGGCCTCTTTCAAGGCCGTGAAAGAACGCTGCAACCTGAAGATCGACCTTCCTTTCTGAGGCAATGCGGCGCCACTGGATTTTTAACGATCCGGATGGCGCGGCTATCGGCATAAAAAAGCCCGGGCAAATCGCCCGGGCTTTTTCGTTCCGTTCCGCAGACATTGCTTCGGCCGTGCCGAAACAATGCTGAAGCTACGCTGAAACAATGTTTCAGCCGTGCCTCTTCCTGAAATCTTCCATGAAGGCGGCCGCGACCTTGACATTGTCCACGAGGTTGGCGTTGTACATCGAGAAGCGGATTCCGCCCGTCGAGCGGTGGCCCTTCACGCCCACGATGCCCGCCGCCTTCGCTTCCTTCACGAAAAGCTCCTCGGAAGCCTCGTCCTTGAGCCTGAAGACCACGTTCATGAGGGAGCGGGAATCCTTCTGGACCGGACCGCGATAGTAGCCGTTCGAGGCGTCGATCGCTCCGTAGATGATCCTGCCCTTCTCTTCGTTGACTTTCGCCATGGCATCCAGGCCGCCGTTCCTGTCCAGCCATTTGAGCGTCAGGCTGAGCATGTAGATGGAGAAACAGGGCGGCGTATTGTAGAGCGAATTCTCTTCTTCGTGGGTCCTGTAGGAGAGCATGGTCGGCAGCTTGGCCTGTTCCTGGCAAAGCTGGAAGAAGCTGTCCTTGACGGCCACGATGGTGAGGCCTGAGGGGCCGAGGTTCTTCTGTGCGCCCGCGTAGATCAGCGCGAATTTGTCGGCAGGGAAGGGGCGGGAAAAGATGTCGCTCGACATGTCGCAGACGAGGGGCACCTTGCCCGTTTCGGGCCAATTATGCCACTGGGATCCGAAGAGCGTGTTGTTGCTGGTCATGTGGACATAGGTCGAAGCCGGATCGACCTTGATTTCGGCCGGCGTGAGGATCCTCGTGAAGGTGCCGTCCGCGTTCTCGGTGCTCATGGCATCGCAGGGGCCGAAGCGTTTGGCTTCCTTGAGGGCTTTCTTGCCCCAGGTGCCGGTGACGAGGTAGGAGGCCTTTCTGCCGTCGAAAAGGAAATTCATGGGAACCTGGAAGAATTGGCTGGAGGCGCCGCCGGTGAGGAAGAGGATCTTCCATTCCGGGCCCATTCCGGCCAGCTTCCTGAAAAGGTCCTTCGCCTCGTTGTGCATGGCCTCGTACTCTTTCGAACGATGCGATACTTCCATGACCGACATGCCGGTGCCGTTCCAGTCCAGCATTTCTTCCTGGGCCTGTTTCAGCACGTCGAGGGGGATAGCGGCGGGGCCGGCATTGAAATTTATCACTCTTTTCATGGTTTTACTCCCGTTTATTTGGAAACATATTTCGCGACGCGGCTTTCGATGCTGTCGCCGAGCCTGAGAAGGTTCTCTTCGGTGGAAGCGCCCAGGTGAGGGGTCAGGAGGACATTGGACGCCGTGAGGAGGGGCGAAGCTTCCGGCGGTTCTTTATAGAAGACATCGGTGGCATAGCCCGCCATCTTGCCCGACGCGAGGGCAGCGACAACGTCGGCTTCCACGATGACCTGGCCGCGGCAGGTGTTGACGAGGCGGACTCCGTCCTTCATCTTCGCTATGCTGGCGGCGTTGATCATGCCGCGCGTTTCGTCGGTGAGGGGCGTATGAAGGCTGATATAATCCGCTTTCGCGAATACTTCGTCCAGACTCATCATCTCGGCGGCGTCGGAAACGGCGACGTACTTGTCGAAGGCTACGACCTTCATTCCGAAGGCCTTGGCCCGGGAAGCCACTTCCCTCGCGATGCGGCCGATGCCCACGAGGCCCAGGGTTTTTCCGCCGAGTTCCGTTCGCTCCAGTTCCTTCTTGAGCCACTTGCCTTCCTTCATGGAAACGTCGGCTTTCACCAGATGGTTGGGCAGGGCGAGCATGAGGGCAAAAGCGAGTTCCGCCACCGCCAGGCTGGAAGCCTCGGGAGTGTTGTCCACGAGAATTCCCTTGGCCTTGGCATAATCGACATCGATGGTGTCGACGCCCACGCCGCCCCTGATGATGAATTTTAGCTTCGGGGCAGCGTCGATCATCGTCTTGTCCACCTTGGTCTTGGAGCGGACAATGACGATCTCAGCATCGGCGAGACGTTTCATATCGCTGACGACTTCACCGAATGCCGATAGCCGCTTGGGAAGGTCGGCGACGAAGGCATCGGCCAATAGAATAACCATGGAATCCTCCTAAAACTGATATTGCGGAAAAGCCGGATCGAGAGGATCGGGCGTCGAATCCTATGCTTTTTTATAGTAGCATGATCGCCTTGCCTGTCAAGTTCACCCGATAATTATCTTCCGCGCCTCTATATAGAAGCGTTTTTCCGGCGCCTCTCCCATGGAGAAGGTCTTCCGCGGCATGACGCCGTTCTGGACTATGGTGGCGAAGAAAGATGCCTTGTCGACGGGCGGCAGATAGAGCCCCAGGTTGCCCGCCTTGGAAGCCAGGGTTTCCAGGCTTCCCGACCCGTGAATATAGTCGATCGTCGTCGCTGCGTGAGCCTTGAGATAAGGATCGAGAATCGCCTGCAGGCTGCCCGCCGCGAGTTTTTCGACGGGTTTGTCGAAGACGATCAGCCCCGATGCCCGGCCGTTCGTCCAGGCGATACGGTGCGCGCCTTGGGGATCGGGAGCGTCGCAGGCAGCGAAAGCCTCCTTCGCGCCGGGCATCGTGGAAATTTTCGCGCCGGCTTCCTTGAGGGCGGAGAAGAAATCCTTTTCATCCACGTTGAAGAGAACGCGGTGGATGGGATGGAAGGGGAGACCTTCATCGTAGATATTGAGGAGCTCCACGAGAGCGTAACGCGCGGGGTGCTTGGCCAGGATTTCCTCAGCCCCCGGCTTGCCGGCGTAGGAAGTTTTCACCTCCTCCCAAGTCGCCTTGGCGGTGGCCAGGGAATGGTTCCCGTCGCCCACGGCAAAAAGAAGAACATCGTCCTTGCCATGCCTTTCCCTGAAACCCTCAGGATCGGCGAGCTGCGCCAGGGCCGAGGCGACTCCTTCCATGGTGCCCTGATCTTTGACGAGCCAGCCTCGGACATGGCCGGAGCCCGTCATGAGATCGAAATCGTAGAGTCTCTTGAAATAGAGCCGCTTGCCGTAGAGAGGCTCGATGACGGTACGCCCCGGATCGTCCATCAGTATCATGATATGGGGCAGCTCCAGGGGAGCGCCGCGCCTGATCGCCATGCGCGGGGGAAGTCTTTCGACGATCGTGCCCTCGGTGGGACGTATGAGGCTCCTGGAATCCTTGCCGTATTCATACTTCTCGAGGTCCACCGATATGACAAGCCCGATCCTGGGCTTCTGCTCATAGGGGGTCCTCCGCTCGACGAGGATGAAACCTTCTCCGGGCGTCTCGAGATAGCCTTTGGAAATATAGTCGGTCATAGAACGCTGGATCCGGGCGATCCTTTCATTCTTGTCCTTGTCCTCCAGATAGCATTCCGGAAAAATCATGTTCAAGGTGGAGGGTTTCGAGCCGACGGTTTCGGCCACTTTTTCCCAGTATTCCCGCTCGGAGGAATACTGATCGCAGGCGACGACGGCCCAGGCTTGATGATCCAGCTTCTCCGAAGGGAGGTAGATTTCGGGCACATGTACGCCGAGTTTCCGGAATTCTTCCCGCGCTGCTGACATGCGATGCTCCTTTCAGTAATTGCGTTTCTTGGGATATAAGCCCAGCTTTTCTTCGAGATTGAATTTTTTCTGGGCATAGGCAAGGGCTTTTCTGTAGATCAGGAAGGTTCCGGCCATGCTGATTATGAAGCTCGCGACGACGGCCCACATCACTGCCGTCTGGGGCAGAAGCTTGCCGAGCGTCAGGGAATAGAGGCCCAGGCAGGCGACGAACAGCAGCCCGGTCAGGAGGATATTCAGCAGCGATGCCCCGATCACGAAAATCGCTGCCTTGGCGCCTTTGCTCATGGTTGGTTTCCTTTTTCTTCCATTTCTTTTTCTTCCATCAGAAATCCGCTGATCAGCAGGATCGCCGCGCCTATGGTAATCGACATGTCGGCGATATTGAAGGTCGGGAAGCGGTCCAGCCCGAATACTCCAAAAAGGGAAAAGGAGATGAAATCCACGACGCCTTCGGGACGGAAGATCCTGTCTATGAGATTTCCCGCGCCCCCGCCTACGATGATGGCGATGGCATAGCGCTGAATGAGGGAAAGCTTTTTCGAGATGAAGCAATACACGCTTGCTCCCGTCATGAAGCAGGCGGGCAGGACGATGAAAAGCGCGGTTCGCAGCAGTCGCGAGACGGAGTCGCCGATGGAGAAGGCAATTCCCAGGTTGCGCGTATGCACGATCCAGAGGAAATCCTTCATGTAGTGAAAACCTATCGTGTTGATGGGGATATTTCCCTCTATCCATGCCTTGGTAAACTGGTCCGCCAGGACGATCGCGATCGGCACGAACGGGATCAGCATCATAGCGAGCCGTCCATTCTTCCTGTTCCTCGTCATGATATTCTGTTCCATCTGGAATGTTCCCCGGAGCGTTCGGCAGTCCGATCGCGTTTTTTTGCCGGCAAGGATCAAAGTCCTGTCGGGATGTCTATGAATGATGTTTCCACGCTCTTTTCTCTCGCCAGTCTTTCGGCCACGGCCTTCACGCCCCAGACTTCCGTTGCGTAATGCCCGGCCGCGATGAAATTGAGCTTGTTCTCGACAATCTGGTGGTAGACGGAATGAGAAGGCTCCCCCGTTATATAGAGATCGATATCCTTGCCGAAGGCCTGAAAAGCCTCGAAGGGAGCGCCGCCGGAAACGATGGCCACCGTGGAGATTTTCTCCTTGCCCGAGGCGATGATCGCCCTGGGTTCGGTTCTGTCGGGCAGGATGAGGGGAAGAATCTCCTGGATGGCGAGGGGCTTTTCCAGTCTTCCCGAAACGCCGATCGCTATGCCGTGGTAGACGCCGAAAGGGCTCCTGTCGCGAAGGGAGAGAAGGTTGGCCAGCACGGCGTTATTCCCTACTTCGGGATGCATGTCGAGGGGGAGATGGCAGGCGTAGAGCGCCATGTCGGATGAGAGGAGAAGCCTGATCCGTTCGAGGAGATAGCCTTCGATCCGCAGCGGTTTGCCCCAGAATAATCCGTGATGCACGAAGAGAACATCGGCGCCGGCCTCTTTCGCGCGGCGCATGGATTCGGCGCACGCGTCGACGGCGAAGGCCACTTTGCGGATCTGCCCCAAAGATCTTCCGACCTGGATTCCGTTCAGCGAATCATCGATGTCCTTGAGCGCTTCTATCTGCAAGAGGGAACGGCACCAGCTGTCGAATTCTCCAATATCCATGAGAGGGAGTATAAAATAAAAGAGCTTCTCGGGGAAGGAGGCTGACCCCGAGAAGCTCGTGACAGCAAGGCTGTCCTAAAAATGATCTGGCACCGTTTCGCCGTCGTTGCCAAACCGTTATTTCAATTAGAAACATAACAAGAGCCGCATGTTCGTGTCAAGTGAATGTGATCACGTTTTAACGAAAATTGTAGAATTTACCGCAATCAGTACTTCATTACTGGACAAGGCATCGCGGACAAGGGAGAATGGCTCATGCGCGAGCTCATCCTGCTTACCGGTTCGATGCGTGCCGGAAAAACATCGTTCTGCAAGGCTCTCTTCCAGACGCTGAAAGCCAAATCCCCCTTCCCCCTGGCCTTCCCCTTTGCTATCGTCGAAGAAAACCTGAGGGACCCTCAAGGAATCCCTTTGACCATACTTCTGCGCGATCTGAGCCGAGGAGACGAAATCCCCCTCGCCGCCCGGCAACAGCCCCGTTCCGACGCGCCCATGCCCTATCCTCCCTTCAGTTTTTCTTCGGAAGCTTTTCTCTGGGCGGAATCCAGAGTCCGGGAAGCTGTCCGGAAGGGCTGCGGCCCCGTCATCCTGGATGAGATGGGTCCGCTGGAAGCCAACGAAGGGGGCGGCTTTTTCGGGATCGCCTCCTGGCTCGCGAGGAACGGAGATTATCCGCTTTTAGTGACCGTCAGACCAAGCCTTGAACAGGCCTTTGCCGACAGGCTCCGGGCGGCGTCGGGCATTTTTCCCATGAAGCGTTTTGAAATCGGAAAAGACCCCCTCGGCCCGATGCTCGACACCCTCGGCGTCGAAATGTTCCGGCATTGCCAGGATGGAAAACAAGCTTTATAGTATATGCAAGCCCGCATCGTGTGGCTAAATAATATGACAAATCATATCGTGAGATCCTGGAGTTTTGGATGATACTTTGGAACGCCGAACTGACAAAAAGACTTGCCTGTTCCGATAAGGAGAAGGCCGCCCTCCCCGCCATCGTCCAGGAACTGCTCGCGATTTCGGACAAGACGAGAAATGAGGGAATCTTGCCTCTCGCTTCGACTGTTCAGTCTTTGACCGATCAGTCGAAAACCGACAGGTCAAAAATTGATCAATCGCCTATGCTGTATTATGGATTCCGCCTCATCGCCGAAGGTTTGTCGACGGAAGCGCTCGAGGAAATCCTGGCGATCTATCTTACGACAAGCGCGTACAGCGGTTTCGAGTTCCTCAAACAATGCATGTACGTCGAAGCGCTGCTTTCTATAGCCGCCGGGGATTCCCGCGAATTGCTCCTGAGAAAACTGGTCCCTTATTGCGGTGCCGAAAAAGCCTACTCGCTCCTAAAGGCCCTGGACGCCGAAAACAACCCCAAGGCATTATGATCATCAACTCATTATGCAGAGCCCAGCAGACGCTCTATCGTCGTGAAGGGACGACCCTGCCCGAAAAAATCGTGAGCAAACCGACTCCCGACGATTCGCGGGATGCCTGGCGGACGGCTTTCGGACTCAGCCCCCGGCGGACGACCGCCCTCCTCGAGTCCGCCAAACGCTTCGCGCTCGTCATGAACCAATTTCAGATCGCGGGAAAGGATCAGCTCCTCGCGGTCTCGCACGATGAAAAGAAAAAGCTCCAAAAATTCGCCTATTCCCTCATCGCCTCGGCTTCGCCGGCCGATTCCGTCAGGTCGGCCTTCGTCGCGGCGGGTCTCTGCGGAAACGCGCTGCCCCAGGAAGATTTCGAAGCGGAAATGATCATCGCGGGGACAGAGCTGGCGCTTAAAAACGCGCACCCCATCGTCATCATGCGCACGATGACGGCCTTTCTCGGATTTTCCGTTTTCGACCTTGTCGAAAAATGGCTGATCGAGAACTTCAATTCCGACAAGAATGAAGACGAGGAATTGATAATCCCGGGCGACCTGCCCGATATAGTGCCGGGCAAGAACACTTCTCCTGGTTCCATCAGCCAAGCCGTTCGCCTTGCCGGCCCTCAGCTGATGGCGGCGACCCTCGCCGGCTGCCCCAGGCAGACGATTGAATACATTAAGTCCCTCGCCTACACGCCGCTCGGACAGATCCTCATCGATTGGGATATCAGAAACGCGAGAAGCAAATTTTCCTCGGAAGAATTGACCGACGCGCAGAATGCCTTCATCGAATTGCTGACGTCCTTCCGAACCGAGCCCAACCCCGACATGGGAAGCGAGGCCGAGGAATGGCTGATGGATGTTGATGAGGGGCTCGTGTCGGACATCAGCAATCTCATCCTCGAACTGGATGAACATGTCCTGAAATCGGTGGTTTCGGCCATGAATCCGAAACTGGCCGCCTCGCTGATACAGGCCATGGAGCCGATCGCCCACGACAGGCTTTTCTCCTCCATAGCCTCAAGCAAGAGCAAGAAGATCCTGGACGCCCTCGAGAATTCGGTGCCGCTCTCCAACAACGAACTGACGCGCCGGGCTCAGATTTTCGCGCAGAAAATTCTGTCCGAAATAGCCCCGCGCAACACGACGCTGGGAAAGTCCCTGCCCCTCCCCGCCAAACTCCGCCAGCTTCTGACTTCCATTCTCAGCAGGGAATAGACAAGGAATATCGCCTTACTTGTGAAGAAGCTGGCGAGCCCTCTCGGTCGCTTTCACCACGGCCTTGATGAGGGTAACCCGCAAGCCCCCCTCCTCCAGTTCCATGATGCCGTCGATGGTAACGCCGGCCGGCGTCGTCACCTGATCCTTCAGCTTGGCGGGATGTTCGCCGGTCACGAGGACGGTCTTGGCCGCGCCGAGCACCGTCTGCGCCGCCATCTGAATGGCGGCATCCCTGGGGAGTCCCATCTTGACGCCGCCGTCCGCGAGCGATTCGATGACGATATAGATATAGGCCGGACCGGAACCGGAAAGCCCCGTCACGGCGTCCATATGCTGTTCCTCAAGCTTCTGCACCCTTCCGACGGATCCGAAAAGCTCTTCGGCCTTCTCCACCTGGGCTTCCGACGCGTTCTTTCCGCAGGAAATCACGGTCATGCCTTCTCCCACCGACACGGCGAGGTTGGGCATAGCCCTGATCACCCCCACAAAGGCCGGGACGCGCGATTCGATCATGTCGATGGAAACGCCCGCCACCGTCGAGATTATCAGGACTCCAGGCGAAAGGCAGTCGGCGATGGAATTCAGTATATCGACGAGAGCCTTGGGCTTGACCGCGACGAGAATGATATCGGCGTTCGCGGCGACATGGCGGTTGTCGAGCGTGGCGGCGACGCCAAGGCGGTCTTCCAGATCCTTCCGGTGCGATTCGGTCCTGACCGACAGGATCACCTCGTCGGGAGCGTAAAGCTTTTTGGAAAAGGTGCCTGACAGTATCGCTTCGCCGATTTTTCCGGCTCCGATGATCCCAAGTTTGTATTTCACAGCATTTCTCCATGAAGGCAGGGAGGCCCGTTCCGGGAGGGCTTTTGGCGCGAACCGGATTCAGGGGCGAATGTCATCGCAGCGCGGATTCCAGGGCGACCGAAGCTTCCGTGCCTTTATCGCGATACTTTACGATGATAGGCGCCTGAAGGGAAAGCCCTTGCGAAACGGCATATTCGCCCCTTGCGGGACGGGCGCCAGGCACGACCACCGCCGATTCGGGCACCTCGCCTATCCATTCCCTTCCATTGACTATATCGAATATCCGCGTCGACCTCGAAAGAATGGTGCCGGGAGCCAGAACGGCGTTCTTCCTGATGACGATTCCCTCGAAAATGCCGCAGAGGCCGCCTATGAAGGCTCCATCCTCGATGACCACGGGCCTCGCCTGGGGAGGCTCGAGCACGCCTCCCACCTGGACGCCGGCGGAGAGATGGACATGTTCGCCCACCCTGGCGCAGGAGCCGACGAGGACATGGCTGTCCACCATGGTTCCCGAACCGATGTAGGCGCCCACGTTGATGTAGGCCGGAGGCATGATGACGACGCCGGAAGCAATATGGGCGCCTCGTCGCGAGGAGGTTCCGCCGGGTACCACGCGCACGCCGTCCTCGGCTTTAAAGCGGCGCGGAGGGAAGGCCGGCCTGTCGAAAGCTCCTCCCGGCCAATCCCAGGCGGCCAGTCCGCCGGCCTTGAATCCGGAAAGTATGGCTTTCTTCACCCAAGAGACCGCCTGCCATTCGCCGTTTTCATCCTGGCGGGTAGCCGCCAGTTCGCCCGATTCCAGGGCCTGGAGGAAGGATTCCCAGCCGCCCGCGTCCAGCGAGCCCTTTTCCTGGAAGGCGGCCTCCAGGGTTTCCGCTATGCCGCCGCTCATCATTTCACCTCCAGGAATGGACTCAAAGCCTTGGCGAGGGCCGATCTGGTCCCGCCCGAGGCAGGGGCCAGGGGCAGGCGAAGCGTTTCGCCGGCGAGGCCGGTGAGCGCGAGGGCGGCTTTTAGCGGGATGGGATTGGATTCGAGGAAGAGCGCGTCCATGAAGGGAAGCAGGGCTTGGTGGATCGCGATGGATTCCTCGCGCCTTCCGGCCATCGCCGCGTCCAGCATTGCCTTAGTACGTCGCGGAAGGACGTTGCCAGCCACGCTGATGAGTCCGGAGGCGCCTACGGCCAACGCAGGCAGCGCGAGCGCGTCGTCCCCCGACAGGAGAATCTTGCCCTCGGGAAGCGTCCTGGCGATTTCGCCAATTTGGGCGAGGTTGCCCGAGGACTCCTTCACCGCGAGAATGCCCGGAATTTTCCAGAGTCTCGCGAGCGTGGAAGGAATGAGGTTGAGCCCCGTGCGTCCGGGGACATTGTAGACGACGATGGGCACGTTTCCCGCCGCGTTGGCCGCGGCCTTGGCCGCCGCATCGGCGACGGCAGAATAATGCGCCACGAGACCATCGGGGGTCGGCTTGTTGTAGAAGGGCGTAACCACGAGCACGGCGTCGGCGCCGAGGGAAGCGGCTTCGGCCGTCAGACGGACGCAGGTTCCGGTCGAGTTGGAGCCGGTCCCGATGACGACGGGAAGCCCGTGCGCGTGTTCGACCGCGAATTTTATGATGTCGCGCCGCTCGTCGGCTTCGACGGTCGCGGCTTCGCCCGTGGAGCCCAGCACCACAAGGAAATCGCAGCCCCCGCCCTCCGCCGCCTGAAATTCCGCCGCGGTTTTAGCGGGCGCGCTCAGGGGCGACGACATGTTTGCCCGCGAGGCAGCCCGCGCGCCCGCTCCCGCGCCGGAGTTCGTTCCCGTCCCGGCTAAAAAATCCAGGAGCCGGCCGAAAGCCTGAAAATCCACGCGGCCCTCGGCATCGAAAGGAGTCGCCACGGCGACACCTAAACCATGTAAAGCAGTATTCGCAATCATTCTACGCTCCCGCCGGATTTCGCGCCGGCTTCCTTCCCCCGAACTCCTCGGAGGCAAAATCGTCCATAGTGAAGACGCCCTTGCGTCCCCATATCCATGTGGCTCCCCTCATCGCCCCGGAGGCGAAAACCCGCCTGTCCTTGGCGCGATGGGTAATGGTCAGCGTCTCGAAGGCCGAATCGAGGGTGAGTTCGTGCCTCCCGATTTCGTAGCCCGTGCGCAGGGATGCCATGTTTATCTTGTCTTTTTCGTTGGATCCCATGTTCCATCCCGTATAGCGAGGACAGGAGGACTGGATCGCGAGCGCCAGGTTGAGGGCCGTGCCCGATGGCGCGTCCTGCTTCATTTTATGATGATGCTCGATGATGCCGATGTCCGAATCCTGATCCATCGCCGCGTAGGCTCCGACCATGAGGGCGAGTCGGCGCATGAGCGCGACGCCCATGCTGAGGTTGGAGGCCACAAGGACGCCGATGCGCCCGCCCACTCTTTCGTTCAAATCGGGAATTTTCCAGCCGGTGGTGGCGATGACAAGATCGGTTCCGCTCCGGAGCGCCCATTCCAGGTGTTCCTCCACGGCGGCGGCGTTGCTCGCGTCGACGGCCACCTCGACGCGAGTCCTCGGCCCCATTTCCCTGCCTTCGGTCCAGGCCAGTTCGAGAGCGTCGGGAGCGGCCGTGTACCGCGCTATTTCGGTCGCGATGGCTCCGCCCAGCCGCCCTCTTCCGAAGACGCCCAATCTCATGATCCCTCCCTCGGCGGGTTCGTGCCGAAAGCGCCGTCATCCGGCGACACGCCGGATGACGAACCCTCGAAAAAGGCGGCATGAAGACGCCGTAGGGCCTGGTCGGCCGCTTCGGCCTTGAGCACGAGGCTGAGGTTGATGTCGTTGGCGCCCATGCTCAGCATGTCGATGTCCACATCGCCCAGGGCGTCGAAGGTTTTCCGCAGGAGGGCGGGCGTTTCCTTGAGCATGTCGCCCACGACGGCTATGACCGCCCTGTCCCTCATGATATCGACGGTGCCGAGTTCGGCCAGCTCGGCCGAGATCTTGTCGAGAGGGGCGTCCATGTCGAGGGAGATGGAAACGCATATTTCGGACGTGGAAACGAGATCGACGCTGACGCCGAGTCGTCCGAAGGCGGCGAAGAGGCAGGCGAGGAATCCGGCCTGCTCCATCATCAATTCTTGGCGAACGCTAATCACCGCCACGTTTCGGCGCATCGCTATGGCGACCACCGACTTTCCGCTGGAAGTTCCCGGCCTGATTGTCGAGAAAAGGCCTTGGGGTTTGGCCACGCTGCGCACGGTGACGGGAATGCCCGCCTCGAGCGCCGGCCTTATCGTCGCCGGGTGGAGGATTCTGGCGCCGAAAGCCACCAGTTCCGAGGCCTCCTCGTAGCCGAGCACGTCCACGGTGCGAGCCTGGGGCACGACCTCGGGATCCCCGGTGAGGATGCCTTCGGAATCCGTCCAGATCTGTATTTCCGAGGCTTTGACGGCCGCCCCGAAGAGACTCGCCGAATAGTCGGAGCCGCCCCGCCCCAGGGTCGTGGTGCTGCCGAGGCTGTCGGAACCGATATAGCCCTGAGTCACGGCTATGCGTCCGGGTTCCAGCAGAGGCAGGAGGCGTTCGGCGACGAGACGCGCGGTGGCCGCGACGTCGGGTCTCGCTCGCCCGAACCGGGAATCGGTGCGCAGCATCGTGCGCGCGTCGACGCAGGGGGCGTCGAGCGCCAGCGCCACCAATATGCTGCAGAGCCGCTCGCCCGCGGTGGCGATTTCGTCCATATTCCTGTCGCTGAGCTCGCCGACGAGCCGCACGCCCTGAAGGCGAGAATCGAGGGCCACTACGATGGATTCGATTTCAGCCTCGGCGCCCGCGCTCCCCTCGGGTTTCAGCTCGCGCGCGGCTTCCAGGTGACGGCTTCTAAGCGCGGCGCAGACACGCCTGGCCACCGAAAGATCGGCGTCCTTGGCCGCGCTCGCGGCGAGGAAAAGCGAATCGGTCACGCCTTCCATGGCGGACACCACGACGAGCACGCTATCCTGGCCCGAAAGGGCGGCAGCCGTTTCCGGCGCCCTGATGCCTTCCCGTACGCGGTCGGCGATTTCACGGATGCCGGCGGAATCCGCCAACGCGTCGCCGCCGAATTTCATCACCGTGATACCCATTGCAGCACCTCCTTGGCATAGGCCAGTTCAGCATTCAGGACGGAGGCGCCAGCCGCGCCCCTTTCCGTGTTGTGACCGAGGGCGATGAACTTGATGCCGAGCACGGGGCAGGATCGTATACGCCCTATCGTGACGCGCATGCCGCCGTCCACCTCCACATCCCGCTTGGGCTGAGGCCTGTCGGGATTGTCGCTTACCACTATGAAGCGCTCGGGGGCGCTGTGCAAGTTCAAGCCCGCGGTTTCCGGCACGAAGTCCCTGAAGGCTTTCTCCACCTCCGCGACCGTGGGGTTCCCCTTGAGGCGGACCGAAACGGCTATCGTATGGCCTTCGATGACGGGAACCCTCGTGCAGGTGGCGGATACCGGAAAAGCCGCCGCTTCCTGCCTGGCCTCGAGGCCTTTGCCCCGAAGCCGGCCCAGAATCTTGTCCGCCTCGACTTCGACCTTGGGCTCTTCGTTCCTGATATGGGGAATCACGTTGCCGGAAATATCCATGGCGCTCACGCCCGGATAGCCCGCGCCCGAGATGGCCTGCATGCTCGTCATCATGACGGCTTCGATGCCGAAAGCCCTGTCGAGAGGGGCGAGGGCGCTCGCCAGGACGACCGTCGTGCAGTTGGGGTTGGTGATTATGGCGCCTTTCCAGCCCCTGTTGGCTTTCTGACGTTCCAGGATCCCAAGATGGGAAGCGTTGAGTTCGGGAATCAGCAGGGGGACATCATCGTCCATCCTGAAGGCGCTGGCGTTCGAAAACACGAAGGCGCCGGCGGCCGCGAAGGCCGGCTCTATCTCGCGCGCGGGCTCGGCGTCCAAGGCGGAAAAGACAAGATCGGCGTCCACCGATTCCGGATCGCAGGCCTGGATGATGAAGTCGCCGCAGCCGGCGAAAGCTTCGCCGTCGAGGTGCCAGGTACACGCATCTTTATACGCCTTGCCCACCGAGCGCTCGCTCGCCGCCAGGGCGACCAGTTCGAAATGGGGGTGATTCACGAGTCTGCGTACGAAGCGCTGTCCGACGACGCCGGTGGCGCCGAGCACGGCCACCCTCAACCTGGGCTCGGGACCAGTGGCATCGTCACCAATAGTGACGCCGTCACTATTGGTGACGCAGCCGGAGGAAACGGGAGAGACTGTCCGAGATTCATCATCGCTCTGTGGGGAAATACGGAAATCGGCGTTGTGTATACCGCTCCGCCCCACGGATCGAAAGCCACGCATGTGTGCCTCCAATCCGAAGAAAGGCCCATGTGTAGCTCTTCAACAAGCTGCGGATATGCCGCATCAGGGGAAGAAGGCGTACGTCTGGCGCTCCGCGGGTTTTGGATTCCCGCGACAGCCGCCGGGTATTAGCCCGGTCGTCCAAGGCAAAAGCTTTGGGTGCTCTTGTTGCCCTTCGGCGATCCTCCCCTTTCGGGCGACATCGCAGGGACCCAAGCCCTCAGCCGCCGTACTGATGGGAATCGCTCCTCCATCGGTGAAACCGAACGTATCACGCATTTTGATCGACTTCAAGGGGGAGAATCACGAAATATTCAAATTTTTCGATCTTTATGCGGATTCCATCGAACGAATCAAGGCCCGCGAAAACCATCGCCCTTCCTCGGGCGCATGCCGTCGATTGACAAAGGCCGCGGAAAATGGATCATTACGGATGGAGGAATACATGGCGGCGACGAGTTCGTTAAGGAAACAGCCAAGCGCGGAAAACCTGCCTGTCCTCTTCTCGATACAAAGAATTCTCTCCCTCCACGGCGAGACCCTGACCGCCCTCCCCCTCTGCGCGCAAAAACTCGCGGAAGCCTGCGCGCCCGGCGAAGCGATCATAGGCTTTACTGGAAAGGCCGGCGAAAGCATGAAAATAGTCGCCGCCGCGCCCGCCGCTGCCCAGGATCGATACGCCCATTCCCCGATAAGGATGGGGAGCTTCCCCTGCGGAAAAGCGCTTGAAAAGGAAGAACTGGTCGTCTGCGATATGGACAGGCGGACATATTGCATCGAAGCGCCCATCTGGAACGAAAAGACGATCGCGGGAGCCATAAGCCTCCTCCTCGAAGCGGATTTTCCGACGGCGCGCAGAGCCCTGGCGGCCGAACTGGTGCAGTGGACCTGCTATCTCGTGGAAGAGGCTCTGGGGCTCAGGGCAAATCTGCTCCAGAAAGCGAAGAACCTGAACCTTGACGCGGAGAGAGAACCGGCGGAACAGAAACCTGCCGAAAAGAATCCTCCAGCAAGGGAAGCAGCGGAAGGCGTCCAGGGCGTATCATTCCACGGCATCATCGGAACTTCTGACCGAATGAAGGAAGTCTTCACGTTGATAGAGCAAGTGTCGGGCACCAATGCCACCGTCCTCATCCTGGGCGAAAGCGGAACCGGAAAGGAACTCGTGGCAAGAGCCATACACGACTGCAGCGCGAAGGCAGAAGGACCTTTTGTAGCCGTCAACTGCGCGGCCCTCCCCGAAAGCATCATCGAAAGCGAGCTCTTCGGTCACGAAAAGGGCGCCTTCACCGGCGCCATCGCCTCGAGACAGGGCCGCTTCGAAACGGCCAGGGACGGAACGCTTTTTTTGGATGAAATCGGGGATCTCTCGCCCTCCGTTCAGGTAAAACTGCTAAGAATCCTACAAGAACGTAGTTTTGAGCGCGTGGGCGGGAACAAACCCATAAAAACCAACGCGAGGATACTCACCGCCACCCACCGCGACCTCCTGGAGGAGGTGAAAGCGGGCAATTTCAGGCAGGATCTCTTCTTCCGGCTGAACGTTTTTCCGATCCATCTGCCTCCCCTGAGGGAAAGGGGCGCCGATATACTCCTCCTCGCCGACTATTTCGCCGAGAAATTCGGGGCCGCTTCGGGCAGGCACATCAAGCGGATATCCAGCCCGGCCCTCGACCTGCTCATGATCTATCATTGGCCCGGCAACGTACGGGAATTGGAAAACTGCATCTCGCGCGCGGGAATCGTCTCCACCGACGGCGTGATCCATTCCTACAACCTGCCGCCCAGTCTCCAGTCGGCCAGCTCCACGGGCACCGAGCCCATATCGACCTTCGACGGCGCCATCGCCAGGCTGGAAAAGGAAATGCTCGTGGAGGCGCTGAAGATAGAACGGGGCAATTCGGCTTCGGCGGCGCGCCGTCTCGGCATAACCGAAAGGCGATTCCGCTTCGCCCTCCAGCATTACAAGCTGGACTATCGCAGTTATCGGACAAAATTGTAGTATTTTATAACTATTACTACATATATGTAGCAATATAAATTAAATTCAGCGAAATTTTCCTCGCACTTCGCGGAGCGCGAGATGCCAAGGCAGCGCGCAGCTCCCTGCTCGATCTGGAAATACAATCAAAGGCAAAAACTCGCACAATAAAAAACATATTTGGCACGACACTTGCTTTATTAACTCACATATTCCGTTACCCATTACCTCCAAGGAGAAAATCATGGAAAAGCCTGACCTCGACAAGGCGCGCTCCGTCGAAAGATTATCGGACCTTTACGGGAATCATTGTTTCTCCAACAATATCCTGCGAGAACGACTCCCCCGCTCCATCTTTTCCGAACTCCTGCTCGTGCAGACCGGCAAGAAAGAGCTTACCCTCGAAGTAGCCGAGGTCGTCGCGGCGGCCATGAAGGAATGGGCCTCCGAACAAGGCGCCACGCACTATACTCATTGGTTCCATCCGCTTTCGGGGCTTACCGCAGAAAAGCACGAATCTTTCGTTTCACCGCTCGCCGACGGCGGCGTCATAATGGAATTTTCAGGGAAGGAACTCGTCAAGGGCGAACCCGATGCCTCGAGTTTCGCCTCAGGCGGCCTGCGCGCCACCTTCGAGGCGCGCGGCTATACGGCCTGGGATGTCACAAGCCCCGCTTTTCTCAAAACGAATCCCAAGGGCATAACGCTCTGCATCCCGACAGCCTTCGTCTCATACAACGGACAGGCTCTCGACAAAAAAGTGCCGCTCCTCAGGTCCATGGAAGCGCTTGGCAAGGCGGCCGTGAAGGTGCTCCACCTCCTGGGCGACACCGACGTGGATAGGGTCTTCCCGACCGTCGGGCCGGAGCAGGAATATTTCCTCGTCAACGCCGAGCTTTACAGAAAACGGCCCGATCTCGTGTTGACCGGCAGAACCGTCTTCGGCTCGATGCCGGCGAAGGGACAGGAGATGGAGGACCATTACTACGGCGCCATCGAGGAAAAAGTCGCGGCCTTCATGAGCGAAGTGAACAAGGAACTCTGGTCCATGGGCGTTCCGGCCAAGACCCAGCACAACGAGGTTGCCCCCAACCAGTTCGAGCTCGCGGTCATCTTCACCCAGGCCAATATAGCCGCCGATGCCAACCAGCTTGTCATGGAGACCCTCCGCAAGGTAGCGGAACGCCATGGCATGACGGCGCTCATGCATGAGAAGCCTTTCGACGGCGTCAACGGATCCGGCAAGCACGTCAACTGGTCGATATGCACGAACACCGGCATCAACCTCCTCGAACCCGCCAAGGCGCTCTCCGCCGAGGGAGAGGAAACGTCGAAGGCCATAGCCCGATTCATCCTCTTCACGGTAGCCGTGATCCAGGCGGTCGATACGAGGGCGGCCCTCATACGGGCCTCAGCCTCGACAGCCGGCAACGACAGAAGGCTGGGCGGCCACGAGGCTCCCCCTTCCATCATTTCGGTATTCCTCGGCGATTCGCTGACCGAACTCTTCGACTCCCTCTCCAATGGAAAGAAAAAGCCCAACCTCGCCCTCGGCCTTGTGGAATTGGGCGCGAAAAGCCTGCCTAAACTGCCCAAGGACGTGTCGGACAGAAACAGGACGAGCCCCTTCGCTTTTACGGGCAATAAATTCGAATTCAGGATGGTGGCTTCCTCCCAGTCTGCGGCGACTCCCTCCATGGTGCTGAACGCGGCGATCGCCGAGAGCCTCACCGATTTCGGCGAAAAGCTCGAGAAAGCCATAGCGAAAGGCGACTCGCCGATCGAAGCCGCGATAGCCGTCGCCGGCGCCGCGTGGAAGGCTCACAAGAGGGTCGTTTTCAACGGAAACGGGTATTCGGCGGAATGGATAAAGGAAGCGGCGGCGCGCGGCCTGCCCTTCTTCAGGTCGGCCGTGGAAGCCATTCCCGAGTTCATGGAGGAATCCAACGTATCCATGCTTTCCGGACTCGGCATACTCTCGAGGGAAGAAGCCGAATCCCGCTGCGTCATCTACCTTGAACGCTACGCAAAACAGGTGAATATCGAAGCGGGCGTCGCCCTGGATATGTCGAGACGCTATATTTTCCCCGCCGCGTCGAAGAGCGCCGAAACCTATGCGCGCGAAGCGGCGAGCCTGGCCGCCGTAGGGGCGCCCTGCGCGGCGCAGGAACAGCGGGCTCGCCGCATGGCTTCGCTCACGGGTCATCTCATCGACGAATCGGACAGGCTGGAGATCGCCCTGAACGACGCGCAGCGAATCGAGGATTCCCTCGCGGGCGCGCAGTCCTATCGCGATGCCGTGGTACCGAGGATGGATTCCCTGCGCAGCGTCTGCGACGAGCTTGAAAGGCTTATGCCTAAATTCGACTGGCCCATCCCCAGCTATGAGGATCTCCTCTACTCGCTCTGACCCTTCCCCAAACCTTTCCTCGAAGGAAGAACCGCGCCGTCGACACAGCGCGGTTCTTCCTTCGCATAGCGGCCCAAGCTGGCACAGACGTCCATACCCTGCTATACTTTGCCCAATGCGCTGGCTAAGAAAACTTATTCCCTGGATAATCATCGCCGCCTCCATGGCGGTCATTGTCTATCTGCCCGACCTCGGTCCGGAAAAATACGACGATTTTTCCACGATGTTCAGGCACGAGCGATCGCGGCAGGCCAACGCGGGCTTTTCGGTAGCCATTTGCAAGAACGGATCCATTTTTTACCAGGAATCCTTCGGCCATGACGGATTGGGGCATGCCCTGGCCAAGGATACGCCCATGTATCTGGGCCCGAGTTCGGAAATTCTCTCGGGCGCCCTCCTCTATTCGCTTACGCTGCAAAAGCTCATATCGCTCGACGACGACATCAGCACCTACCTCCCCGAGATTCCCCTCTATGGGCTGAGAAACATCAAGATGGCGCCGGAATTGGACAGCGGACTCGCCCCGGAGCAGAATAAGGTCGTCACCGTGCGCCAGCTCGCATCCCATTCCGTAAGCCTCAGCGATCAGGATCTCAAGGATTTCGGGTCGAAGATTTCCGGTCTGGAAGCCGGTGTGCTCGATCCGGAAAAATTCCTGAGAACCAGGCTCAAGCCGGGAGCGCTCGCCCGCAGCAGGCTGACGTACAGGATATTGGGCACGGCCATGGAAAATGCCGAAAAAACGAGTTTCGACGAGCTGCTGCAATCGCGCATCCTTATTCCCTTAGGGATGCACGGTACCACATCCAGGCCGGATTCCCTCCTGGATGTGGCCATCGGTTCCGGTCTCTTTTTCGGCCTCTCCTTTCCCTATGATTCCCGCGTTCCCTATATAGCGGCTCCTGCCGACGGCATCGTGACCACGGCCGAAGACATCGCCAGGTTCCTTTCCTACATCACCGCGCCGCCCAAGAAGGGCATCGCAAGCCTTCCCGCCTCCGCGGTGGCCGGTCTCTATCAACCCCTCATCCCCGGCGGCGACACGGGTTTCGGCTGGCGCATCGTGGCCGAGGAAGGCAACCGTCTCGTATTCCAGGGCGGATCGGTGGAGGGTTTTTCCTCGAGAGTGGTCATCTGGCCGGAGAGGAACGCCGGCATCGCCATTCTTTCGGCGCAGGGCGGCGTGCTGCAGTCGAATGTGGTGCTGCCGCTCCTGACCTCGGCGGCGGAAAAAGTGCTTTTTACCGGGTCCAGCCCGAGGCTCTTCCCCTTGAGCAGGTTGATGTTCATAGCCGGCATATCGCTCATGGTCTATGTGATGAGCCTCCTTCTCCAGACAGCCACGGCTCTTTCGTGGACCAAGACCTTGAGGGACCGCAGGGAGACGGGGCGCGGCAACATATACCAGAATTTCATAATGTCGCGCACGCTGTTCGGGGTGATAGTCAGGGCGGCGCTGCTTTTTGCCGCTCCCTTCCTCGTCAGTCTCTTCATCGGAAGACCGATCGAATACCATGACCTCATGACGATGGAACCGGGAGGAACGGCTTTCTTCGTCATCGCGATGATCGCCGGTTTTTTGAGGAACGTGACGAGATTGTTATGGTTCTATCACCTGGAGCACGGCTGAGCCGCCCATTATCGGCCGCTCTATTGCCCTAGCCGCCCTAGCGTTCCAGTCGCCCTATTGCCCCTCGCCCAGATACGCCTTTCTCACCCCGTCGTTCGCCAGCAGCTCCCTGCCCTTGCCCTGGAGGATGATCCTGCCCGTTTCCAGGACATAGCCATAGTCGGCGATTTCGAGGGCGGCCTTGGCGTTCTGCTCGATGAGCAGCACGGTGGTCCCTTCCTTGTTGATCGTCCTTATGATCTCGAAGATCATCTTGACGAAAAGCGGCGCCAGCCCCAGCGAAGGCTCGTCCATCATGAGAAGCTTGGGCTTCGTCATGAGCGCCCTGGCCACGGCGAGCATCTGCTGCTCGCCGCCCGAAAGGGTGCCACCCTTCTGCCGTATACGTTCCTTGAGCCTCGGGAAAAGCGAGAAAATCCTTTCCTCGTCGGCAGCGATGCCGGCCTTGTCGTTTCGGGCATAGGCGCCCAGCTTCAGGTTTTCCTCCACCGTTAGGTTTGGGAATATCCTCCGTCCTTCGGGCACGAGGACGACGCCTTTGGACACGATGTCCTTCGTGGGCAGACCGGTCAGGGTCTCGCCGTTCCACGCGACGCTCCCCCCCGAGGATTTGACGAGGCCGACGATGCTCCGGAGCGTCGTGCTCTTGCCGGCGCCGTTGGCTCCGATGAGCGTCACGATCTTGCCTTCCGGCACGTCGATGTCTATTCCCTGGAGCGCGTGGATGCCGCCGTAGTGCACCGACAGGTTGCGAATCTCGAGCATCAGTCCACCCCCAGATAAGCTTCGATGACTTTCGGGTTTTTCTGGATCGAAGCCGGATCGCCTTGGGCTATCGTAAGGCCATAGTCGAGCACGTACATGCGGTCGCAGACGCCCATGACCACCTGCATATGGTGCTCGATGAGGAAAATGGTCAGGTCGAATTCGTCGCGGAGTTTGCGGATCAGGCTCATGAGTTCCATGGATTCCTGCGGGTTCATGCCCGCGGCGGGTTCATCGAGAAGAAGCATCGTCGGCTTCGTGGCGAGGGCGCGCACGATCTCCAGCCGCCGCTGTTTTCCGTAGGGAAGGCTCGTCGCCTTTTCGCCGGCCGCCTTGTCGAGTTCCACCTGCGCAAGCAGATTCATGGCGAACTCACGCGCCTCCGCTTCCCTCTTCCGATAGGCCGGCAGATGGAGGGTGGCGCCGAAAATCCCCGTGCCGATGCCTAGATGGCAGCCGACAAGGACGTTCTCGAGCACGCTCATTTCCTTGAAAAGCCTGATGTTCTGGAAGGTTCGCGCTATGCCGAGTTCCGTGATCGAATGCGGCTTGTAGCCGGTGATGTCCCGCGACTTGTAGAGGACCTTGCCCTCCGTCGGCGTGTACATTCCGGTTATGACGTTGAAGGCCGTCGTTTTACCTGCGCCGTTCGGCCCGATGAGCCCGACGATCTCGTTCTTATCGATCTGGATGTTGAAATCGGAAACGGCGGTAAGGCCGCCGAATCTCATCACCACCTTGTCGGTGGAGAGCATGGTATCAGGCATCGCGGCCTCCTCTGGAGCCGCGTCGGCCTGCCCCGGGCGAACCCTTGTTCTTTCCCAAACGGGAGAAGACCGCGCCCGCGTTTCTGAGCATGTCCCAAGAAAATTCCTTGTTTCCCATGAGCCCGCTTTGGCGGAATATGACGACGAGCATCAGCATCGCCGAAAAGACGACCATGCGCAGGCCCGGCAGGCCCTGGGTCTTGAATAACAGCAGATTCATCGGTTCGTCGAGGAAGCGGAGGGCTTCCATCAGGATGGTGACGACGATGGCCGCGATGACCGATCCGGAAATGGAGCCGGTGCCGCCCAGCACCACGATCAGAAGGATGTTGAAGGTGAGGAGGAAGGTGAACATCTTGGGGTCAATGGTCGTGATCATGTGGCCGAGAAGGGCTCCTCCCACGCCGGCGATGAAGCTCGAAACCGTGAAGGATGTCACCTTCACCCTGAACACGTTGACGCCCATCGTCTCGGCGGCCAACTCGTCGTCGCGCACCGCTTTCATCGCTCGGCCATAGCTCGAACGCATGAGAAGCGCCATGAAGAGCGTGACGAGAGCGGCGGTGATCCATACGGCGTAGGTCGAGGCGTAGCGCGGCAGCCCCTTGAGTCCCTGAGCTCCGTTGGTAATCGTCTGGGCGTTCGTGATCAGTACCCTGATGATCTCGGAAAAACCCAGCGTCGCGATGGCGAGGTAGTCGTCCTTGAGCCTGAGGACGGGGGCGCCGATCAGGAACCCCACGAAGGCCGCGGCCAATCCGCCGAAGATCAGCGCCGGTATGAAGGGAAGCGTAAGGTTCTTGAGCGCGGGAATGATGGGCACGAGAAAGAAGTTCATTTCCTTGAGTTCGGGCGACATCGTGAGCAGCGCGCACACGTAGGCTCCCACCGCCATGAACCCCGAATGCCCCAGGGAGAACAACCCCGTGAAGCCATTCAAAAGGTTGAGCGAAAGCGCCAGGATGATGTAGATCGCGCAGAGATTTATGACTCTCAGGGTAAAAGCGTCGAAGAACGTGTTGGCCACCACCAGGAAGAGGGCGAAAACGGCGATGGCGATCAGGCTATATGTGTAGTTTTTCGTCAATTTCATGATTTACACCTTCTCCGCCTGCCGTTTTCCCAGCAGGCCCGTGGGCTTCACGATCAGCACCACGATGAGGAGGACGAAAGCGAAGGCGTCGCGGTAGCCCGACAAGGTGGGCAGGAGAGCGACCGTCATGATCTCGATGAGGCCGAGGAGAAAGCCTCCCAGCACCGCCCCGCTGATGCTCCCAATCCCGCCGATGACGGCGGCGATGAAACATTTCAAGCCCGGCAGCACGCCCATGAGCGGGTTGAGCTGGGGATACTTGAAGGACCAAAGGATGCCCCCGAAAGCCGCGAGGAGGGAGCCTATCCCGAAGGTGATGGAGACGATCCCGTTGACGTCGATGGCCATGAGGCGCGCCGCCTCGACATCGGTGGATACGGCCCGCATGGCCATGCCCGTCTTCGTCCTGTTGACGATCCAGAGAAGAATGGCGAGAAGGGCGAAGGTGAACACGGGGATGACGAGGCTCACCGTGACGATGGACACCGATCCGAAGGAGATTACCTTTCCCAGGATATCGGGCACTTCAACGCCCTTGGGCCTTCCGCCGAAGAGGAGGACGGCGAGATTTTCAATGAGGTAGGAGGCGCCGATGGCGCTGATCATGATAGAGATTTTCGGGGAGTCCCGCAGGGGCCTGTAGGCG
The DNA here is from genome assembly GCA_963677895.2 of Treponemataceae bacterium. Lineage (GTDB taxonomy): Bacteria > Spirochaetota > Spirochaetia > Treponematales > Rectinemataceae > UBA11090. The sequence continues at coordinate 68,749 of CAXXGJ010000018.1, read as the reverse complement.
ATTTTTTCCAGGCCTATCCCGAAGAGGGAGGTGCATAGAATCGCCAGGACGAGGGAAGCCCACCAAGGAAGGTGAAGCAGCGCCGTCCCGTAAAAGGCGATGTAGGCTCCCAACATGAAGACATCGCCATGGGCGAAATTGATGAGACGCAGAATTCCATACACCATCGTGTAGCCGATGGCGATGAGCGCGTAAAGGCTGCCAAGCGACAGGGCATTGGCGATGTGCTGCAGAAATAGTGCGAGGGTCATTCGTCCTCGATTCCGGTTGAGCGCGAAGAGACTCGGCGATAGCCGGACATTCCCTGCCGGCTTTCGCCGAGCGCGTTTCAACCTGGCTTTTGTCGAAGTATGAAGCTAGATCGGCGGACGGGGCCACGCCCCGTCCGCCGATCCCGAGAAAGCCGTCTTAGGGCTGTACAGTCGTCAGATACGAGAATTTACCGTCTTTGACCGTCTTGATGACGGCGCTCTTCACGGCGTCGCCTTCGGCATCGAGGGTGATAAAGCCTGCCGCGCCGGGGAAATCCTTGGTCACGGCGATGGCATCGCGAATCTTCGTCCTGTCGAGGCTGCCGGCTTTTTCGATTGCGGCGCGAGCCACGAGGTAACCGTCGAATCCGAGCGCGGTGACCGCGGCGGGTTCTTTGTTGTACTTCTTGCGATACTCGTCAAGGAATACCTTGGACGTTTCGGTGATGGGGACTTCGGTGGCGAAGAAGGTCGAGAAGACTACGCCTTCGACGGCTGCCTTGCCCACGTCGAGGAACTCGGGGGTTTCCCAAGTGTCGCCGCCGAGGAAGGGAGTGGTGATGCCCAGTTCGCGGGCCTGTTTCACGATGAGCGCGCTCTCGGTGAAGTTGCCGGGGGCGAAAATGACGTCGGGCTTGAATTTCTTGATCTCGGTGAGGGCGGCGGAGAAATCCGTGTCGCCGGTGTTGTAGTTGAGCTCGGCGAGAATGGACGAGGTGTCGCCGGTGAGCAGCTCGAAGGCGTCGGCGAAGAATTTCGCGAGGCCGACGGAGTAGTCGTTCGACACTTCGCGGATGATGACGGCCTTCTTGGCTTTGGCTTCCTTGAAAGCGTAGTTGGCCATGACGGTGCCCTGGAAGGGATCGAGGAAGCAGACGCGGAAGTAGTATTCATTGCCCTTGGTGACGAGGGGGTTCGTGCAGGAGAGTCCGATCGCCGGGGTCTTGGCCTGTTTCACGATGGGACCGGCCGCCATGGAGAGCGAGGATCCCCAGGATCCGAGGACCACATGGACCTTATCCTTGTCGACGAGGCGCTGGGCCGCGTTGGCGGCTTCGACCTTGTCCGATTTGTTGTCGGAGATCACAAGTTCGATCTTGTATTCCTTGTCGCCCACCTTAACCGTGGGATACAGTTCGTTGGCCAGCTTGACGCCTTCGACTTCCAGCGCGCCGCCGCCGGCATTGGCGCCGGTCAGAGGCTCGAACACGCCGAACTTGACTGTTTTCGGGGCCGCGGGCCCGCAGGCGAAAAGCAGGGCAAGTACCGCGATTGCAAGTGCAGCAATACCGATTCGCTTCATTACAATCCTCCTAATTTCTCTCGTCCCTCTCTAATCCTGAGTGGACGTCTCAGATATTAGAGCCAGTTACGGGTGCTGTCAATTTTATTCCACCATATAGAATCAACTTTCCGGCCAGTTTGACAGGGATGGGATATGGACACAAAAGTGGTTAACCGATAAACTTTTTGGCGTGCATTTGTAAATGCACAAAGTTCACAGGAGGAAGAAGATGAAAAAACTTCTCGTCGCCTTTGCCGTACTTGCAGTCTTACTCGCCAGCTGCGGCGGCTCTGCAAGTGGAAAACCCAAGATTGGTGTCGCGATCTACAAGTTCGATGACACATTCATGTCCTATGTCCGCAACGCCATCACCGAAAACGCCAAGGACAAAGCGGAAGTCGAAGTCGTGGACAGCCAGAACGCCCAGCCCACGCAGAATGACCAGGTGGACGCGTTCCTCTCCAAGAAAATGAAAGCGATCGCCATCAACCCGGTCGACCGCACGGCCGCCGCCGCCATCATCGCCAAAGCCAAGGCCAAGAAGACCCCCGTCGTGTTCTTCAACCGCGAGCCGATGCCCGAAGATATGCAGTCCTGGGACAAGGTGTACTATGTCGGCGCCAAGGCCGAGCAGTCGGGAACCATGCAGGGCCAGATCGTCGTCGACTATTGGAAAGCCAATCCCGCCGCCGACAAGAACAAGGACGGGATCATCCAGTACATCATGCTCAAGGGTGAGCCCGGACATCAGGACGCGGAACTCCGCACCCAGTTCTCCATCCAGGCAGTGACCGACGCCGGCCTTCAGGTCGAGAAGCTCGCCGAAGACACCGCCTACTGGGACCGCCCGAAAGCCTTCGAGAAGATGAAGGCTTTCCTGGCCGCCTACGGCGACAAGATCGAAGTCGTCTTCTGCAACAACGACGATATGGCTCTCGGCGCCATCGAAGCTCTCAAGTCGGACGGCTACTTCACCGGAACCAAGCAGATCGTGGTCGTCGGCGTCGATGCCACCGCCCCCGCCCTTCAGGCTGTTGAGGAAGGCACCCTTCTCGGCACCGTCCTCAACGACGCGAAGAACCAGGGCAAAGCCACCTTCGACCTGGCCTACGCCCTCGCCAAGAACGAAGATCTCGCCAAGACCGGCTGGACGATTTCCGACGCCAAATATGTATGGGTTCCCTACCAGAAAGTCACGAAGGAAAATTACACCCAGTTCAAATGAGTCCATATCCTGAATTCAGGTGAACGGATGGCGCGGCCATGCTTTCCTCAGGGAGGGCATGGCCGCGCCTGTCAGGATCGCAGGGAAAGAGTGTATGTATAATGACATGCACCCTCTTTTTTTTAATCGCGCAAGAAGGGAGGCATCTCATGGGCGACGTTGAATACGTCCTGGAGATGAACCACATTTCCAAAAGTTTCCCGGGTGTCAAAGCTCTTGACGATGTGAGCATCAAGATAAGGCCTGGCACCGTTCACGCTTTAATGGGAGAAAACGGGGCCGGCAAATCCACGCTCATGAAATGCCTTTTCGGCATCTATGTCCCCGATGAGGGGGATGTCCTGTTGGACGGAAAGAAGGTCAACTTCGCCTCCTCCCGTCAGGCGCTGGACGCCGGCATATCCATGATCCACCAGGAACTCCTTCCCGTTCCTTTCAGGCCGGTGACGGAAAACCTCTGGCTGGGCCGCTTGCCGGTGAAGCGAATCGGCCCCTTCACCTTCGTCGACCACAAAAAGATGCTCGAGGAGACGCGGTCGATTTTCACGTCCCTCGGCATGAACATCGATCCAAAAACCTGGGTCCGCAATCTTTCGGTATCGCAAATCCAGATGCTTGAGATAGCCAAAGCGGTCTCCAACAACTCGCGCGTCATCATCATGGATGAGCCCACCTCGTCGCTCACCCAGAACGAGGTATCGCAGCTATTCAGGATCATCCGCGACCTAAGGCAGAAAGGCGTGGCCATCATCTACATCTCGCATAAAATGGAAGAGATCCTCGAAATTTCGGACGATGTATCGATAATGCGGGACGGAAAATATGTGGGAACCTATCAGGCGAAAGACCTGACAATGGACTTGATCATCTCGAAAATGGTCGGCCGCGATCTCACGCACCGTTTCCCGCCGCGAAACAACAAGCCGGGCGACGTCGTCCTGAAAGTCAGCAACCTGACTTCCGCCGAGACCAAGTCGTTCAAATCCATATCCTTCGACCTGCACAAGGGCGAGATACTCGGCATCGGCGGCCTGGTCGGCGCCAAGCGCACGGAGCTCGTCGAGTCCATCTTCGGCCTGAGACCGATCGAATCGGGCAGCATCGAGCTGAACGGCAAACCCGTCGTCATCAGCTCATCCCAGAGCGCCATATCCAAACGCATGGCCCTTCTCACCGAAGAGCGCCGCGTGACGGGCATCGTCCCCATGCTTTCAGTGCTGGACAATACGATTCTCGCCAATCTTCCCCGCTATGTCGGCAAGCTAGGCCTTCTCGACGAGGAACGCTGCGGCATCGACGTCGACAAGAGCATCGACCAGCTGAGGGTGAAAACGCCTTCGTCCAAGACCAGGATAAAGGACCTTTCGGGCGGCAACCAGCAGAAAGTCCTTTTCGCCCGCTGGCTGCTCACCGAGCCGGACATCCTCATCCTGGATGAACCCACGCGGGGCATAGACGTGGGCGCGAAATATGAAATCCATTCCATCATCGCGGATCTCGCCGCGAACGGCAAAAGCATCATCATGATTTCCTCCGAAATGCCGGAGCTTCTGGGCATGTCGGACAGGATCATGGTCATGTGCGACGGAAGGCTCACCGGGATCCTCGACGGAAATCCGCGGATCAGGAAAGCATCATGCGGCTTGCAGCGCAGTTTATCTGAGGAGAGAAAGTATGGCTGAAAAAAAGAATCCGGAAGATGCACAGATCCGGTCCATGGCAAGACAGAAGGCTATCAAGGATTTTTCCATAAAATACGCGATCTATCTCGTTTTCCTGGCGCTCGTCGTCGCGATTTCCATCAAGCAGCCGTCTTTTCTTTCCCTGCAGAACCTGAGGAACATCCTTTCGATGTCGGCCACGAGAATCATCATCGCCATGGGGATCGGCGGCGTCCTCATCACGGGCGGCACCGACCTCTCCGCTGGCCGCCAGGTCGGGCTCGCTGCCGTCGTATCCTCTTCGATGCTGCAGTTCATGAGCTACCCGCGGCGCATGTATCCCACCATGCCCGAGCTTCCCATCTGGATACCCATCCTCATCGCGATCGCGGTCTGCACCGTCGTCGGTCTTGTCAACGGGACGATCATCGCCTACCTCAAGGTCCCTCCCTTCATCGCGACCCTCGGCACCATGGTGGCGACCTACGGAATAACCTCGATTTACTTCGACAGGCCGCCCTACGGCGCCCAGCCCATCGGAGGCCTGCGCAAGGATCTCACCACCCTGGGCTCGGGCTATGTCGGATTCGACGGTACCTATTCGATACCCTACATCGTCATTATCGCCCTGATCATAGCGGCGATCGTGTGGGTGCTCCACAACAAGACGAGATTCGGCAAGAACGTTTACGCCATCGGCGGCAACCCCGAGGCGGCCAAGGTCTCTGGCGTTCCGGTCCAGAAGAACCTCATCACCATCTACGCGATAGCGGGCGCCCTCTACGGGCTCGCGGGAACGCTCGAGGCGGCGAGGACGGGCGGCGCCACGAACAACTACGGCAATGGCTATGAGCTGGACGCCATCGCGGCCTGCGTCGTCGGCGGCGTATCGACCTCGGGAGGCATCGGCACGGTTCCGGGCATGGTCATAGGCGTCCTCATCTTCAGCATCATTTCCTATGGACTCACCTTCATCAACATGAACCCCTACTGGCAGCAAATCATCAAAGGCGCTATCATCATAGCGGCTGTCGCCGTAGACATAAGGAAATACCTGGCAAAACGATGAATAAAGTCGACGTACTGATAATTGGCACGGGTCCCGCCGGCCTGGGGGCGGCATTTGGCCTTCTCGAGGATCACGGGCCCAAGGTCGGCAAATCCGACCTATCCCTCCTCATCCTGGACAAAAACGAAGTATCCTCCGGCGGATTGCGCAACGACTGCAAAATGAACTTCTCCTGGCCCATCGGTTTTCCCGAAGTCTGCTGGAACAGGGAACTGGCCGAATATTATCTGCGCAGGGTCGAAGACTTCCTCCTTCCCGACATCATGGACAAGAAGAACGTCGGCGTCTATTTTCACAGGGCCGAAAAACTGGGCGTCAAGCTCCTGGAAATCCGACAGTCCCACCTGGGAACCGACGGCGGCCTCGAATTGATAAAGACGCTCGTCGCCCGCCTCGGAAAGCTCGGCGCCGAGATTTCCCTGGGCGAAAAAATGCTGAGCCTCGACGCCGAGCGCAAAATCGTAACCACGGACAAAAGGGAAATAGCCTACAAGAACCTCATCATCGCGCCGGGGCGCGGAGGCTTCGCCTTCCTCCAGCAGATGATGAACGGCGCCGGCATATCCTATCGCGACAACGTCGTCGATATTGGCGTGCGGGTGGAGACGAAGGAAGAACGCTATCCCATCGTGAGGGATTACTACGATCCCAAGTTCCTTTTCCCGAAAAAGACAAGGACCTTCTGCACCAATTCGCGATCGGCCTATGTAGTGCAGGAAAAGTACGGCGACCAGGAATCGGGCGTCTGGTATTCGGTGAACGGCCATGCCTGGTCATCGTCCCGCCCCGAAAACGGTCTCACCAACTTCGCGATCCTGAAGACAGTCACTCTCACCGCGCCTCTCGCGTCGGGCCAAGCCTACGCAAGGATGCTGGGCATGCAGGCCGCCCTTCTCGGCGGCGGCAGGCCGATAATGCAGAGGATCGGCGACTTCAGGCTCGGCAAGCGTTCATTCGCCGAATCCTTCTCGGGAGACCTCTACGATTTCGAGCCGACTTTGCCCTCATGCACCCCCGGCGATATAGGCCTCTCGGCGCCGGCCAAGATTCTCAACGCGCTATGGAACGGGATGAAGCTGCTCGATTCGATCGTCCCCGGCCTCCTCCACCCGAGCACCATCATGTATTATCCCGAAATCAAGCTCTACGCGAATCGTCCCGCCTTCGACGACAACCATTTCAGGGCGGCCGAAGGTCTTTACCTCGTGGGCGACGGCGCGGGCACGAGCCGAGGGATAACCGCGGCCTGGGCTTCAGGCCTGCGCGCGGCCGACGGGATTCTGGAGTCCCTCTAAAACAAGCGGAGTCATTATGAACAGCAGAAGCGCTTCATTGCGCAAAGCGAGCTGGATCGCCCTCGTAGGCAACAGCCTTCTCGCCAGCCTGAAAATCGTAATAGGCAGCGTTTCGGGAAGCCTTGCCGTGCTCTCGGACGGCATCGATTCGGCCACCGACGTCCTCATCGCCGCCATGACCCTTGTGGCCGGAAAGATTTCGGCCAAGCCCGGCGACAGGGAACATCCCTATGGCCACGGAAGAATCGAGACGATAGCCACAGCCCTCATCTCCTTCATCGTATTCTACGCGGGCGCCCAGGTTCTCATAAACGCGATCGGCCAGATTGCGAGAGGAACCGTGAGCGTCATGCCCTCGATGATGGCCGTATGGGTGACGATCGCCTCCATAATCGGAAAGCTCGCCCTCGCGTGGAGCCAGTTCTACTACGGCAAAAAAAGCGGCTCGGCCATGCTTATAGCCAACGGCAAGAACATGCGCGGCGATGTGGTGACTTCCTCCGCCGTCCTCGTCGGGCTGGTTCTGACCTATATCACCGGCATCCCGGTCATGGACAAGATTCTCGCTGCCCTCGTATCGCTATGGATTCTCAAAAATGCCGTGGAGATATTCCTGGAAGCCAATACCGAACTCATGGACGGCCTTAACAGCCATGGCCAGTACAAAGAACTCTTCGCCGCCATAGCCAGGGTGCCGGAGGCAGGCAACCCTCATAGGGCGCGGCTGCGGCGCATCGGCTCGATGCTCATCGTCGACCTGGACATAGAAGTGGAACCCGGCATGAGCGTGCGCGATGCCCATAAAATCGCGGTCGACGTGGAGGAATCCATCAAGGAGTCGCTCCCCGACATATACGATGTCATCGTCCACATCGAGCCCTTGGGAAACGTCGAAGATGAAAAGTTCGGGCTCACCGCGGCCGACGCGAAACCCGACTCGAATCGTTGAGCCTCAGCTTCGGAAAGAGTCGACGTTCCGTAACACCTGTTACAGCTTTCTTCCGCGCCATCGTCTATACTATTCGCATAGCGGGAGGGAAGAATGGGCGAATATGTCACCATCGATCCAGAGCGACAAGTACAGCTGAAAAAAATAATAGGCAGGCTCCATGAAGGGACCCCTGTCTCCGAAGTCAAAAAAGAATTCGCGAAACTGATCCATGGGGTGAGCGCCGCCGAGGTGGCGGCCATGGAACAATCCCTCATCGATGGAGGAATGCCCGTCGAAGAAGTCCAGAGGCTCTGCGAAGTGCATGTTCAGGTTTTCGAGAATTCGCTCGCCAAAGCCGACAAGCCGAGCGGCATAGCCGGCCATCCCGTTCATTCGATGCTCGAGGAAAACAAGCTCGCGAAGAAGAAAGCCGCGGCGCTGAAGGCCGCGGCGAGATCCTGGACCTGGGGAATCGGAAGCAGGGATACGGCGCAGAAGGCGCTGGACGATCTTTCGGCCATCATCATCCATTACGCCAGGAAAGAAAATCAGCTCTTCCCTTATCTGGAAAAACAGGGCTTCACCGGCCCGTCCCGCGTGATGTGGGGCAAGCACGATGAGATCAGGGCGCTCTTCAAGGATGCCAGGCAAGCCCTGGACAGGATGCCCGGCGAATTTTCCGCGCAGGCCAGGACCCTGGCCTCAAAAATCAGGAAGATGATCTTCATGGAAGAAAACATCCTTATTCCCGAAGCGACGCGACGTCTTACCAGCCGCGAATGGGCCGAGATCCGTCAGGGGGAGGAAGCCATTGGCTTCGCCTGGATTCATCCGGCTTCGCTCTACGATGCCGGTCTGGTGATGGCGAACGCGGTGCCCGAAGCGTCGTCAGCGACGGCGGCGGTGGCGCCAACAACGACGCCAACAGCCACGCCCGAGGCGTCGTCCGACCTGCCCTCTTCGGCGACCGCCGGTCTTCGCGACCTCCCTGCCGACCTGCTGAACCTCTCCACCGGCCGCGTCTCCAAGGAACTGCTCGACATCGCCCTAAAGACGATGCCCGTCGACATCAGCATCGTCGACGAGAACGACAGGGTGCTCTATTATTCCGATTCTCCGCACAGGCTCTTCCCGCGGAGCCCCGCGGCCATAGGACGAACCGTCCAGAACTGCCACCCGCAGAAATCGGTCGATACGGTGAACAAGATTCTCGCCTCGTTCAAGAACAAGGAAAAAGACAAGGCCAGATTCTGGATAGAGATGGGCGGCCGCTTCATCCTCATCGAATACTATGCCTTGTACGACGATGTAGGCAGCTATAAGGGAACCCTCGAGGTAAGCCAGGACCTCACCGAGCTCAGGGCCTTGCAGGGGCAGCGCCGTCTCCTGGACTGGGAATGACTGCGTCTGAAGGAGGGGCCGTTTCCTCCGGAAACGGCCCCTCCTCCAAGCTTCGTTCAGTGACTGACTAGAACAGGAAGGGCCCCGGCTGGTCGGGATTCTTCCCGAAGAACGTAGTCTCGTCGATGCTGTGTATTTTAGGTCCCTGCAGCAGCGTGAAAAGAGTTCTCTCGATGCCGATGCCGCCTCCGAAGGTCTGGGGAAAGAGCGATTTCCCCTCGGGCGTCCGGGCCGCCACAGCGGAGAGGAAGGGGCCATAGCCTTCCAGGGCCTCGATATTCTCGATATCGCCCTGTTCGTCAAAACGCGGCGCCTGCGACAGAATGCCGTTCTGCAACAAGCGCGCGATGATCGCCGGATAGAACCATTCCCTCAAGCCTCCCGACAATACCTCGAAAGCCTCGCCATAGGAACCATCCAGATATTTCGCTGCGGCGCATAGATCGTAGTTGAAGACCTGGCGCGAGCTTATGGCTGAGGTCGAGCTGACCGAGCCGTCCCTTTTGAGGAAGGGATAGACAAGATCGTAGTTTTCCCTCAGAAGTCCCAGCACCCAGAAGAACTGCGTGCCCGCCGCCGCGCCAAGCCTCGCCTCGAGTCCTTCGTCGTCCCCGGATTCGTCTTTATAGAAGCGCGGAAATGGTTTCTGAGGAACATCGAGCGCGACGCCCAGGGAGGCGAGGCACTCGGGACATGCGGCCTTTACTTTCCTGACCACGGAAATGATCAGATCCTCGAAGAAATCCAGGGCCTCGTCCCTTTCCTTCTCGAGCAGCCGCGTAACCTTGGCGGGATCGTCGAAATAATCGTCATCCGATATATAGACGCTGCGCTTCGCTTCCATATCCATCTGGGAAAAGTCGATCAGGTACTTTTTCCGCTTGGTGACATCCTCATGAGGCAGTTCCAGCCTGATGTTGGGTGAATCGATGAACACGCCCCTGACCGCGGGGTTCATGCATGCCAGGAATTTCGAATAGATCATGGAATGCGTCGTACGGTAGGGGACGTCCTTGTAGTGAATGACGGGAACGTGCTCGACATCATGGCAGAGGGGATCGGTGATGGGCGAAAGCGATACCCTGTCGATGTTGGACAATCCCCGCTCGGCCAGGAATTCCTGCATGGCGAGTATGAAACTCGTGCGTATCGCCATGACATCGGCGAGGAGCGGGTCATTCCATTTTTTGAGGTAGTACTTCCCTAGGTGACCGCTGAAGGAGCCTCCCTTTTTTTTCAGGCTATCCTGCCAATCGGCAAGGGCGGCGCCGATGGTTTCGGCCTTTTCGGGAATTGCATATTCATACGTGCTTTTTATCGTCTTCATGGTTGTTCCTATTCTTAATCCTACATTGTCCGGCCTAATCCAGCCGGCCTCAGGCATGCGTTCCGAAAAACGGATCCGCAAAAATTCCCCGGAAACTGTCACGGATAAAGACCTCATTACCCATGAGGATGCCATAACTGAATATCATCCTCCGCCCTCCTTTCAAGAAGCTTTCAGGACATTCGCCAATGACGCGGACCCAAAAAAAACCGGCCCCATAAAGGGCCGGTCCCATTTCAGTCTTCATCTATCTATGCGCACAGCCCCGGCACCGCTGCGGCAGTTCCGTTATTATTATTATTGAGAAGATTGGAGTTGGCGTTAAACACGTTTCGCTTCATAGATACAGGCACGATACAGAAACCATTACGGCATGTCAAGCATATTTATTCATGTTTCGACAGAATTCTTGCGCGAGGGCCATCCTTCGTCGGCATGATCGCTACGCGGCAGGGATGAGGGTCGTTGTGTCGGCGGAAATATTCGATATCCAGCATCTCCGGGCTTTCCACTAACTGAAGAGGATAGGTCAGCTCCAGCCGCGACGCTTCGCCATCGGCGAAGGCTCTGGACCAGGCCCCGTGGAAGCGCAGCAGATCGAGGGCGGCGGGCAGCAGGGCATCCCTTCCCTGCCGGGCGTAGAGCCGCGAAATGTACGCGCACTGAAGGGCTTCGATCGCCGCGTGCCCCGACGGCATTGCCTTCTCCCGCTCCTCCATCGTGTCGAATCCGGCCAGGAAGGCCGATGGCGGCATGCGCAGGGGCTTCAGGATCGACAGGAACCAGGGAACCGCCCTGCCCTTCGTATAGAAAGTCCCGCAGGCGCGGGCGAGACTGGCCGCCGCGTCCATATCGCCGGCGGAAAAACCGGGCTGGCTTTTAACCAAGTAGGGCGGTTGGTTGTCGAATTCGAGCGCGAATTCCCCGCTTTGTCCGTGGAGGGTTGTGCCGGGCAGGACGGCAAGGGGGAAAATATCGAGATGGTTGGGCATCAGGGAAAGGGCGAAATCGAGGCTTTCGCGAAAACCGGAAAGCGAGTCGCCCGGCAGTCCATAGATGAGGTCCAGGCCGAATACGGCTCCTGTTTGATTGAGAAGGCCGATTTTCGAGGCGAATTTTTTCCTGTCCATCTCCCTGCCGATATTTTTCAGCACTTCGGGACGAACGCTCTGGAGCCCGATCTGCAGCGAGCAGGGGATGGCGGCGAATGCTTCCGCCTGCGCCCGGTCGAGAAGTTCGGCGCGGATCTCGAAATACCAGTCTATATCCCCGCCCTTCTCCGCGAAGAACCTCAGCAGCGACATGGCACGTTTGCCCTGCGTGTTGAAGGTGGGATCCAGGACGAAGACTTCCTTGACGCCGCTCCGCGTAAATAGTTCCAGTTCCTTCTCCAGTCTTTCGGCGGGGAAGTGCCTGAGACCGGAAAAGCCTCTGCCTTCATAGCAGTAGGTGCAGCGGAAGGGACAGCCCCTTGTAAGCTCCCATGCCACGGCCCCTCCGCGCCGGGGCTCCAGAATTCCTTCCAGCCAGGGAGAAGGGAGGAAAGACGCGTCGCAGGGCTTGCCGCGGATGATGGCTGGGCCGGACGTAGCCGCCAGCGCAGCTCCCGTCGCCGCCGCCAGCGGAGCCGTCGCCGCCGCCAGCCACGCAGGGAGGCTCGCCTCGGCTTCACCCAGGAACAGCGCGTCGAAGCGGCATGCGCGCCCCGGCTCTTCCGCCTTCAGCCGCTCCGGAACGAAACGTTCGGCGTCCGGTCCTCCCGCGATGAGGAGAATTTCCGGAAAATCGGCCTTCAGCCGCTCCGCCAGCGCCGCGAACACCGTGGAATTCCAGCAGTAGAGGGAAAAGCCTACGACCTGGGGGCGGTTTTCGACAATCCTGCTTAGCAGCTCATCTTCTCCGTCGTCGACGCAGGCTTCCAGGATGAATATATCCTCGCGGCGCGCCAGCCCCGCGGCCAGGAGGGAAGCCGCCGCGCAGCTGGCCCCAAGGGGCAGCGTGCCGCGGTCTTCCTTTATATTGAGGCTGACGAAGGTCACGCGGAGATTGTTTTCGCTCATCGGAATCACAGGCTACCACGGAGCCCCCGGTTCCCGCAACATTCTTCCGCTTGACGCGTTTTCTCCATGGTGGTACGTTCGCCAACAATGAATCGCAAATCCAATGAACTGACGAACGCGGTGCTGTCCTGCCTTTTCGCGGCGCTGATTTCCATCGGCGCCTTCATAGCACTGCCCGTGCCCGGAAGCCCCGTGCCTATTGTCCTGCAGAATATGTTCATCATGCTGGCCGCACTCATCCTGGGTCCCAAGTGGGGCCTGTTCGCGACCATCCTTTATCTGCTTTTCGGCCTTCTCGGATTGCCGGTCTTTTCCGGCGGCGCGGGCGGAATCGCGAAACTGCTCGGCCCCACCGGCGGCTATCTCATCGGATACATTCCGGCCAGCATCGTCATGGGCTTCATCGCCATAAAAGGAAAGCGCAAAGTGCCGATCAATATTTTCGCCTGCCTGGCCGGCATGACGATTGTGTATGCGTTCGGGATTGTCTGGCTGAAATCGGTCCTGAACATCGAGTGGGGAAAGGCCTTGGCGGCAGGGCTCTATCCCTTCATCCTGGGTGATGTCCTCAAGATCGCGCTGGCTTCCCTGCTCGCTCCCAGACTATTCGCCGGGATGGAAATCCTGACGGGCCGCGACGCCGATGTCTGAGCTTTTTCGCGTCGAGGGGCTCTCCCACAGCTTCCGCGATGGGGCGGAAGCGTTCAGTAACATTAATCTTTCGATCGGCGACGGCGAATTCATCGTCATCGCCGGAAGAAACGGCTCGGGAAAAACCCTCCTGGCCCGTCATCTCGTGGGCATCTCGACACCGACGAAGGGAAAGGTCCTCTTCCGCGGCGCCGACCTGCGCGGCGATGTCAAAGCCCTGCGCCGCTCGGTGGGCTTCGTGTTCCAGGATACTGACTCCCAGATACTGGGCCAGACCGTAGCCGAGGACGTCGCGTTCGGCCCATCCAACCTGAAGCTTTCCCCTTCCGAAATTAGGACGAGGACGAAAGAAGCGCTGGCCGAGGCCAAATTGTCGGGCGCCGAAGAACGCCGCCCCGAAACCCTTTCGGGCGGAGAAAAACGCAGGCTGGCCATCGCCGGCGTCCTGGCCATGCGGCCCGACTGCCTCATTCTCGACGAACCCTTCGCCAACCTGGACCTGGAATCCGTGAACGATATCGTCAGGATTTGCGGCGAGCTTGAGAAAAGCGGCATCACCCTCATCATCGTGACACATGAACTGGAAAAGATTCTTTTCCTGGCCCACAGGCTCATCATTCTCGACAAGGGCCGGATTTGTTTCGACGGCAAACCTTCAGCCGCCGCGCCCGAGCTTTTCGCCGCGCACGGTCTCGCCTGCCCCTTCGAGGGCCACTTCCCCTGGACATACCCCCAGCCATGAATCCCTTCGCCTTCGAACCTCTGGACAGCCCTCTCGCTAACCTCTCGGCGGCATCCAAAGCCATCTTCCTCATATGCGTCTCCATGGCGGCCATGAGCTTCAGCCCGATCCCCCTCGGCCTTCTCATCGGAGGAGGCCTTCTCCTCATGCCCGCCATGCGCATTCCCTTGAAAGGGCTGGGCAAAGCGGGCGCCGCGATAGGCTATCTCGCGCTCTTCTCCGCCCTCGTGCGCGGCATCTTTCCGGGCGACGGCCGCGTTTTCGCCGCCGAAACGCTTCCCGCCTCAGGCCTCTACGCGGCCAGGCTGGCCGCCGTATTCGTCTTCGCGCGCGTCTATTACGTGAGCACGAAGGCATCAGAACTCGGGGATTATCTCAGCGTCGCGGCCCGCGGGATCGCTCGTTTATTCCGAAAAAACGAAGGCAAGTCGATTGTCCTCTCCGATCCGGGCATGATGGTGTCGCTCTCACTTTTGTTTTTACCGCGGGTGTTTGAAAATTATAGGAAAGTGAAGGAAGCGGCCGAACTCCGGGGCTATGGAATCCGTCGCAACAGGCTAGCGGGGATGCTGCCCATGCTTCAGACCTTCGTCTTCATGAGCATAAAGGGAGCCTTGGCCGCGGCCAGGTCGATGGAACTTCGGGGCTATTCGGAAGACAGGACCATCAGCCTGCGGAATTTTTCCCGCCCGGACGCCGCGTTGGCCGCTTCCGGAGCCCTGCTCCTTCTGCTGGCCGGCCTGGGTATCTAGACAGCGCCGCAGTTCAGGGCGTTGGAGCCGAATCACCTAGACAGCGCCGCAGTCCTTGACGCCGCTCCATGGCGGAGCTTCGCCGGGTTTTTCTCCCGCGTTGCGCGGTTCCCAGACTTCTATCGGTATTTTCTTTCCATGGACGAGAATCTCGCCCAGACGACGAAATTCGAGGCCGGCGGACGCCGCTGCGGCAGTTGCGGCGCCGGCCTCGGGCGCTCCATCTAGCGCGGAACAAGCCTTCACCGTGTCGCCCGAAACCAGGATATTCGTCCCTGTAGCCTTGTTCGCGTTTTCCAGCCTGCTGGCCGTGTTGACCACGTCGCCCAAAGCCGTGTAGTTGAAGCGCGAGGGCGAGCCCATATTGCCCACGATGGCCTTTCCCGTATGTATTCCGATCCGCGTCACGGGAACCTGAACCCCAAGGGCCGCGAAAACTTCCCGCGCCTCGCCCAGGGCTTTCTGGCAGCGGAGCGCGGCCCTGACCGCCCTGAGGGCATGGTCGTCCTGGTCCAGGGGGGCGTTCCAGAAAGCGACAACCGCGTCGCCGACATATTTATCCACCGTTCCGCCCTCCGCGAGAATTTCGCCCGTGACGATCGCGAGATAACTGTTCATGAACGCGGCGAGTTTCTCCGGCTTCATGGACTCCGACAAGGCGGTGAAGCCCTGTATGTCGGAAAAAAATACGCTCAGGGTGCGTTCCTCGCCCCCGAGCTTGAGAAGCCCCGGATTCCGCAGGAGGGCTTCTATGACGGAGGGCGCCAGGTACTGGGAAAAGCTGCGGCGCAGGAAGGCCTTGTTCCTGCCCTCCGACACATAGGAGAGAATGATCCCCGCCGCATAGGAAAAAATCCCGGCGGAGAGCTCGAGTCCCGCTGAGGCGACATAGCCGGCTCTGTAGAGGGCAAATCCGGAAGCCGCGGGAAGGAAGACGAAAAGAGCCGCGCCGCCGGTGAGGAAGGCGGGCTTCTTGAGATAATTGGAAGCCCAGGCGGCGCCCAGGGCGAAAACGCAGACAAGCAGCAGCTCGATCGCCATAGGCAGGGTGCCAAGCAACTGGCCCCGCAAAGCGTTGTCGACGAAAGTGGCGTGAATCTCGGCGCCGGGCATCGCTTGATCCGTCGGCACCGCCTGCCTGTCCAGGAGCCCCGGCGCCGAGAAGCCGACAAAAACATATTTCCCCGCGTACACATCAGGGTTAACCTGTGGCTCGCGCCCCTCCCGAAGGCTCATGGCGCTCGCGAGTATTTCCGCGGCGTTGCGCGCCGGCAAGGTTGGCGATGCGCCCCAGAAACGGAGATAAACATCGCCGAATGGAAGTTTTGCCGGGCTATCGCGGCCCTTGGCCAGAAGGGCAAGCCCGAGCGAAGCCGTCCCCCGGTCGCCGCCGCTTCCAGAACCGCCTCCAGCGCCGCTAGCCCCACCAGCCCCACCAGCCCCGCCAGCGCCGCCAACCCCTGCGTCGTATCGGCGAAGAATGCCGTCGCTATCCACGATGCCCGTCACGCGGCCGAAATCCACCTGGGCGGTCGGCAGAGGCTTCAACCTTTCGCCGCTGCGCGAATCGAGAGCTTCCGCGATGACGACGTTGCCCGCCTCATCCATGGCCGCGGCGCAGCGCAGATCGTCACCGGGACCGAAACTCGATGTCTCGCTGAAAATGATATCGAAGGCTTGCGCCTTCGCCTGTGAGCAGAATGTCGCGATTATGCCGTAAAGCTCCCTGGGCCAAGGCCAGGCTATCCCCAGGTTGTCTTCCGCCCAGCCCAGACTGTATTGGTCGATATAGATAAGTTCCACCGCGCTGTTCACGTCGCCGTGGCGGTCGATCCTCGCGCTTTCGCGGGCAGTCATGTCGTAAAGAGTCTGGTCGATTCCATTGACGGCGCCGGAAAGCAGAAGCAGCGCCGAAAAAAGCAGCCCCGCGAGAGCCGCCAGAACGAAGCGCAGCCGCCTGGGCATCTCATGCCTGGTTTCGGGAAGACCGCCGCGTTCGGCGGGGGAACGCCGGACAGCGCGGCTGCCGGGGCGATCGCTTTTCAGAAAAAACCTCTCAGCGTCTCGAAGCGTTCGGCGCGCACGAAGGAAGCCCTGACGAGATTCACCGCTCTCATGCTTTCATCCTCTTCCCTGGGAACAGGCCATGCCCTTTTCGCGGCGGCTGCCTTCCCCGGCTCGAGCGGCGAATCGCGCAACGCTTCCTGCCGGGAGAGAGGTTCCGGATGAGTGACGGCGAACCCCGCGGCATTCCCGCCCTCTCGTCCGGGCAGATGCCCGATGAGGCGCGACAATGCGTTCGGATCGTATCCGGCCGCGACAATGATGTTCCTGGCCTCGATATCGGCGTGGAATTCATAGGTCTGCGAATATCCGGAAATGACGATGGTCTTGGCCAATTCGGAAATGGAATCGCCGAAGGCCGAAGTGAATGCCGCGATATCCCCTCCCGAGGCATGGCCGGCGCTTATCGCGAACTCCGAAGCGATCTGCGTAATCCTGGCGCCTTGTACCGACGCCAGGCCGTGCCCCAGCGAAATATGGGCGATCTCGTGGGCCAGGACAGCCGCCAGCTCATCCTCGCTCTGGACCTTCCCGAGCAAGCCCCTCGTGACGAGGATGTGCCCTCCGGGCGAGGCGAACGCGTTGATTTCCCCGCTGTCCAGAACGATGAAACGATACCCGGCGTAAATCTCCGGCCGCGACGAATACAGGGCAAGTCCCTGTCCCAGCTTATTGAGATAAGCGTTGAGCTCGTAACAGTCATAGGGACGATAGGTCGAAAAAATGCTGGCCGCCACTGCCCTTCCCACAAAGTACTCTTCTTCGGGGCTGAGCCGGCGGGAAGCCTCGGCGGCGGCTTTGGCCGCCACCTTGAGCATGGTAGCCTGATAATTATTCAAAAGCCCCTGGCTGACGGCCTGTGACGTCAGCAGATCCATGCTGTCCCCCAGGGTCAGACAGGAACTCAGGGATAGAACGCACAAGAAAGCCAAGACGCTTGCCGCGAGATGAGGAAAAAACGAACGTGGCCTTCCTATTCATTCATCTCACCGCTGCGGCGCGCCCGCCAGAAAGCCGACCACGGTTTCGGGGGAATACGCGTACCCTTCCATGGCATCCACCCAGGAATAATCAGCGCCCGAACTCTTGCGGTAAGACTCTTCCACCGACTCGCTGAATCCCTTGCCGGCAAGGGCGATTTCGCTGCCGGTGATGCCCGAAGCGGCCCTTCCGGCATCGGTCGAGCTTATCGTCCTTTCCGTGAGCGCGGACATGAACATATAGCCGCACCTCGTCGAGCCGGGCACCTGAACCTTGGCCCAGCCGTCCTTGCTTTCGTACACGACGACTTTATTCCTGTAGACGATGGTCGCCAGTATGGGGGCTATGACGGAAGGAGACTCCCTTATCTGGCTCCTGGTCACCTGGACCGTCATCGCTATGGGGGGTGGACTTCGCGCCGGGTGCCGCCGCTCCTGCCTCGGCATGAAGCGTCACGGCTCCAAGAGAGATGAATGCTATCAGCGCAACGCTGAACGAAAACCCTCGTTTCTTCATGATATACCGCCTGGGGCATAAAACCCCACGATAACAATAGCGCGATAATTCGGAAAACCATACGGCCGCGGCCGATTTCTCGCCTTCAGCCCCCCCAGGATAGCACTTCTTCCTCGATATGCTTTTTCCATTCGAGGAGGGCATGGATGATCGCCCGCTTCGGCGCGGAAAGCTCGGGATCGGCCAGCTCGGTTTCCACGAGCCTGGCATAGTCGGCAAGCTCCACCGTCCCCTCCCTCGCGGGAAGCTGAATCCTGCCGGCGCAGAAGTCTCGCCATTTCAAACGTTCGGCGTCGCCCAAGGTTTCGGGAAAGTTTCTCGCGAAAAGCCTATGGGCGAGGCGCGGTATTCTGTCGTCGACGAACTTCATCTTCAACAGCGACGATTTGGCGGCTTTCAAGCCATCGGGCGTGATCCGCTTTACCGCCAGCATCATATGGAATTTGGTCAACTTATCCCTGTCGGCGTTGGGCATGAAGCCGCCCGAATAGAGGCAGACGTCGGGATCGTCGGTGGCGGGAGGAGGCATGGGTTCGTCGAATACGGCGGTGAGCTTCTGAACGAGCCCCGGGTTGTCGTTGATGAAGGCGAGCCGCTTCCCGCACAGGTCCTTGTCCAGCCCCAGGCTTTCGCCCGCTTCCTTTGAGAGCGTGCCGGAAGGAGCCAGGAAGGGGCAATGATTGAGGAGTATCCTCGAAAGAGGAATTCTGGGCTCGGTACGCTCGCCCGCCTTCGCGAAGACGCGCTGCCTGATCGCCTCCACGGAAAGGGAAACCAGTTCGCCGGGATCGAAGCGCAGATCGATGGCGATAACCTGATTCCTGTTGGCCGGATCGATGCCCACCGGCGCCACCAGCGTCGTGCAGTCCCGCACCGAGGTATATTCCGCAGACGTATGGAGTAGCATCCTGCGCGCGGGCAGGTTTATAAGCGGCTTAAGGCTCTCCCGCTTGCGGTGCGAGAAATACCAGGCATAGAGCTTTTCCTGTTTTGTCTTGACAAGCCTGGCGAGCGAAATCGTCGCGCGGATATCGCTCAACGCGTCGTGTGCCGAGGCGTGTACGAGCCCGTTGGCCTTGGCCAGCACCTCCAGCTTGAAGAGGGGCGTTCCGTCCTTATCCTTGGGCCAGACGATGCCGTCGGGACGCAGGTCGTGGGCGGCCCTCACCAGGTTGATGATGTCCCAGCGGGAATTACCGTTCGCGTACTCGCGCGCGTAAGGGTCGAGAAGATTTCTGTAGAAGAGGAATCGGATGAATTCATCGTCGAAATTGATGGAATTGTAGCCCGCCACCGTCGTGCCCGGACGGGAAAATTCATCCAGCAGGCGAAGCGACAGATCGTACTCGTTCAACCCAAGTTCGAAAGCCGTCTGCGGCGTGATGCCGTGAACCTTGCATGCCGCCGGAGAAGGCAGGTAATCGAGCGATGGCTTGCAGTAGAGCTTTACCGGCTCATCGATTTCCTCGAGGTTTTCATCCGTTCGGATGCACGCGAACTGCGCGATCCTGTCATGCCGGGGATCGATGCCGAACGTCTCCAGATCGTACCATAAAATGCTCGCAGCCATGCGTTGACTATAGCGACTTACCCGCGGGCAGGCAACACCGCCGTCATTTCTCTTTTCCGCCCCCGTTCGACTTTCCGGAATCCAGCGTGAACTTCTTGTATTCGAATCCCTCGCCCCCGATCCACATGTTGAGCATGACGCCGCCTTCGGGCGTTCTCATCACGTCGGCATGCTTTATCTGCCAGCCGACGAGATTGAGACGGGCGCTGCCGAGAAGATCGTGGCCCGCCATTTCCCCATAATAGCCGGCCAGTTCCGGCCTTTTGGCGGCGTTGAGCGAACGTTCGATTTCCTTGACTTCCGCGTCGCTGCGTTGCCTGTCGTCTATCACCGCGAGATGGATGCCGTCGGTTTCCTGATGCAGGGAAATGACCATTTTGCGCGGCTGTTCCTGGAGGATGAAGCTCGAAACTTCGCTGATGAGATGCACGAGAAAATCTCTCCGCTTCATTGTAATTTTCCTTTTACGAACGCTTTATCGCTGAACATTGGTCTTGTACCACTCGATGACCGCGACGATCAGCGTCGCCGTGAGGCCGCCGGCAAATCCATTATTGTAAAGGTTCATGCCGCCATGCCAGGTACCCGAACGCTCGACGATCACAAGATGAAGGAAGCCCGCTGCCATACCCACGAAAAGGCCGAATTCTCCCGCGAGCGGCGCCAGCGCCGTTCCGAAGAGAAAGGCCAGCACGACCCAGGATTCGGTCAGATCCTTGCCGAACAGCAAGGCCGCGAGAAGAAGGCCGATAAAGATGGGATAGACATTCCTGGGATTTTTGCCGAAGAAGCCGAACCCCACAACCGTCATGAGCCCGCCAATGACGGGACCATTGAAGGGAGCGCCGATGATGGCTATGTAAGCGCTATACATGAGGCCGAGGATGCCGGCGTTCAGCAGGGCTCCTCCCGGTCCTTCCAGGTCGCAGAAATCGGAGGGCAGACGCCCAGGCAGCTTCTGGATGGCCAGGAATTCCTTCCAGGATTTGCCGCCACAGCATACGAAGGCTGCCGCGATGGCGAAAACGCTCAGCAGGGGAATGATGAGAATCAGCCATGGATCGGAAGCCAGCCCCCATTCCGTGATCGTCGAGATGTCGCGTCCGCCGGCGTTCGGTATGGACGCGGCAAAAAGCCCGATGAAGCCAGCCGTCAGCCCGACGTTATAGAGATTGTATCCCTGATGGAGATGCAGCATGGTCAGGGCCAGCGGGGGAAGCAGGATGCCCGTGAATACGCCTATGAGCATCGATGCGGGAAGCGCGAACGCGAGGGGAAGCCCCATCTCGAAGGCCACATAGCTGACGATGGGACCCAAGGCCGTTCCGAACATCGCGATCAGGGTATATTCCCTGGGCTGTTTCCCGACGATGATGGCGGCGAGGCTGACGCCGATGATTATGGGAATGCAGTTGAGCAGTGTCTTTCCGAATAAAGCGAAGCCGATCATGGTGAAAATCGCCGCCACGGTAGGTCCGGAAAGCGAAATTCTGTTTATTCTCAGGATGAGCAGGCCCACCAATCCAACGCACGCGGCGTTGACAAAAGCCGCGCCGGTCCCTTCCATGGCGGTAAAATCGCTCATGAGGCGGGTGGGACTGACCTGAAGGCGCAGAAAACCTTCCAAACACGAACGTGGCCCATCGGCAAGAATTCCAAAAACCAGGAACAACATGATAGTCGCCGCGACGAATCGACGAAGGACACGGTCGTGTAAAGCCAATGGCACCTCCCAGGTTTTTGCAGTCTAGAATATGAAACAATCCAGGTCAATGAATTTTTTTACGATCGATGAAGATTATTTATACGGAAAACGAATATTTGCCCAGCCATCAGGTTCTTTGTTATACTGAGAAAAGGTTCTCGCGGAGGAAAAATCGATGCTGAATTGGCTAAACTCGATGTCTCCCGTCGCTCAGACGTTTGTCGCCACGCTCTTCACCTGGGGCGTCACCGCCCTTGGCGCCGGAATGGTTTTCTTTTTCAAGACAATCGATCGGCGTGTGCTGGACGGCATGCTTGGATTCGCCGCGGGTGTCATGATAGCGGCCAGCTTCTGGTCCCTCCTCGCTCCCTCCATAGACCTGGCCGAGAGCATGGGACTCGTCAAATGGTTCCCCCCCCTCGTAGGATTCCTGGGCGGCGGTCTTTTCCTGCGCCTCGTCGACCTCCTCCTTCCCCATGTCCATATCGAATACAAGCGGGACGAAGCCGAAGGCATCAAGACGAATTGGCAGCGCAGCACCCTCCTAGTTCTAGCCATAACCCTGCACAACATCCCGGAAGGCCTCGCCGTTGGCGTAGGATTCGGCGCCGTGGGAGCAGGCATCAGTTCCGCGAACCTCGCGGGTGCCGTAGCCCTCGCCATGGGCATTGGACTTCAGAACTTCCCCGAAGGCGCGGCCGTTTCCATTCCATTGCGCCGCGACGGCATGGGAAGATTCAAGAGTTTCTTCTATGGCCAGGCCTCGGGCATCGTCGAGCCGATAGCCGGCATCCTCGGCGTGCTGCTCGTCGGCACCATGCGGCCGATTCTCCCTTACGCCCTCGCCTTCGCCGCGGGCGCCATGATCTACGTCGTCGCCGAGGAAGTCCTTCCCGAAGCGAACAGGGGCGGCAACGGCCATCTCGCCACCATCGGCACCATGCTCGGCTTTGCCCTCATGATGGTGCTGGACGTAGCCCTGGGCTGAGGCTTTGCCCGTCGCTAGCCCCCCGGCCCGCCGCCGGCTTCCTCTTCCGCCGCGCGAAAGGGGCAAAAACGCGACGTATGAAGAAATCCTGACATGATAGCAGGATCTGCAGGATTCACAGGCCTTCTATCGTCTCGGATATCGATCCTTCGCTGTGTAGCTTATCCTGATGGAAATCGTGAAAAACTATGATAAAATAATTTCTATTAGGATAGAAAAACGGTGTCTATAAGCATTAGGAAGGTATCGAAGAAATGAACAAACAGCAGTTAGCGGCGAAAATCTGGGAATCGGCCAACCAGATGCGGTCCAAAATCGAAGCCAATGAGTACAAGGACTATATTTTAGGGTTCATTTTTTACAAATACCTTTCGGACAATGAATTGAGATTCGCCAAAAGGGAAGGCATGTCCGCCAAGGAAATAAAGGCCCTTTCCGAGGAGGACGCCCAGACCGCAGCATACTTCAAGAGCAATCTGGGCTATTTCATCGCCTATAAGGACTTGTTTTCGACCTGGATCGACAAGGGCAATGAGTTTGACGTTTCCAATGTCCGGGATGCCCTCTCGGCGTTCAGCCGATTGATCGATACCGCGCATAAAAAAATGTTTAACGGCATCTTCGATACCCTGCAGACGGGCTTGAGCAAGTTGGGCGACAGCGCCGCGTCCCAGACCAAGGCGATAAGCGCCCTCCTGCACCTGATCAAAGACATCCCCATGGACGGCAAGCAGGACTACGACGTGCTGGGCTTCATTTATGAGTACCTCATAAGCATGTTCGCGGCCAACGCTGGCAAGAAGGCCGGCGAGTTCTACACTCCCCATGAAGTGTCCCTCCTCATGTCGGAGATCGTCGCCCACCACCTGCGGAACAAGAAAGAGATAACGATCTACGACCCCACGAGCGGTTCGGGATCTCTCCTCATCAATATCGGGCGCAGCGTAGCGAAGCACATGAAAGATGACCGGAACATCAAGTATTACGCCCAGGAGCTCAAGCAGAATACCTACAACCTCACCCGCATGAACCTCGTTATGCGCGGAATCCTGGTCGACAATATCGTGACCCGGAATGCCGACACCCTCGAAACCGATTGGCCCTATTTCGACGAGAACGATCCGGTCAATACCTACAGCCCCCTCTATGTGGACGCTGTGGTCTCGAATCCGCCCTATTCCCAGAAGTGGGACTCATCAAACAAGGAAACCGATCCCCGCTATGCGCGCTTCGGACTCGCGCCCAAGTCCAAAGCGGACTATGCCTTTCTGCTCCACGAGCTCTTTCACCTGAAGCCCGATGGGATCATGACCATCGTCCTGCCCCACGGCGTCCTTTTCCGCGGCGGGGTTGAAGGCGAGATACGCAAGAAGCTCATCGAGGGGAACCATATCGACGCGATCATCGGGCTTCCGGCCAACATATTCTTCGGCACGGGCATTCCGACCATCGTAATGGTATTGAAACAAAAGCGCGAAAATACCGACATTCTTATCGTCGACGCCTCGAAGGGCTTCATCAAGGTCGGCAAGAGCAATAAGCTCCGCGCCTCGGACGTAAAGCGCATCGCCGATACAGTGATCGCGCGGGATATGGCGCCGAAATTTTCGCGTGTCGTGAGCCGCGAAGAAATTAGGGACAACGACTACAACCTCAACATTCCGCGATACGTTGATTCCTCGGAAGGGGCGGAAAGCTGGGATATCTACGCCTCCATGTTCGGCGGGATCCCTAAAAAGGAAATCGACGCGCTCGAGGCTTACTGGACAGCCTTTCCTGGCCTACGCTCCGCCCTTTTCTCAAAAAAGCCAGGCCCCTACGCAGCACTTAAAGTAAAGGACGTCAAGCTCGCCATAAGGGAGAACGCCGACGTCCAGGGCTTTATCGGCGCCTTTGAAGCCGCGTTCGCGAGCTTCGACAGGGCGATTAAAAAAGACCTTATCACCACGATGCTCGAACTAGACATTTCGCAGGAAGAAGCAGCCCTCAGCAAGGGGATTTTCAAACGCCTCGAGTCCATCCCCCTCATCGACAGATACGAGGCCTATCAGATCCTGGACGATGAGTGGACGAAGATCGCGGTGGATCTGGAGATCATCCAGAGCGAGGGTTTCGAGGCGACGAAGAAGGTCGATCCCAACGTGGTCATGAAGAAAAAAGAGGGCAAGGACCAGGAAGTTCAGGAGGGATGGGTGGGCCGCATCCTTCCCTTTGACCTTGTGCAGCAAAGCCTTCTCAAAACTGACTATCAGAAGCTTAACGAGAGTGAAACCCGGCTTACGGAAATTGACAGCGAGCTTGCGGAGCTCCTCGACTCCTTCGCCGATGATGAAAAAGAGAGCGACGCTTTCAATGAGAACGGCGACGGTTTTGTCCCCGCGGAACTCGCCAAGGAAGCCAAGCAGCTCAGGGCAGACACGATTAAGGGCAGCTCTAAATGCAACGCTAAAGGCTTCGCCTTTAGCGCCGTCAAAAGCGAAGCTTTTGACGAAGATTCCTACGAAGCGAAAATCGTGAAAGCGGATGAGCTACTTGGAGAAGAGAAAATCTTGAAAAAAGAGGTGAAGGCTCAAGACGCCGCCCTCCACCTCGCGACGAAATCGACCATCGAGGCTTTAAGCGACGATCAGGTGAAGAAGCTCCTCGAACAGAAGT
The DNA here is from genome assembly GCA_963677895.2 of Treponemataceae bacterium. Taxonomy (GTDB): domain Bacteria; phylum Spirochaetota; class Spirochaetia; order Treponematales; family Rectinemataceae; genus UBA11090. Next base: position 43,620 of record CAXXGJ010000018.1, on the reverse strand, counting down.
GGATTGCTCCTTTAGTGACTTCTTTGCATAAGCTGCCGGATGAAGTTATCGCCAGCCTTTCAGGCGGGGTCGAGGCCTTGGCGGAAAAGTATAAAACCACCTACAAGGACGTGGTTGAAGAGATGCGCGAAACCGAAGCGAGTCTTTCTTCACTTATCGACGAACTCACAGGCAGCGACTACGACCTCAAAGGCTTGGCTGAATTTCAGCAGCTCTTGAAGGGTGAGTGATATGAAAAAGACAAAAATGACACCTGAGCTACGGTTTAAGGGATTTGAGGAGGAGTGGGAAGAAAAGAAAGTTAGCGAAATACTTGTCGAGCGGAATATTCAGGCTCCCAAAAGTGAAGAGTACCCACTCATGGCTTTTATTGCGTACGAGGGTGTTACAAAAAAAGGCGATCGATATAACCGCGAGTTCTTGGTGAATGATGAAAAAAACAAGAGATATAAACATACAGAATTTGGTGATTTTATTTATAGCTCTAATAACCTTGAAACTGGTTCAATAGGCCTAAACAACTATGGGAAAGCCTCGATTTCACCGGTTTACAGCATTTTTCAGCCAACAAAATATGGTAATTCCAATTTCATTGGACGCTTAATGATTCGAGAATATTTCATTAACCAGATGATTCGTTGGAGACAAGGAGTTATTTATGGTCAATGGAGGATTCACGAGTCTGATTTCCTTCAGATTGTAGCTAATACACCTTCCGTAGAAGAACAAAGCCAAATCGGCAGCTTTTTCCAAGAACTCGATGCTATGATCGCCCTGCATCAGCGTAAGCACGACAAGCTTTTCGCTGTAAAAAAAGCTATGCTCGAAAAAATGTTTCCCCAAGAAGGCACCAATGTTCCGGAGATCCGTATTAAGGGGTTTGCGAGGAAATGGGATAGAAAAAAAATAAGCGATATTTTCAAAGTTACTCGTGGCTACGTACTTGCAGCCCCTGAAACAAGTGAAAAAAAAACAAAAGAAAATTCATATCCAGTTTATTCATCCCAAACAAAAGAGAATGGGCTGATGGGATACTATAAAAAGTACCTCTACACTAACGCAATTACTTGGACAACTGATGGAGCAAATGCAGGTACTGTAAATTTCCGTAATGGAAAATTTTACTGTACAAATGTATGTGGAGTTTTGCTATCTAATGAGGGATATGCTAATAAAATGGTTGCTGAATCATTAAATAAAATTGCATGGAAACATGTATCAAAAGTAGGGAATCCCAAATTGATGAACAATGTGATGAGTGAAATAGTGATTGTTCTACCGGAAGATATTGAAGAGCAAAACAAGATCGCAGCCTTCTTCCAATGCCTCGACTCCCTCATTTCCCTCCACCAGCGTGAACTGGACAAGCTGAAGAACATTAAAAAAGCCTGCCTCGAAAAAATGTTTGTTTAGGAAAAAGGAGGAAGAGAAACATGAATGAACTGGACGATTTCTATTCCTCCATTCGGGAAATCCTGAGCAAGGCCCGCCAGAAAGCCTATACCGCGGTCAATTTTGCCATGGTGGAAGCCTATTGGCAGATTGGCAGGCGCATTGTCGAGCAAGAACAGCAGGGCCGGGAACGGGCGGGCTACGGGGAATACTTGATCAAGGAATTGTCCAAAGAATTAAGTTCGGACCTAGGAAAGGGATTCTCTTACGCCAATCTGTGGAACTTCCGCCAATTCTACCTGACATGGCCCCAAGAGGAAAAACTCTACGCACTGCGTAGAGAATTGACCTGGTCCCATTACCGCCTGATCATGCGGGTCGAAAATCCGGATGCCCGAGAATTTTACATTCATGAATGCGCCGATCAGCGATGGAGCACTCGGGTACTGGAACGGAACATCAACAGCTTACATTTTGAACGCCTCCTCTCGTCCCGGAATAAACGGGAAGCCCTATTAGCCCCAACCGACGCGGTAAAAGGGCAGCCGCGGGACTTTATCAAAGATCCCTATGTACTGGAATTCCTGGATCTCCCGGAAGCCCCCTGGCCCAGGGAACAATCCATCGAAAACGCCATTGTTGACCATCTTCAATCATTTCTATTAGAGATGGGTCGAGGTTTCTCCTTTGTCGGCCGCCAATTTCGCATCAGTACGGAAACCAAACACTTCTATATCGATCTAGTGTTCTATAACTACATACTGAAGTGCTTTGTCCTGATCGACCTGAAAACCACCGAACTGACCCACCAGGATATCGGCCAGATGGACATGTATGTCCGCATGTTTGACGATCTGAAAAAACAAGCCGACGATAATCCTTCCATCGGCTTGATCCTCTGCGCGCAAAAAGATGAAACCGTTGTAAAATATTCCGTCCTGAAGGAAAGCGAACAGCTCTTCGCATCCAAATACCGCTTGGTTTTACCCAGCGAGGAAGAGTTGGTGGTGGAATTGGAACGGGAGCAACGGCTTTTGATTGAACGCAAGGATGTATAGAAACGCATAATGAAAAAGGAGCTGGCTATATGACCCAATCGCAAATTGTCCTGTATACCACTCCTGACGGCGAAATCAAAATTGATACTGTTTTGCGGAATGAAACCATCTGGCTGCCCCAGACGGCGATGGCGGAACTCTTTGGCGTCAATGTTCCCGCCATATCCAAGCACTTGACCAACATCTATGAAGAAGGCGAATTGAGCCGAGAAGCAACTGTTTCCAAAATGGAAACAGTTCAAAATGAGGGTGGTCGGCAAGTTGCTCGAATTAAGGACTTCTACAATCTCGACGCCATCATCGCCGTGGGCTACCGGGTCAACTCCAAACGTGCCACCCAGTTTAGAATATGGGCCACTAGTATTCTGAAAGAGTACATCATCAAAGGCTTTGCCATGGATGATGACCGGCTCAAGAAAGCCGATACCTGGGACTATTTTGACGAGTGGCTGGCGCGCATCCGGGATATCCGTGCTTCTGAAAAGCGCTTTTACCAAAAAATACGGGATATTTACGCCACCGCGGTCGATTACGAAAAAACTTCGGAACAGACCCAGATCTTCTTCAAAAAGGTCCAGAATAAAATGCTCTGGGCAATCACCGGCAAAACCGCCGCCGAGCTGATTGAATCCCGCGGCAATCCCGAGCTGCCGAATATGGGCCTTATGTCCTGGCAGGGTTCTCTTGTCCGCAAGCAGGATGTGACCATCGCCAAGAATTACCTGAATGCGGGTGAAATCAAAAACCTCAACGAAATCGTGACCATGTATCTTGATTATGCGGAAAGCCAAGCCCGGCTGAGAAAAACCGCTACCATGGAACAGTGGTCCGAAAAATTCGATGCTTTTCTGTTGTTTAACGAGCATGAACTTTTAACCCATACCGGAAAAGTAAAAGCCGAAGTAGCTCAAAGAATTGCCGAACAACGGTATGAAGAATTCGATGATAAGCGCAGAGCCGAAGACGCGTTGGCCGCCGATAGAGAGGATTTACAAGAGCTGGAAGATATAGAGAAACGTCTATGGGAGAAAAATAAAAAATGACCTTTACCAATGAAGCCGACTTTGAAAACGCGCTTATAGAGATCCTCTCCCACAAGGGTTGGGAAACAGCGGTCATAAATTACCCTACCGAAAAGAACCTTTTGAAGAACTGGGCGACCATCCTCTTCGACAACAACCGCGGCATAGACCGCCTGGGCGATTATCCCCTCACCGAGGGCGAGATGCGGCAGATCATGGAGCAAATCGCTACCCTGCGCACTCCCCTCAAACTCAATGGCTTCATCAACGGGAAAACCGTCTCGATCACCCGCGACAACCCGGAAGACCGCCTCCATTTCGGTAAGGAAGTAAGTCTAAAAATCTACGATCGTCGGGAGATCGCCGCCGGGCAAAGCCGCTATCAAATTGCCCGCCAACCTCAATTTAAAAGCAGGTCGAAGATTTTAAGCGAGCGTCGGGGCGACCTTATGCTTCTTATAAACGGCATGCCTGTCATCCATATCGAGCTTAAAAAAAGCGGCACGCCTGTGAGCCAAGCCTTCCATCAGATCGAAAAGTATTCGGACGAGGGTATTTTCACGAGCCTCTTTTCCCTCGTCCAGATTTTTGTAGCCATGCAGCCTGAAGAAACCCGCTACTTCGCGAACCCCGGTCCCGAAGGCAGGTTCAACACTGATTACTATTTCCGCTGGGCCGACTTCAACAACGAGCCAATCAACGATTGGAAGGACATCGCCTCTTCCCTCCTTTCCATCCCCATGGCTCATCAGCTCATAGGCTTTTACACCGTGGCAGACGGCTCAGACGGCATCCTTAAAGTGATGCGAAGCTATCAGTATTACGCGGCCAACGCCATATCCGACCGAGTTTCCAAGATTGACTGGAGCGCCCACAAGGGGCGGGGCGGCTATGTCTGGCATACCACCGGCTCAGGCAAAACCATGACCAGCTTCAAGTCGGCCCAGCTCATCGCCAATTCCAAGGACGCCGACAAGGTCATCTTCCTCATGGACCGGATCGAGCTCGGCACCCAGTCCCTGAACGAGTACCGTGGCTTCGCCGAGGAGAGCGAGGAGGTTCAGGCCACGGAGAACACCGCCACCCTGATCACCAAGCTGAAAAGTACGCGCCCAGCTGACACTTTAATCGTCACTTCGATCCAGAAGATGAGCAATATCAAGGACGAAGAAGGCGGGATCAACGCCCACGACCTCGCCCTGATGCAGGCGAAACGTATCGTCATTATCGTCGACGAGGCACACCGTGATACCTTTGGGAAAATGCTGAGAAGAATCAAAGCCACCTTTCCTCGCGCCCTCCTCTTTGGCTTTACCGGCACCCCCATCCACGAAGAGAACCAGAAAAAGCTCAATACCACGTCCTCGATATTTGGTGACGAACTCCATCGCTACAGCATCGCTGACGGTATCCGGGATAAAAACGTCCTGGGTTTCGACCCTTATAAGGTTCTTACCTATAAAGACAAGGATCTGCGCGTCGCGGTGGCCTTGGAACAGGCGAAAGCCAGCGATGAGGCTGAAGCCTTTGCCGATCCCAAAAAGAAAATCGTCTTTAACCGATACATGAAAGACACACCCATGGCCGGATCCATCGCAGGCGACGGCAGTAGGGTCAAAGGCATCGAGGATTACCTGACACAGGCCCAATACGAGCGAACCGAGCATCGTGAAAAGGTAGTGGAAGATATTCTGGATAACTGGCTCACCCTGAGCCAGAACGGAAAATTCCACGCGCTCTTCGCTACCACGAGCATAGCTGAGGCCATCGAATATTACCGCCTCATTAAAAGTAAGAAAACCAACCTGAAATTCACCGCCCTCTTTGATCCCAATATCGACAATAACGGCGGTGTAAAATTCAAGAAAGACGGTCTTATCGAAATCATTGAGGATTATAATGCGCGATACGAGCAAGATTTTACCATACCCACCCACGCGAAATTCAAGAAAGATATCGCCACCCGCCTCGCCCACAAGGAGCCATATCTCCGTCTGGAGCGGAGTCCGGAGAAACAAATCGATCTTCTGATCGTGGTGGATCAGATGCTCACCGGTTTCGATTCCATGTGGCTCAACACACTATACCTGGACAAGCTGTTCCAATACGAGAATATCATCCAGGCCTTCTCCCGCACCAATCGTCTCTTTGGCCCGGACAAACCCTTCGGGACTATCCGCTATTACCGCAAACCGCACACCATGGAAGAGAACATCAACAGGGCAGTCAAGCTCTATTCGGGGGACAGGCCGCTCGGGCTGTTCGTGGATCGACTTGATTTAAATTTGCGCGCAATGAACTCCCTCTACCAGGAGATCGCGGAATTATTCGCCCGAGCGGGTGTTCCAGATATTTCGAAATTGCCGGATGATGGCGCGGAGCGAGGCAAATTCGCCAAGCTCTTCAAGGAAATGAGCCTCCATCTCGAGGCGGCGAAAATCCAGGGCTTTGTCTGGAGTCAGTCGCGCTACGAATTCAGCGATGGCCCTGGCAAACCAAAGAAAATCATCGATATGCAGTTCGACGAGAACGCTTACCTCGTTCTGGCGCTCCGCTACAAAGAGCTCGCCAGCGGTAATGGCGGGAGTGGTGGGGGCGTAATGCCCGACGTTCCCTATGATATCGACGGGTATTTGACCGAAATCGATACCGGGAGAATCGATGCCGACTACATGAACTCGCGGTTTGATAAGTATCTTAAAGCATTGAAACAGGCTGGCATCGAGGAAGAACAGAGGCAGCAGACCCTGGACGATTTGCATAAGTCTTTCGCGTATTTGACCACTGAAGAACAAAAATACGCCAATATCTTTCTCCACGATGTGCAAAGCGGCTCCGCGGTCATGGAAAGCGGGAAGACCTTTCGCGACTACGTCACCGAATATCAATGCACGGCGAAAAACGACCAGATCAGCACGCTTTCCGGGATCTTGGGCTTGGACGAGGCAAAGCTGCGCGCCATGATGAATTCGGGTATTACCGAAGCGAACATCAACGAATTCGGTCGCTTCGACGAACTCAAGGATACGATCGATAAAGTAAAAGCCAAGGCATATTTTGAAGGCTTGGAAGGATCGACCATCGCCCCGATCAAGATCAACATCAAGATCCACGACCTTCTAAAGCGGTTCATAATCAAGGGTGGATTTGAAATCTAATCCTCTAAACCCGAATATCCGCTTGATGCGGCTTCATGCATTCTCTGTCTTTATTTCTATATCTGGATTAGGTTTCCGTCAAGTACGCATTGCCGGAAGTGCTGTCACATCTGCTGTCACGTTTTTCAAGCGTCACGCTAACATACTCATGCAAACAATCAGGTTTCGCCTTGGAATGGAAGGAAGCCTTCTTTATCCAGCGCGCGTATCAACGTACGCAACAAGGGGCTTTTTGAAAAGCCGAGTGTATAGGTACGAGCCCCCTCGGATATCGGAACCAAGAGCTTTCGTTCACGAAGGCTTGCGATGAGGCGTGACGTATGGGTAACCGAAACTTTTTCGTCGAAGAACGCTCGGGCATCGGAATTGGCGATCGGCTTCCCGCTCCTCGCTACCCCGAGGAGGATACTTCTTTCACGACTATTGATCCCGCCCCGCTCGGCCAGCTCGTTGATAGAGGGGAGCAGCAGGTGATCACGCAGGAAGGAGTAATCGGACAATCGGTCGATCTTCTCGATTTCCAATTTCAGTCCGCGAAGTACATATAGACACCAGGCGAGAAGACCGTCATCGTCGCCGTCATCGGCCCTGTCGAGCGCCGCATAGTAGGCAGCCCGATCCGAGCAGAATATCGCTGTCGGCTGGAGGATTCGTCCATTCTGCCCTATTCCTGCCACCCGAAATCCGGCGCGGACGAGAAGACCATAGGTGAAAAGGCGAACCGTCCTGCCGTTACCGTTGTCGAACGGATGTATCCACGCGAAGCGGTGATGGGCGAGCGCCAGCTTGATCAAGTCATAACGAGGATCGTCAGGCGTTGCCAGAAACGAAAACAGCTCCTGCATAAGGGCTGGTACATCACCTGCCGCAGATGGACGGTGACGGGAACCTGTGATATTTACTGATCCCACACGCCATTCCCCAGGATTTGACGAGCCCTCTCCCCCCCTCCCGGCAGAAAGCCCGGCGACCACCCGTTTATGAAGTTCACGACATACAGCACCAGTGGCGAGGCTGTCGGGCGGAATGGTTTCAAGGAAATCGAGTGCAAGTTCTACATTCAGGTATTCCTTGATCCTTTCATCGGTTCCGAAAAACGTAGTTGCTCCCGCGATGCGGTCTTCTGCCGCTTCCGCGATTGTGGTGCGATTCCCTTCGATTCTGGCAGAACCAAGCCCTTCCAGCATGTGGAAGATTCCTTTAAGCTGGACGAAGAGCCACGTAGGCGTCGATCCCCCGGGCTGTCCTCTCCGGAGGTAATCGAGATCAATGATCAAACCTGTGAGTTCGTCATCGAATCCCGGCTTGACTAGCCGCACCTGCTCGTACATCAACTCCATCCTTCAAGATTTGCACATATTGCTTGACAACATTTAACATACAGCAATGTTTATCCTATTGCAAGCAATAAGTTATCAATTATTTTTATTTTTGTCATTCAACATATACAGATTAGGTCATTTAGCATGAAACTGGAGTTAAAGACTTCCCATTCAGCGATAGCCTGTAAAGACGCATCCTATATTTCCGGTACTTAAGTGACTATCGGGGTCAGATAGCTGTAGGAATGGTTTCAAGATCAGCATGAACCGACCCGGCAACTGCTGAAGGAATGCCTGTCCTAAATCCTTCTTCACAGGCCTGAAGAAAGAAAGGATTAGAAAGAAGACTGATCCGAGGCTCGAATGGATCTTTTAGACTATATTGAGCTGTTCTATAATCGTAAACAGGAAACGGCTACCTGAGCTATCAGAGCCTTGTTGAATTCGAGGATAAATCGAGTGCAGGCGGAAGGTCGACAGGATTAGGGGATGTCTATACTTCTGGAATCAGGAGAAGAGAGTATTAAGAAAATACAATGGGATTGATAAGAAAAACGTCCCTTGCCCATGACCGTATCCTCTCAAAGGATTCAGTCTCCGGCAAACCCGGGGCGATTCAGACGCGGACTTAGTCATAGGGGTCAGCTTTATTTTCAATCCTATGCCTCTCCATTCACACCGAATGCCTTTATAGAAGCAGCGAAGGACGACGTCGCCTTCTGTATCTCTATTGCCACGATTAGGCAGCCGAGAAGCTCAGGATTAGCTTGGCCAAGGCCAAGCGTCTTGTCGGGCAGTAATTGCATTCGAGAGGATAGTCGTCAAGGGTAAACGCCTCACGCTTCACCCCGAGGCAAAGTCATTAGCGCCGACTCCTTCGGTACTAGTGATGCGGCTACCATCATGTAGGCTTCTTGGTCCACAAACCTAGTCTGATATTAAACGATTCCGAAGTAAGCTATCTTGCTTGCTCCCGGCTCATGAGGTACTATTTGACTTAAAAGCCCAGCGAGAAGCTATATTAGTAAAGGACTTAGGTATATGCCTACCATGACCTGGACTAGTAAAGAAGATGCCCTCAGGACCGCATCCCTCGTCCCATTCCGCCTTCTAGCCCTGAATCCTGTTATTGATGATGGGGGCTCGACTAATCTAGGAGGACTGGCGAATGCCTGACCATAACTACTTCGCGAACCTAATCTGGCAGATCGCCGACCACATTGCCCGCGAGACTGCAAAGCTCGATACTGTACAAATTGCCGCTGAGCGTAGCATTGCGCTGCTCAAGGAACGCCACGTAGCACTTGTCGCAACGGCGGTGACTGGACAGATAGAGGTGGTGACGATATGAAGTACCCACTCCTCGTTCAATTCGAGTTCCACCCGGCGTCGGCCGAAGCTGCCGCAATGGCCGAGTATCTGCGCGACATCATCAATGACGACGCAGCAGCCCCAGGGCTCCGCATTCCAACCATCTTCACGCCAAACGATTACACGTTTATGCCGCCAGAGCCGAGACTCAGCGAGGAGGCAGATCGCGTTCTGGTCGTGCTCTTGGCCGACGATCAACTCGTCAATTATGCGAGATCGGGGCGAGACGGTGGCATCACGTGGGGAGACTATGGTGTCAAGCTCCGTGATCTCTGCAACGAGTCACCCGATCGTCGCTTCCTTCCGGTGAGCCTCAGTAGTTTTGCGTGGCCCATCGACGTGCGCCTCAAGAATCTGAACTTCCTTCGCGCGTTCGATGAGCCCAATGATGCAGAGCGCAAAAAGTTAGTCGCGCGAAGGATGCTACACCTTCTGATCCGCCTCCTTCGACCACATTCGGTCGATGAGGACGCCCCTTCGATGACCATTTTTCTTAGCCATGCGAAGATCGACGCAGGGAAACCACACAGTGTCGTGAACACGCTGCTCGAGTATTTGAAGGCGAACCAGCCGGAGAAGACATGGTTCGACAGCGGAGACATTGCGTCCGGATCTCGATTCGCCAAAGCGATCGAAGCCGGCGTGGCCGATTCCGCCCTGCTCGCCGTCGTGACGGATGCCTATTCGTCACGCTCCTGGTGTCGCAGAGAGGTCCTCTTCGCGAAACGCTACCAGAGGCCGTTTGTGATTGTCGATGCGATTCAGGAGCGAGAGATCCGACGTTTTCCTTACTCTGGCAACGTGCCCGTACTGCGCTGGAAGGATGATCCTCGGGCCGTTATCGATTCACTGCTTCGAGAGACCCTGCGCTATATGTACGCGGAAGAGATGCTTCGCAAGCGCGCACGCCCGGGCGACGACATCCTTCCTTCTGGGCCTGAGCTCGTGACGTTAGTACATCGGGACAAAGCAAGGCCCGTGCTTTATCCCGATCCTCCGCTTGGGAGTGAGGAACTCGCAGTTCTTTCCCTCACGGGTGTGACCGTTGAGACACCGCTTGAGCGTTATGCGAAAATTCATAATCTGCGTGCCCAGCAGCTTCTAGTAGCTCTTTCAATTTCGGAAGCCGAAGACCTTCCGTGTTTCGGTCTACGTAAGCCTCACCTCGACGAGGTCTTACTCGATATCTCACGTTATCTTTTAGTTGCTGGGGTGCGCCTGGCCTATGGCGGCCACCTCGGTTCCGCCGGTTACACTGTCAGGCTTGCGGACCTTCTATACGACCCGACCATCGAGCAGCTTCGCGGCGAGCCAACGCCGGAGGCCGGGCAGCCTGCAGAACTGGTTGCATATCTTGCGTGGCCAAACGCGAGCACCCCCGTTGATATTGCCCGCCTTAACAGCGGAAGCGCGCTGGTTGATGTACGTCGTTGCGCGAGACCGAATGGTCTCGATGAGACGTTGGATGCTGCGTTTATCACAACGCCGTCAGTAGAAATACTGGTCAATTCCGCAATGCGTCGCTTCGCCTGGTCACGTGGCCTCACCATCATGCGGCAACAGCAAACTGAGGATGTCGCTGCGCGCGTTGTGGTTGGGGGACGACTTGGTCCCACTGGCGATGGCTATCGCGGAAGGATGCCCGGTGTATTAGAGGAGGCGCTTCTGTCAATACGCGCCAAGCGTCCAGTCTACCTTATTGGTACGTTCGGTGGCTGTGCTCGGCTTATCTTCGATGCGCTGGAGGGGCATATTCGGCCCGAACTACACTGGAATTATCAGAAAGCCGTCCCATTCTCGGAAGAATTGCGGTTGCTGTATCAAAAGCAGGGCGAACCATGGGATGAATATGACACCATCGTCGATGAGCTGAAAACATGCGGCCTTGTAGGGCTAAAGAATGGACTGACGAAAGAAGAGAACCACGAGCTTGCGACAACGCGGTCACCAGAGCGAATAATTGAACTAATATTAATGGGGCTCCAGAATTGTTATCCGAATTAAAAACCTAATAAGTCGAGAGGTAACCTATGAAAAATAAGTTTCTTGTCTTTGAAGGTGCAGATGGATCAGGGAAAAGCTCTTTGATTAGTCAATTAGAAAAATATTTACAGGTCCAATTTCCCGAAACCAACATCATGCGAGCAGCATTTCCGGGGCATGATATCGGAACACTTGGCCAGCTCATCTATGCTATCCACCACGGTGAGCTAACTTATCTTCGTAAGCCGAATGAGACTGCGATGCAGGTTCTTCATATGGCCGCGCATATTGATCAAATCGAGACCAGTTTTCGCGATCACTTTGAAAGAGGAGGTAGTATTCTGTTGGATAGGTCATGGTGGAGCACTTATGCTTATAGTCGCCTACACTTATCCAAGGATAGAGCATTGTCGCTAGTCAAGCTAGAATGGCCGTTTTGGGACACTTTGCCACCTCCGGTATATTTCTTCCTGTCTCGAAAAACAAGCTTGAAACCCTACGAAAGCGACAAGGAACGACATACAAAACTGGAATTATTCTATCGTGAAATTATTGATCTAGAACAAGTTAAAGGAATTGAGATTCATATACTTGATAACAATGGATCAGAAGATAAAACTTTTAAACAAGCCGTCAAGATATTACAAAATATGGAAAAACAATGATTTCCATTACGGCAAGATCGGCAGACGATGCTTGGACTCAAGCGATCGATCTACTCAAGAAACAAGGCAGCGTACAAACTAGTCGAAATGGAACCACAACAGAACTTCTCCATGTAGCCATCGAGATAGATGATCCAAGGCAACGGATTGTATTTGCACGAGAAATAAACCCTGCCTTCGCGATCGTAGAAGTAGTATGGATTCTATCTGGCGCTAATGATTTATCCTTTTTATCGGCATGGAATTCAAGAATGACCAAGTATGCCGATGGTGGAGATAATTATTTGCACGGAGCTTATGGCTATCGCCTGGGGTTCGTACCTAGAATTGGCTCCAGCATCGGTCGTTCTCTCCGGCACGGAAATTGGTGCGATAAGCAAAATACAGACCAGCTGCATGCTGCAGTTCAGATTCTCAAGAACAAACCTGATTCACGGCAAGTAGTTCTACAATATTGGGATACAGAAAAAGATCTTCCAGGGACTACTGAGAAATCGAAAGATATTCCTTGTAGTATAGCTAGCCATCTGTTAGTCCGAAACGACAAGCTTGAGTGGCTACACGTGATGCGTTCCAATGACCTGATTTGGGGAATGCCATATAATTTTATTCAATTTACCACAATTCAAGAGATATTCGCAGGATGGTTGGGTATTGAAATCGGATCGTACAACCATATTAGTGATTCATTACACATCTATGGCTATCACTCTGAATTCCTAAGTAACCCAACGCCGAAAGAGGATAGGGAGATAAATCATACTGACCTGAGACTGCCATATGCCGAATGGATAAAAGTATGGCAATTTATCGTACTCGCGACCCTGCATTTAGGGCACGCTATTGATGCAAAGCAAGTACAAAAGGTTCTTTCAAGAGCGCCGACCATGATACCAACTGGCTATAAAGAATGGCTTTGTGTTTTAGGAGCAGAGTCCTATAGGCGACTTGGGTACCATGACGAAGCATTGGAGAGTATAAAAGGGGCAGGGCAATACTGGGGTAAATCCTGGATCGCATGGTGTAAATCAAAGGAGAGGTAATACTAAAGAGCTGAACTGAAAGAAGGATAAATCGAAGGAATTTGTCGTAAGTAAGTCTATTACTCTGGAACTGGAATACTTTCGAGCGCAGGTAGTAATATCGCGGGGTATTTCGTTACTAAGCGAGGCTCAGAATGCTTGGTGGGTTGACACCTTTTAAATTCTGGCAGAAAAAGATTCCAACACCACCAGCTTGAAAAATGCAGTAAGTGAAGGCAGTCAGGGAAACAAAATATTTGCGTTATAGGGGGATAAGCATGCCAGAAACGAAGAACATCTTCATCTCTCACGTCCACGAGGACGACGACCTTCTGCCGAAGCTTAAGGACTTGATTAAGCATGCGGGCATGGAGGTCCGAGATAGCTCAATCAATAGCGACAAACCGAATGCTGCGAAGGACCCTGATTACATCATGAACAATTACCTCAAACCACACATCGACTGGGCTAGCACTTTAGTCGTACTGATTACCCACGATACGGCGCAGAGTGATTGGGTCAACAAGGAGATCAAGTACGCTGTCGAGCAAGGGAAAAATGTCCTCGGCGTCTTCGCGCAAGGAGCAACAGACGCCGACATTCCCGACGAGTTGCGCAAATACGGCGATGCGGCTGTAGTCGGCTGGCAAGGCGACCGAATTATCGACGCCATCAATGGAAAGATCACCGATTGGGATGACCCTGCCACGGGGAATTCGCGTACTACGCCGGAGTGGGTAGCCAATAGGTATAGCTGCGGATGAAGTTATACTCGTATATCATCGCACGTGACTTTGGCTTCGCCCCAAACCCTTTCTTTGGCTTCTGCACGTTGGCAACGTGCAAGCCGAGAATTCGTGCTAGTGCGAGTGTGGGAGATTGGATCATCGGAACCGGCGCAAAGACGAGATATGCCTTCAACGGGCGGCTTATCTACGCGATGCAAGTTGGAGAGATTCTCAATTTTAACACTTACTGGAATGATCCGCGCTTCTTTCGAAAGCGGCCTAATCTTAATGGCAGCCTCAAAGTGATTTACGGTGACAACATCTATCGGCGCGAGGGGGAACGCTGGATCCAAGCTGACTCTCATCATAGTTTTGAAAAAGGTCGTCAGAACAAGGCAAATATAACCTGGGACACAAGTGTTGATCGACTATTGATCGCTACGAAATTTGTCTACTGGGGGAAGTCCGCTCCGATGATTCCAGAGCAGTACCGTCCTTTTCGAAAGACGGATGAGGATATTTGCCTCAAGTCACAGGGCCATCGCGTCTTCAAAAAGGAGCTTGCCGAAGCGTTCGAGGCTTGGCTAGAACAGCAAGGGAAGTGGGGGGTTCAAGGAGAACCTCTCGAGTTTGCTAAACATCAACGACTAACGATGTCCGCACTACAAGTTGCATCATCCACCAAGAGTCGGAGTGCTAGAAGGAGTGCTCAATGAGCAACAGACACAAGGTATTCGTCAGCTACCACCATGCACTCGACGAAAACTACAAGAATATCTTCGAATTGCGCTTCGGGAACGCATTTGATGCGATTGTGCCGGGTTCGGTCAACGACGGCGACATCGACTTGAACCTGTCGACCGAAACCATCAGACAGAAAATCCGCGACGAGTACATCCGCGACACCTCGGTGACCGTTGTGCTGATTGGCGCTGAGACATGGCAACGGAAGTACATCGACTGGGAGATTGGCTCATCGATTCGTCAAACGGAGTACAACCCGCGCTCCGGCCTCCTTGGCATCTTGCTGCCTACATATCCGCGAACTGATCCGACAAAATACAACCCGCACACGATTCCGCCGCGCCTCTACGATAATATCAAATGCGAGTTCGCGAAGATCTATAACTGGTCGGATAACCCAATGATGGTTCAGGATTGGATCCATCAGGCATACCTACGCAAGAGTACCAAGCAGCCGGATAACTCCCGAGCATCGTTCGGTAAGAACCACACGGGTAGCGAGTGGACCGATTGAGCATGCGAGCTGCCTACGATATCCGATTACCGGGCGGGCGTTTACTAAAAACGACACCAGTATTCGACACATACTGGTACTTCGCCTCGAAACGCCAAGAAATGTTCATGCGCCGCGTGCTTGGCAGTACGCCACCATGGACTGAGGATCCGATCCTCAGCGTGTACCGCTTCACGAACGTGTACAGAGCATCGGATCGCGTGAGCCAGTATCTGATCCGCCACGTGATCTATGAAGGCTCGCAGAAGCTTGAAGAAATCTTCTTCCGCACGATCCTATTCAAGCTTTTCAACAAGATTCAGACATGGGAGAGCCTGCAAACAAAGCTCGGCGAACTGAATTGGAGTGAGTTCTCGTTCGAAACCTACGCGAAGGTGCTAGATGGTCTGCTTGAAAAAGGCGAGCGCGTCTATTCGGCCGCCTACATCATGCCGTCGCCGGCGTTCGGTAGTCCGCGCAAGCATCGCAATCACCTCCGACTCATCGAACACATGATGGCAGATGGGGCACCGAAGAAGCTCACGAAGGCACGCTCGCTCCATGGCGCTTTTAAGCTACTGCGTAGCTATCCGTCGCTCGGTGACTTCCTCGCGTTCCAGTTTGCCATCGATATCAACTACAGTGAGCTCACCGACTTTTCCGAGATGGAGTTTGTCGTAGCAGGACCCGGTGCTAAGGACGGTATTAGCAAATGCTTCAAGGACATGGACGGCTTGAGCGAAGCCGAGATCATCCAGGTCATGGCTGAGCGTGCAGGCTACGAGTTTGAGAGGCTGGGCATGAAGTTCCAGAGCCTCTGGGGCCGCAGCCTTCAGCTCATCGACTGCCAGAACGTGTTCTGCGAGGTTAGCAAGTATGCTCGCGTTGCGCACCCGGACATCGAGAGCAAGTTGGGGCGAACCCGCATCAAGCAGAAGTATACACCAAGCCTAGAGCCGATCCCGCAGTGGTACCCACCGAAGTGGGGCCTCGAGGTCAAAGTATCTTCACCGATGGAGTGAAGTGTTTTTAAAGACGGTCAACCTTGTCGCCGAAGTTAAGAGGAAATCGTAACCTTCCACTCCTCCTTGACCGTCGAGATTCATCTTTGTATTGGGCGAGAGCCTTTCCGTTCTGCCGTTCTGAATGATGATCGCATCGATGAAGCGTAACCCGTGGCCTTCCTCTTTCGGTATGATTTCAAACTTCTTGATTCAGTCCCGTTGATTGTATGTCAGTATAACGCTGTCTTCGAGGTCTCGCATCTACTCATATTTATAACTATGGATTCAGGCCCTAAATGGTGCAATATTGGTGTAGTTATCTATAGCATAGAGACAAGGGTTAGCTGTATAATTTATTATCATGGATGCACTTATCAAGAATAAAAGAGTACGTGCTTGGCCAAACGACAACATTCGGTCTGTCAAGAAGCGTCCACCACGAAGAAGAAGTTCGACAAGCCGTTCAAGGCAATGGTAGCCTTCGAGGCAATAAAAGAGGAGCTAACGCTTCAGGCCAGCGATGATCGGGGTTACGGCGCTTTCGAGATCGGCAAGTTCTCCATCGGTGATCTCAGGGAATAGCTCGCGTTTCGATGCCGATACCTTCCCCTTGCCCTGGATGCAGAGGCGGACGAAGAGCTCAAGCTTTCGATCGGGCATATCAAGGAGGGAACGAACGGCTTCGGCTGCCTGGTCAAAGAGCGAGAGGTACTCCAGTTCCGCCGATAACTCCACCTGCGCCGTTTCCTGTACGAATGAAACTAAAGCTTCCGCCTGCCGTGTCAGATCAGGATAGCGGTAGTGCCCGCTGGTCTCTCCCCGCACCGTTACCGATCCCCGGCTATCGAGCGCATATTGCAGCCGTTCCATGCACGGCTTCGAGAACGCTTCCAAAGCAGCGTCGTACTCCTTCATCCGGCGAAGCATGACCGCGGAAACGGGGAATATCATGCCTTCGGGCGTGAATCCCGTCGCGACCAGCGCGTCGTGGATCAGGAAACGATGGATGCGGCCATTGCCATCTTCGAAGGGATGGAGATACACGAACCCGAATCCCGCCACGGTGGCAAGAACGAGGGCATCTAGAGCGCTGGCCCGGATCTGCCGACTGCAGGAAGTCCATCCCTCCATAAGGGATCCCAAGGCTTCTGGCTTGGGCGGAATATAATGGACGAGTTCGCGGGTCGGGCCGATGCTCTCGCCTACATAATTTTGGTTCGTCCTATACCCATTGACGGCATATCGTTCTTCAACGATCGCGTTCTGCAGCGCCGCAAGCTCCTTTTCGCCATACGGATCGATACGCCCCGCTCGCTTTAAGAGTTCAATGAACCTGGTGGTACGCTTCGTGTCTGCTTTCTCCCGCTCGATCTCGAATGAAGATTTCGTTTCCTTTGCGTAGAGGTATCGGGAAGCGCGCCCGATGAGTTCATCGGGATAGGCGGCGACAAGGGCTCGTACCGATGCCGCGACATCGGCGGTATAGAAGGCTGCGATCGCTTCGGTCTTCCTGATGCGCGGGCAATACTCTTTCCCTCCGAGGAGGTTTACGATAAGCCTTTGCCGCTTCGCCCTCGGCGCAAACGCCGCAGGGATGGTGAATTCCCGCTCTTCATCGAGGATCGGCAGGTAGTTACCCGTGTCGAGATCAGGAAAACCAAGCTTTCGCTCCGTTAGGAGTTCATAAAAAAACCATACAAACCGGGCATATTTGCCGATCGGTGATTCCTGAACATAGGCTTCGACCGCGGAAGAATCGAGCATTGGGAACAACGCCGCCAACACTTCAAGATTGAGCCCTTCATACTTTAGCGCAAACGTTAGGTTCCCGGCCCATTCATCGCCAGGATCATAACCCCTGGGGTAATACGACTCGGTCCGGCTATCCTGTTCCACGCTGTGGCGATCGCTTCGGTCATGGATATAGGAGACTGATGCAGGCTCGAGCACATCGAGGTGGTACGTTTGAATGAGCCACGCATAGCCAACTGCCTTCAATCGCAGCCTCCTCCTAAAAACACTTATGTGTTAAAATTTTCACTTACAATATGGCAATATCCTATAAAAATTGTTACACCAACTACTACCTTCGTCAAGCCGCTTCATGCGTAATAGCTTTTAAAAATAAAAAGAGCGAGTCATCGCATCGCGATAACTCGCTCTCTATCGGGCAAGCCAGACTCGAACTGGCGACCCCGAGTCCCCCAGACTCGTACGCTAACCACCTGCGCTATTGCCCGTCGCTACCGTACCGATAGCTCGACTAAGCTATCACAGCGGCCTCGCCAATGTCAATCAGAAACAGCCAAAGACTTCGTCACCGGGCCAAGGATCGATCCCGGGCCTCGTCAAAGCGAAGTCATATTTGACCGGATCGTCGGGCGAATAGAGGGCGAACTGCCTCGTCACCTCGATAGCGTCGCGCAGGTTCGGAGGACCCGATGCCCGCGCCTTGCCCAAAAATCCCAGCCTTTCGCGGCAGGTCTTCACCATATGGACATCGAGAGGGACGATAAGGCGCGACTGGGAAAGCGAATCCCAGCCGCCCGGGTCGATGTCGTCTTTACGCGCCATCCAGCGCAGGAACAGGAAGAGTCGTTTGCAGGCCGAACCATCGGAGGGATCGGGCAGGAGGTTCTTGCGGATGCCAGGCCCGGAAGAGCGGGTAGAGCGGGTAGAGCGGGCTCCAGGCGAGGAAGCGTCCAAGCCCAGGGTCCTCAACGCCCGGACGAAGGTACTGGTCGTCTCCGGCATTTCGTTTCCGGGCGCGTCGCCGGCGAGAAACAATGCCTCAAGGGAGCCCAGGCTGCGCCTCGCCGCGCGGATAGCGCGCAGCAGGGCCTGCATGTCGGAAGGAAAACAGAAGCGATAGTGAAAATCACCCCAAAACCGCGACAGATCGTCGTCCTCCATGGATTCGAGCGCCGAAGCGGGGTGGGGCCCCAAAGGTTCGAGCGCGAGATTACAGGCGCGGAGAATGAGATCCACCGAGCCGAAAGCGAGGGTGGAACAGATAAGCCCCGCCACTTCCCTGTCGGCTGTATCGCTATAGCCGGCGACGATCGCCAGGGGATCCCTGTTCAATCGTTGCCGTCGGTTGCATTCGTTGTAGATGGTTTCGAGGAATTCCGCTAAGTCCGGATTGAAAAGAGCGGTCATCCCTTGGTGAGCGTCGCTTCCAGCGCCTGCAGATCGGAAAAGAGGTCAGCGTCGTCGATTCCTATCGCCTTGGCTTGCTTGACGAAGAAAAGCGCTTTCTGCGCGTCGTTTTTCTTGGCGTAGGCCTTTGCCAGGGCCGCGATGGCTTCTACGTTATCGGCCCGCTCGAGGAGAGCCATCCGATAGGAGTCGATGGCCGCGTCGGCATCGGTCTGCAAGGTCCCGCGAAGAAAATAAAGATAGGATCGCATGCTGGCCGAACAGGATCCCGAGAGCAGCTGGAGCACGAGGCCGATGATGGAAGGCTGCCCCGCGTCCAGGACGGGCCCCGAAGTTCCCGGAGCATAGCCGCCCATGAACCCTATGAGGCCGGTGCCGGCGTCCGAAACCACGGAGCCGGCCGCCGAAGCCACGCCTATGCCGGTGCTGGCCGCGGCGAGCGATCGGAGGTAGGCTTCGGCGGCGGCTTCCGATTTCGGACTGTCCTTATACCATTCGGAAGAAAAAGCGAGGGCTTCCCTCTTCCTGCCCGATTTTCGCAGGATCGTGGCGACGACAGCCTTGTCTATCCCCGATGTCGGAGTCGATCCGAGCATTTCGCCGGCGGCGTACCAATCCTGATGGTTGTAGGCTTCGAGCATCAGAAAGCGCGTGGCCTCGCCTTCGGCCTCTTTGCGCATCGCTTCCATCAAGGGGCTTAAAGGAGCCGGCCTCGACCCGGCGGCCAACGCTTTGTCGGCGGTAAAACGGTTCTTCGCTTCGATACTCAGCGCCGCCGCTTCCTTGTGTCCCGCCTCAGGCCCGCCAAAAAGGATTCCGGCGAGAAGCACCATGATTTCGGGGTCTTCCGGATATGCCTGCAGGGCCTTGCGAGCCCACTTCTGGGCTTCATCGTTCCGGTTCTGCCCCTTGGCCAGGAGAGCTTTCAAGTACAGGTACATCCTGTCCGAAGCATGTTTCTTCCCATAGGCATCGAGAAGAGGCTGTGCGGCGGCGTAGTCGTTCCTATCCATCAGAATATGCGCGGCGATAATCGAGAGCGCGGGTGATTCGGGATAGCATTCCAGGCCTTTCCTCACATAGGGCTCGGCGTCCGCCAATCTCCCGTTGTGATAGAGCGCCATGGCATAGGGCAAGACGACGGCGCCATCGTTTTTCCTGTTTTCCACGAGCGGGGAAAGATAGGTCAGCGCGTTCACGGGCATTCCCATTTCCAGGGAAAGCAGCCCTAACTCCAGCCTTGCCGGCCAGACGTCGGGATAGGAATCCATGACCTTGCTGTAGAGATGATAGGCCTTGAGCGAGTCGCCCTCCAACCTGGCGAATCGCGCTTGCACGAGCCCCGGTATCGCCGAGGCGTAGCTGCCCGAAGCTTCGAAGCGTTCGGAATAACCGAGAGCCGACCGGGCCATATCCCTGTCCGAAGTCTTGAATACGGCGAGAGCGGGCAGAATCTCCGTCAGGAAAGCGCCCTCGGAACCCTTAGGCGCGGCGAAGATCCTTCCATTGGAAGCTTCCACTAACTGGGTCAAGCATACCGAATAGATAGGATGGATATTCTTGAGAAGCGGATCCACGAAAAAATCGGAGAGCAGTTCGCCATTCCCCTTGAAACGCGGGGGAGGGTTTTTCGTGACGTTCGGCGACGCGCGAGCCGCGACAGGCGGCGGATAGAGAATGGTCGAAATTCCGCGGACGATTTCCAGAAGGGCTTCCCTGTCGTCTTCGGATATGACCTTCGATTCGGCGAGCCCATTCCTGGCGAGGGCGAGGGAATCGGGCGTGGCCAGGATAATATTGCGTTCGATTTCGGCCTTATTGCTGATCATCCTGGCCAGAGTCTCGGGATTGGCCATGGCGATGCTGGTCTGGGCGCGCAAAGGCAGAGCGGCGGCTCCGAGCATGGCGGCGAGAAAGGCAATCGACGCTCCACGCATCCAAACTTTATTCAATTCACTTTTCTCCCGCCGCGAACGCCAGGCGTTCTCTTTTCATTACTGGATTGGTCATTGTGATTATAATAGAAAATCGTACCAAATTCCTCACTTCTTGAGCGATTCCGCATTAAAAGTTCATCATTCGGAATTTTTCCCGCGTCCGGCCGCCTGACGCCGCCAGCCGAAAAAAACCGCGCTCAAAAACAAACATGCCAGGGAGACGGCAGGTATCGCCGGCCAATACATTAAAATGAAATCTTTCAGCCGCATGGGGATGAGGTGAAAAGAAAAAAGGCAGAAGAAGCCTGATAGCGCGATAAAAACCATGGAAGGGATGGTGAATCCCGCAAAAAAACGATGGCGTTTCCTTATCCCGGCGAGAAGGCCGGCGATGCCCGCCGCTCCCAGGAGGAAGGGCCATGTCTGGGCGATCTGCAGCCCGCCGATCCAGGTTATCAGCCCCGCAACGACTGAAAAAATCAGAAAAGTGGCGAGAAATCTCAGCGTCAGGAATACTCTGGGTTTCACTAGTGGCAATTCCTCCAAGGAATGAGGCCTTAAGTATATAGAGATGGTTCGTACTTGCAAAGCGGAAAAACCGCGTGTTACTCTGGTTTTTGTGTTTTCACCTGCCCCCCGCATCAAGAGGACCGGGCTGCGCTCCTCTCAAGCGCGCCGGTTTGCGTTATTTGTTATTTTTATCCTTGCGGCTTCTTTTTTTGTAACATCCTGTTCCGGCGGTAATTCCCTGTATATCGTAGGCGGCCTTTCGCAGAGAAAGGCGCTATCGTCGCTGTTCGCTGTTCTGGACGAACATGGCCCGAATGGCGCCAAACCCAACAGTCTGGCGCACTATGCCGCCGCGAGGAAGATTTCCGCCATACTGATCGACGGTGGGAACCACGCGAAAGCGGCGTCATTCCTTGTCGGAATGAGCGATCCTCCCGACGAATACGCGGCTTGGTATCTCTTCGCCGCCGCCGCGAGCTACGAGGCGGCGGGCGATGTGCCTCTGGCGATTCCCCTTTACGAGAGAATCGTGAAGACCCTCCCCGATCTCAATATCGAGGGAAGGAGCCTCCATTACGAATCGCTCGCGCGACTGGTCCGAAGCGTGGAAGCGCCTGAACGGAAGATCGAATACTACAGGGACCTCATCGCGCGTTTCCCCGAAGCCGAGGACGTGGGAGCTTCCCACTTCTTGCTCGCCAAGGAGTACGAAAAAATCGGATCGTGGAAGGAAGCCCTCGAGCATTATGCCGCTTTCCTTCCCTATTTCGGAGCTGGCGTTCCGGGGTATCCGGAAGCCCATGCCTATGCCAGACAGCTGGTCGAATTCAATGCCAGCCCGAAAGACTGGACCTTCGAGAGTTTGGACGAACTGACCGCGAGCGTGAGAAAGGCCCTCGCGTCCGGTTCGGCCCGCCAGCTGCGAAAATATGCCTCGAAAGCGGGATTTTTTGCGGTATCCTGGTATCAGGACAGCGGAATGGACGCGAACAGCAAGGTCGCCTTCGATTTGAGCCAGTTCATGCAGGGCCGGCCGATCCAATCGGCAGCCGCGCTGCATTCATCGTCGGGACCATACGACGCCTATCTGCGGACATGGGGCTGGACTGGACGCGTCCAGGTCTGGTACCTGTATTTCCGCAAAATCGACTTTCCGGCCGATCCCAAGGTACACGGACAATGGGAATGGGCCGGCATTTATTTCGGAGAAAAGATGCAATGAATCACGGTAAACCATATTCCGAATCCGGTTCGAACAGACGTCTTCACCCAGGTTTGCGCCTTCGCTTTTTCCTGCCGGCGCTTTTTATGCTGACGCTCTGCGTCGCCGGTTACGGGCAAGGACGCGATCCGGAGATCGAGATTGAAACCTCCCCCGCGGAGATTCCGGCGAGTATCGCTCCCGAATCCCCGCTCCCCCCCGCCGCCGCCGACGCCCAGCCCGCCGCCGTCGACGCCCCGCCCGTCGTCCCTCCCGCCGAATCCCAAATGGTCAATCCGGAGATCATCATGTCAGCGGGAATCCTGGTGGACGGACTTCAATTCGATATGGAAATGCCCTGGGGACACGAGGAATTCGAGAATTACCGCGCTACCTACATGACCTCCGGGGGCAAAAAATGGCTCCTGGCCGTCATGGAGCGCTCCCTTCCCTATCTGGCCTACGTCGAAGAAAAGATACTGGAATACAAACTGCCCAAGGAACTTCTCTATCTGCCCGTCATAGAGTCGGAGTATTCGCCCTTCGCCGTGTCGAGAAGCGGCGCCACGGGGATATGGCAATTCATGCGAAACTCCATCTCCGGCTACGGCCTCTCCATCTCTGAATGGACGGATGACCGCAAGGACTTCATGAAAAGCACCGATGCCGCGCTGCAGAAGCTGCGCGACAATTATGAAGCGCTCGGAGACTGGCCGCTGGCCATAGCCGCCTACAACGCGGGGCTGGGGGCCGTCTCGAGGGCGATAAAATCCTCGAACGGCGAATCCATCGATTTCTGGCATCTTTATGACAGCAAAAAACTATCCAGGGAGCCGCTGTCCTACGTCCCGAAATTCCTCGCCGTCGCTTCGATACTGAGCTATCCGGAACTCCATGGTTTTCAATCTGACTGGGGCGAAAAGCGCCTGTGGGAAGCGCTGGAAACATCCCGACAGGTGGATATGAACGTCCTGGCCGAGCGAACGGGCATTCCTCTCAAGCTGCTGAAAGACGGCAACGCCGAACTCAAATACCACATAACGCCCCCCAGCTCGAAGCACATGGTGAAGGTGCCAGCGGACAAGGCGGAAACGGTTCGGGCCGTACTCGAGGATGTTTCCTCGCCGCTGTTCAAATACGAAATATACAAGATAAAATCGGGCGATACGATGAGCGCGATAGCCCAGCGTTATGCGACGCCGCTCAACATAATTTTGCAGGCCAACCCCGGCCTCAAGGCGGACAAGATAAAGATTGGACAGACCGTCATCATTCCTCACTTGTCCGCGACAATCTCCGCATCCAAAAAGACGACCGGTTCGGATAACACCGCGTTCAGTGATTTCTACACAATAAAGAAGGGAGATACCCTCTCGGGTATCTCCCTTCTTTTTAACGTAAAACCCGACACGCTCGCCGAACAAAATGGCATAAGCGTTAACAGCACGCTCAGAATCGGCCAGAAACTGAAAGTCCCCGCTCGCTAAACAAGGTTCGAAAAGCGGGAAAGCATGCCTTTACAGCGCCAGACTTGCGAATACCTTCGCGTCGCCGATAAGATTGGCGATCTCGGCGCTTTCATTCGGCTGATGGGCGGTTTCGCCCATCTTCGCCCACACCACGCAATCGAATCCGGCTTTGCGGAGGTAGGCGCCCACGGTGCCCCCGCCGATGCCTATCGCGCGGGCTTCCACGCCGTAGACTTCCCTCACCGCGTTCTTCAGGTGACCGACGACCGGCGCGTCGACCGGGGTAGCCTTGGATTCATTGCTCTGCAGCACTTCGAAAGAAACCTTGACCTTGTATTCTGCCTCCACCGTGTCGGCGACCTTCCTCGCCTCGGCCATAACCCGCGCAACGGGATACTGGGGAAGAATCCTCATATCCACGCAGAAGACATCGTCGCCGGGAATCGTGTTCACGTTCGGCACGTTGGCTTCCTTTTTCGTGGGATTGATCGTGGTCCTGTCGGGCTCGAAAAGGGAGTCCCTGGCCGTAAAGACCGTTTTCTCGAGTCCATGGATGCGCAGGGCCAGGTCGCTGGCGGCCAGAAAGGCATTCACGCCCTTGTCCGGCGAAGCGGCGTGCGTCTGCACTCCCTTCGTCCTCACCTGGAGCCAGCAGATATTCTTCTCGGCCACCTCGATCTCGGTGCCTTCGGCATTGCCCCCATCGGGGATGATGATGAGATCGTCCTTCCCGAAAAGCGAATGGTTGTTGATGATATGCTGGATCCCGAACTTGGACCCCACTTCCTCATCGGCCACGAAAAGCAGCTTGATCGTCCGCTCGGGCACGATGCCCTGCTTGACGAAGGCCAGGGCCATGAACACCGATGACACGAGGCCCTGCTGGTTATCCTCCACGCCGCGGCCGACGAGCGTCTTGCCCTTCACCGTCACCTTCCAGGGATCGGTATGCCAGTTGGAGCGCTCGCCTTCCGGAACGACGTCCATATGCGTCATTATCCAGAGGCGGGACTTGTCGTTCCTGCCGGGAATGGTCGCGACAAAGTTGGGACGGATGCCCGACGCCACCCTATCGTCCTTCGCGTCCATGTGAAAGATATCGTTGATACCCTGCGCCCTGAGCCATTTCTCCAAGGCGATGGACTTCTCCAGCTCGCCCTGCCCCCCCGATTCGGGCGCCATCGCGGGGATCGAAGTCAGCAGGCTTTCCAGTTCGATGATGCCGTCGACACTGTTTTCGATGTAGGAAAAAATCTTCTCTTTCATTGCGTTCTCCTTGAGGTTTTTATTATTTGTCCAAGGAAAGCCGATAGGCATTCCATGTCGTCGCGATCAAGGTTTCGACATCCGAATGTTTCGCTTCCCAGCCTAATAATTTCTTGGCCTTGGCGCTCGAAGCCACCAGCTTGGCCGGGTCCCCGGGCCTGCGCTCGCATATATCGGTCGCGATAGGCGCGCCCGTGATCCTCCTGGCGGCCTCGAGGATCTCGAGCACCGAGAGACCTTCCTCGGAGCCAAGATTCACGGTGAGGCTGGCCTTCTCGCGCAGGATATATTCGAGGGCGAGCAGATGCGCTTCGGCCAGATCGCTGACATGGATGTAGTCCCTGACGCCCGAGCCATCGGGCGTGGCATAGTCGAGCCCGAAAATCTTCAGCGCCGGACGGATGCCCGTCGCGGTTTCCATGATCACGGGAATGAGATTGGCGGGATTCTTCTCCAGTCCATGGACGCGACCGGCGGGATCGTATCCTGCGGCGTTGAAATAGCGCAGGGCGGCGAATTTCAACCCCTTCAGCCTATCGTACCAGGCCAGTATCCTCTCGATCTCCAGCTTCGTGAAGCCATAGAAATTTTCCGGGTTTTGGGGATGGGCTTCGTCGATGGGAAGATACTGCGGCTCTCCGTACACGGCCGCGGAGGAAGAGAAAACGATGGCGTGAATGCCCGCTTCGCATGCGGCATTGAGAATATTGATGGTTCCGCTTATATTCTGCCTGGCGTACTTTTCCGGCGCCAGCATCGACTCGCCCGCGGCCTTCGATGCCGCGAGATGGACTATGGCGTCGTAGCCCTTCCTCATCACGCCAAGAAGCCAGGGATAGTCGAGAATGTCGCCCTTGAAAAACCCGTAGTCGGGAAAAAGGTTTTCCTCGCTGCCCGTCGAAAGATTGTCCGCGATATCGACCTTATGACCCTTGTCGGCGAAAAGCCTCGCCACGTGGCTGCCGATATAGCCGGCCCCGCCTATGATCAGTATTTTCATAACATCATAATACTAAGAAACGACGAGTCCCGGAAGCGGCCTGATGGAGCCCTGGATCGGCTTAGGGCATAAAAAAACCACCCTAAGGGGTGGTTTGCCGCCGATCAGAATTGAACTGATGACACATGGATTTTCAGTCCATTGCTCTACCAACTGAGCTACAGCGGCGTTTCGGGGATGATTCTTACCGAAAGACCCTTTCTTTGTCAAGCACATTGATACGTAAGGAAGCGAAGCTCGTCCATATTCGGTATTGCAATTTTCGATAAAGTTGCGATAAGATAAGTCAATAATAAAGTATTCCTGCTGAATTGCCGGGAGCGGACCTTGACCAATAAAAAAGTGCGGTGGCTAGTCCTTGCCGCTATTACTGTCATTCTATATTCATGCGAGACACGACCGGACGTACCTCTCTTAGTCGCCGCGGTAGTGCCCACTACCACTACTACCGTACGAGCTCCGGTGATGATCATATCGCAGGCGCCTCCCGCTACAACCACCACAACGACTTTGGCTCCAGCGCCCAAACCCATTCTGCCTTCCATATCGGAACCTGAATATAGAAACCTCTTCGCATCGGTCAACAGTACGTTTACGGAAATTCTCCTGTATGAAATCGAGACTCTGCTGCCCGAGGATTTCGCCCAAGCTTATACGCAATTCGAGAGCGCGAAGGTGAACTACGAAACACAGATATGGCGCTGGCCTTACGACGGAGAAGCCGCCTACCCATTCTCGGATGATCTGAGAAATTCGGGAAAATCGTTGAACATCTTGCTCGAGAAAGGCCTTCCTCTTCGTTCGGATGCCGAAAAAGCCAAGGTTGGGGCTCTAGCCGACAAACCTCGGCCCGCGGACCTCCCGGCCGCGGCCGCCGAAAGGCTCGCCGAGGCTGACGCAGAATTCGCGGCGGGCAAGGACTTCCATACTGAGGCTCGGTACCGCTCATCCATCGCTTCATTCAAGAGAGCGACACTCCTCTATGAGTCGGCCGATGCCAGGGCCGAAGCGGAAGTTCTGAAATCGAAAGTGGATGTCGCGGGATATGGGAAATATTCGCCTCATCATCAAGCCGAGGCTGATCAGTTGCTCCAGGAAGACGCGTCTCTCTACGCGCTTTCGAATAACGATGCCATACTGCGAGGCGCCGATCGCCTGGAAAAAGCCTCCCTCTCTTACGAGAACATATTCGCATGGGGAGCGGAACGCGAGGCAATGGAAGCCAGGGACAGGGTGCTCATCTCCCGTCGGTCGGCCGATTGGCTCTATTCCGAGCTGAACGCTGCCGAAGAGTATTCCGCCGCTGTGACGCACTTCTCCGATGCCGAGGGAAGACTTGAGTCCAGTCATTTCGATGAAGCCACCGCCCTCTATGATAAGGCCGCCGTCGCTTTCGAAATCGCCCGACTCGGCGCAGGAGATCTGGAATACAGCGCCAAGGCCGCATTTGAAAGGGCCTCTCAGGCCTTGGCGGATCAAAAAAACAGGCTTAAAACGCAGAAATTCGAAGAGGATGCCAATTTCCTGGAAGCCGAAGTCCTCCTTGCCTCGGCTGATAACAAACTATTGACGGCGTATTTCGCGGCTTCACATCTGGATTCGATGGAAGCGCTCAACCAGATCGCTATCTCCGATGGCAGGTTCCAAACCCTCCTTCGCGAACAGGAAGCCGCTCGCGAGGCCGCCAAACAGAGCGAAGCCGACAGACTGGCATCGGAAATAAGCGCGAAGGAAGAAGTCGATAGGTTGGCCAGGGAAGCCCAGCTGATCGCCGCGGAAGCGCAGGCTGCGGCGAAGACCACGGAACTTGCGGCCAGCGCGGCGGAATTAGCCGCCAAATCCGCCGAACTGGAAGCCCTGCGTTCGACCTTGGCCCGAACCGAGGCTGAAATACGGGCAAAGGCCGAAAAAGACGCCGTCGAAAAAGCAGCCCTCGAACGACAGGCGGCCGAAGTTAAAGCCTCTGCGCAAGCCGCCGCTTTGGCCGCGGCACAGGTTGAGGCCGCCCGCCTGGCTGCAGAGCAAGCTGAGGCTGCCCGTCTCTCGGCAGAACAAGCTGAGGCCAACCACTTAGCGGCAGAGCAGGCTGAATCCGCGCGTCTGGCCGCCGAACAGGTCACCAATGAAGCGACCTCTCCCGCTATCCTTTCGGGCATTGAGGAATACGCCGCACTCCCCGCGGCTTACATCGTGGATCTCCTCCCCGAACGTAAAGGCAAGGATAGCTTCGCGAGCATAGCGGGGGCCGAATATGGCTACAACGATGCGCGGAAATGGACAATTCTCTATGAAGCCAACAAGTCGAGCCTCTGGGATCCCGCCAATCCCAACCTTCTCCGTACTGGCCAAGTAATCGTCATCCCAAGCATACGGGGAGAGATTAGAAGCGGCACCTGGGATCCCGGAAAGACTTATCCTCCCTTCGAGAAAGACCAGTCCGCCGAAACCGAAATCCTCGATGCGATCGATCAAGCCAGGAATGCTTACGACAAGGCTGTCGCCCGAAACGCCCGGAACAACTACCCGGCCCTCCTCGCCAAAGGCGCGAAGGAGCTAGAAGCGTCGCGGCAAGCCTTCGATTCCGGCGATTCGCTCACCGCTTCGGCCAAGGCAGAATCGGCCAGAGTCATACTCGAGGGCATAAGCGAATTCGCCCCCTTGCCGGCCACCTACAAGATAGGCATGGTTCCCGAACGGAAGAATATGGACAATCTCTGGAGCATTGCCGCCAGCCCCTTCGGCTACAATGATCCATACAAATGGACAATCCTCTACAAAGCTAACAAAACGACGCTTCCCGATCCATCCAATCCCAACCTGCTCCGACCGGGACAGGTGATTAAAATACCGAGCATCGGCGGCGAACTCCGCGAAGGCTCATGGGATCCGAAAAAGACCTACCCGCCTCGGGCGAAGCGATAAGAAAAGGCTGTTCACCAAAAGTGAACAGCCTTGCTTGGAATGGGCGGTGCAAGAGTCGAACTTGCGACCCCCAGCGTGTCATACTGGTGCTCTAACCAACTGAGCTAACCGCCCGAACCCGACGAATTGCCTGCATGCAGGCATGACACGCAACAAGATATATACTGCGAATCCGGATTGTGTCAAGAAGGATTTCGAATTCCTATGCATTAGAGAATATGTCCCAAAAATATCTTTATGTACATTTATTATATGATTCTATTCCCGCGCTATTGACAATATTTCAAAATAGAGTAAAACTCATACCAATTCATATAAGTAGGGTGAGGATTCACCCAAAGGGAAGGGATTATGAAAAAGTTTTTTCTAATTGCCATCGCGGTATTGTTTGTAGCAGTTCCTATGTTTGCCGCAGAGACCGGACAGGATAGTATCACTATATCGCTTACTATCGCAGCGGGAACAAGTATTACTTCAAACCTGAATGATACTGTGACGCTTACCGCGAGCACTGGCACCGGCAATTCCGTAACCGCGGGTACAATAGTCTTGGCAACGAACATCGATGCGACGTGGTGGTTCAAACTTCAGTCACAGACCCCTGCTCCCAACAAAGGTATCATGGTTAGCGAAAATGGAGACACCTTTGCATACACTGTGTCGCTGGGTAGCATTCTTACGACCGCTCCCGCTTCATTGACTGCCGACAAAAAGGGGTCCATCGCGGCCACTGCAGGAAACAGCACCACGGCAACTCTGAGAATCCACTATGACGCAACCAATCTGCTCAATGCAGGAACGTATACCGACACTATAAAAGTCTTTTTCTACGATTCCGAGCCTACTCTTTAAGGAATTCGTATAGTTGCCAACAAGGACGGCATGTTCTACGACACGCTGTCCTTCAGATTAAAGTGATAGTTCCATTTTTATCGATTATGAAACGGGTGTTTACATGAAAAAAGTTGTTCTTCTGATGTTCTGCCTTCTCTCGACCGGCCTTATTTTTGGCCAAACCTCAAAAGAAGTAACCTTTGAGCTGCAGGGAATTATTCCCCCTGTTTTAATTCTCAGTACTGATCTATCCGATATCGAGACTGTTGACCTTGTTAACACCGAGTCCGCCTATCTTGGGAAGGTTGTTGTATACACCAACACAAAGGGCCTGTGGACCATTGTGGTAAAGTCGAAAAATGCCGGCAGGCTTGTTGGTCAGACGGCGGGCAACGAAGATGTATACCCGTATTTTTTCCATTTTGGCACTGTTGACCAGATCAATCTTTCCAAGGAGTTTTTTCTGACCTATAACACACTGGTGCCCAAGACTACTGTGGAGTATCCAATACGGGTCAGCTATAAAAGGCTTGAGGATCTGCGCGACCCGGTGGTCTCTGATGTCTATAGCGACATCGTAACCATCCTCGTTACAATAAGCTGATTTTACATTTTTTTGTTTTATTTTATCTTTTTTAGTAATTTGCGTTTAAGTACTTGACGAAACTATTATGATTCACTAGAATTCTTTATAAAGAAAATTAGCTGAGTATTCAGCTATAAAAAAAGTTTAAGTAGCATTGCTACTTGTTGGGAGAGGATTATGAAAAAGTTTGTGTTAGTGCTTGCATTGTTTGTCGGAATTGTAGGTGTATCGTTTGCACAATCAGATTTAACCGAAAGCACTTCTTCTGGTGAACTTACTTTAACAGGAACCATTAGTAAGCAAGCGTCTGTTGCGATAACTACATTAGCGGCAGCTACTTTTGATTTAGACCAAGCCGGACTTGGTCCGACGCAAGTAGGTACCGCACTTTTTAAAAGTAATTTCAATAAATGGATAGTTACAGTTTATTCCACTAATGGTAGCAAATTGGTTCGTGAAGGCGATACTCATGATGCAGCATCTGCCGTTGGGCTGGCTGCAGAGGCTAATCCTGTTACTGCTGAGGTAACTAAGTCAATTCCCTATACATTTGATTTTGTTCAGGATGCCGGAGTTCATACTTGGGAAGGTACTTATATACCGCTTAAAGCAGCTGTTGCACCAACAGCGGAAGAAGATGGTTATTATGAAATGATCAAGAAAACAGTTGTAGCAGGCGAAAGCGTAAAAATGTTCATTGATATTACGGAAAAAGACTCTGAGACAAATTATTGGGATGCAGGAGTATACACGGATACCATTAAAGTTTCGATTTTAGCACCGTAATAATTGACTGTACGAAAGAAGTAAGTAATTGGTT
Organism: Treponemataceae bacterium; assembly: GCA_963677895.2. Classification (GTDB taxonomy): domain Bacteria; phylum Spirochaetota; class Spirochaetia; order Treponematales; family Rectinemataceae; genus UBA11090. Next base: position 11,954 of record CAXXGJ010000018.1, on the reverse strand, counting down.
TACACCCCTAGAAGTGTCCACTTCTAGGGGTGTTTTATCTCAAGGTAAACGTAAAAAATGCCACATTTTTAGTCACTTTTTTTCTCTATAGTATCTTTATTTATGCCGAAATATAGTCCAGCAAATGTTTATTGACATTGGATAATTTTTGACATAGCCTAGTGTTAGACGTTGGTGTCAATAAGGAAGACGAATGATCTATACGTCCAACTTTAAGCGCTCGCTAATTATCATTTTTGTTTTTTTACTCATTGGAATCTCAACCATTTCTGGCTTTTCCTTCTCTCCAATGACCGTTTCCATTTCTCCCTCTGGCGCCACCGCAGTGATGACCTACAAGGTCACCAATGAATCGGATCAGCAGACCGCTGTGTCAATAAAAGTAACAACCAGGGTGATCGATACCAGCGGTAAAGAGACGAACGAGCCGGCGGACAAGCTGTTTCTGGTCTTCCCTGCACGGGTTGTGCTCAAGGCCAATAGTTCGCAAAACGTAAAAGTACAGTATCGGGGCCCAGCGAACATAGGTTCGGAACAGGCATTTAGGGTGGTAGCGGAACAGCTGCCGGTGGATTTTTCTAAATCGACATCGTCGGGTGTGAGCATACTGCTCACCTATGTGGCGGCGCTCTATGTTACGCCCAAGAACGCGGCTCCCAAGCTCGTTGTAGCGAAGGCTATGGGAAGTCAGAAAGACGGCCTACAGGGACTCGATCTGACAGTAAAAAACGAGGGGACTCAGCATGCGCTTATCTCGAATCCAATCATCAAGATGAACAGTAATGGATCGGATATCGAATTTTCTGGCGAGGCTGTAGGAGCCCTTGATGGGCAGAATATACTTGCCCTCTCCGAGAGGATCGTGTTTGTGCCCTGGAGCGCCGCGGTCATCGGAACAAGCTACGAGGGCAGCATTGTCGCCGAGCTTGATTAAGCGTAGTATTTTCCATTATTAGAATGAATTGTCGCCGGCTTCTTCTCACTTGACAATGGATCCTTATATCATTATCGTTGTTCTATAATTGGAGAGCATTCTTGACCTGCTAAGGAATGCGAACCGCTAAAAGTGTGCTGCGATATATTCGCAGCGGTATGGAGCCGCATTTGAAAAAACTTGTTTTCATTATATTGCTTTCCCTATTGAAAATCGCCGCTCCCAGCGCGGCGACGAACGATATGGAAGTATACCTTGATATTCCGCTTCACCTAAGCTTGAATCTATCCAGTAATGTACTTGCATTCGGAGAGTTGAGCGAAGCAGGTGAAGAAGGTTCAATAACCTTGAATATTCGTTCAAATACAAAATCTTGGAAGATTTCCGCCAAGGCAACATACGCCGCATTAACCTGGGGAGCGACTGCAGGAGAAGCATGGGTAGCCCCAGCGCCTGGAGCTACGCTCATCAAGATTCCCTACAGGGTTTCTTTTGCTGATACAGATCCTTACTTGGTGCTTTTCCCTCTGGCTACGCTTACGGCCAATCTGGATAAAACCTTATACAGCTTTACCAGAAAAACCACGGGAGGATTGAATGGAGAAAACTTCAGTTTTACCGTCCACGTCGACCCAAAAGCAGCTTCTACTGTCTGGGAATCTGGTGAATACCAGGATATAATTCTGCTTACCGTAACTGCGCTATAAAAGGTGAAGCGTATAATAGTTGCGGTTCGATAGTATCGCTCTAAAGGAAAAAAAAATGGTAAAATCATCGGATTTTAGACGTTCACTTGCTTTAAAAGTTTTCTTTTTCGTTATCATCGTCGTGAGCGCCGGGGCCTTTTCGTTCTCGCCCATGACGGTTTCGATCGGCAGCTCAGGCGCAAGCGCGGTAATGACCTACAAGGTGACAAACGACTCGGACCAACAGACGGCAGTCTCCATCAAGGTTACCACCCGAACGATCGACGAGGCAGGCAAGGAGACAAATAGCCCGGCGGACAAAGAGTTTTTGGTTTTCCCCGCCCGAGTGGTGCTAAAGGCCCGCAGCTCGCAAAACGTCAAAGTGCAATACCGCGGTAATCCCACGATCAGCTCGGAAGTTGCCTATCGTGTTTTCGCGGAACAGTTGCCTGTGGATTTCTCCAAATCTCAGTCGTCGGGGGTGAGTATTCTGCTCACCTATGTCGCCGCCCTCTACGTTAGCCCCAAGAATGCCGCTGTCAAGCTAGTTATAGATCGGGCGATCGGCAGTCAAAAAGACGGCAAACAAGGCATTGATATTACCGTTAAGAACGACGGGACTCGACATGCGCTTATCTCCAATCCTGTGATCCGGATCAGCCAGGGTGCGGGCTTGTCCGCCCTTGAGTTTACCGGGGAATCCGCCTCCGCCATCGATGGACAGAACATACTCGCCAAGTCCGCAAGAACCTTCTTCGTGCCTTGGGAAGCCGCGGTGAACGGAGCTGCCTACGAGGGCACCTTTGATGCGGAGATCGATTAGGCAGTCAGTTCTTTTTCTAGCTATAGCGCTTTCTCTAGTAATAGCTGGTCCTGGGCTGTTATTTGCCCAAAATGGCTCAACCGATACTATCCTGACACAAAACATCAACCCTCTTCCTGAAGGGGAGGCTATTGTCGCTCTACGGGTAAACGGTAAACGGCATGGCGATGTGGTAGTGCGAATCGACCTTGAAGATCCTTTTCTCTCGATTCCCCTTCTGCGCGAGGTGCTCGCTTCTGAGTTATCCAAGGCGCAGATGGATAGAATTTTTTCCGGGATATTGTCCAAACTGGAATGGGCGGGGATAGCCGATCTCGCGGCGGCGAGAATCACCGGTGTTTGGGAAATGGAAACCCTTACCTACTCCATTTCGACGCCTGGAGAGTATACGGAACTCAATGAGCTGGACTTCTCGCCGACTCCCCGTACAGAGGATCAAGACTGGCTTAAGCCCCCTGCTCTTTCAGGGGTGATCAATTTTTCCGCGACTGGATCGATGTACATAAAGCAATCGGGCACTACCCTTCCGCTTTCGGTTACGGCTAACGGGCTTCTCAATCTTTGGTCGGTTGCCATTGAGGCTTACGGTTCAGCCTCCTATTCGGCGCAAAATCTCACCTGGTATTTCGGCAACGCCATGGCTATCTATGACATACCGGATATCGAAGGGCGTCTCTTCGCCGGCATGGTGAGCGGAGAGGGAATCGGATTTCAAGCCCGCCCCGAATTGTATGGAGTATCCATTCGAAGCGTCGACACCTTCAGCCGCTATGATAAACGATACTCACCATCGGCGGCGTTCACGCTGCAAAAGCCCTCCACCGTTCGCATAAAAATGAATGGTTCGGTGATTAGAACCCTCAAACTCGACATGGGCAATTATAGAATCTACGACTTGCCCTTCGCCTACGGTCTGAATGAATTCGAACTGGAGGTGGAGGAAGGAGAGTCGCCCGACGGGGTAATGATCTATAGACCGATTACCAGGTACATAACCACGGAAACCGGCTTATTGGTCGGCGGCCAGGGTGAGTACGGGCTTTCGTTCGGAGTCGGTCGCCACGAGCTAACGGAGTTTTTTGGCTCGGCATTTTACCGCTATGGGTTAAAGTCTAATCTTACCTTGGCTACAGGCCTTCAAGCCGACAAGAGATCGACATTGGCCAGTCTGGGCTTTGTGTTAGGCACGGATATCGGCGGATTCGTGCTCGATACAGGTACCCTGGTTGCTTGGGACGGCCGGAGCAATCCTTTTGCGTTTTCGGCAAACCTGGACTACCGTTATTCTCTGCCCGCCGTGCCGAATTTTCCGAGCTTTGGCATATCAGCCGGCTATAAGACAACAGGCTTCGCGACCCCACAGCCAGTATCGACAGTCTCGACTCCGGCATCTACGGCCTATGTTGCGGCTACTATAGGAGCCTCTTTGAGCAAGACCGCTTCTTTCGGTTTATCGGGCCGGTGGAACCGTGCGCTGGATGGCTCGAAGATCGATACAGGGAATGTTGCGTTAAACTTAGGCGCCGCGCTGACAAAGAACTCCTCGATCGGCATAAGCTCAGGCGTTTCGCTGGAAACGGGCAAAGCCCCGGATTTTAGCCTGCGCTTCTCCCTTTCGGTGACGGATCCATTAAAAGCCGGTAGGTATATTAACTACAGCCAGCCCAATGACGGAAGCAATTCCATTAGCTTTAACGATAAGCTGCCGATTCTAGGGGGCATCGGGTATAATATCCGTGCGAGCAACCTGATGGGTGGGGTCTCGGAACCAACTTCACTAAGCCTGAATTCGGGATACAGCAATCAGTTTTTTTCCGTCTCCGGTGGCTCTAGCATCAATTTCGGCCAAGCCCTGGTCTCGCCCGACGCGTCGATCAACCTCAGCCTAGCCACCGCTCTGGCTTATGCCGGAGGCGCCTTTGCCATATCGAAACCCCTCTATGATTCCTTTATCATTTTCGATCCCGATTCTTCCACCGGAAACATGCCTGTGGACTTCGGCGTAAATTCCGGAAATAGGCTTATCAGTCATGGGTTACCGGTCGTCGCCTCCTTGAGCTCGTATAATCCGGCAAGGGTTACCATGGATTTCCCCGAAGCCGAAGCCGACGTATCGGCAACCATACCCCATATTTCCGTGTCGCCCGGATACCGTACGGGGTTCATATTCCGAGCCGGTCTGGAAAAGCGATTCTATGTCACCGGATACCTTGTGGATGGTACCGGAGCGCCGATTACTTTGGTAGCCGGCGATGTGATGATGCCCGACGGGAGTTATGCCGACATGACCTTTACCGATGATTCCGGAATGTTCCAGATATTCGGCCTCACTCCTGGCGTGTATAAACTGGTCTGGCCCGATGATGTCGGCGTATCGACGCTGACGCTCATCGATGATGTCGATGGACTCGTCGAACTAGGCAAGATAACCGCATCCCCGGTGCCTGCCAGATGAGTCGGCTAGCTTTGCTGTTTTGTTGCCAAGTCATGGCAGATGTAGTATCCTTTCATGTGGTAAAGGATTTGAGGAGTTGGGATGAATAAAAAGTATGTCCTTATCTGCATGGTTTTTCTTTTAATAGTAAGTAGTGCCACAAGCCAATCAACTTCCACCATGACGCTGACCGGTATGTCACCTCAGCCTTTTTATCTAGAGCAGGTGAGCAGCGGTTCAAATGATTATTCAATAAAACTAAAGGTTATACGAACAAATACGGCACAAGAGGAAGACTATACCGTTGCCTTGTTTCCAGTTTCCACCGCTCGCCAATCATGGAAGTACAATTATACGCAAGGAACCCAATTGGTTCGTCAGGCCAATATCTATACGTCTCGACAGACAAACCAATCGTCGGATATCGCGAAATCATGGGGAATTGAACAATCCTTAGCGGAAACCAACGTATGGACCGATTCGTTTAATATAGGCCAATCTGAAAAAGAACTCGAGTATTATTTGCATTTTCAGGATTGGACGCAGAATCCTCCCCCATATGGCACGTATCAACTCGATTTGGAATTTCGCCTCTGGCCGGTAAAGTTCTCCGATTTTCCATCGTCACCTCCCTCCAACATCGCGCCTAAAACTTTACCGGTGACCCTTACTGTGATCATTGGATCTTATGTATACGTTTCGTTCGCGGATCAATACGGCTTGCCGATAAACAGAATAGCCCTGGAAGAGACGAGCGTAAAAACCGTGGATTTCAAGATGCTTGCCAAGGCGAATATGCCCTTCGATGTCACGGTTTCGTCGACGAACGGCGGAACCCTCAACCTCAACACAGGAAGCGGCGTAGAAAAAATCCAGTATTCACTCTGGATTCATGACATGACAACACCCATCAATTTCCAGCAAACCCCGATAAAAACCGTCCTGTCAAACCAGCCGACGATGGGCCATGGTGTTCCTCCAATTCTCGAAGACGCCAGGATCCAAGTTCTTTTCGACAGTAATGCGAACTACACCGCCGGCAGGTATTCGGATGTTCTCCAACTTGTGATCAAATCACATTGGTAGCATTGCTTCAGACAAATCAAGTCTCGGCAATTGCCCTTGACAAATAGCGTCGTCATGATAAACTCCATGTAAATCGGTTTACATGGAGGAATTTATGAAGAGAATGCTATCCCTTCTCCTCGTGCTCTTCGCTTTGGCCGGAATGGTACAGGCCCAAAAACTCGAGCTGTACTACTATAAACAGGAAAACCAGGACGGGCTCAAGAAGCTCGTGGCGCAGTTCGTGAAGGATAATCCGGGCATCTCGATCGATATGCTGATCGTGCCGAACGACGCCGACGCCACCATGTCGGCGCGCGCCGCTCAGGGCAAGCTGCCCGACATCCTGCAGATGCAGTCTTATTCCCGCGTCGCCGAATACGCGGAGAAGGGCTATCTGGTCGATCTTTCCAAGCAGGCGGTGCTCGGCAAGGTGGTAGACAGCTCGAAGCCCTCCGTCACCTGGAACGGCAAGCTCTGGGGTCTGCCGATGGATTTCGCCGGGATCGGCATCATCTACAACAAGGACATTTTCGCGAAATTCGGGCTCCAGCCTCCCGCCACCTACCGCGATCTCGAGAGAATTGCCCGAACCCTCCGGACGAACAATGTGACGCCCTTCGCCGGCCTTCTGAAGGAAAACTGGTCTATGGGACACTTCATCACCCTCGTCCATACTAACCTCCTCGCCGAAAAGAAGATTGCGCCCGCCAAGTTCGTGGCCGACATGAACGCCGGAAAGACCAGCTATGGCGTCGTGGATACCGACAAACTCTTCTCCGTGATCGACTTCTATCGGGCGAACATGGACAAGAACGCCGAAGAATGGAACTGGAATGAGCAGCAGGCGGCCTTTGCCGAGGGCAAGGCGGCGATGATGGTCCAGGGACTTTGGTCCTACGGCGCCGCCATCGGAACGAACCCCAAACTCAACTGCGGCTTCGCGCCCTTCCCCGTTTTCAACGATGCCAAGATGAACAAGTTCTACGCCGACGTGGATTCCTGCTTCGGAGTCTCGGCCCAGTCGCCCGCCGACAAGAAAGCCGCGGCCCTCAAGTTCCTCGAGTGGCTGGCCACGCCCCAGGCTCAGAAGATATGGGTGGAAGATTACAAGCTCACGCTGTCGTTCAAGGGCGCCGATGTTTCCAAGCTCGGCGGTCCCTTCGTCGACCTGATGAGCGGCGTCGAAAAGAACGGCGCCTATCCCTGGGCGTTCGCCTCCTATCCGACCGCGGTGTTCGAGGACGCGTGCAAGAACGGCGCCCAGCAGTATGTGTTCAACAAGAAGACGGCCGAGGCCGTGATCGCCGACATCGACAAGCAGTGGGCGGCGAACAGAAAATAACCGACCTTCGGCTTTAGGCTGATTTCGCTCTCAGGATAACCGCTGTCGGCTAACGCGAATGCCTTCAGCGGTTTCTTTTTCGGGAATAGCATGGCGAAGCCCACAGCCAGGGAGGAATCGATGGTTCAAAAATCTTCCACGCGGCGGATGAATTTCACCCTCTTCGTCGCCCCGGCTCTCTTGCTCTATGCCCTTTTCTTTCTCCTACCTTTCGGGCAGGGCTTGCGGATATCCACGACGAACTGGGATGGGCTGACGCCGAAAACGCCGATAAGCATGGACAAGGCCGAGTTCGAGACCAAGATCCTGGACAAGGTCGAAAGGGCGCCTGACCGCGAATATCTGCTTTCGCTGTACGAGCTGGACGCGGTCGGGGAGCGGTACGCGCGGCTGTCGATTTCGGGTCTGAGGCGCTACAGGCTCGAACGGATCCTGAGGGCCGCGGGATACGCGCCGGATAAATACAGAGATGTGGGCCTCGAGAATTACAGGTCCATTTTCACCGGCGGAGTCGATCAACGTTTCTACCCGCGCGCCTTCCAGGAGAATTACTTCAACGCCAATTCCGCCCTGCCCGCCGAAGTGGAAACCGCAAGCTACGAGAAGAATTTCCTCGTCAGGCTGGACGCGCAGAGTGCGGTTTTAGCGGCGGAATTTTACGTGGCGGAAGGTGGCGCGTACCGGCTTGCGCCAGAGATGGACGAATTCGTCGCGGAGGACGCTTTCTGGACCCTGCCTCAAGTGGAGTCGGGCGACCTCGACTCGGGAACCGTGGACAATTTCCTTGCCTCAGCCAAGAAGGCCGGTCTCACCCAGGACAGGGCGGTTCTCGAGGCCGCCGTGAAGGCTTTCGCGGCGAAGGCGACTTTTTCGGACGCGGAGAAAGCGGGCATCGCCCGGAACGCCGACAGGCTCTTCAAGATTGGCAGGTTCAAGGCCCTCCTCGCCTCGACCTGGACGGCGAAAAAATTCGACCTCGGCGTCATCGGCTTCACGATATTCTTTGCCGTGGGCAATGTCGTCCTCGCCAACCTCCTCGCTTTCTGGATAGCGATGGCGTTGGACAGGAAGATAAAATCGCGCAACGTGCTTCGTTCGGTATTTTTTCTGCCTAATGTGCTGTCCATGATCGTGGTCGCCTTGATCTGGTCCTTTATTTTCTTCCATCTTCTGCCGAGGCTGACGGGCATACAGACGTGGATGAGCGATTCGGCCAAGGCGCCCTGGCTGCTGATCGGCGTTTCGGTGTGGCAGGCCGCCGGCTATTATATGGTGGTATACCTCGCTGGCCTGCAGAACATTCCGCCCGATGTGATAGAGGCGGCGATGATAGACGGGGCAGGTTTCTGGAACAGGCTGAAGCGCATAACGCTACCCCTTCTCATGCCGGCCTTCACCGTGTGCTTTTTCATCTCCATCGCCAACGCCCTCAAATGTTTCGATCTCGTCTATGCCATGGTAGGAACCTCGGGCTACGCGGTGGGAACCGTCCCCTTCGTGATGGACATATTCTTTGACGCTTTCGCGCGCAAGCTGGCCGGGCTGGCCACCGCCAAGGCCACCCTGCTCTTCCTGGCCATTCTCCTCCTGACGGGCGCTCAGCTCATCATCATGAAGCGGAAGGAGGTGCAGCTATGAAATTCAAGCTGGAGGCTCGGCGGCGGCCTTGGCAGCCGCTGCGGCCTCGGCGGCGTTTGGCGGCCGTTGCACTTTCTGGAAGCCTTCATGATCCTCTTCGGCTTCCTCTACATTTACCCCGCGCTCTTCGTGCTGGCAAGCGCCCTGAAGCCGGACGCTGAGATCATGCTAAAGCCCCTCGCCCTGCCTTCGAAGCTGTTTCTCGACAACTTCATTAAGGCATGGAAGGTGATGGAATTCCCAAGGGTGGTGGCGACCACCTTCCTGATCTCCGCGGGCCGGCGTGGCGGGGATAGTGCTGACGAGTTCGATGGCGGCCTGGATGCTGGCGCGTACGGAAAAGCGTTATTCATGGCTTATCTATTCGCTTTTCGCCTTCGCCCTCGTGATCCCCTTCCAGATCATCATGGTGCCGCTGGCCGTTTTGGCCTCCGACCTTCACCTCACGAATCCGGCGGGCATCGTCGTGCTATATTGGGGCTTGGGCGCGCCTATGGCGGTTTTCATGTACCACGGTTTCATAAAGGGCGTGCCGAGGGAGCTGGAAGAATCGGCGGCCATCGACGGGGCGGGGACGAGCTATATTTTCTTCAGGATCGTGTTTCCGCTGCTGAAGCCGATTACGGCGACCATCGCGATTCTGGACGCGCTCTGGATCTGGAACGACTTCCTCCTGCCCCTCCTAGTGATCAAGCAGGGGACGATACAGCTGGCGCAGATGCAGTTCTACGGACAATTCCTGAAGGAGTACGGCCCTCTCACCGCCTCCCTCGTGCTTTCGGCGACACCGATCATAATTTTCTACCTTGCCCTGCAGAAATACATAATCAAGGGCATTGCGGCCGGCGCCGTGAAAGGTTAGGCGACATGAATTTTCAGCGAAGCGCGGGCGTTCTCCTCCACCCCAGTTCCCTGCCGGGACCTTTCGGCATAGGAACGCTGGGTCGGGAAGCGAGAAATTTCATCGATTTCCTGGCCGGGGCAGGCGTGGGGCTTTGGCAAATTCTCCCGCTGGGACCGACGGGCTACGGGGATTCGCCATACCAATGCTTGTCCTCTTTCGCCGGCAATCTCTACTTCATCGATCCCGATGAGCTAGCGGCTATGGCGTTGCTGAGCGCCGAAGAGGTGGAAGCCTGCAGGACGCGGAATACGGGACGAGTCGATTTCGGCAGGCTTTTTCTGGAGAAGAACCGGCTTATCGACAGGGCGTGGGAGAATTTCAAGGCAGGCAGATGGGCTGGGCGCACGGCGGCGGCTGGCGCTTGGGCTGGCGGCGGCCTTGGCGACGGCCTTGGCGGCGGCCTTGGCGGCGGCTCCGAGGCTGACAGGAAAACCGGTGCCGGGGGCCTCGACCTGGCGGCGGAATTCGCGACCTTTTCGCTTCAAAAAGCTTATTGGCTCGACGATTTCGCCCTATTCTCGGCCATAAAGGAATCGCGCAACTTCTCGTCATGGGACCGATGGCCGACTCCCTTGAGGACGAGAAACGAAAACGCGTTGGCCGATTTCAGAAGAGCGAACGCCGACAGGATACAAAGGCACAAATTCGCCCAATTTCTTTTTTATGGCCAGTGGAACGCGCTGCGCTCCTACGCGAACGAACGGAGCGTGAGGATAATCGGCGACATTCCGATTTTCGCGGCCTACGACAGCGCCGATACCTGGGCCCATCCCAAACTTTTCCTCCTGGACGAATCGGGAAAGCCCGAGAAAGTCGCCGGAGTTCCGCCCGATTATTTCACCGAAACAGGCCAGCTTTGGGGAAATCCTCTCTACGATTGGAAAGCCAATGAAAAGGATGGCTATGCCTGGTGGATTTCCAGGATAAGGGCTTCGCTCGAGCTCGTGGATATTTTGCGAATCGACCATTTCAGGGGCTTCGTGGATTACTGGGCGGTGCCGGCGGGCGACGAGACGGCTGCGGCCGGGCGATGGGAGAAGGGGCCGGGTCTTGCCTTGTTCGAGGCGATCGAAGCCGAGCTGGGCGATCTGCCGATCATCGCGGAGGATCTGGGCTTCATGACTTCCGAGGTGCAGGAACTGCGGGCGCGGCTGGGTTTTCCCGGCATGAAGATTCTGCAGTTCGCCTTCGAGCCCGAAGGGGACAACGCCGATTACCCGTACAACTATGAGCGGAACGCGGTGGTGTATACGGGCACTCACGACAACAACACGTGCATGGGATGGATCGGGGAAGCGGCGCCTGCCGCGGCCAGGCGGGGGCTGGGGTTTGTCGGCGGGCGCCGCGCGGCCTTTGCCTGGAACATGATAAAGGCAGCCTGGGCCAGCCCCGCCTGCATCGCCATCGCGCCGGTCCAGGACCTGCTCGGCTTGGGAAGCAAGGCGCGCATGAATTATCCGGGCAGGCAGGATGGCTATTGGACCTGGCGGATGGCAGACGGAGCGCTCACTCCATCGGTCGCGAGGCGGCTAAAGTCGCTTACGCAAGCGTATTTTCGATCTGCCACATGACTGTAAAACAACACATGGGGATGATGTCAAAACAACTATTGATTTTTTAATCGCAAACTTTTATTATGATCGACAAGAGCCTTGAGGCTCCCTCAAAAAATATCCACGAGGAGGTCCATATGAAAAACTGCAGGGTGATTGTTCGCGAAAAGGAACCTCGGAGGATACTCGCCTAGTTTTCCCTTTTGGAATCTTCGAGTCATTCTCCGGGCTTCCTCCCACGAACGGTATGTCGGGATGTAAGCAAAAAAATTAACCGGAGAAACAAAGCAATGCACAATTCACTTGAATCATACGGATGGAACGCCACTTTTGAGGGCGCCGCCCATGTCTATGCTGATATGAACCTGTCGCCGGCGCGCGTCGCGGAAACCGGCAGGGATTCCTGGCGTGTGGTGACCGAAGCCACAGAGGGCATCGGGAAGACTGTCGAGGAATTCGACGCTGTCGTCTCGGGTAAGTTCATGCATGGAGTCGGCCATTCCGCCGAAATGCCCGTGACAGGCGACTGGGTCCTCATACGCCAGGGGCAATACAAAGATTCGCCGGCAGTG
>CAXXGJ010000017.1:0-207907 GCA_963677895.2 Treponemataceae bacterium | reverse complement strand
GCCCCTGTCCTCGGGATTCGTGAATTCGATGAAGGCTTTCTTGCTCCCGGCCGCCCATGCCCTCATGGTTTTCACCTTCGTCCGCGCTCCCGAGACGATTTCCATCTTTCCTTCGTAGTAGATGGTCGAATAGAGCTGGTTCGCGTCGACCCTGGCGAGGATCTCGGAGGCGCCGAGAACTTGGGCGCCCACCGCGCCCGCCGAGCTGGTGGCGCCCGCCGCTTGGGCGCCCGCCGTCGTCGCGCCCGCGGCGCAGAACAGGAATGTGGCAAAAAGCGAAATTGTCGCATGCGAAATAGATTTCATCGTCGTTTCTCCCAGCGCCCGGGCGCTACACTGATCTGATGGCTTCCACCGGCGCCATCCTCGCCGCCTTCCGCGAGGGAAGGTAGGAAATCGCCGCCGAGACGAAGGTTCCCATGAAAATGCCCATGAAAATGGTTCCCGGCGTGACCGACGGATAGATGACGTTGTCGAGTGGCCAGGAGAATCCCGCCATGGCGCTCGTCATGTCGAAACCTTTGCGCGCCATGAGCGCGATAGTCCCGACGCCGATCGCCGTCCCCGCGAGCGAGCCTATGAGTCCCAGCATCGTGCCTTCGGTCAGGAAGAGCCCGAGGATTTTTCCCCTCGGCATGCCCATGGACATCAGGATGCCGATCTCCCGTCGGCGTTCCAGGATCACCATGGTCATCACGTTGGCGATGATGAAGGAGCCCAGGAGGGCGACGAAGAGGAAGACCCAGTAGTAGACGACGCTCATCAGCTGGATCATTTTCGGATATTCGCCGATGGCGGTCCAGGGCAGGACCGAGAGCGAGGTCAGCCCGCCGTCAGCTACAATGCCGCGCACGAGTTTCTCCGTCACCGCGACCTCCCTCATCCCCGAAAGGGTGACGGAAATCTGCTGCGCCCCGTTCTCCATGCCAAGGAGAATCCTTGCGTCGGCCAGGCTCATCTGGAACACGATGCCGTCGAGGGAGTTGACCCCTGTCTTGAAGAGGCCGGAAATCCTCAGCTTCCTGAATCCGAGGCCACCGTCGGCCTTCTGCGTCACAACCTTGAGCGTGTCGCCGACCTTGAGCCCCAGATCGGCCGCGAGCGCCTCGCCCAGGATCGTTTCGCCGATGGGGCCCATGTAGGCGCCGCCCGGCAGTATCCGCGTGTCGAGCATGAGGAGCCTGCGCTCCACGTCGGGATCGCCCGCTATGGCCATCGCTTCCTTGTTCCCGCTCTCGGAGGAGAGGAGAACGCCGAAGCGTATCCTTTCGGCCACGACAGCGCCCGGGTCCCGCGGGGCTATGGCCGCCCTGATGGACTCGGCGAGCCCAGCTGAGTTTTCGATGTACTCGTCGACGGGCTGGAATCTCGTGCGTTCCCTGAAGCCTTTCGTCGCGATGTTGATGTGCCCGGTTTCGTTCTTTATGTAGTTCCTGACCATGGAATCGAGGAATCCGTTGGTGAAGCCCTGGAGGACGATGACCATGAGGATGGAGAGGAAGACCGAAGTGGCCGCGAGCGCGCTCCTGCGCTTGTTCCTGAGGAGGTTCCTTGCCGCGAAGGGAATGATTTTCATGCGCCGCCTCCTTTAGACGAAATGCAGGGCATCGGTGACCTCGAGCTTGCCCGCCTTCTTGGCGGGAATCCGAGCCGAAATCCAGGAAGCGACCACGCCGAAAGCGAAGCCTTGGATGATTGTCGCCGGGTGCCATTCGCCTCGCAGCGCTCCTCCTATGGGAATCGAGCCCAGGTCGAGCCCAGCGAACATCTTGTCCAGGGGAATCCCCCAGCGTATCGACCACCATGTCAGGACGCAGCCTAGGAGAACGCCGCCCAGGCTGCCTATGACGCCTATCATCATGCCTTCGAGGGAGAAGAGCCGCCTGATCTGGCCGGGGAGCATGCCGTAGGCGCGCAGGACGCCGATCTCCTTAATGCGCGAATAGACGCTCATAAGCACGGTGTTGACGATGCCGACGCCGGCGATGAGAAGGACGACGAGAATGATGAGCGAAGAATACTTGGCCTTCATGTTTCTCATGGCCATGTAGTCCTTGGCCGCCTCGGCGATGGGGCGCGCTGCTAAGCCGGGGAAGGCGCCCAAGACCGCCTGCGCCGCTTTTTCGGAATTGCCCAGTTCCTGATCGAGGGTGGCGGATTTGGGCAATGAGACATTGATCATCGTCACGGGCAGATCCTCGCCCAAAAGCGCCTTGGCCGCGCCGTAGCTGACGAAGACGCCGCTTTGGGACACTTCCTGCGCGGGCACGTCGAGCAGGCCCACAATCCGGAACTCGTCGGCGTTCAACGCGTCGTCGACGGCCCTGGCGGAGAGAACGAGCCAGTCGCCTACGCCCAGACCCAAGTCCTTCGCGAGCCCTTGGCCGACGAGAATCTCGTTGTCGGCCGCGTCGGGATCCAGCCAGACCCCGGCGGCGAGATGTTCCGAGAGCTTGAAAACCTTCCTGTCGCGGACCGGGTCTATCGCCGTGCCCATCGCGGGCAGGCTGTCGATGCGGTTGGAAGCGTATGCCATAAAGGCCGTCCGCGGCGTCGAGGCGACCGCTTCGGGAAGCAATTCGTCGATGCGTCCGATCACCGCTTCGGGCGAAGGTATCCCGTATTTCAGGGGGAAGGCGCGGCTGTCCTTCATGTATTCCGCCGTCGTCACCTGCATCGACGACTCGGTATAGTCGACCATCGAATCGATGGTCATGCGGTCCATCCCCGCCAGGATCGAGTCGAAGAAGATGAACATTCCGATGCCGGCGGTGAGGACGAGAGAGGTGATGAGCGTGCGTTTTCCATGCCTCAGCACGTTCCTGAAGGCGATCGCGACCAGCACCCTCGTCATAGCGTCCTCCTCTCGTCCTTCGTTATCAGTCCATCGTGGAGCTGGACGACCCTCAGGGCCTCATCCATGATCATCTTGTCGTGGGTGGAGAAAATGAAGGTTGTATGGAGGCTTTTGTTGATCGACTTCATGAGGCGGACGATTTCGTCGGCCGTGCGCGAGTCGAGGTTGGCCGTCGGCTCGTCCGCGAGGACGACGACCGGGTCCTTGACCAGGGCCCTGGCGATGGCGACGCGCTGTTCCTGCCCGCCCGAAAGCTCGCGCGGAAATCTGTTGGCTTTGTCGGCGATGCCGACGGCGTCGAGGATCTCGAGGGCTTTCCTCCGCATTTCCCGCTTCTGGAGCTTGCCCGCTATGCTCAAGGGGATCTCGACATTTTCGGCGACGGTGAGGACGGGAATGAGGTTGTAGGATTGGAAGATGAAGGAGACATGTTCCCTACGGTAGGCCGACAGCTCCTTTTCCCCGAGCATCCTGAGCTCCTGCCCCCTGTACTTCATCGTTCCGGCCGTAGGTTTGTCCAGGCAGCCGATGATGTTGAGAAGGGTAGTCTTGCCCGAGCCGGAGGGGCCGACGACGGCGCAGAATTCCTCTTTGTCGAATTCCAGATCTATCCCTCCGAGCGCGGCGACTTCGATATCGCCCTTCCTGTAGATTTTCGTGATTCCCGACAACGATAATATGCTCATTCTGCCCTCCCTATATCCTGCCGCCGCGCAGCAGCGCCAACATCGATTCCATTTCATTGAGATAACGCTCGAGCGCCATCTTCCCGATCGGCGTGAGGCTCGCTCCCGTATAAGGCCTTTTCCCGACAAAGGCTTTCCTCAGCAGGATGTAGCCAGCTTCCTCCAGCGTACCGAGCTGCACGGAGAGGTTTCCCGCCGTCATGGCCAGGTCCTTCTTCATGTCGGTGAAGCCCACCTCAGCCTCCTGCGAGGAGGCGAGGTAGACGAGAATCCTGAGACGCGCCCGCTCGTGGATCACCTTGTCGAATTCGGGCGGCGCGCTCCTTTCTTCATCCTTCATCGACGCTGGCCTTTCTCGCGCGCCGAAGCCGCCGCCAGCCCCACGATACCGAAGACGACGAAGACCGCCGCCGTCACGATGGCCGTCCAGAGCAGAGGGTCGTTCTCCACGAAAAAGAGGGCGATGATGCCTGCCGCCATGGCCGCCCAACCCAGGATTCGGTATTCGGCCAGATCGATCAGGAGATCGAAGGCGTGGGAGGCGAGACCCGTGTAGATGGCGGTTATGGGGGCGATGTACCAGGGATGGCCGATCCATACGAGGAAGACGGCTCCGGCTATCATCGCGATGGCCGAACTCGCGATCAACGTGGACGCCTTGCCGCCGTAGATCGCCGTCATGAGGGCGTAGAAACTTCGCCCTCCCTGCCGCGCGGCCAGCCTCGACGTGATGATGACCTTGCCCGCGCCGCCTATGACGAAGACGGCGACGAGGAAAATCCAGTTCCAGGCGCCGATGCCGCCGCCCGAGGGGTTGCGTTCGGCCGCCCTCGCCACAAAGCAGAAGACTACGGATACGAAGCCGAGTATGAGGGAAAGGGTGGGGTAGAGGCGCGAGGAGGCGATAGCCCTCAGGAGGGGATTGCTAGCCCTCACCGCCGACCTCAGATCGCTGAGCGTGCGCTCCAGTTCCTCGATGGAGACCGATTCGCGCGATTCTTTCATGTCATTATCGTTCATAACACCTCCATAAACTAGTTTATGTTATAAACCATATGATAATTCTCTCTTTTTCCTTTGTCAAGCATTGACCGGTAAATGTATCGGCGCGAAGCGGATTTGTCGTGGCGGAGAAGCGAGCCGCCGAGGCTACGGGATGTGAAAGAGCCTCCAAACGTAAAAGGTAGTCAAAAAACCGTAGCCATGATATGATTCGGATGTCAATCGCGCGTTTTGCGACGCATCAAGGAGAACCTATGAGGAGTGAAAGCGCCGATCTCGAGATTCGATATTTTCAGGAAACCGTAGGGCCCGAGGCGGCCGAGCGCATGGTTTTGCGAATCCCCGAGGGGGCGATTACTATCAACAGTTCTTCGGATGATCTTATTCATGCCGAGTACGAACTGCATGGAACTTCCTCCCTGCTTTCGGCGTGGAAATCATCGGTTCGCCGGCACGACAGCATTCTCATCATGACCAACGATACGCCCAAGGACATCTATACTGCCAGCGTCATCGTGAGCATTCCCCCGCGCATCAAGGATCTTGAAGTCCACAGCATGAAGGGCGAAATAGACATCAGGGACTGCGACATAGATATACTCGTCATTTCGGAACTGGGCACTATCCATATCCATGGAGCCCGCAATATCGAGGCCTCCAGCGTACAGGGATCGATAACCTTGCTGAACTGCGGCTCGGCCACCGTGAACACCATCGACGGATCGGTCAAATGCACGAAGCTGAACGGTTCGCTTCACGTGGAGACCCAGGGCGGCGATATTCAGGCATCCAGGGTAAAAGGCAATGTGATAGCCCTCACGCAGAGCGGGGATATTTCCATATTAAAGCCGGAAGGCAGAATCAGGCTTATCTCGCACTCGGGCGATATCGAACTGGAACTCGCCAGCGCTTTCGGCGGCGGCGAGGCCAATACCTATTCGGGCGACATCAATCTCATGCTGGAGGTGGCGAACGTGGAGTTCCGCGCCGAAACCCTCTCCGGACAGATCAACTCGCCGGGCACCACTATTTCCTCGGGAGCCGGGCCGAGAAGATGCGCTTACCGGATAGGGCAGGGCACGAAGCGCCTCCATGTGAAGAGCGTCCTCGGCGACATCGAAGTGGAATGAACCCCCGCAATTCCCATCCCGGACCTTGCGGGGTCATCTGATTTCCGGCGATTATTTCGAAAAGAGCGCCTTGATCTTCTTCTTGTAAATCTCGTTGACGGCAAATCTCTTCAGCTCCTGCTTGGCCGACAGTTCCTTGCCGGGCTGGAAAGGCTCGGAGAGGATGTCGAACCTGAAAATCCTCTCGAAAGGCTTGAATCCATTCCTGGGGCTGATAAGATCCGAGATTTCGGAATCCAGCAGTTCCTTCACCTCGGGCTGCTGCAGCAGGGTTTCGTAATCCACGAAGGGTATATTGTTCTCTTCCACCCATGAAGTGATGTTGTCCTGCTTCGGGACAATCAGCGCCGCGATGTATCGTTCGTCCTGTCCCAGGACGACGGCCTGCTGTATGTAGGGACTTTCGCAGAGCTTCTGTTCTATCGGGACGGGTTCGATGTTCTCGCCGCCGCGAAGGACGATCGTGTCCTTGGCCCTTCCCGTTATCCTCAGCTCGCCGTTGAGCGTCATCATCCCGAGGTCGCCCGTATCGAACCAGCCGTCAGGCGAAATGGCCTTGGCGGTGAGTTCGGGCTTCTTGTAGTACCCCAGCATCACTTGAGGGCCGCGTACCTGGATGAGGCCCTTCTTGCCCGGCCCCAAGAGTTCGCCCTTTTCGTTGAGAATGCGGATCTCGGTGCCCTTGTGGGCCGGACCGACGGTGCCGATGACCGGATGCTTTCTCAGCCTCAGGCTGATGACGGGCGCCGTCTCCGTGATGCCGTAACCTTCCAGGATGAGGACGCCTATGGCGTTGAAGAAACGGTCCACCGAGCCGGGGAGGGCGCCGCCGCCCGATATGCCCGCGATGAAACGCTTGCCCAGCTTGGCTTTGATCTTCCTGAAAACGATGAGATTGCCCAGCTCCCATACGGGTCCTAGGAGAATGAAGGGGATGATGGAGGAGGCGATTTCCAGGACGCGCGATCTGGGCGTGAATTCGGGAACGAGCTTGAGAAGGTGGTTCCTGAAATAGGAATAGCTTTCGCCGATGCCTACGAAGAAGGTGAAAATGTTCCGCAACGCGGGACTCGCCTGCTTGAGGTTCTTGTAGACGCCTTCCTGCACCGATTCCCAGATGCGCGGCACCGACGTGAACCAGTGGGGCTGGACGGCCTGCATGTCGGCGAGGAGGACGGAACCGATGGGCTTGGAATAGGCCACCATGGCGCCGCCCGCGAGAATGACATACTGGACGATGCGCTCGAAGGCATGCCAGACGGGCAGGACGGAGAGGAAGAGGTGCCCCGGCTTGACGCCGAAAAATCCGGGAAGGTAATCGGTCTGGTGGAGGAAGTTGCCGTGGCTCAGCATGACGCCCTTGGGCTCGCCCGTGGTGCCTGAGGTATAGATGATGGTGGCGAGGTCGTTTCGCTTTCCCTTTTCCGCTTCCTCGAGATAGAAACCGGGGTGTTCGCGCTCAGCCTCCAGACCCTTTTCCCTGATCTGCGAGTAGGTGTAGAGATCAAAGCCCAGCGCCCTGGCTTCGGATTCGTATTTTTCGCCGGCCGGATCGAAAAGGATGATGGTCTTGAGCAGAGGCAGGGAGTCTCTGAGACCGCAGAGTCGGTGGAGGAGCTTGTCGTTTTCCAGGATCACGATGACGCATTCGCTCCAAGACAAAATGTAGGAGATCTCCTGGTTGGTCGCGTCGCAGCCGCGGGGCACATCAGCCGCTCCTATGCCCATGATGGCCAGATCGGCGGCGAGCCACTCCTTTCTGTTGTCCGCGATGAGTCCGATTCTGTCGCCGCGCGCCGCGCCCAGGCTCCTGAGTCCGGCAGCGAAGGCCTTCACGACATCCAGCAGGCCGGAATAGGTGGTCGGCTGGAATACCCCGTGGCTATCCTTGGAAAGTTGGACGACGGCTTCCGGCTGGCTCCGCACTTTTTCAATGAACATCTGGGGTATCGTCTGTGTCATACATGCTCCTGAGAAAAAGGATTTACATAATCACTAAAATTGTCTTGTTGTCACGCACTGTGTATATAATATTTTTTTTTGCCAAATACAAGAGGCAAAAATATGAGTGTATGCTTTACCGCCAAAATCTTTCAATTTATGAGTAAACAATCCTGTCTTCGGGAACCTGCTCGAAGTATTCCGTGAGGACGCCGCTCATCGTTTCGAGCGACGGGGAATTCATGAGTTTGTACTTGATATGATGGGCGAAGGACATGGTTTCGGTATAATAGGAAAAAAAGCGGCGGCAGGTTTCGAGCTGCCATGCTTCCGGCAGGAGCGATCCGGCGAGCTCCAGGAACCTGAGACCGATGGCGAGGCGGTCGATGGCGGGGCGGTCGATGGCGGCCCCGGCCTGCGTGCCGGACAACTCGGCGCGGAGCCTCTGGAATATCCAGGGACGGCGCACCGCCTCCCGGCCTATCATGACGGCGTAAGCGCCTTTTTCGCCCAGAAGGGCGAGCGCCTTTTTCAGGTCGGTGATGTCTCCGTTGGCGACGATGGGGATGGAAAGATCGCCCGCGAGGCGGAGGGTGACTTCATGCTGCGGCTGCCGTCTCAATTTTTGCCCGTCGGTGCGGGGATGCACGCTCAAAAAATCCAGGCCGGCTTCCGCGATCCTGGAACAGAAGGAGAGGAACCTGTCGTAATCGTCGTCGGGGCCCATCCTGATCTTGGCCGAGAGCGCGCCGGACCAGGCTGACCTTGCCGCGGCCACCAGTTCGGCGGCGCCGGCGGGGTTGGAACTCCAGGCCGAACCGCCGCCTGATTTCCGTATGTGCGGCGCGGAGCAGCCGAAATTTATGTCTATCCCCGCCGGCGCTTCCGGGGCCGCGCGCGACAGGATTTCCTTGCAGGCGGCCGCCATGGCAGCCGCCGAGCGCGCGTAGAACTGCACGGACGTGGCCCCCGGCGAAGGCCTTGCGTCGGTATAGACGGCTTCGTACTGCGCGTGGGAGCTGAAGGCTTCGGCGCTCGCCATCTCGGTGAAGGCATAGTCGGGTCCGCCCAGCTCGTCGAGGAGAGTCCTGAAGGCACGGTTCGTGATGCCCACCATAGGCGCGAGGAGAAAGGCGTTCTTGACGAAAGGAATCATTCGAAAGATACTATATGGCAAGAGGATAAAACTCAATAACTGCATCAAGCTAGGAGAGCGAAGATAATGTACTACCATTTCTGCCACTTTGCCAGCGACGAACGAGATGCACAACAGATTTTTGGGGAAATCCGATTTTGTATTGTCGATTATGGCTTGGAGTCGGCTTGATGTAAGTTATTAGAGGCTCTTTCAAAAGTTATAAGATGATCGAATTTTGATGAAAAGTAGGGGTGGAATCTGAACAATGGTATTGTCGAGACAGAGGCCAACGACGTCTTCATGCTTCTTTTTAAAATCCGGATCTTGCTGACTTGAAACTGCTTAACCAAATGGGGCCTTAGTCCACGATCGTGGAGAATCTTATATACTGATGAATGCCCAACACCAAGTCCTTTGCCAAGCTCCCGCTTACTCCAATGAGTCCCTGACTCTGGCTTTTCATTGCAAACGATTCTGCTCAATTCGTTTTTTTTCATCAGAGTTTGGTTGTTTCATTGGAAGCCTGGCTGCGTATTTGTATTGGACTGATCCTAATGTCAGGATTTTTCCATGAGCGTAATTTCATCCTCAGTGATATTCGATTTTACTTTTTTCCTATGTTATGAGTATAGCAAAACTTTATTCTTATATCATGTGATTTTTTTTTGACATATCACTAGAATGGCTTTGCCTGAGTTTGTCCTTCTGGAATGAGAAGAAAGTTACCTTTCTAATGCGTCACCCGCCCCTGTCGTGTTTACAGCAGAAGCGGGAATGCTGTTGAGCATCTCCGCTGCATTTTTGCAGCGGAGATTTTTTAATATGGTATGAAACTATCAGAACGGCCCCAAGTGAATTATAGTTGCGATGCTTAGTATGCAGAATGCTTCGACAACGAAGGCAATCAATAGCGGTATATACCATTTGACCCATTTGGTCCATGGAATCTGGCTGATTCCGATCGCGGCCATAAAATAACCGGATGTCGGCGTAAGCAGGTTGATAAAGGAGTCGCTGAGGGAATACGCAACAATGGCAGTCTGCCTTGTTACACCGATAAAATCGGCAAGCGGAGCCATAATCGGCATCGTGACGGCAACCTGACCGGAACCTGAAGGAACCACAATGCTTAAAAAGCCTTGAACAATAAACATACCGAATGCGCAGACGGAAGCGGGCAGGAAACTCAATAATCCGGAAGCCGCATGGGTGATTGTATCAAGGATTAAACCTTTTGTCATGACAGTGGTGATCGGCCTCGCGAATCCGATGATAAGCGCGCCATACATCATTGACTTACAGCCGTTGACAAATTCTTTAGCGAACAAATTCGGAGTGTATCCGCCGGCGATACCGATGGCCACGGCGAGCATAAAGTACAAAGCGGTTACCTGGATGGAACTGAACGCGAAAACCGCGATACAGACCATCAGTATAGCGATGCCGAGGACAAATGTGGCAAGGACAGCCTTGCGCCGGGCAGTAAAATCCTGAACTTTGATATCTATTTTTATATCAAGGGTTCTGTCAGATTCATACATGCTGCTTTTTGCAGGATCTTTATCAAGCTTTCTGCAATAGCGGAGGATGAAAAGCAAAGCGATAATGAAGGTGACACCAGAACAGGCAAGCCTGAAGCCGGCTCCGGAATAAACCGGCAGCTCGGAAATACCCTGCGCGATAACTAACGAAGTGTCCATGAACGTAGTTGAAGTACCGGCAACGCCGCCGAGGAGGACTAGAGCGGTACCGGTAATCGAGTCAAACCCCATCGCGATACTGGCCGCCACAGCGAGAGGCACAAAGGGGAGCAGCGTTTCGGCGCTTCCCCTAAGGCCAAGAAGAAACGATATGAAAAAGAGTCCGAATACAAGTGCGTACTTTTTTCCACCGGAAAGCTTTTTAATAGCGTTGTTAAGCCCGGCATCGAGAGCGCCCGTAAAGGTGACTAAATGGAAAACCGCGCCGCAGATCAGGGTCAAGAATACGATATTGGCGCTTTCAATCAGACCTTGGGGGATGGAAAAAAACATTTCCATTATGCCAACAGGTTTCTGCGCCACGTAATGGAAAGATGCCGGATCGGCCACCTGGCGATTGGTTGCTTGGTTCAGGACACGTTTATATTCGCCGGCAGGAATAATAAAAGTGCAGACAGTCGCTACTAAAATCATACCAAGCAGGATGATCAGTGTATCGGGCAACTCCAGCTTTTTTTTCTTTTTCTCTTTACCCACTTGCTCTTTCATTTCAGAACCTCCTTGAAACAGTTGCTTATTCATTTCAAAACCTCCTTGAAAAATTAATGCTGAGCCTTAACGCTTAATGCTCTAGGGTAATGGTTCGAATTCCAGAACAAGGTTTCCACCTTCATCAAACTGCATTTCGCGAGGATCACCTAATATCACCAGGTTGGGATTAGTCTTAACATCCTCCATCAACTCTTCAGAAACATAAATTTGCTCCAGCTCCAAGGTGTTTTTGATGATTACAACCCGCGGCTTTTGCCGGGGAGCCAATCCGATGGCCTGGAGCGCGATCTTGATCGTATCCCTGTCGTTCTTCATGACCATGGGAACACGGGCTTTCTCGATTCTTCCCGCGGTTATCGCGTTCGTGTAGGTCGCGTTGAAATCGATTTTATCCAATAGCTTTCTGCTTATCGCGTCCGCCATGCCCACCCCCATGGCGTTCCCGTGGGATTCCGGAGTCAGATCGAGGAGGACGATCCTGTTACAGATCAGGGGGCCATCTTCCATGTGAGACATCCAGAAACGTCCGGTCACGTTGGGGTCGAGCCCCGCTCCCGAGATATTCTTGCCCAATTCGCCGATGACCAATAGGTCGATGTTGGAAAAATTCAATCGAGGCATCAGTAGTCGCGACAATTTCAGAAGTTCCGGCTCTCGCGTCTTAAATTCCTTCGCGGGAACAGCTTCGATGATGGATGGAAGATCCTTGGCATTCTCGACAATCGCGATGCCGAACTTGACGGCGGGAACCTTGCCGAGAATGAACTCTCCGGTCTTGGGAATCAATTCCCTGAAGCGGGGGAATCCCAAGGCATGGATGCGCGAGGCGCCGATATGGTTGCCCATGCCTATCACCAGCATTTTGTAGAGGCCGCTCTCGACCGGCCCCTTGAAACCGGTGTGGCATTTGACGCGATTGACGGGAATTATCAAATCGGCTTCTTCATAAGCGATTCTGTCGAAGCAGACATTGACCCCCGGCTCCACGTCCCCAAGTTCGACAATCTCCATCGAAGATCGGATTGGAACACCCATCGTTTCCTCGGTTATTCCATAGCCAGCCAAGTATTCGATTTGCCCCTCGGCCGTGGCGCCGCCATGGCTCCCCATCGACGGGACGATAAAAACGGCCAGACCGCTTTTCTTGAGCTCGTCGACGATGGTTCGTACGATGATGTCGATTTCGCCTATGCCGCGGCTTCCGACGGCGACCGCCGCCCTCAGCCTCGGAACTAACAGCTTC
The DNA here is from genome assembly GCA_963677895.2 of Treponemataceae bacterium. Lineage (GTDB taxonomy): Bacteria > Spirochaetota > Spirochaetia > Treponematales > Rectinemataceae > UBA11090. The sequence goes on along the minus strand of CAXXGJ010000017.1, from coordinate 195,658 downwards.
TTGATTTCCGGCTTCGTCAGTTCGGCGCGGATACCTTCCCGGACATCGATGCCGGAGATATCAGACCGCTGCTTCACGGCGCAAATCCTGGGCAGCTCAGCCTGGGTCTCACCTTTCCATTCGAACATGATCCCTCCACTTCTGTCGCCACCGCAGGATTCATTTCCCCTTGAACGCGGGTTCCCGCTTTTCGAGAAAGGCCTTTACGCCTTCTTCCTTGTCCTCGCTCGCGCAGGCCAGCGCGTGCAGATAGGACTCCATGGTCAAGCCGACCGACAGGGCGGTATCGAAGGATCGATTCACGGCTTCCTTGGCATACATCAACGCCAATGGAGCCTTTTTCGCGAGCTTCCGCGCCATCGCGTTTGCGCCTTCCGCGAGTTCGTCCTGAGGGAAGAGCTTTGTGACAAGGCCATACCGCAGGGCTTCATCGGCCGTGATCATCTCCGATGTAAGAATCATGTGCATGGCTCTTCCCAATCCGATGATCCTGGGAAGACGCTGCGTCGCCCCATCGCCGGGGATTATCCCAAGATTGATTTCCGGGGCGCCGAACTTGGCGTTTTCCGAGGCGACCCGGATGCTGCATGACAGGGCGAGTTCCAGCCCGGCGCCCAGGGCATAGCCATTTACCGCCGCTATCGTGGGCGCGCGGAAATCGGCGATCCGGTTGTAGACCGCCTGGCGGCGCTGGGTTTGCGCGCGGCCCTGGATAAAATCCCTTTCGCTCAACTCGCGTATATCGGCGCCAGCCATAAAGGCCTTCCCGCAGGCGCCGGTGATGACGAGCGCCTTCAGCTCACCATCGCGCTCAAGGGTCGCGAGAATCTTATCCAGTTCCTCCACCATGTCGTCGCATAGGGCATTCATCGGTGGATTGTCGATGATCAAACGGCCGACGCCCTCCGCTTTTTCATAGGAAAAATAGTTACCCATCTCTGCGGCCTGCCTTCATAGTGGATTTCCCGTTCATCGTTTGAAAAACGCCGACGGCTCAACCGGATCCGTGGAATAGTCGTAAAATCCCACCCCGGTCTTCTTCCCGAGGAGGCCGGCCGTCACCATCTGTTCCAGAAGATAGCAGGGCCTGTACCGCGCGTCGCCGGTTTTCTTGTAAAGCATCTGCGTCTTCGCGAGATGGATATCCACACCGATGAGATCGATCAGGGCGAACGGCCCTATTTTATGGTTGCAGCCCAGGACCATCGCCTTGTCGATCTCATCGACGGAAGCGATGCCTTCCTGCAATACCCACACCGCCTCGTTGAGCATGCCGGACAATATTCGGCTCGTGACGCCCGCCGGCCCCTCGGTCTTGGTGACTACGGGATCTTTGTTCAGGCTCAGCGCGAGTTCTTTCGTCCGCTCTAAAGTGCTTTTCGAAGTGAGCATGCCCGGCATGATTTCGACGAGTTTCATGATCGCCGGCGGGTTGAAAAAGTGCATGCCGACGACCCGCTCGGGGGTTTTTGTCGCCGAGGCGATCTGCGTGATGGAGCAGGATGTCGTGTTCGTGGTCAGGATGGCATCCGGTTTTGTCTTTTCGTCCAGTTCCTTGAAAATGCTTTGCTTCAAAGCGACATCTTCCAGGACGGCCTCGATGACGAAATCGGCATTTTCGACCTTGTTCAGGTTTTCGACCATATGGATCCGCCCCATGATTCCTTCGGCTTCATCCTTGGTCATCTTTCCTTTTTCAATTTGCTTGTCCAGGCCGGCCGCGACAATTTCAAGATTCTTTTTTACGAGATCCAGGCTCATATCGGAAAGATAGACATCGTTCTCCGCCTGGGCGGCGACCTGGGCTATGCCCCGTCCCATCGTTCCGGCCCCGATAATAAAGATCGTTTGCATTGTATTCACCTCGCGTCCCATCAATTCAGTCGTTCGACGATCAGGGCCACGCCCTGTCCGCCGCCGATGCAAAGGCTGACCATGCCCAATTTCTTGTCCCTGTTTTTCAGAGCATAGAGAAGGGTCGTCAGGATTTTGGCTCCGGTGGCGCCCACGGGATGCCCGAGCCCGATGGCGCCGCCGTTCACGTTGAGCTTGCTCCTGTCCAGCTTCAGCTCCCGGTCGCAGGCGATGACCTGCGCCGCGAAAGCTTCGTTCAACTCGATCAGGTCGATATCGCGCAACGCGAGCCCCGCCTTCTTCAGCGCCTTCGGTATGGCCAGGGCCGGTCCCAAGCCCATGGATTTCGGGTCGAGGGCCACATAGGAATATGAACGTATGACCGCCATCGGCTTGAGGCCCATTTCCCGGGCCTTCTCTTCCGACATCAGCAGCACCGCCGACGCAGCGTCGCACAGAGCGCAGCTGTTCCCCGCCGTCACCGTTCCGTTTTCGAGGAATACGGGCGGCAGCTTTCCAAGCTTTTCGAGGGATATGTCGTTGCGGGGAATTTCTTCGCTCTTCACCACGGTGACGGCTTTCTTTTCCTGGATCGTCATCGGCAGCACTTCTTCGTCAAAGAAGCCTCCCTCCATGGCTTTCAACGCCTTCAGGTGGCTTTCCAGGGAAAACTCATCCTGTTCCTGGCGGGAGATGGCGTACTTGTCGACGAGAAGTTCGGCGGTGTTGCCCATCATCATCCCCGCCAGCTGGCACATGAATCCATCCTTATGCAGCACATCGCAGGCCTTGCCGTCCCCCATGCGCTGTCCCCAGCGGAGCGTGGGCATGATGAAGGGCACCTGTGTGGATGACTCGGTGCCGCCAGCCAGGACTATATCTTCCTCGCCGCCGGCGATGCTCAGCGCTCCCAATTCGATCGCTCGCAGGCTTGAGGCGCAGCGCAGGTTCACCGTAAAAGCGGGACAACTGACGGGGAGCCCTCCCTTCACCGTACACAGCCTGGCCGGATTTGGCCCGACGCCCGCCTGCCAGCCATTGCCGAATATGACCTGGCCCACATCCTCCGGAGCGATTCCTGCCCTGCGCACCGACTCCCCGACCACAGCGGCCCCGAGATCCACCGCCGTGAGATTTTTGAAGGCGCCGCCAAAACTCCCGCCCGCCGTCCTCACCGCGCTGACAATGACTACATTCCTCATGACTTTAGCTCCTCGTTTCTTTAACCACTTAACTCTCTATCCCGGCGAGCCTTTTGCTCAGCTTTTTCTTGCCTTCCACATCGGACTCGCGCATTATCGTTATCCTGTGCGCTTCCGGCGAACCTCCGCCATGTATATCCGACACGGTGTCGGCGCTCTCCAAAGTCAGCTTTTCGACCAATCGCAGCATCTTGATGCGATCTTCGACCGAAGCGCTCTCGGAGCCCTTCATGTACTTCTTCAGCAGCGGGCCGATCTCGGGATTTTCGAAGTCCTTGTCGGAAGGCAAGTCGCAGGCGAAGCCGCCGGCGATATCGATGAGGAGCCTTCCGACTTCGGCCATTTCCTTACCCTCGTGCAGCTTGGAGGCGTTCGCGAGGACGGGATCTATGAAATACGTGCCGGAATCTTGTTGATCCCCCTCATAGGAGGCGGCGATGCTGCACCCGTACAGGGTTTCCGCCCTGTGTATCATGTCGATGATTTTCTCGCGGAGGTGGCTCACTTTCTGCGTGCCGTTGTATTCCATCATGTTCATGGCGGCGCCGATCATGCAGTCGATCTTCCCCGCCTTGCAGCCGCCATGGCTCTGCCTGTGGAATGATGAGAAGCGCATCACCAGCTCTCCGGCGAACTCCGTCTCGCCGTACATGAACACCCGGCTCCAGGGGACGAACACATCATTGAAAATCACCGTGGGGCAATATTTGGAGTATTTCGTATTCCCCCGGTCGCAGCCCTGAAGCTCGCGCATATCGAGGGTGGACCTTCCGACGACGTGGATGATTCCGGGTGTATCCACGGGAAGCGCGAAAGCGATGGCGTAGTCCTTGTCTTCTTTTTTCATCGCGCGCGTCGGCAGCACGATGATCTCATGCGAAGAGAGGGAGCCGGTCTGATGCGCCTTGGCACCGCGCACGACGATGCCGTCCTCCTTTTCTTCGACCACGCGCAAATACTGGTCCTTATCCGCCTGCTCGAAAGGCCCTAGGGAACGATCGCCTTTTACGTCGGTCACGCCGGCGTTGCAGGTGAGATCGTTCTTCTGGACATATTTCAGGAACTCCAGAAACCTGGCGTTATACTGAGTTTTATACTTTTGGTCGATGTTGTAGGTGACGATGGAGAGGGCGCTGATGCAGTCCAGGCCCGTGCAGCGCTGGAAGCAGGTCCCGACCCTGCCGCCGAGCATCCGGTTGTTTTTCACTCTCGCCACCAAGTCTTCCCGCGATCCGGGAGGCAGAGTGAAGCGGTTGATGTCCTCCCCGATCAGGGGACTCTTCGTTATCATCGAACCGCGATGTTCAGGGCTCTCGGCGACCGCATAGGTTTCCCCCGTCGCCTCGATCCCCGCCCTGATCCTGGGATTGTCCACAAAATTCTCGACCTTCTCGCCGAACATATAAACCGTCGGCTTCAGTTTTCTCAACGACTCGATATACTCGGCCTTTGTTTTGACTGCCATGACCATTCTCCCTTTGCTCACCAGCGCAAATTTTCCTGGCTTATTCCGCCAGCGCGAAACCTTCCGCCAACGCTTTCCTGTTCAGGTTTTCCGTCCCTTTTGGAATTCGATTGAGCACCGCCTTCTCGATGGATTCCCTGCTTACGATCTTGGTGATGGCGACGAGAGCGCCCAACGTCACCATATTGACGGTCACCTCGTTGCCGACTTTGCTGATCGCCGTTTCCACTATCGGGAGGCTGAAGGTTTTCGCCTTTCTTTTGAGATCTTCATCGACCTTGACCTTGGAATCCACGATGAGTATTCCCTGTGATTTTATGGTATTCCCATACTTCCTGATCGCTTCCTGGGTCAGCGCCACGAGGATGTCCGGGTTTTCGATTTCGGGGAAATGAATCGCGCCTTCGCTGATAATCACTTCCGACTTGCTGGCTCCGCCTCTCGCCTCCGGCCCATACGATTGATTATGCGTGGCATTGAGGTCGTCGTAGATCGCGGCGGCTTCGGCCAGGATAATACCGCCCAGAACGACGCCCTGTCCGCCCGAGCCGCTTATGACTATTTCTTTTCGTTCCATCGCCCTATCCTCTCGCGCCGCAGTTTTTGTTCAGCTCCGCGTATGCCTTCACCAATTCGGGAACGTTTTTGTTCACGAACTCGCCTATCGTAAATTTGCCCTCCAGCGCTTCGGGGCTCATGGCCGCGGCCGCCTTTACGTTCACGGCATTGTCGCGCTGCCACTCGAGCATCGCGGTGGGCGTTTTCATCTTGTTGCGGCGCCCGAAGCCGATCGGGCACTGGGACACGGCTTCCACAAAGGAAAAACCTTCGTGCGCCATCGCCTTAGTGATGAGCTGCTCCAGCAGCGTCACGTGGTACGCGGTGCTCCTGGCCACATAGCTCGCCCCGGCGCCTTCGGCGAGCTTGCAGACATCGAAAGATTGCTCCATCATTCCGTAGGGCGACGTCGTGGCGTATTTTCCCATCGGGGTCAGCGGGGAATACTGGCCGCCTGTCATGCCGTAGATGCTGTTGTTGATCAGTATCGTCGTGATGTCGATATTCCGGCGGCAGGTCTGGATCAGGTGATTTCCCCCTATTCCGGCGCCGTCGCCATCGCCGGTTATCACGATTACCTTCATCTCGGGCCTGGCGAGCTTGAATCCGGTGGCGAAGCTGAGAGCCCTTCCGTGGGTTGTCTGGAAGGTATTGAAATCGATGATGGCGTTCGTCCTCGCCGAGCATCCGATCCCGGTGATGACCATGACCTCGTCGCGCTTGTATCCCATGGTGGCGATAGCCCTCACCACCGCCCCGAGCACGATGCCGGTGCCGCATCCGGGGCACCAGATATGAGGCATCTTGTTCGTTCTCAGATAGTCCTGAACATGTGCTGACATTTACCTCACCTCTTTTACGGCATCGAGAATCTGGTCGGGCGTTATCATTTTCCCGTCAAACCTGTTCACCTGGCGCACGGCCGCCTTTTTGTCTTTCAGCGCGCGCTCTACTTCGCCGACGAGCTGCCCCATGTTCATTTCGGCGACGATGATCGCTTTTACTTTGTCCCCGTATTTTTCCACTACTTCCCGCGGGAAGGGCCAGAGCGTGAGCGCCTTTATCAGGCCCAGCTTTATGCCCTGCTGGCGCGCCGTCTCGACCGCGCTGTGCGCCGAGCGGGCCGTGCATCCATAGGCGAACAGCGCGATTTCGGCGTCGTCCATCATGATTTCTTCCGTCATGATTATTTCGCCGCGACGCTTCTCGACTTTGCGATGCAGACGTGTGAGCAGTTTGACCGCTACCTGTGAATCGTTGGTGGCGGGGTATCCGCCCTCATCGTAGTTGTTGCTGGTCATGTGATACCGGTAACCGATACCGTAGGGCATGAAGGGCGGCACATCGTCATCATCCGGCTTGAAGGGCAGGAAGTCCTTTGCCGGCAGGGCGGCTCGCTTCCGTTCGACCAGTTCGATTTGGGAACTATCGGGGATAATCACCTTCTCGCGTAGATGTCCCACGATCGCGTCGGCCAGAAGGATGACCGGCGTTCTCAGCATTTCGGAAAAGTTGATGGCCTTGATCGTCAGGATGTAGTACTCGTACACAGTCGACGGGCAGAGGACGACGATCGGGTGATCGCCATGCGTTCCCCAGCGGGCCTGCATCACATCCATTTGGGATGGAAGCGTGGGCATTCCCGTGCTGGGCCCTCCGCGCTGGACGTCCACGATGACGCAGGGCACCTGCACCATCGCCGCGTATCCTAAATTCTCCTGCATCAGCGTGAAACCGGGGCCGCTCGTCGCGGTGAGGCTTTTCATACCGCCGATGGAGGCGCCGATGATGGCCCCCATGCTGGCGATTTCGTCTTCCATCTGTATGAAAATGCCGCCCAGCTTAGGCAATTCCTTCGCGAGAATCTCGGCGATTTCCGTCGCGGGAGTGATGGGGTATCCGGCGAAAAACCTGACCCCGGCGTCGAGCGCCGCCATCGCGCAGGCTTCGTTCCCCTGTAAAAGCTTTACTTGCTGTTCTGCCATCTTCTCATCCTTCCACTTTGATTGCGTAATCGGGACAGCGGCGCTCACACATGGAGCAGCCCGTGCAATCGTCCGGACTCACCACCGAAGCCTTGCCGTTCTCATCGGGGCCCAGGACTTTCTTGGGGCAAAAATCGATACAGATCCCGCAGGCTTTGCACCATGCCCTATTTATTTCGATCTTGTATTTAGGCATTCAAACACTCCTTCGAATTCAGCGCCTCGTCATCGTTTTTCAGACATGGAAATAGTCAAAGAATTTCGCCAGTTCCTCGGTGACCGCCTCGAAGAACAGTCTGCCTTTTTCGGCGGTCGCCAGATGCGGCTGTCCGACGTGGCCGTCGGGGTTGTAGGTATTGAAATTGGAGAACTTGAGGTATTTCTTGAACCCCAGCAGATCCATCTGGAACCATGGGTCCCCTGGCACTGGAGGGCATTCGGCGATTTTATCCGCCTGCACCAGGTCTGGCCGCAGATGCATCATCATCGAGGTTTCGAATTCGCAGGCGTGCCCCATGCCACCCAACGCCGAATCGCGTATCTCCATGATGCGAGGGCCCGCGACATCCCAGTACCGCAATTCCATGAGGGAAAACTTCTCGCCATATTCCTCGCCGATCTCGTTGATGACGGCGGAGAGATAGACCTGGTTGCCGCCGTGGGAGTTGACCAGGAACATTCTTTTGAAACCATTCTCGTAGACGCTTTTGCATATGTCCCGTGCGTAGGAGATCAGTGTGTTCTGCGAGATGGTGACATAACCCGGCGCGAAACGGTGGTGGGGAGAATAGCCGTAACAGGCCTGCGACAGGATGAGCATGGGGGAAGTGGCCAGCCGGGCCGCCTCTTCCAGCACCGCCTTGCCGAGGATAGCGTCGGTGCCCACCGGGAGGTGCCTCGAGTGCTGTTCGGTGGAGGCGAAGTTGATGGCGACGGTCGCCGTATCGCGGTACCGCTCGAATTGATCCTTGCTCAACTCATTCCAGTGGATCATCATCCGGTCGCTCCTTTCCAATTTCCTTCAACTCGAAAATCATCTCGATCTCCACCGCCTGGCTTTTTGGAAGAGAGCTCACGCCGATGGCGCTGCGCACTCCCCGTCCCTCCGCGCCGAACAGCGCGCAGAGAAGTTCGGAAGCGCCCTCGGCCACGACGCTCTGGTCACCAAAGGCTTCCCCGCAGGCGATGAAGACCGTGGTTTTCACCACACGACGTATGCGATTCAGGTCCCCAAGGTAGGCGTTCGCGTTGGAGAGTACATTCAGCACGCACTGACGCGCCGCGCGCTGCCCGTCCGCGATCGAGACTTCTTCTCCCAACCTGCCCACGACGAGGGGTTTTCCACCCGAGGCGCAGCCGGTTCCGGAGGTATACAAGTAATGCCCGCCGAACTCCGCCATCAGCGTGTAGCTTCCGTTCGGAGATGTGTGCGGCGGCAATTCGACCAAAAGTTGCACAAGCCTTTCATAGATGTCCATATAGATTTTCTTTCCTCTTTGGCTGCCCTAAGGGTGCCTCACCGGCCACTCTCTATTTGTCGGTGCGGTATTTCTCCACCTTGTCCCAATCGAGGCTGACCCCGAGGCCGGGGCCTTCGACGGCATAGGCGAAGCCTTCGTTTACCGGCAAAACTTCTGCTATGACATCGTCAACGAAATAAAGATTGCCGATCACGTCGCTGGGATGATCGATGCGCGGCGCGGCGATGCCCAAGTGAAGCTCCGCAGCGGTCCCGATGCCGAATTCCGGCATGCTGCCGATGCAGAAGCCCACTCCCGCCGTCTCGCAGAGATTCGCTATCTGCATCGACTTATTGAGCCCGCCGGACTCGCTGACATAAACGTTGAAGATATCCCCCGCGCCGGCTTCGATCGCTTTCAAGGCATCCACGGGATCCCAGACGCTCTCGTCGAGCATGATGGGAATCGGGCTGTGCCTGCGTATGAAAGCGAGTTTCTCAAGCTCGTGGGGCGCGAAGGGCTGCTCTATCGAGAGCACCCCCAGCGCTGAAAGCTGATAGGCGACATTGAGGAGCATTTTTTGATCGCGCCATCCCATGTTCGCGTCCACGCGGATACCAAGTTCAGGACCAAAGTGCTCGCGTATGGCGCGCACGGCCGCCAGGTCGCGCTCAAAATCGATGCCGACCTTCACTTTCACCGTCCTGAAACCGCAGGCTACATGCTCGGTCACTTGGGCGACTTGTTCATCGACTGTGCCCATCGAGACCGAATGGGAAAGGGGGATGCGCTCCCGGCGCTTACCGCCGAGCAGTTGATACACCGGCATCTCCTTGAGCTTGCCGATCAGGTCATACATCGCCATCTCGATGCCGGCCTTCAGGCAGAGGGCGTTTTTGCTCCAGGCCATCGCCTTGTCCATCCGGGCGATCGCCTCGGAGACCGAAAAGACATCCAACCCGATTATGGAATCGGCTATTCTTTCCCCGAATCCCGCCACGAGGTTGCCGGCGCCGCCGTCCCAGATGGACGACACTTCTCCCAGGCCGAAGTTGCCGCCTTCGACGTGAAGAATGACGATGACGGCATCGCCGTAGGGATTGTTGCCCAGCGCCGTTTTCCAACCGAGTCCGTTTTTGGCGCCGCGTTTCGCGATCCGCACCGGTATATATTCGACTCGTTCGATTTTCACGGTTGTGCCACACCCCGATTCTTTTTTTTGTATCGCGCTCGCTGTGTCACCCACAGTTGCCCCCTTTTCCTTTTTGTCGCGCCCTCCCGGAGCGGGTGCGACACGGTTTATGCCGACGCGCTCTTTATGGGCATTGGATTTTCCTTCTACTTCATACATTCAGTAATTTAGTCATACTAACTGTATGTTATATTGAGAGTATAGATGCACTCTTTAAATCTGGCAATGCTTTTTTTAAAATATTTGCGTAAAAACTTCCACATTTCACCTATACCTCCAATCATGTCCGAAATGGATAACGGCAAAAAAAACGGGTTCTGACGTTTGTCAGAACCCGTTATGCGCTGGTACTTAACCTTACAAGTTTTCCAAATCAGCTGGCTCCCGAAGTCCCTTCGCCTCTTCCAGGTAGCTGTAGAGCGTGAATTTCGAAACATGGAAGGCTTGACATAGAAGCACGCTGGCTTTCGTGATTTTAAAAACACCTTTGCTGTCGAGATACTCCAGCGCCTTTATCTTCTCTTTTTTGCTCATCAGCGACATTGGCTTGCCAACGACCTGTTCGCACTGTTCCATATAATAGCGCATAACATCATCCACATTCTCGAAGGCCACATCTTCCTCCTTGAGCGTGGAGATGTCTGGATTGTTGTAGCGGACGAAATTCTGCAACGCGTTCTGCGCGAGTATGAAATCGGACATTTCGAGATTGAGGCAGACCGACCCGATGATCTTCCTGTTCTCGTCGCATATGAGGGTGGTGCAGGATTTGAATATCTGCCCCTTCGTCTCGTTGGTGCCATTGTAGAAGTAGATCCTGCTCTCCTTGAAAGGTTCTATGTCCTTCCCGGAATTGGAGATCATGCCTCCGCGGGGAGGGCCGCCCACATCGCGTCCGCTCAGCTGCCCATTGATGATGTGCACTATGGTGTGCTCGAAACCTTTTCGAAAATCATGGATGACGATCTCGCACTTGTCGCCGAGGAACTTCTGCAATCCTTCCGCAAATCTGATGAAAAAGTCGAAATCGACACTCTTTTCAAGTTCCATATTACTCCTGTAGTCTGTCTGCACAACGATAAGTTCCGGAATTCCTACTGTGTCCAACAACCAGTATGATAATATCACAAAATGATAGGGACTGTCACCATAGCCCAGAGCGAAAAAATATTGACAGCCTTCCCCCGACGGCCTATGGTTTCAGTACAAGAAATATCGAGGGGTCGCCTGAGAAGCCGCCTGCGACAGGCTCCGGGCTAAAACCCCTCCATATGGAGCGGTGATAAGCAACGGGCGAAACCCCGTGGGATTCATACTCTATTCAGTATCCTTCCCGCGGGTTTTTTATGCCCGGGAATGGTTTCCGCTTCTGGCCGCCGCCCTTCCGGCTCGCGGCGCGAGAAAGCTGACCATAAGGGAATGCCTCGGTTCCTGAGACCTTCCCCGCGGTGAGTTGACTTTATGCCGGCATTGGGTTATAAATCAGAGCGCTAATCCCCGATTCGGATCCTGAGCCGGGGGTACGTGTGTCTCAAGCAGGGTCCAATTTTCCATAAAGTTCAGGAGGAATCCGTGAGCGTTAAGATAAGGCTCAAGAAATTCGGAGCGAAAGCCCGTCCTTTTTATCGAATAGTCATCATGGACGCTAGGTCGCCCCGCGACAGCAGAACCATCGATGAAATCGGCCTCTATCATCCCATCGAAATCGAAGAAAAGCAGATTCGAATAGATGAGGAAAAGGCGAAATTCTGGCTTGCGCGCGGCGCCCAGCCTTCGGATACCGTTCGCTCCCTGCTCAACAAGAAAAATATCCAGGTCAAATAGGCGGTGAGGGCCGATTCTTCGGCCCATACAGCCGACCGGCGCTTTTTTTTGCCAAGGAGTACGAAGTGGAACGCGATTTAGTAGAATATATTGTAAAATCCCTCGTCGACGAACCCGATGCCGTAGACATCAAGGTTATCGAAGGCGAGAAATCGACGATTCTTGAACTCAAGGTCGCCGACGCCGACATCGGCAAGGTGATCGGCAAGAACGGCCGGATCGCCAGAGCCATCCGGACGATCCTCTCAGCCTGCGCTTCAGCACAGTCCAAGCGTGTGATCCTGGAGATTCTGGACTGAACGCCTCCCATGAATAAAGTCGCCGACAAGGAACTTTTGGCCGTCGCCAAGCTTGGGGCCCCGCGGGGTCTCAATGGATTCCTGAAGCTGCACAGCTATTCCGGCGAATATAGTCATCTTAAAGGTCTCACGACAATTCTCGCGGCTCCCGAAAAAAAACCTGAATTGGCGAAAATGATGAAAATCCAATCCGCCGAGTCGGGCGACTGGGGCTTGAGCTTCGTTTTCGAAGGCTACGATACGCCCGAGAAAGCGCGCGCCCTGACCGGCCTGGAGCTCTACCTTCCCAGAGATCGCGTGAGTCCTCTTAAAAGCAACGAATGGTATATCCACGATCTCATCGGCATGAAGCTTATGCTGGACGGCCTTGCCGTCGGAGAGATCATGGGCGTCCTGGACGGCGGAGCCGACCCTCTTCTCGAGGTGAAGGTGCTCGCTAGAAAAGCCGCCTCCGGCTGCGCCCCCGGCCCCGTTTCCGGCCCCGCCTCCGGCGCCTCCTCGGCCATAACCTCCGGCGAGGACAAGCCCCCGGCCCTGGGCTCCCAGGTGCTCGTTCCCTTCAGGAACGAGTTCATCGGCGAGGTGGACTGCGAAGCCGGATCCATGGAACTCCTCGCGGGATGGCTTCTGGAATGAAGTTCACCATCCTGACCATCTTTCCCGAGATTGTGCAAGCCTATTTCGACGCCTCGATCATGAAGCGCGCGGTCGCGAGCGGGCTGATCGAGTATTCGCTCGTGAATTTCAGGGATTACGCCACCGACAAGCACCATAAATGCGACGATGAGGTGTTCGGCGGCGGGGCCGGCATGCTGATGAAGCCCGAGCCCCTCGACAGGGCGCTGGAAGCCGTCGGCTCGCCCACCGTGCGCACCGTCTTCGTCACTCCTTCGGGAAGGCTCTTCAACCAGAAGCTGGCCGCCGAGCTTTCGCGCGAGGAACATCTCGTGATCCTCTGCGGCCGCTACGAAGGCGTGGATCAGCGCGTCATCGACACCAGGGTGACCGATGAAATCTCCATAGGCGACTATGTTCTGTCGAGCGGAGAGATCGCGGCCATGGTTCTCGTCGACGCGATTTACCGGCTCAAGCCAGGCGTTATTTCGGGGGAATCGCTCGACGAAGAGAGTTTCTCGAAGGGTCTACTCGAGTATCCCCAGTATACACGCCCCGCGAATTATGCTACTATGCGAGTCCCCGACGTTGTTTTGTCGGGGAACCATGCACAAATCGCACGGTGGAGGTTAAAGGCGAGCATCGCGAAGACGCTGGCCTACCGCCCCGAGCTTTTGTCCGATGACAAACTGCCCAAAGAAGTGGGCGGATTATTGCGTGAAGTAATCGATGAAGGGGGATGGCATGAACCTGGTACAGTCCATTCAAGCCGAACAGATCAAGAGTGAGCTCCCCGCGTTCAACGTGGGTGACACCGTTCGCGTGAGCTTTAAAATCGTGGAAGGCAAGACAGAGCGTGTTCAGGCATACGAAGGCCTCGTCATTGCGATCAAGAACGGCGGCGTCGCCAAAACCTTCACGGTCCGCAAGACTTCCTACGGCGTCGGCGTGGAGCGAGTTTTTCCGCTCAATTCACCGCGCGTCGAAAACGTGGAAGTGCTCCGCCGCGGCAAGGTGAGAAGGGCCAAGCTCTACTACATCCGCACCAAGGTCGGCAAGAAATCCAAGGTCAAGGAACTTATCATTTCCAAGAAGGTCGAGAAGGCCGAATAGGCCTGATCATCGGTGTCTGAAGACTCGTCTTCAGGCCGACTTTCCGCAGAAAACCCGGCGTCTGCCGGGTTTTTTTTGCTTTTCTGAATCGCCGCGCCGGTACCCGCCCGTATATATGACATGGACGGCAAAGATTCTTCCTGCGCTATGGGCCGAGCGGGCGAGGATCGCGTAAACGCCCTTCTCGAAGGGGACGGCTGGACGATTCTCGCGCGTAATTTCAGGGCGGGCCGGGGCGAAATAGATCTCATCGCCGCGAAAGGGGAACTCGTCGCCTTCGTGGAGGTGAAGCGCTGGAACCGGAACGGTTCCATGGAGCTCCGCGACGCCATCGACAGAGGGAAAACCGGGAGAATTATCGAAACCTCTAAAATTTTCCTCTCAAAGTATCGACAATATAGTGGGAAGAAAATTCGATACGATGTTTTCCTTCTCTCTCCAGGCAGAGAGCCCATGCGTTACGAAGGAGCGTTCGACGAGACGGTATGAATAAAAACGAAATAACCGGCAGGGATCCGCTCTCATGGGCAGGTTCCAATCCCGGGGACAGCCACGCGACGGATCGTCTGCTCGCCGGCTCCACGCGTCAGGACATTTACAAGCTTCATGAGATGCGTCATAAATTGGATGACGACACCTACGTCGACGGCGCGGTTACGCGGATCGCCAATTTCCTGACAAGTACGCTGAAAAAGAAGGGTAATGATGAATAATAACGCTAAGAATCCCGGTCAGCCCGGCGAGGGGGGGAAGCGACCTTCCCAGAAGTCGGGTCCGCCAAGGCATGGCGGGCACCTGCGAACGCAGCCAGGGCAACCCAATCGCGGCCAGCGCGACGCTTCCACCCTGGGCGTCCGCAAGGAAGAGCCCAAGAAACCCCTTCCGGTCAAGAATTGCGCGATCTGCGGGAAACCCATTTTCGATTTAGCCGGCGCCATAGGAGACAGGGATTCCGGCGAACCGGTTCATTTTGACTGCGCGCTTGAGCGCGTAACCGCTGCCGAACCCCTCGAGGCCGGAGAGAAGCTGGTGTACCTGGGCGCCGGATGCTTCGGCGTCGTCGGCTTCAAGAGCGGAAACGACGGCGCTTTTATCGTGAAACGCAGGATCCGCTGGGAAAAAGAAGGGGAAAAACAGCCCTGGAGAAGGGAAATTTCCTCCTACATCACCAAGATCTGAGCATTGGCACTTCCTGAAAAGCCCGCGTCGCCGGGCTTTTCAATTCACTTACATGAAACACCTTCCCTTATGGCCATTCCTCGTCTTTTATGATATATAACGGATTTGAAAATTATTTTCTTTACAAAGCCAAAGATCAATGTATATTGAAATATAATTTCGTAAAGGATGAGGTGATGGATATACGGCATAGTGATGATCCTCTGGAACACGCGACAACGGAGTCACGCAACGACCGCTCGATGAATATCGACGCTCTACCGGTCAACGAGATCCTGGCGATCATCAACGATGAAGACAAGACGGTGCCGACTGCGGTGGAAAGGGCGCTCCCGGAAATAGCCGCCCTCGTGGAGGCTATCGTGACCGCTTTCCGGAATTCCGGCCGCCTGGTCTATATAGGCGCCGGCACATCGGGAAGACTTGGCGTCCTGGACGCTTCCGAATGCCCGCCGACTTTCGGCGTTCCTTCGACCATGGTGCTCGGACTGATCGCCGGCGGAGACGTGGCCCTCAGACGATCCGTGGAAGGCGCGGAAGACGATCCCGCGGCCGGAGAGGCCGCTCTGCGCGAAATCGGTTTTTCGAAGAACGACGTTCTGGTGGGCATTACCGCGTCGGGATCAGCTCCCTATGTTCTCGGGGCCATGGGCTATGCCAGGAGTCTGGGCGCCAAGGTCGGGGCCATTAGCTGCAACAGGGAATCCAGGACTTTTGAGAGCGCCGACTACAGGATACTTCTCGACGTTGGGCCCGAGGTCATCACCGGTTCCACGAGGATGAAGGCGGGCACGGCCCAGAAGCTTGTCCTCAACATGCTGACGACGGCCAGCATGATACGTCTGGGAAAGGTCTACAGAAATCTCATGGTCGATCTCGCTCCCGTCAACAGAAAACTGGTGGAAAGATCGAAACGCCTCATTCGCCAAGCCACCGGCTGCTCCCGGGAGGATGCCGAACAGGCTTTTGAAAGCTCAGGAAGGAAGCCCAAGATCGCGATTCTCATGACCCTGCTGGGGATCGGCAGGGATGAAGCCGTGAACCTCGCGGCGAACGGCGGCGGCCGCATCTCGGAAGCGATGAAGCTTCACGCGGACCAGGCCAGGCAGGGGAGGTGAGGCGATGAGCGAAAACGTGAAATCGGGCGCCTTGGACATTATCCGAGGCATGCTTCCCGGTATGTCGGAAGCCGAGAGGAAGATCGCGCTCTACGTTTTGGATCAGCCTCATAAAGCCCTCCATTTCAACGTTGTCGAGCTGTCCCGCCATTCCTCTTCCAGCAGCGCCGCGGTGGTGCGATTCTGCAAACGCATCGGCGCCGACGGCTACAACGAGTTCAAGCTCTGGCTGGCCAAGGACGTCTTCCGGGACGAAGAGGAAAAATACCTGCCCGACCTGGATCTTGAATCGAAGCCGCCGGCAGAAAGAGCGATGCGCGAAGTGATAGACTTCGCGAGACAGAGCCTGGGCGACCTGTCCCGCACGCTCAATCCGGAGATGCTGGAGCTCGCGGCCACCAGGATCAGGGAGGCTTCGCTGACCATGCTGTTCGGTATCGGCGCGTCGGGAATCGTGACCTCGGATTTTCATCTAAAGCTTTTGAGAATTGGCATACCGGCTTCCTACACGCACGACGCTCACGCGCAGATAACGGCGGCCTGTTCTCTCAAGGATACGCAGGTCGCCTTCATCGTTTCCTATTCGGGGGAAACCGAATCCATGCTCGAGGTGGCGAGGCAGGCTAAGGCGAAGAGAGCCTGCGTCATCACGCTGACCATGGAAGGCGCCAACAAGCTCCGGGGTTTCGCTGACATTCCCCTCATCGTTCCCGCTTCGGAAAGAGTCTACAGGCGAGGCGCCGAGACATCGCGCCTCAGCCAGCTCACCGTCGTGGATATCCTCTATAGACTTATCGTCTCCGGCGATGTGGAATCGGCCATCGAAGCCCTCGAGAGGACGATGGAAGCCACGCACCGCACCAGACGGCCCTGAGGAAGGCGCCTCTTCATGAGCAGAGCCTTTGTCGACGAGGATGCGGGCTCGGATGAAACCGACGGCATGCATGAGATCCCCCTTCCGCTCCCGGCCGGCGCTCGGAATTACATGACTCTCGAAGGCGCCATGCGGATGGCCGACGAGCTTCGAAAACTCGTCGAAGAGGAGAGGCCGAAGGCGGCAAGCGCCCTGTCGGCCGCCGATCCGGCGGCGAAAGCCGAATTCTTGAGGCGGATTTCAATTATTGACAGGCAAATTACCTATCTCTCTCGAATGAAGGCTGTCCTCTCTGTCGTCGAACTGCCGGCGAGCGCCGAGCGCGTCGTCTTCGGCCTGGTCGTGAAGGTGCGTGAGGAAGTCGGCGCCGCGCGGCCCTCGGGAGTCGGTGTTAAGCACGGCATGGAGACTGAGGCGGCTATTTACCGTATTGTGGGCGCCGACGAAAGCGACCCTGACCGGGGCTATGTCAGCTGGGCGAGTCCTATCGCCAAGGCGCTGATCGGCAAGCGTGTGGGCGAGGTGGCAACGGTGAGGCTTCCCGCTGGGGAGCGGCGGCTCAGCGTCCTTGACATCGCTTTTCCTGGTCTTCCCTAGGCGTTTCCGGCGAATTCCCGTTTGACAAAATCTCCTTCCAGCCCTACAGTACGAACGTTTAATAACAATTCCAAAACTATCGAATCGAAGAGGAAAGTTATGCGAGCCAAACCTATCGTCGCGATTCTTTGTTGTATCGCGTTCTGCCTCGGCAGCTGCGGGAACCCCGTCGTCATGTATTCGATCATTTACGACGGTAACGGGAATATTGGAGGGGCGGTTCCATCAGACGGCAATGTCTACACCGTCGGGACGAAGGCGGCGGTGCTCGGCAATGAGGGGGATCTCTCCAAGGCAGGGTACGTCTTCGATCGATGGAACACCAAGCCCGACGGCTCGGGAGCCGATCGCGCCATCGGGACCAGCTTCGTCATGCCCGCCGAAAACGTCGTCCTGTATGCCCAGTGGAGGCCTCTGTCCGTGGGCGACGCGGGGCCGGCGGGTGGCCTGATCTTCTACGACAAGGGTATCAATACCGAAGGCTGGCGTTACCTCGAGGCCGCTCCGGCTGATATTGGCACCGAACTGTACGGCCGTCCTACCGGCGATGCCACCAGCGCCGAAGTGGGAGCAGGGGAGACGAACACCTATTACCTTTTATCAGTCGCCGGCATGCGCGCCGCAGTACAATGCTGGTCGTTCTCGCTGAACGGATACGACGATTGGTTCCTGCCCTCCACGGGGGAGCTTCTCCTCATGCTCGAGCGCCTGCATATGAACGACCTCGGCGCTTTTCAAAACGCCTTATATTGGAGTTCAACCCAGCCCGCGGACGACTTACCCAATTGCCTAAACTTCAAGAGCGGAATCGTGGTTTCCGGATTGGGCCGTACAGGCTATATCAGGCCGGCGAGGGCGTTCTAGCCCCGGAATGGTTCTTCGGGCTCGAGGGCAGGCATCGTAGGCGTGGATGAGATAGATTTAGCCAGAGGCTATGTAAGCTGGGCCAGCCCTATCGCCAAAGCCCTGATCGGGTAAGAGGAATCCGAAGGCTGAGGAATGAACTGTCGTCTCCTCGGCCTAATCCCATCGAACGGAATCAGGAACGACGGCTCCGGAATCCTGATACCAGCATGAGGAGTCCGGCCAGGGCGGCCGCGATGCCTCCGATCATATACCATGTCGTGTTTTCCGTAAAACGCCCGGTCAAGGCATTGCTCACTTGATCGGTCATGGAATTGGACGCGTTCAAGCCGACCGCAAATACGAGAATCCCCACAACCAGAAGTATGATGCCGAAAATGCTCCGTGAACTCATTGTTAGCTCCTTACCTATAGTACATAAAATAATGACTATGTTGGACCAAGGGAACGAAATTGAGTATCTTATTTATAGAAAAAGAAATATAAATTTTCTTATTTTCCGGTTTCGAGGAGAAACGATGAAAAAGATTTTACTACTGGCAGTCATCGCCATGAGCATGTTGGCATTTTCCTGTACCAGCTTTTCGCTTATGATACGGCCCCCCGTTTTCGTCGCGGTGAGCCAGACGCCGCGAAACATCAGCCCGGTGACTATATCGGTGCAGCCTTCGTGGGAAAATTTCGGACCTGGTAATAGTCATGGAAAGGCGTATGGGACCAAGCGAATATCGAGCTTCAGCGTCACCATCCGCAACAATACGGACAGCACGGTCCGCATATTCTGGAACAAGTCCACATTGCAGTATAACGGCGGATCCTACTATCCCTTCATAGAGGGACAGAACTACGGAAATTCCTACTCTTCCATGGGGCCAATGGTCATTCCGCCATACGGAACGATGAGGAAAACCGTCTTCTCCTCGCAGCAGGCCTTCAATAAGCCAGGCAAGCACGATGTCTGGGAAATGAGACCCATCGAAACCGATAACGCTGTGCTCGTGTTCTTCGTGCAGTCCAATGATTTTGAAGATTATTATTCGATAGCGGTTCGGTAGATCGCTTTTCACGGCAGCCAGCCAGAGCACGCTGATAAAGCGTCGCCTTCAGGCATGGGGCCCGCCTTCGAAAAAACAGGGATCGACAGTCCTCGGCCTTGCGGGCCTGTGGAGCGTCGATCCCTGTTTTTTATCGCCTGATCTCGTCAAATCCGCAGTACGGCACGAGAGCGGGCGGAATTGCGATAGATCCGTCGGCGCGCTGGAAGTTTTCCATGACGGCGATGATGCCGCGCGAGCAGGCTATGGCCGTGCCGTTGAGCATGTGGACATATTTGTTCTTGCCGTCATCGTCCTTGTACTTGATGTTGAGGCGGCGGGCCTGGAAATCGGTGCAGTTGGAGGTGGAGGTGACTTCGCCCCATTCGCCGCCGTTGCGGCCGGGCATCCAGGCTTCTAGGTCCCACTTGCGGTAGGCGGGGGCGCCCAGGTCGCCGGTGCAGGTGTCGACCACACGGAAGGGGATGCCGAGGCCGGAGAATATCTCTTCCTCAATGGACCTCAAGTATTCGTGCGTGGCGTCGGATTCCTCGGGCAGGGTGTAGGCGAACATTTCCACCTTGGTGAACTGATGAACGCGGTACAGCCCTTTCGAGAACTGGCCCGCCGAACCCGCCTCGCGCCTGAAGCAGTGCGAGACGCCCGCGAGTTTGAGGGGCAGTTTTTCCTTGTCGATGATGGTGCCCGAATAGTAGCCGCCGAGGGTTATTTCGGCCGTGCCTATGAGGCAGGTGCCTTCGCCTTCGATCGTGTAGATGTTGGATTCGGCGCCGCGGGGGTTGAAGCCGATGCCTTCGAGTATTTCCGTCCTGGCTATGTCCGGAGTCTGGAAAAGGGTAAAGCCCTTTTTGCGCAGGATGTCGAGGGTGTAGCGGACCAGGGCCATTTCGAGGAGGACGGCTTCGTTCTTGAGATAGTAGAACTTGGTGCCCGATACCCTGGTGGCGGTGTCGAAATCGATGAGGTCGAGGTCGGCTCCCAGTTGGACATGGTCCTTGGGCTCGAAATCGAACTTCGTGGGCTCGCCCACGCGCTTTATCTCGAGGTTGTCCTTGTCTTCCTTGCCGCGGGGGGCTTCCGGATGGGCCATGTTGGGTATTTTAGCGCCTTCGAGGGCTAGCCGGGCTTCGATGTCGGCGAAGCTTGCCTCGCTTTCGGCGATTTTTTCCTTGAGCTGCTTGCCTTCCTCGATGCGTGCCGCCCGGGTGGCGGGATCGAGCTTCCCCTTCATGGAGAGGGCGTTATCGTTGCGCAGCTTGCGCAGATCCTCGACCTTTCGCAGCAGGGCGCTCTTCTCGTCGAAAAGCGCGACGACGAGATCGGCGTCGGCGCTCATGTAACGGTCGGCTATGTTTTTCTTGACGGCTTCAAGGTTGTCCTTGATGAATTTGTATTCCAGCATAATGGCGGAATGATATACATCCGCTTTCCGAAACACAAGGAGGCCTTACGGCTTCTTGAAGCGAAAGCCCGATGCAGGTTACGATGGATTCGTGATAGACAGAATACAAGGCATCCGCGAGCGCCTGCACGAACTCGATACGATGGTCTCAGATCCGGCGATCCTCAAGGATCAGACGAAATATAGAGATATCATGAGGGAGAGATCCCGTCTTTCCGCGATCGACGAGATGGCGGCCAAGTTCGAGGGGGTCCTCGCGGGGCTCTCCGACGCTACGGCGATGCTCAAGGGCGAATCCGATCCCGAGCTGCGCTCCATGGCCCAGGAGGAATTCGATCTTCTGGAAGCCAGGCGGAAGGAACTGGAAATAGCGCTCAGCGACCTTCTCGCGCCGCGCGATCCTCTCGCCGACAAGTCGGTGATCATGGAAATCAGGGCGGGCACCGGCGGCGACGAGGCCGCGCTCTTTGTCGCCGACCTCTTCCGGATGTATTCCCACTATTCCGATTCCCAGAGCTGGCGCATCGAAGTGATGAGCGCGAGCGAGACGGAGCTGGGCGGTTTCAAGGAAATAATCTTTTCGGTGAACGGCGAGTCCGTCTACGAAAAGCTGCGTTGGGAATCCGGCGTGCACAGGGTCCAGAGGGTTCCCTCCACGGAGAACTCCGGGCGAATCCACACGAGCGCCGTGACGGTGGCCGTGCTCCCCGAGATGGAAGAGACCGAGATCGACATTAAGCAGGAAGATCTGCGTATCGATGTCATGCGTTCAGGCGGCCCCGGCGGGCAGAGCGTCAACACCACCGACTCGGCGGTGCGCATCACCCACCTTCCCTCGGGGCTCGTCGTCCACTGCCAGGACGAGAAAAGCCAGATAAAGAACAAGGCCAAGGCCATGCGCATCCTCCGTGCCAGGCTTTTCGAGCTGGAGGACGCCAAGCTGCAGGCCGAACGTTCGGCCGACCGTAAGAGCCAGGTGGGTACAGGCGACCGTTCCGAACGCATCCGCACCTATAATTTCCCGCAGAATAGGCTCACCGACCATCGCATCGATCTGACGCTGTACAAGCTCGACCTGATTATGGAAGGCGACATCGGGGAACTCGTCGATGCCCTCGTGGCCGACGCGCGAAGGAAAGCCCTCGAGGGCGGCGCCTAATGCCAAAAAAACGTGGGCGGTCGACCGCCTTCTGCGATGACCTATAGGGAATTTCTCGCCGCGAAGGCGGCCGAACTGCGTCGGCGGCAAAACGGCTCCGACGATACGGCTTTTCTCGATGTCTCCCTGATTCTCGCCCGCTGTCTGGGCATTCCAAGAACCCAGCTTCTGATGAAGTATCCTGAAACGATCGCCCCTGGCGACATCCCTCCCTCATTCGAGGAGGGCTGGGCTCGCCGTCTCGCCGGCGAAAGCGTCGCCTATATCGTCGGCATGAAAGAATTTTTCGGCCGGGATTTTCTCGTCGACCGGAGGGTTCTGGCGCCGAGACCCGATACCGAGACCCTCGTGTCCGCGGCCCTCGAAGTGGGCGACGCCATGGAGCCGGACGGCCATGCGCTTCGCCTCCACGATCTCTGCACTGGATCGGGGGCCGTAGCCATCAGCATCGCCGCCGAAAAGCCGGCCTGGTCGGTGAGCGCGTCGGATATCTCGGCCGATGCCCTCGACGTCGCCCGCGCGAACGCGTCCCGGCTTCTTGAAAAAAAACTACCTCTTCTTCTCGCCGATCTCCTTGCGGGCCTCGAAGGTCCTTTCGACATCATAACGGCCAATCCTCCTTACGTGCCGACCGGGGAGACGGCCGCCCTGCTCTCTCAGGGGTGGAAGGAGCCCGCGCTGGCGCTGGACGGCGGCCCCGACGGCCTCGATATCGTCTCCCGCCTCGTTCGCCAGGCTGGCGCATTCCTTGCCCCCGGCGGGTTTCTTTTAATAGAAACCGACGCTTTGCAATCCGAATCCCTCCGTGTTATGTTCAGGAGCGAAGGTTTTGTCGATATAAGAGTATGGAGGGATCTCGCGGGCCTGGACAGGATCACGGGAGCCAGAAAACCCTGAGTGGAGCGTCGACGATGGATGAGAAGATCGTTCAGTTTCAGGAGAAAGTCCGCGGCAGCTTTGGCGATGAAGGGGCCGCCCTCGTCTCCAAGGCCATCGGCTGGGCCAAGGAAAAGCATGGAGCGTCGCTGCGCGCTTCCGGCGAGCCAGCGTGGGAACATGACTTCCGCGTCGCTTCCACCCTTCTCGACATGGGCATGGATTTGGATTCGGTGATCGCCGGCCTCGTCCACGACATCACCGAACATCGAACCTCCGGTTATTTTCCGAAAAATGACGGATCAGCCGCCTCATCCTCATCATCATCATCGGGCCATGCCGCCGGCAAGAGCCCTGACCATGCCGCCGGCAAGAGCGTCGACCGTGCGACGGAACCGGGAACCGGGCCTGAAGCAGGCAAAGCGGCCGGTTCGGAAGCCTCGCCGGTGCGTAAAGGAAAACCCGGACACCAGGAGCAGAAACTCGAGGATCGCCAGAAGGAAGCGCACAGAAAGGCTCTGGGAGCCGTCCCCGACCCCGTTATAACGGCGGAGTTCGGGGAAGACACGGCCAAAATCGTCGCGGGAGTGGCGAGGCTTTCCACCGTCCGCGCCAAGAACAAGACCGTGCAGGCGGCCGAGACGATGCGGAAAATGCTCTTCGCCATGACGGGCGACATCCGCGTCATCATCGTCAAGCTCGCCGACAAACTGGACAGCATGCGCACCCTGAAATCGCTGCCAGAAGACAGACAGAAGACCATCGCGGCCGAAACCCTCGATATTTTCGCCCCTCTCGCCGACAGGCTCGGCATTTCCTGGCTCAAGGACGAACTGGAGGATCTCTCCCTCAAGGTGCTCAACAGGGAAGTCTTCGACCAGATAAAGGAAATCGTGTCCGCCAAGAAAGGAACGAGAGAAAAATTCCTCGCCAGGGTGAGCGAGGAAATCCGCAGGGCTTCCCTGAAGGAAGGCATCAGCGTCGAGGTAGGCTCCCGCGCCAAGCATTTCTATTCGATCTACCAGAAGATGCGCAGAAAGGGCAAGCCGGCCGAAGAGCTCTACGATCTGCTGGGTTTGAGGCTCATCTGTGAAAGCGACAACGACTGCTATGCCCTGCTCGGTCTCGTCCACAGGCTCTGGAAGCCCATAGACGGCCGATTCAAGGACTATATCGCCATGCCGAAGGCCAACGGCTACAGAAGCCTGCACACGACGGTGATGTGCTACGACGGCCAGCTCCTCGAGGTCCAGATCCGCACGCGCTACATGCACGCCATCGCGGAGTTCGGCGTCGCCTCCCATTGGCTTTATAAAAAGGGATCCACCACCGAACGTCCCCGGCTCGAGGACCTTCCCATCATCAACAGGCTGAAGCAGTGGAACGAATTCGTCTCCCAGGGAGCCGAATACCTCGATGAGATAAAACGGGAACTCCTGAAGGATTCAATTTTCGTCTTCACCCCCCGGGGCGAGGTCATAGAGCTGCCCTCGGGAGCGACAGCCATAGATTTCGCCTTCGCCATCCATACGGACGTAGGGTCTCACTGCCTGGGCGCAAGAGCTGACGGCGCCATCATTCCCCTCGACGCCGAACTCAAGAATACGCAAATCGTCGAAATCATCACCTCGCCGCTCGCCAAGCCCAATCTGAATTGGCTCAAGCTCGCCCACACGTCCAAGGCTCGATCGAAGATCAGGGCTATCCTGGTCCAGAGCGGCCAAGCCCTGGCCATCGACAAGAGCATCGTCGTCGGCAAGAAGCCCTCCGACGAAAAATCGAGGGAAGCCGCGCAGCAAGAAGAGGCGAAGCTGCTCGCCGAGAAAACCTTCGCCTCGGCCGCCATCGCTGGCGCCGAACATGGCCGGACCGAAGTGGAGTTCCGCACCTACAAGCCCCAACAGGAACTCAGGAGCGACCACGTAGGCCTGTCGATAAACGGCGCGAGGAATATGATGATACGCATCGCCGGCTGCTGCATGCCGGTTACGGGGGACGCCATCGTGGGCTACGTCTCGAGGGGCAGGGGCATCATCATCCACCGGGCGGACTGCAAGTCGATAAACGCCGTGGCGGACTTCGCGCAGCGGAAAATCGAAGTGCGCTGGGAAGACGCCTCGTACTGCATAGCGAGATTCAGGGTCTCGACGAAGATGGAGCCGGGCATTTTTTCGGAAATCGAGAACGCGGTGAGGAAATTCGCGGGCCGCCTGCGCGAGGGCAAGCTGGGTGAACGCGGCGATGGAACCTTTTCGGGTTTTTTCACCATGGAAACCGACACGAGGGAGAATCTGAAGAAAGTCTCCAAGGCGCTCAAAGGGCTGCCGAGCATTATCTCCATCGAAGAAGAATGAGGGCGCCTTTTCCAGCCCGCGCTTTTGCCCCGTCCGTAGAGTCTATTTCCACCAGAAGGCTTTTTGCGCCGTAATGATCTCGAACCCGAAAGCGTCGAAACTTTTTTTCCTGGCCGCGTAGTCCTTGGGCTCGAGATGGATCGCCACCACTTCCAGGTTTTTCATGAAGTATTCGTCGGCGAAGGCCGTGATATCCTTGCTTGTTATAGAGCCTATACGATCCGACCAGGTCTGCATCCAGGCGTTTCCTCCCAGAATCCATCCATCGGCGATGGCTGAACCGGCTTCCTGTGGATCGGTGAACATATCGTTCCGTTTTTCCGCGAGCGCTTCCCTTGCCCGTTCGTATTCCTTCGAGGTGAAATAGCCGGTGTTGGTTTTCATGGCATACATTTCAGAACCGCGCACGATCTCCTTGAAAGTGAAGACGCTTTCAGCCGCGTTTCCCTTCGCGTCGAGAAGCATTCTCGTCGATACGGAGAACCACGAGGCGTTTCTCGAAAGCTGATACTTGGCGCCGATGGCTGAGGGAGAGGACCACTTGGGCATGCCTTTGGCGATGGCCTGGACGAGCCTCGATCCCGGCTGGGAAGCCATTTCCGCCCAGAATTCGGCGGCCGCGGAACGGCTGGATCCCGCGTCCGGAGCGCGGTAGCGCATTTCGATGAGCGCTTCCCCGGCGGGAACGGAAGGATCGGCATAGACCATGAGGGTGGGGCGAGTGACCCCGGGTTTCGGCAGGGCGGTAAGCGCCGTCTTCCAGGGATCGGATGTCTTTTTCCAGGAGGAAAAGGCTTTTTCTATCATGGGCCGCAGCGTTTCCGCCGCGAAGTTGCCGGCTATGACGAGAGCCGCGTTGTTGGGCACGAGCCAGGCGGCCGCGATTCCCTTGAGTTCATCCTCGGTCGCCGCGTTGACGATGGCGTCCGTCCCCAGAATATCGAAGCGCCAAGGCGCGGCCGAGAAGAGTTTTTTAGCCATGGCCGCCTCAAAGATGGCTTTCGGGTCCGAAAAAGCCTGTTCCATATCGGCCAGGCTGGAACTCCTCGCTTTCTCGAGCGTAAGCGCGTCGGAAAAAACCGTCTCCAGCCGCAAGCCCGAAAAGAGGTAGGCGATCGTGTCCAGGCCCTGGCCGAGCATCTCGGGGGGAAGAAGAAAAGTGAGGCCGAAGCGATCGGCCTGGGCGCCTCCCTCGATTGCCATGGCGCCGAGGGAATCCATCGCTCCCGCCGGTTCGGGTTCGCCCGGAGCGATCGCCGAACCTCTGAACAGCACTTTTTCAAGCAGGTGAAACAAGCCCGCGTTTTTTTTCGTCTGGGCTTCGGCTCCGCCCCTGAACACGATGCCCAATGAAACCGCGGCGCTTTCGGGAAGGGGCAGGAGGATGACGTCCATGCCATTGTCCAGGGTGTAGGTCGAAATGGACGCGGGCAGGGTATAGGCTGAAAGGGTTGCGGGCTTGGGGGTTTGGGCAAAAAGATGGTTCGCCATGGGCGGCAGCGCCATCCAGACCGCCGAAAAAAGAACGGCGAGGACGCGAATCGAGAAGGGCCTCTGTATCATCGTCCAATACTAGAAACTATCCTTCCGACTGTCAACCTTGATCATATCCGGCCCCTTCCTCAAGGTTCTTGTTGATTTCCCCAGAGGCTGAAGGTAGTATTCGCCCATGGCCAAAAACACGATCCCCCTTATGGCATCCTACGGAACAGGGAAATTTCTCGCTGAATTCCTGACGGGCGCCTTCGCTTCCCTTGTTTTCAAATACTATGAGACGGAAATCGGGCTTCCCGCCGGCCTCGTGGCCTTGGCGATCGTTCTCTATTCAGCCTGGAATGCCCTGAACGATCCCTTGATCGGCTTCCTTACTTCCCGGCCCACGCGATTCACCGGCCGTCATGGCCGCCGTTTTCCCTGGATCGTCGCCGGATCCTTGTCCTGCGCGCTGGCCTTCGTCCTTATCTTCGCCCCGCCCGCCGCTCCCGTCGGCATAACCTTCCTCTGGCTCCTCCTTTCCATCTGTCTCTATGACGCCCTCTACTCCACCTGGGAAGTCAACTATCAATCCCTCTTCCCCGACAAGTTCAGGGAGGAAGCCCCGAGGGCGAAAGCCGCCGGGATAGCCACCCTCATCGGCGTAGTGGGCGTGGCCGGAGGCGCGGTCCTGCCCACCTTCTTCGTACGCTATGGCCAACCCGCGACCTACCTCGGGAATGCCTTCATCTTCGCCGCCGTGAGCGTCGCGGCGGCCCTCCTTCTCCTGCCCGGCGTGCGCGAAACGCCCGACATGATAGCCCGCTATCTTGCCCAGGAAGCCGCCCGAAAGGAAAAAGCCTCGCTGAAAACCCAGCTGAAGGCGGCGTTTTCATGCCGCAATTTCCTCGCTTTCATACTGCTGTATTTTTTCTACCAGTCGGCCACGATTTCCATGACAGCCTCAATCCACTACGTGGGTGACTATCTTCTGGGCGGCAGGAGCACGACCCTCATTTTCGCCGGCATGCTCGCCGGCGCCCTGGCGGGCATTCCCCTGTGGCTGGGGATCAAGAAGCGCATAAAATCCAATCAGACACTGCTCGCTCTCTCGGCTCTTGGGCTCGCCGTTTTCTGCGTCCCTCTCATGTTCGTGACCAGCCACAACGGATTCGTGGCCGCGATGTTCGCCTGGGGTATTTCCTTCGGCGGCTTCTGGATGCTGATGACGCCTGCCATGGCCGATGTGATCGACGAGATCGTCGTGACGACGAAAAAGCGGGACGACGGTGTCTATATCGGCTTCAGGGCGTTCGCCGGAAGGCTCGCCTACGCGGTACAGGCTGTGTCATTCTGGATAGCCCACAGTCTGACGGGTTTCGCCCAGAGTCCCCGCGCTCCCAAGGCTCAGTTGGGCATTCGGCTTCATACAGCCTTGATCCCGGCCGTCCTTCTTGTCATCGGCGTATGGGTTTTTCTTAGGATGAATACGTTGAACGCTGAAAAAGCCGAGGGGAATCGGAAAGCGATGGAAAAGTTGGGGCTTTAGCGATGCTTGGCGCTATTCTCGCCCAATAACTGCCGCGGGGCGGAATAGCCGGAGGGCAGTTCTTTCAGGAAGTTGTTTTTGACCCGCTCGAACATCATGAGGAGTTCTTCCTTCGTATAGCCTATCTCGTCTTTTTGGGGGTCGACGAGGAGCTTGGAGGGCTCCATCTTCAATGCCATGCTGAGTTTGAGCAGGGACGTGGCCGAGGGCCAGCTGCGTCCCGTCTCGAGGTTGGCGATGAATCCAGGGGAAAGGCCTGCCTGTTCGGCGAGCGCCTCCTGGGACAGATTCATGACAGCCCGTCTTGTCCTGAGATTCATGGCGAGGCATTCCTGGACATAGTTCATTATAATTACCATATCCGAAGCTGGATGTTTCGCCATTTACGGATACAGAGAATTTCCCCTTCCATAGGAAAGGACCGGGCGGCGTGAGAGTCCTTTGTTGACCAAAGCATCGGCGGAGCTTAGTATGGCCTCATGTTTGAAAGCTCCGTATATGATTCTAGACGAAGAAAACTCGCGGCCTCGCTGCGCGACCGCGGCGCCGGCGGATCTGTCCTCCTCGCTTCCCATTCCGAAAGCCCCATAAATTACCCCGACAACTGCTATCCTTTCAGGCAGGATTCGAACTGGCTCTATTTTATCGGCCTTAACGAACCCGCGATGACGGCCCTCATCGATATCGCCGACGGAAGCGCGATTCTCTTCGGAGACGATGTATCCATGGACGATATGATATGGACGGGACCGAAGCGCGGGGTCGCCGAACTGGCGGCCCTTTCCGGAATCGACTGCGTCATGCCGCTTTCGCTTGCGGGGCGGTATCTGTCCGGTCTGTCGGCGCCTTCCATCCATTATCCTCCCTTCTCCAGGGAAGAGACCATTCGCCGCGTGGCGGGAATCCTCGAAATCCCCGCTGACATCATCCGCGACAGCGCCAGCCCCGAGCTCATCCAGGCGATCTTATCTCTGAGGGAAATAAAGGAAGAGAGGGAAGTGGCGGAGCTGGAGAAAGCCACCGCCGTCAGCGCCGAGATCCATACGATGCTTTTGACGCAACTGCGTCCCGGCTGGACCGAGACGGAAGCCGCCGCGCTGTTCCAATACGCGGCCGCGCGGCGCGGCTGCGCGCTCAGCTTCGGCACGATCGGAACGGTGCATGGAGAAGTCCTCCATAACCACGAAAGAAATTCCATCTGCCGCGAAGGCGATATGTTCCTCCTCGATGCTGGAGTCGAGCTGCCCTCGGGCTACGCGGGCGACCTCACGACGAGCTTTCCCGTCGGCGGTACCTTCCCTTTCCAAAAAGCGGCTGTCTATCGGGTGCTGTTATCCATGTTCGCGGACGCTACGCGAATCCTGAAGCCGGGATTGCCCTTCGCGGACGCTCACAGGGCCGCCAGCCTGGCCTTGGCGCGGGGCTTCGTCCAGCTCGGGATAATGAGAGGCGACCCGGAGGAAGCCGTCGCCGCGGGCGCCCACGCTCTTTTCTTCCCCCACGGCCTCGGCCACATGATCGGCCTCGACGTGCACGACATGGAGGGACTGGGCGAGGACAATGTCGGCTATTCCGACACGAGGCGAAGCGAACAGTTCGGTCTGAGTTCCTTGAGGCTGGCGAAAAAGCTCAAGCCCGGCATGGTCCATTCGGTGGAGCCGGGCATCTACTTCATTCCCGGCCTTATCGACAAATGGGAGGCCGAAGGTCTCCATGAAACATTCATCAATTATGCCGAACTGCGCAAATGGCGCGGCGGCGGCGGAATGCGTATCGAAGAGGACTGGCTTGTCATGGAACGAGCCTCCCGACGGCTGGGACCGGACCTGGACAAGAGCCTTGAGGCCATCGAAAAAGCGAGGAGGGGCATATGAAGACTATTTTCACATCGACCTTTCAGGACGATGCTCTTGTCGTGCTCAGCATTCTGAAATCGGGCGGAATAGACGCCTTGATAATGTCGGACAATATGCTCAACATGAACCCGCTCTTTTCCACGACCATAAAGGGAGTCAGCGTTGTCGTACCGGATGAACAGGAAGAGGACGCTCTTTCCCTGGTGGCCGACTACCGTAAACGGACCACGTGATCCATTCTTGAACTCTTCCTGGTTTTCCGATATTATTCTTTCTATTATGAAACGTTATGCATTTAAAACAGTTGCCTTTATCCTTCTTCTTTTTATCATGTCCATAGCCATGATAACCGCGATCAAGGTTTCGCAGAGGGATACGCAGTTCAGGACCACCCAGATCGGCCTCAAGGCGATGGTCCAGATTCAGGCTTCAGCCCTCAACGACGGGTATTTCTCGTGGAGCGAAGTCCGCAACCTGGTGGAGAGGAATAGGATCCCCGACGCGCAGGCTCTCCTGGACGACGCGCTCGAAATCTATCCCTTCGTCAATGAGATAAGGCTCCAGCGGGGCAGCCCTCCCGTGGACGATTTCGACATAAGCAGCACCGATACGAGTCTGAACCTTTCATTCGCGCTGAAAGACGATTTCGGCTTCAACCCTCTCCCCGGTTGGAAGGGTGTCGTCACGATGAACGCGCAGGGTCTCCTCGATGCTCTCCAATCCGAAAACAAACTGGTGATCGCCCCGGCCAAGGGGCATGATCTCATGTATTCGCTCAAGGCGGACTTCGAGAAACCCCTTCTCGACTGGCGGGATTATCTTCTTGTCATCATCTTGACCATGGCCGTCGGCTATTCGGTTTCCGTCTGGCTCTGGCGCAAGAACCTGATCTTCTACGAAACGAAGGGACTTGAGTCCATAATTTTTCTCTTTGAACAGACCGAACAGTTTTCAGCCAACCATTCGCGGCGCGTGGCCGTCCTCACCATGTATCTGGGGATGAAAATGGGCTACAAGGGAAGGCGGCTCCGCAATCTCTACACGGCGGCCCTGCTTCACGATATCGGCAAGATAAGCATTCCTTCCAGCCTGCTTCTGAAGGCCGGACCTCTCACGAAGCCGGAGCAGCAGGCGGTGGCGGCCCATCCGATCATCTCGGCCAGGATACTGAAGAACTTCAGGGAACTCGCGCATCTCAGTACCATCGTTCTCTACCATCATGAACGCATGGACGGCTCCGGTTATCCCGAAGGGCTAATGGCCAAGGAAATCCCTGAGGAATCGCGCATCATCGCCGTGGTGGACGTCTTCGAGGCGCTGGTGGGCGAAAGGCCGTACAGGGACCCGGTGGCGCCCAAGGAAGCCTTCGAGACGCTACGGACGATGCCCGTCGATCAGTCGATCGTGGATGTCCTGATAGCGAATTACGATGATTTCAGGCAGTTCCATGCGCCCAAATGGGTTCTGGAATATCATCACAGCCTGGAAAAGATCTGAGCCTTTTTTCTGCCATCCTGATCCCGGTACGGATTTTTGTGGTTCCTCATGAAAGCCTTGTAGGCCGCGCATGAGGCATAGTATCCGTCAGGCCCTTTGAACGAGGAAAACTCGTCGCAGCGGAAAAGCTCCAGAAGATCCACGAAACGGCTGTCGAGTATGATGTCGCTCACCGTCGAGAGGGGAATGCGGGGCAGGCCGGCTGGCAGCATGTGCCAGCGAATCATGAAGCATGCGTCGCGTATGATTTTTTCGTCAAAACCCAGCGACCGGAGAAAACGGGCCGCTATTCTGGCGCCTATTTCCGCATGCTTGTCGAATCGATGCCCTTCGCTCGATTCGGAACGGGGTTTGCCGATGTCGTGAAGGAGAAGGGCGAGGGAAAGGGTCAGGTCCAGGGATTTTCGGTAGCCCAGCGCCTCCATCGTGTGGGACCATCCCCCGCCTTCGGGGTGGCAGTCCTTGGCGTGATCGACGAGGAGGAGGGCGTCCAGGTCGGGCCAGTAGGTCTTTACGAAGCCGCTCTCCCTGAGGAGTTCGAAGGCCGCGGCCGAGTTAGGTCCCTGCAGGATGAGCGAGAGAAGGTCCCTCTGCCAGAAGGCCGAAGCCGCGCCGGGGAGGGGAAGCGCCCCGATCGTCGTCTCCGGCGCCGGATGAAGGCGCGACAGGAATGCGGCCGTCTCAAAAAGTACGTTTTCCCCGTCTACCCGTTCCACTTTGAATTGGCGGTTCTTCAGGTCGGCATAAATTCCATGTGGATCAAAGTAGTGGCCGTCGAGAGGATTTCTCCGGAAAGCGCTCATGCCCAGGGCGCCGACATTTTTCCTGTCGATGTCGTCGACGCAGAGAAAACGCGCCTCGTAGCCCGCCGCGGCGGCGTCGAGGCTCGCGTCGGCATAGGGCAGGGCGGGGTAACTTAGGGTTTCGAAGTTTTTCGCGAGATCGACAATGCTGCCTTCGACGAGGAAAAATTTTATCGGTCTGTCCATGGTGAAGCCGCAGTAGGAATCGATGGCGGTGAGGCCGAATTCCCTGAAAGGTATGCGCGCGCTCTCCATGGTGGCGGCGATGTCTGTCATCGGTGGAAAGATAGCGGTTTGGCGCGAAAAGGGCAATCCAGGTTGGAAGGCTGGAAGGCTGGAAGCGCGGCGGGACGATATGCTACAGTCAGCCCGAATTGGAAGCTTTGCGAGGAGTCAGAATGGAAGGTTGCGGCTTTACTGCCGAAAAGTTCGACGCGGTACTTTTCGACATGGACGGAGTCCTCGTGGATTCGGAGGAACTCATCGCGCAATCGGCCATGAAGATGTTCAGGCAGCGTTATGGCGTCGAAGCGCCTCGAAACATTTTCTATCCATACGTTGGAGCCGGCGAGGACCGTTTCATAGGCGGCCCCGCCGGCGAGATGGGGCTTTCCGTCGATCTTCCCGCCGCTAAGACCTGGACCTACGAGATTTACGGCGAGCTCGCTTCCGAATACGTAAAGGTCCTGCCCGGCGCCCCTGAGTATCTCCACGCCTGCAGGGAGATGGGGCTCAAAATAGCCCTGGCCTCGGCGGCCGATCTCGCCAAGGTGAAGATAAACCTGCGCGTTCTCGGCATCGACACCGATTTTTTCGACGCCGTGGTGACCGGTTCCGACATCGAGAGGAAAAAGCCCTTTCCCGACATCTACTTGCTAGCGGCTTCCAGGATCGGCGTGGATATCGGCAGGTGCCTCGTGGTCGAGGACGCGGTGAACGGCATCCTGGCCGGCGTCAGCGCCGGCGCCGCCTGCCTGGGGCTTACGACGAGCTTTTCCGAGGAAACGCTGCTGAAGGCCGGGGCGAAGTGGTGCGCGCCTCATCTCGGCGCCGCGGGATTGCCTTACCAGCTGGTCTGAACGTTTTTTCAGTCTTGGATGAAAGTCTTCAGCCGCTTGCAGAAATCGCTCTTGGGATCTACCGCGAAACGAGCCTCCCGGCTTTGCCCGTCCTTCTCGTAGGAAACCACCATGAGAAGAAAGGGGCTTCCAAACAGGAAATCCAGGAATTTCTTGGGCGGATTCGTGACCCCGGAGATTGAAGCATAGGAAATGACGAGATCCTCCACGCTTTTCGTCGATACGGGAGGAGAGGAAGTCCTGAACATCGAGGCAAACCAGTTTTCGCCCGGCGTCCTGCGGAAACGTATCCCCGTGGGGGAGAGGACGAGAAGGCCCCAGTCGCCCCGATCCTTGGACGAAGAGAAGAACTGCCCCATGGTCCTGGCGAGCACTTTTTCGCCGGTTTCCCTTTCGAAGTCCGCCCAGAAAGCTTCCACGTTGTTTTCCATCGCTCCACCTCTGTCGTGAATATATCATAGCCGGAAAGGCCGCGCATCATAGTGTCATAGTGTCATGCGCCGATTGCCAAGAAATCGCCCCGGTGCTACTGTCGCCACAATGAATCGGACAGTTTCCATAGCGGCCGGCATCGGCTGGTCGACCATATTCGGTTTTTCATTCCTCGTCACCAAGAGCGCCCTCGACTTGCTCGATCCGATGGAGCTTATTTTCTCGCGCTTCCTGCTGGCAGCCCTCATCATGAGCCTTCTCGTGGCCGCGAAGGTGGTGAAGCTGGACTACAGGGGGAAGAAGCCGGGCATTCTCATCCTGACCTGTCTTTTCCAGCCCATCCTGTATTTCATCTTCGAAACCTACGGGGTGCGCGAGTCGTCGACCAGCACCGCCGGCATCATCCTCGGCGCCCTGCCGGCCTTTGTCGCCATTCTGAGCATATTCGCGCTCAAGGAAAAGACGACGCCCCTGCAGACCCTCGGCCTCGTGCTCTCGATCCTGGGCGTCGCCATCGTCGTACTCACCGGCCCCGGGGCGGGCGCGGCCGACGGCGAAGGTACCCTGAGAGGGGTCTTTTTCCTGATAGGCTCCATGCTGAGCGCCGCGCTGTTCAACGTACTTTCCCGCAAAGCTTCCCGGAGCTTCAGCGATTTCGAGCGGACCTTCGCCATGATGTGGGCGGGGGCGATCGCCTTCGGCGCCATCGTACTCGTAAAGTCGCTATGGTTCGTTCAGTCTCCCGCGGCGCCCGGCTCTCTCCTTTCGCGCATGGCCTCGGTATGGTATTCCATAGCCTATCTCGGCATCCTCTCGTCGATCGTCGCGTTCTTCCTAATCAATTTTACTCTCACCAGGCTGAAGGCCTCGCAGAGCGCTGTCTTCGCCAATCTCGTCACCGTGATAACCATCGTGGCCGGCGTGACCATACGCAAGGAACGCTTCGAAGTCATGCAAGCACTGGGCGCGATCGTGATTATACTAGGGGTATGGACAGCCAATCGACAGAGCCGGGCGGAGAGGGAAGCGGGAAAATGAGCGTAAAGATCGGCGCCGGCGCTGGCCATGCGAAGGCTGACGTCGGCGAAGCAAGACCGGGCCTTGTCGCCAAGGCGGAACTCCCGGATTTCTTCGACATACACTGCCATGCCCATACGCTTTCGCACCCCTCCTTTCTCGCGCTCATACAGACATTGAGGAGGAGGAGGCTCGAAGCCCTTTTCAGCCAGCTTACTTCCTTCGAATACCTGGCTTCCTCGCTCTTCCATCGAGGCGGCGAAAAGATACGCAACATGCTGTCGGTCATGGAAAACGAGCCGGGGGACATATTCAAGCTGATGGAAGACGACCTGACGGGCGTTTACGCCAAATCCGCCGACGAAACGCCGCTGGTACGGGACGGTATCCTCGATGTGGGCGGCCAGAAGTATGGTAGGCTCGTCATATCTCCGCTGCTCATGGATTTCGGCGAGCCCGGACCATATCAACCCGACACCTATTACGATAAATACCCCAAGAAGACCATCGACGCTCAGATCGTCGACGTCATGCTCGGCATCAGGGATTACAGGCTGACCCGACCAGAGGGGCTCCTGGAAATCCAGCCCTTCCTCGGGATAAATCCCAAAACCCACAGCCCCGAATCGCTTGCGCGCTTTCTGGATACCTGGCTGTCGTTTTATACGAGGGACAGGGAGGAGGCGAGGGCGGATTTCGGGAGCATGGGCGAGATTCTCACCGGCGATCCCGAGCGAAAGCATTCGCCTTTCGCCGGCATCAAACTCTATCCTCCCCTCGGTTTCGACCCCTGGCCCGCCGACGGGGTCGAAAGGGAGAAGGTGGAAATCCTTTATTCCTTCGCGGAAGAACGAAAAATACCCCTCACGGTCCATTGCGACGATGGCGGATTCAGGGTGATTCCCCTCGAGGAAGCCTGGCGCAATACTTCCCCCGCGCGCTATCGGCCCGCCCTGGAAAAGTATCCCCGCCTTATCGTGAACTTTGCCCATCTAGGCGCCCAGTACAGCATTCCCAATCGCCTGGCGCCGCCGCCCACCGAGTGGCGGGATGCGATTTTCGGCCTCATGACGGATTTCCCGGGGGTCTACGGGGATTTTTCCTTCAACGGCGTCGCGCCGGAATATTACGATTCCCTGCTCGTCACGTTGGGAAGCATGGATCCGGCCAAGAGAAAGGTGGCCGAAAAGCGGATCATGTTCGGTTCCGACTTCATGGTCAATCTGATAAAAGTGAGATCCTACGCCGACTATTTCAGGATTTTTTCGGGGAGCGCGATCAACCCCGAGTTGAAGAACGCCTTCTGTTCGGAAAACCCGCGGCGATTTCTGTTCGGCGATTGAGGGCGCGTCTGTACACAGCGGCTACTTGCGGCGTCCGCGGCTGCGGCCGGCCGGAGCGATCCTACAATCCTTGCGCCGCGAGCCACTCGTCAAGCAAAGCGAGCGCTTCCGGCACCTGCCTGCGGCCGAGGCCGATCCGGAAATGGGCGGGATCGTAATCGTAGCAGATCCCCGGAAGGATGAGGATTCCCCGTTCCTCCAGCAGCCTTTCGGCGAGCACAGCGGCGCTGATCCCTGAATCCTTGCCGGTCCATTTTCTTTCCGCGTTCACCCACCTGCCGCTTCCCCCGCCTATCCTCAGCCTCGGAAAAGCGACCGAACCGCCGCGGGGCGGAATCCATTCGAACATATCTTCCCTGTTAGCGAAAAAACGCGAGAAGGAGGCCAGATTTTTGGCGCAGATATCCCTGCTGTGCGCGATGATCTCGCCCGAATGGCGCAGGGCGACTCCGGCCAAGGTTTCCGAGGGCGCGGAGGCGCAGATGGAATTATAATCCTTGACCTGGGCCACTGAATCGAGGATGTCGCGGCGTTTGGCGGCGATCCATCCTATCCTCAGCCCCGCCAGGCCCCAGGCTTTGAAAAGCACTGAGAGTGAAATTCCATTTTCATACGTGTCGCAGACGGCGGGCAGGCGATCGCGCGGATCGGTTTCCAGGAACCTGTAGACTTCGTCACAGACGAGTATGGCTCCACGGCTCTCGCAGAGCGAAACGACGCGGTCGAATTCCCCGCGCGTAAGGAGGGCGCCCGTCGGGTTGTGGGGCATGTTCATCACGACGATAGGGGCCATTCCGGTTCCCCCTCCCGCATGGATAGCCAGCAGTTCGGCCAGTTCGTCGGGGTCCAGGAACCACCGGCCCTCGGCCGGACGTAGATGCCAGGGGACGACGCGGGCGCCGAGAGCCCGCGGCACTTCGCTCAGGGATTGGTAACAGGGCGTATTGACGATTACCGTTTGTCCCGGCCGGACGAGAGCGGTGAAAAGATTGAGAATCGCCTCCTCCGCGCCTGCGTGGACCAGGACCTCATCTTCGTCCATGGAATCGTAGAGGGCCGCTATTTCCTTCCTCAGCGTCGGATTGCCCCTCGATTCGGTGTAGCCGAGCCATGTCGAGAGCAGGCTTTCCTCGGCCCCGGGCTCCATGGACAGGAGATCCCTGACCGACATGCTTTCACAGTCGGAAGTGCAGAGCAGATAGCGCGCCGAAAATTCATGCTTCGCGAAATAGCGTTCCAGTTCGAAGGGTCTGAACATGTGGTTTTCCTATTCCTTGACGCCGAAGGCTTTATTGAAGTTTTTCCGCAGCAGCAGGTTCATCGCCTCGGTGTGGATCCCTCGTATCGCCGCGATGCTCCGCGAAACCGCCGCGATCTTTCCGGGACTCGTCCAGGTCTCGCCTTTGGGCGGCTGCCAGGGGGCGTCCGTTTCCGAAAGGATCCTGTCCTCGGGAATGGCCGCGCAGGTTTCCATGGCGTGTTTCGCGTCCCGGAGCAGGGTCATGCCGAAGGAAAAGTAGGCCGGAACGCCTTTTTTCAGGAAGGCCTGCGCGTCCTGAATGCGGCCGGGCCATCCGTGGAAGATGAGGGCCGGCAGCTTCCGGAGCTCCCTGCCATAGCCCATTATCAGGTCCAATCCCTTCCTGGAATGTATGAGAAGGGGAAGTCCCTTGGCGACCGCGAGGGTCAGCTGGAATTCGAAGGCTTCGCGCTGTCTTTTGATATTCTCGTCGTTCCTGATCCATTCGGGCCTGTCGCCGAAAAACTCGAATCCGGCTTCGCCGATGAAGGCGATCTTTCCCTTCTCCGCGAGCTCCCGCATATAATCCGCCGTATCCCAGCGTATCGCCTGGGGGTGGATGCCGAAACCCGCGACTGTGAAGGGAATGCTCGCCCGCAGGGTCTCCGACCTCTCGAATTCCTCGATATCATGGGCGACTACGGCGCCGCGCCAGTCGGGAACCGGAAAGCTCGAGAGAAAATCGGGACCCCTGTCGTTGAGATCGACGAGATGCAGGTGCGAATCGCTGTACACGGCTTCATTGTTGTCAAAGACAGGGCAGCGGTCAATGGCCGACCTGCGCGCAAAAAAAAACGCGCAATTCGATAAAAAATTCGCGCCAAGCTATTGAAAAATAATAGGCACACAATTATATTATGCAATACAAGGTATTCTTGAAAAGGAGAGAACCATGGAAGCGATTCTGATGGATGTGAAGCGCGTGATGCGATCACTCCAGAGAATGGTGCACGCGGTTTCCGGTGCATTGCAGCCAGGTGTCGAGCCAAAAGTCCGCGAAACCGATCGCTACAGGGAGATCGGAGACCGTCACGCGATGCGCGATGTCTATGGCAGGGACGGAAGGGTCGATATATACTCGGGCAGGGAGATGGTCCAATACTTCATGGCGACGTCTTTCGGCAAAAATCAGCCGTTCTGAGCCGAGCGCCCCTCCGCGATGACGCGGAAGGCAAAGGGAAGGGGTAGGGCAGGCGCATCGCCGCGAGACGACAGCGCCCGCGTCCCGCTATCTTTCTTCCCTGAAAGGAAAAGCTCATGGATATGTCTGGCGAGCTTTTTGAAAAATGGAAAAGCCAGTTCCGGAAAGGCTTTCTGGAGCTCTGCATACTGGAGCTCCTGGGCTCCAGCGGGCGCAGCTATGGGCTCGAGATGATGGAAAGCCTGAAGACCATAGGCATCGATGTATCCGAAGGAACGCTCTATCCCCTTCTCATGCGGATGACGAGAGACGGCAGCATATCGTCCAGCTGGGAAACCCCCGACGTGGGACATCCCCGAAAATATTACAGTATAACCGGGTTGGGTTCGGCATTGCTTTCCGCCATGCTGGAGGAATACGATAGAAGTGATCGGGCCCGCACGCGCATTTCGGGCAGAGGAACGGCACTATGACAAGGAAAGAATACATCGAAGCGCTTTCGCGGGGCCTGGAGGGCTTCGAAGAGGACTCGAGGAGGGACATCCTCCTCGAAATCGAAGACCATATCGATGAGCTGGCGCTCAAGCATCCCGATATGAGCGAAGAGGAGATCGTCGCCGGCCTCGAAAAGCCCGAGACCTTCGCCGAATGTCTCTGCAAGGAATCGGGCGTCACCTGCCAAAAAACCGGATCCGAGGAAAAAGACCGCGCGGACGATAAAAAAGAACGAGTCAAAGCCAAGACGCGCATCACCATAGACGGGGAAGACCTGGGGGACGTGATCCGCAGGGCTTTCAACGTCGCCACGATCTTCAAGGACGCCGAGCGCGAGCGGGGCGACGGCGGCAGGACCCTGCGTTTCAAGGATCTGCCGATTGGAAACGTGAGGGAGATCATCTGCAGGACGAAATCGACCGACGTCAAAATCCTTCTCTCGACTTCCGGCCTCTCGGTAAAGGCCAACGGCGACGACACCCCTTCATTCAGAATAATGAATCGCGACGACAGGACCATGGAGATCGTGGCCACAGGCGGTCCCCGTGAGCCTGAAACCCTCGAAATCGGGATACCGAGCACGGTGGATCAACTTTCGGTCAGGACCCTTTCGGGAGACGTCGTCGTCGAGGACAGGGTAGGCGATCTTTCGATCCAGACGGCCTCCGGCGATGTCGACGTGAGACTCTGCTCGGGCGACATCGAGGTGACGACGGCCTCCGGCGATATAGCCCTCGCGGGCTGCACGGAAAATATCTCCATCGAGACGGCATCGGGTTCCGTCGAGGTGGAGATGGACGATCAGTGCAACAGGGTATCGGTGACCACGGCATCGGGCGACATCTCGCTGCTCTGCCCGAGGGACATCGATGCCACGGTGGGCTGGTCCACGGTCTCGGGCGACGTGGAATGCGAAGGCATCCAGAACGGCGCGCGGACCATCAGGTTCGGTACCGGCCTCATACCCGTAAAAATCAGCTCGGCCTCGGGCGATATCAGGATCGACAGATCATAGATAGCCCAAGGCCTTGGCCTTGGAAGTCAGCTCATCCCTGAATTCGGGCTTCGCGATGGCGATAAGCTCCCTGGCCCTTTCGCGCACCGTCCTGCCGCGCAGGCGGGCGATGCCGTTCTCGGTGACGACATGATCCACGAGGCTGCGGTGCAGGGTGACGGCCGAACCTTCGGGGAGCATGGGGACGATGGTCGAGACAGTGCCATTTTTCGCCGTGCTGTAGCAGGCGATGATGCTTTTCCCGAGACCGTCGAAGCCAGCCACGGCGCCCGTGGCCGTGTCTGATTGGCCGCCTGTGCCCGAATACTGGTTGGGGCCGATGCTCTCGCTCGCCACCTGGCCGGTGAGATCCACTGAAATGCAGGTGTTGATCGACACCATCTTCGAATTCTGGGCGACGATCGACGGGTCGTTCGTCCAGCGACCGCGTTGGAACTCGACGGCTACGTTGTCGTCGAGCCAGTCGTAGAACCTGCGCGAACCCATCGCGAAGGTAGTGATGAACTTTCCTTTTTTGAGCGCCTTCCTGGCGTTCGTCACCACGCCCATCTCGTACAGCTCCATCATGGAATCTACCAGCATCTCCGTATGCACGCCCAAGTCCTTCTTGTCGCGCAGGGCGAGGGCTGCCGCGTTGGGAATCCCGCCTATGCCGAGCTGGATGGTCGAACCGTCGTCGACGAGCTCCGCGATATGGGCGCCGATAGCCATGTCGGTGGCGTCGGGGTTGGGGGCTGGAAGGCTGGGCACTTCCTGGTCGTACTCGACGAAATAGCCGACCTGCGAAACATGGACCTGGGTGTCGCCGAAGGTGCGCGGGAGGCGGGGATTCACCTCGAGCACGACGAGCTTCGCCGCTTCGACCATGTCCTTCTCGTAGGTGATGCCGAGGGAGAGGGAGACGAAGCCGTGCTTGTCGGGGGGGGTGCAGGTGCCGAAGAATATCTCGGGCCGGTGGGCGTGGATCCTGTCCGTGGCCGCGCGGTGCAGCATGTTGGGGACGTAGGTGACCGTGCCGGTCCCGGCCTTGAGGGCGGCGCGCGATCCCGGGGCGTGGAACCAGGAGGCCAGCTC
Organism: Treponemataceae bacterium; assembly: GCA_963677895.2. Lineage (GTDB taxonomy): Bacteria > Spirochaetota > Spirochaetia > Treponematales > Rectinemataceae > UBA11090. The sequence continues at coordinate 154,539 of CAXXGJ010000017.1, read as the reverse complement.
GAAGTGGCCTTTCATCTCGGGCTTCATGTAGAAGTCGTAGGGCTTCAGGGTGAGGACGGAGAAGACCCTGACATCGGTCACTCTGTCGCCCACGATATGGAAGCGCGACATGCAGCCCTGGGGCTCGGAGGCGCACTGGCCGACGATTATGTCGTTGTCGCTCCGGATCATGGACACGGCCTCGTCGATGGATATCAGCTTGCTTTTGTAGACATCGAGCCAATTCATGGTGTGCTCCTTTACTGGCAGAGTTTAGGCGGCCGCCTGACATGTCCCGGCCGCGGGTATTTCATAGACGGATCAGCGAGGCGCCGACGGCGAGCCCCGCCCCCGACGCCACGAGGACGACGAGATCGCCCCTGTGGACGGTTCCGGCCAGGAGCGCCTCGTGGAGGGCCATGGGCACGCAGGCCGAACCTGTGTAGCCGAAGCGGTCCATGATGGTCGTCGTCTTTTCCATGGGCTCGCCGAGGATGCCCATCACTTCGGCGATGACCGACCGGTTGATCTGGGTGAAGATGTAGTGGGCGACTTCGGACTGCGCGACGCCGGCCTTTTCGAGGAGGCGCCGCACGAGGGGCGGCCACAGCTTCACGTTTCTGTCGCCCGGAAGGCGCTGGAGCAGTTCAAGGCCGTAGGTGCCCGCGTCGAGTAGTTCCCTCGTGACGGGTTTGCGGGTTCCGCCCGCGTAGACGCCGACGTAGTTCCACTGGGTGCCGTCGGCGCGGAAGACGCCGTCGACATAACCGAAATCGCCGCTTTCGGCGCGCTCGAGAAGGACGGCGCCCGCGCCGTCGGCGAAAATCGACCAGCCGAAGGCGTCGCCGTCGCGGATGTAGGCCGGCATGTTGTAGACGCCCACGACGAGCGCGTAGCGCAGGCTGGGGTCGGAGGCGACGGCGCGGGCGGCCATGTCCAGCGCCGTGACGAAACTCGCGCAGGAAGCTCCCACGTCGAAGGCGCGCGATTCCGTCTCGCCCCTCTGCAGGCGGCCCTGGAGCAGAATTCCCGTGGCGGGCGAAATATACTCGGGCGTGTCGGTCGCCACGACGAACATCCCCACTTCCATGGGATCGAGCGCCGCGTCGGCCAACGCAGCACGCGCGGCCTTTTCCGCGAAATCGGCGGTGGTTTCGTCGAGACCAGACAGCCTCGCGACATGACGTTGCGCGATTCCAAGTTTGGCCTCGTGCTTCGCCGCGCCGAATTCTATGCCCGTCAGTCGTTTCAGTTTCGCGTTGTCGATGGGATCGCCCGGTGCGTAGATTCCCGTGCCTATGATGCGCGCGACTGCCATATCATCCTCCATAGCCGAAGCGGTAGAATTTTCCTATTTCGCTTATCACCGTTCTGGCGTTCTCCGGCGATTGATCGAATATCACCTCGATTCCCAGATAATGCGCGACGCCCAGCATGAATTCGATCTCCGTCGTTTCGTCGATCATCTGGACGCTCTCGTCATGTTCCCGGTAGCCGTCGACGAAGGCGTCGTAATATGCCTTGGCGGCTTCGGGCAGGACGAATTCGGCCTCCCTCACGATGCCATAGCAATATCTTTCCAGCGACAGGTAGACGATAAAAAGCCAGAGGCCGCGAAGCTCGCGCTCCAGCCTGTTGAGCGATGGGTCGAGATTGATGGATATGAAGCGCCTAACTTCCCTGCCGACCCTGTGGATGAGTTCGGCGAAGAAAGCTTCCTTGTTCGTGAAGTACGTGTAGAAGGCGCCCGTCGAAAGGCCGGCCGCCGTCGTGATCTCGTGAATGTTCGTCTCGAAATATCCCTGCTTCCCGATCAGCGTCTTGCCTTCGCGAAGGATCCGTTCCCTGGCATCGGGCATCACGTCGAGGGGAAGCGGCGTGATGGATGTCGAGAAAACCTTGGCGGGATCGAAGTCGTACTGCCTGAACATGCCTTCTTCGAGTATTCGCTGAAGGACGGGAAGGCGTGCGGGAATGCCGTGGAAGGCCGAACGGATGGCCGCGAAACGAAGTCCCCCGAGGGCGAATACATAGGAGGAAAGGGGGACTTTCCCTCCGGTAACCCTGCCTAAAGCCTCGGTATAGACCGCCATCAGGCGTCTTTCGTATTCGAAAAATCGATATTGCCCTTCGCGGAAAACCTTCACGAGGGAGCGGTTGTCGCGCGAGAACTCAAAAATATTTTTCGCGAAGAGCTCCAGCTTCTCGCGCTGCGTTTCGCCGGGAAGGTTCGAGAGAGCCTCGGCGATTTTCTCGATGACAAGTTCGAGGATATGTTTGAATATCTCTTCCTTGCTCTGGAAATAACGATAGAAAAGCCCGTTGGACAGGCCGGCGTGCCTGCATATCTCGGCCACCGACACCGTTCCATACCATTTTTCCGAGAGAAGCTCTATGGTCGAGAAAACGAGCCGATCCCGGCTTCCTGGAGCTTCTTCCTTGTCAGATATGGATTTGTCCATCGCTTTTCCCCAGGTATTACGAAGTTTCTCTCGATCAAAATTCCGCGCGGATATGAATGAGAGATGGTTCATATCTTGAAAAATAGTATAAGGCGCTTGGCCGGATCGCGCAAGTGCGATTCCGAAAAAAAGAGCGGAGGCCGCGGATCATGGATATGCCATCGGTAATTCAAACTTTATAAATATATATAATAAAATAAGATAGAAATTTCTTATAATCCTATGATCCATAATTGTTAAAAATATCACAAATTTGCCCTTGACGGATTGAGGAAACCGATGGATATGATAGTGAGAGATGATTCACTCTTCATGGAGTTTGGGATGCATATAGGAATCGCCGGTATCGGGGTTTTTTTACCCGATACCTATACCACCGCCGCCGATCTGGCCCAGGCGAGCGGCGTACCGGAAGATGTCATAGCCAGAAAATTCGGCGTAAACCGGAAGCCGGTGGCCGGTCCCGACAACACGACCTCCGACATGGGCTACAAGGCCGCGGTGGATGCGCTCGACGAAGCTGGCGTTGAAGCCCGGGAATTGGACCTCGTCATCTGGTGCGGCGCCCAGCACAAGGATTATCCATGCTGGCTCGCAGGGCTCAATGTCGCCAACCGGCTGGGCGCCAGCCGCGCCTGGAGTTTCGACATGGAAGCCATGTGCGGATCGATGATGGCGGCGCTCGACGTGGCCAAGTCCCTCATGCTCGCCAGGGACGACCTCAAGACCGTCCTTCTCGTATCGGGCTATCGCAACAACGATCTCATCGACCTCGCCTATCCGCCCACGCGATTCATGATGGACATCGGATCGGGCGGCTCGGCCTGCGTGCTCGTGAAGGATTTGGGGAAAAACGCCATCCTTTCATCCGCTTTCAGGGGCGATGGATCGCTTTCCGAGATGTGCGTGGTGCCGGTGCTGGGTTCCAAAGCCTGGCCCCCCAAGCCCGAGGACGCCGCGAGGCCCTTTTTCGTCGTGCCCGACGAGGCGGCCTTCAAGGCCAAGCTGGGCGAGGTGACGATGCCCAACTTTTATGGCGTCATCCGCGACGCGCTCGCGAAATCGGGGCTCGATCAATCCGACATCGACTATCTCGCCATCCTCCACTTCAAGCGCAGCGCGCACGAGGCTGTTCTCGCGGAACTCGGTCTTGAGGCGGGGCAGTCTACCTATCTCGAGGATTACGGCCATATAGGACAGAACGACCAGCTTCTGTCCATGAAGCTCGGGTTGGAGTCGGGGAAGATCAGGGAAGGCGCCAACATCGTCCTCGTGGGCGCCGGCCTCGGCTTCGTGTGGGCGAGCACGATCGTCCGATGGGGAATCGTCAAGGGATAATGACGTTGAGCGTCACTATCCTTTGACGCGACGGAACCGCGCCGTAGGCGTCGCGATTCCGTCGGTCAGGAAGTCTGTGAATAGAAATAGTTAGTATTGGGAGGAATCATATGAGAATGAAGGACAAGGTTTGCATAGTGACGGGCGGCGCCCGCGGCATAGGCCGCGCGATCGTCGACCGCTTCGCCGAAGAGGGCGCCGCCATGGTTTTCGCCGTCGACGTCAACGACGCGGCCTTCCCCGAACTCGAAGCCGGCAGGAGCAATGTGAGAGGCGCCGTGCTCAACGTCACCGACACCGCGCAGATCCAGGCTTTCGTCGAGAAAGTCCAGGCCGAATTCGGCCGCATCGACGCCCTCGTCAACAACGCGGGCATAACGCGCGACGCCCTCATCCAGAAGATGAGCGACGACGACTGGGCCGCGGTCATCAACGTCAACCTCACCGGCGTCTTCAAGATGACGCGGGCGGTCGCTCCCCAGATGATGGCGGGCGGAAGCGGTGCCATCGTCTCCATAGCCTCTGTCGTCGGGCTGGACGGCAATATCGGCCAGTCCAACTACGCCGCCACCAAGGGCGGCGTCGTGGCCATGACCAAGGGCTGGGCCAAGGAATTCGCCCGCAAGGGCGCGAAGATCAGGGTCAACTCTGTATCGCCGGGCTACTGCAGGACGCCGATGATCGAGTCCGTTCCCGAAAAGGTCCTCGAGCCCATCATCGCGAAGACGCCGCTCGGACGGCTGGCAATGCCTATCGACATCGCCAACGCCGTGCTTTTCCTCTGTTCGGAGGAATCGGTATTCATCACGGGCCAGGTGCTGCGCGTGGACGGCGGACTGGTGCTCTAAAGACGCCGGGGGCGCTTCGCCGCGCCCTTTATGTTGGTCAATGCCGGCCGGGCATTCCGGACCGGATAGAAAAAGGGGCAGCCGAGTTAGGCGGTCCCAGGGAGGCTTGAATGAAACGAATCCTTTTGGTTCTTGCGGCGCTGGCCCTCTTGTCGGGCGGCGTTTTCGCGCAGGGCACCATCAAGATCGGCGGTATCTGGATGCTCGCCGACATCACCGGAAACCAGGGCAGCAAGGCCGCCCAGATCGCCGTCGATGAAATCAACGCGGCCGGCGGCGTTCTCGGCAAGAAACTCGAACTCATCGTCGCCGATGATGAGGGCAAGGCCGACAAGGCCGCGGCTCAGGTCGAGAAGCTGGCCACCGTGGACAAGGTAGACGTTTTTCTTGGCGGCATGGCTTCCGGCGCCGAACTCGGCAAGATCCCCGTCTTCAAGAAATACGGCAAGGTCGTCATGTCCACCGGCGCGGCCGCGAGCTCGACGGTCGAGAAGGCGCTCGGTCCCTCGCCCGAATCCGATTTCTATTTCCATCTGCATCCATGGGATTACAATCAGGGCGCTTCCTACCTCGAGGGCTGGAATGCCATCATGGCGAAGTACCCGAACGTCCAGGTTAAGAAGATCTTCCTCGCCTACGAGGAAGGCGCCTTCGGCCAGTCCTCCTGGACCGCGACGAAGACCCTTTTCGGCGGAAGCGCCAGCCGCTTCACGATCGACGGCGCGCCCTTCAAGAGCGCGGCCCTCGGCGGCGGCGACTACACCGCTGTCCTCGAAGCTGCCAAGAGCTACAAACCAGACCTCTTCATATGGGCCGGCTACGACGCCGACGCTCTTCCCCTGCTTGAGCAGTCCAAGGCCATGAAGTTCAGCCCCGGCATCTATCTCGGAGCGCCCCCCGGATGGCCCATCGGCTTCGGATCGTCCAAGCTTTCGCGCAACGTGATGCTCTACGGAATGTGGTCGACGGCCATGAACGAAGGCAACGCCACGAGCAAGAAATTCTACGATGCCTACGTCAAGAAATTCAGGGAAGAACCGGCCACTTATTTCGCCCTTCTGGCCTATGACGCGGTCCATATCCTGGCCAACGGCATCAAGGCCGCCGGCACCACCGAAACCGCGCCGCTCGTCAAGGCTCTCGAGGCGACGAAGTACGCTTCGGCCCTCGGAGAGACCATCACCTTCAAGCCGTCCAACGTCATCAAGCACCAGGGAATCACCAGGCAGAAAATCCTGCAGTGGCAGAACGGTTTCCAGGAAGTGATCTGGCCCTTCGAAGCGGCCACCTCTGAGCCCGTGTATCCTTTCCCCGCGTGGAAGTGAGAACGGTTCCGTATTTTTAATGTATTACCGCGAGGTTTCGCGGGCGATCTCCAGAAGATCGCCCGCGCCGCCCCGCGGCATTTTATTCCAGTAAAAAGGCAGTCAAGATGGCACTGAAAAAACGAACAGCTATCCTCCTAGCTCTGTGTACGGTAGCCGTGATCGCTATCATCCTGTGGAAGCCGACCGTCCTCATCTACGGCCTGCAGTCCGCGGGGCTCTACGCGGCGATCGCGATCCCCATGGGACTCGTGCTCGGAATCGTCCACATCGTGAACCTCGCCCACGGCGAATTCATGATGATGGCCTCCTACGCTACCTATTTCGCCTGCAAGGCTCTGGGCATGGATCCCCTCCTCGCCATCGTCCCGACGGCCCTCGTCACCGCCCTCTTTGGCTGGGTCATCTTCCAATTGACGATCCGGCGGGCGCTCAAGGCTCCCGAACTCAACCAGCTCATCCTCACCTTCGGCATATCGATCGTCTTCAGCCAGGCCATCAACCTGGCCTTCACCTCGCAGACCTTCAAGATGTCGCTCGACTACGTTTCGGCCTCTATGGACATCGGCGAACTCACCTTCGGCGTCTGGTCCTTCGTTTTCGTCGCCGCCGCCATCCTTTTCACCTATGGGCTGACATTCTTCCTCACGAAGACGACGACCGGCAAGGCCGCTCTCGCTGTGGGCCAGAATCCGCGCGGCGCCGCGATCGTCGGCATCGACGTCAACCGGATCTACGGCCTCGTGTTCGCGATAGCCACAGCCCTCCTCGGCGCGATGGGCGCGCTTTTCCTCACGAAATCAGCCATCTTCCCGAGCGTCGGATCGCCCTTCACAATGAAGAGTTTCTGCCTCGTGGCCATGGCCGGCGTAGGCAACATTCCCGGCATCCTGAGCGCGAGCATTCTCCTCGGCATTTCCGAGAGTTTCCTGCGCGCCTTCCGCGGAACCCGCGAATGGGCTGACATCGTGTTCTTCGTCCTCATCATCGTCGTCATCCTGAGCCGTTCCCTGAAAGGGAGGAAGTCGTGAACCGCAACGTAGCCCGGACTTTCGCCGCGATCGCCGCCGTGCTCGCGCTGACATTGCCCGCTTTCGCGGGAGACTACCCGCTTCAGGTAGCGCGCAACGTCATGATGTATATGGCCCTCGCCATCACCTGGGACATGCTCCTGCGCTCGGGGCAGATATCGTTCGGCATCGCCGGCCTCGTGGGCTTGGGAGCCTATGCTTCGATCCTCGGCGTCGTGAGGGGCGGAATGCCCGGATGGCTTTCGATTCCCTTCGCCGGTCTCTTCTCTGGCATAGTGGCCTTCCTTATCGGCTTCCTCATCCTCAGGCTGAGGCATACCTACTTCTCGATCGTCACTCTCGCGTTGGGCGAGATATTCCGCATCATCATACAGAACATGAAGGAATTCTCGGGCGGTCCCGAGGGCATCGTCGTCCAGGAAGGCATCATCTTCGGCGGCAAATCCAGCAGTCTCTATTTTCTCACCCTCGCCGGTCTCGCCGTGGCGTTAGGCGCTTCATACTGGTTCGAGAAAAGCCGCGTCCGTTTCGCGCTCACCGCCATCAGGAACAACGAAATTTCGGCCAGGTCTTCCGGTGTGGACATTTTCCGCTGGCTCCTCGTCACCTTCGTGGTGACATCGGCCATCCAGGGTATGATCGGCGGCATTTTCGCGATGTCTTACGGCTTCGCCTCGCCCGACACCGTGTTCAGCGCCGACTTCACCCTCCTTCCCCTCGCGATGGCCCTGCTCGGAGGCATCCACAGCACGGTGGGCCCGATCCTCGGAGGCCTTCTCCTCGGCCTGGTCGCGGAGTGGCTCAAGCTGAAGATTCCCTATGGCCATCTCGTCGTGTACGGAATCATGATCATATTCGTAATCCTGTGCATGCCCCAGGGTCTGCTCGGGGTCGCTCGGAAAGCGATGGGCAAAACCGGAAGGAAGACAAAATGACTAAGCTCAAGACTACCGACCTCACGAGGCGCTTCCTGGGTCTCGTGGCCGTGAACAAGGTGTCCTTCTCCATGGATTCGGGCGAAATCCTCGGCATCATAGGGCCGAACGGCGCCGGAAAGACGACCTTCATCAACCTCGTTTCGGGCATCATCATGCCGAGCGAGGGAAAAATAGAATACAAAGGGCAGGATATCACCTACGCGCCCGCTCACGAGCGGGCGCGCATGGGCATAGCGAGAACCTACCAGCTCATCCACCCCCTCGAAAACTTGAGCCTCGTGGAGAACGTCATGGTGGGTTCGATCTTCGCCCGCGGCAACGGGCTCAGGGCGGCCAGACGCAAGGCCGAAGACCTCTGCGCCGAACTCGGCCTCAAGGATATCGAAAGGGACACCAGCCGTCTCACGATTCTCGAGGTGAAGAAGATGGAGATCGCCAGGGCTCTGGCCAACGAACCTGAGGTGCTTTTCCTCGACGAGGTGATGGCCGGCCTCAACTCCGACGAAACGAAAGACCTGATCGCCACGGTCCAGAAGGTCGCCAAGGAGCGCGGATTGGCGGTGGGTGTGGTGGAGCACGTCATGGGCGTCATTCGCGAGCTGACGCACCGCGTCATCGTCCTGGAAGCCGGGGAACTCATCGCCCAGGGTCCTTACGAGGAAGTATCCAGGAATCCCCGCGTCATCGAAGCCTATCTCGGAGGAGCCGCCTGATGCTTAAAATACAAGGTCTGGAATGCGGCTACGGCCGGATGAAGGTGATCCAGGGCGTGAACCTGGAAGTGGGAGCCGAATCCGTGGGTCTCTTCGGTCCGAACGGGGCCGGCAAGACTACCCTAATAAACGCCGTCATGGGCATGAATAAAGTCTGGGCGGGCGGCATCGAATTGGAAGGCAAACGCGTCGAGGGCACGGAGACGCATATCATGGCCAGGATGGGCGTAGCCCTCGTTCCTCAGGAACGGGAACTATTCCCCGGCATGTCGGTGGAGGACAATCTCCTGCTGGGAGCCGCCTATATTCCCCACGCCAAGGCCAAGACTAAGGATCATCTCGACAAAGTGTTCACGATGTTCCCGATTCTCAAGGAAAGGCGCAGGCAGCTCGCGGGGACGATGTCGGGCGGGCAGCAGCGCATGGTCGCCATCGCGAGGGCACTCATGTCGGATCCCAAACTTCTCATACTCGACGAACCCTCGCTCGGCCTTCAGCCATCCATCGTCGCCGAGGTTTTTGAGGTGCTCAAGACGCTGAAGAAATCGGTTTCCATTCTCGTGACCGAACAGAACGTCCGCGAGAGCCTCAGGTCCATAGACCGCGGCTATGTGCTGGAGAACGGGAAAATTGTCATCGAGGACAGCGCCGAGGGCCTGCGCACGAATCCATACGTGCTCAAGTCCTATCTGGGGCTTTAGGAGATTCCGTATGCCGGATTTCATCGCCAACGGCGCGAGACTCCGTTATGAACTTTTCGGGACCGAGGGACCAGCCCTGGTCTTTCTCAACGGCATCGCGATGTCGATCGGGCACTGGAAACCCGTCATGGAAGCTCTCGGCGGTAAATGCCGCGCGCTCTGCCACGATATGCGCGGTCAGACGTTGAGCGAAAAGCCGACTTCTTCCTACAGCCTCGAAGGCCACGCCGAAGATCTGGCGGCGCTCATGGAGGGATTGTCCATTCAAGAAGCGCACATTGTCGGAACCTCCTACGGCGCGGAGGTGGCTTTGGCTTTTGCCATCGCCCATCCGGAAAAATGCCTTTCTTTGACGATCATCGACGGGGTGAGCGAGCTGGATGCTCTTCTCAGGGCGACGGTCGAATCATGGATGGCCGCGGCGCTCTGCGACGCCAGGGTTTTCTACAGGACGATCCTGCCGTGGAATTACTCTTCGGACTATATCGCGGCGAATTCCGGCATCCTTAAAACCAGGGAAGACTCGGTGGCATCGCTGCCGAGAGAATGGTTCGAGGCTTTCGCGGGGCTCTGCCGCGCCTTCCTCTCCATAGACTTGACGCCAAAACTAAATCGCATAACCTGTCGAACCCTTGTGCTCGTCGGGGAACGGGATATACTGAAACACAGAGGATTCGCTTCCATCATAGCGGCAAATATCGCGGGCTCCATCCTCAAGGTGCTGCCGGGGGCGGGCCACGCGGCCGTCATCGAGCGGCCGGCCCTGGTGGCGGCCGAGGTCGCCGCTTTCACTATGGGAGAAAAAACATGACGAGCGCCTTGCTTCTTATCGGCGGCATGCATCTTTACTACGCCACGACCGGCAGCGGCCAACCTCTCGTGTATATCCACGGCAATACAGGCTCCAGCCTCTGGTTTTCGAAAGTCATGGAGATTCCCGGTTTCCAGACCTTCGCGCTGGACCTGCCGAATTTCGGCCGCTCCTCGGCGCTATCAGGGGATGTCGACCTCCATGCTTACGCCGACTGCGTCCAGGAATTTATCGAAGCGCTAGGCTTGAAATCGCCTATCGTTGTCGGCCACTCGCTCGGCGGCGCCGTGGCGCAATCTCTGGCCCTGCGGCATCCGGGGATCGTCAAAGCCCTCGTCCTCGTGGATTCTTCCTCGCCCAAAGGCCTCCTGACGCCTCGGGAGCGCTACCCCTTCGTCGAAATGATGCGAAAGGACAGGAACATCCTCTCCAAGGCACTCGCGGCCACTGTGCCGACGCTGCGGGATCCGCTTTTTTTCGATTCCCTCGTCGACGATGCCGCGCGCATGGCGGAAAAAGCCTGGATTGGCAACGCCGAGGCCTTGTCGCGTTTCGACGTATCGGCCGAGACTTCCGGTTTCAGGGAACCAGTCCTCGTGATATGGGGAAGGGAGGATTTCATAATAACGGAAACGATGGCAAAGGACACTGCCCAGGCCTATCCTGACGCCGAGCTTGTGATTGTCGAGGATGTCGGGCATTCGGTCATCGCGGAAAATCCGGGTAAATTCCTGGATATTTTGGCTTTATTCACGGAAAGAATCGGGAAGCGATAGATAAGGAGGAAGAGGCAATGTCAAAAGTTAGCATCATCGGGGCTTATAATACGGCGTTCGGCAATCTGGTGAAGAAAGACAAGGAAACGGGCGTCGTCACCGACCTCAAGAGCATCTACGAATTGATGACGGAAGCCGGCAGGGGAGCGTTAGCCGACGCCGGCATAAGCGCCGCCGATGTGGACGCGGTCTGGGTAGGCAGCTGCGCGCCCGGGCTTTTCGCGAACCAGGAACACCTGGCCGCCGCGGCTCTCGCGATAGACCCGGAGGGCCTGCGCTTCAAGTCCATGACGCGCTGCGAGGACGCTTGCGCCTCGGGCTCGGTGGCTCTCTATGACGCGATCTACGCTGTGGAAGCGGGAAGGGCGCGGATCGCTCTCGTCCTCGGCGTCGAAAAGATGAACCTCCTGGGCACGAAGGACGTCACCCACGCCCTGGCGACCTGTTCCTATTGGCCGGAAGAAGGAGCCATGGGAATGACCTTCCCCGGTCTCTTCGCCGAATACGCCAAGGGCTACATGGCTCATTACGGCTATTCCTCCCAGACGCTGGCGAAGATGCTCGCTTCCGTTTCGGCGCTCTGTTACCGGAATGGCCTCGACAATCCGCTCGCGCATTTCGGCAAGGGCGGCCCCTCCGATCGTCTTGGGCTAACGACGACCGAAGCCATCCTGAACCTCCCTCCGGAGAAGAATCCACTCATCGCGGAACCTCTGCGCCTCCATGACTGTTCGCTTGTCACCGACGGGGCTGCGGCCCTCGTGATCATGAGAACGGAAGACGCCGCGGCGAGAGGCGGAAAGCGGGTAAAAATCGCCGGCATCGGCCACACCAACGAATACATGCCCATCTCCATGCGCGGCAATATGCACGAACTGGTCGCGGGCAAGGAAGCGGCGCGCAGGGCTTACGCCGAAGCGGGCATCCGAAGCGTGGACGTGGACATCGCCGAGGTCCACGACTGCTTCACGATCAACCAGGTGCTCAGCACCGAAGCCCTGGGACTTTCCGCGGACGGACGCGCCGGCTTCGACTATATGGACGGCCGCTTCGGCAGGGAAGATCAGAAGTGCTGCGTCAACCTTTCGGGAGGGCTCAAGGCCAAAGGGCATCCCGTGGGGGCCACCGGAGTATCCATGCACGCGCTGCTGTACAAACAGCTCGTGGGCGAACCGATCGGCGCCGCGCCGGCGAAAGGCCAGCCCGGAATAGCGGTGGCGTTCAACGTGGGAGGAAGCGCGGCGACCAACTGCGTCACGGTGTTGAAAAAAGAATAGATATTTTTGCTTACCCCTGACACTTCGCTTTTTTCGGTTCCGGTCAATGATCCGATTTCAGTCCGGCTCCGCACATGGGAATCAAGCTGTCGGGGGTAGGGCCGTTTTCTCCGCAATACGCGAGATATGCGGCATAGGTAGCCGCCGTTGTGTGCTCGCAGTAGATCCCCGCGCGCGCCAGTAGATTTCTCGCTTCCAGAATCCCTTCCTCGGGAGCGGTGATGATTTCCGCGCCGTATCTGTAGGCGAGGTCGAGTATTTTCCGCCCCCGCATCGGCACGCCGATCGCGATTCCTTCGGCCAGCGTGGGGGTAGGAGAGAGGATCGCGGGTTCCCGAAGACCTTCCCGCCAGGCCCTGAAAATGGGATCGCATCGCTCGCTCTGAACGGCAAGCACATGGGGGATCTTCGGAATGGCCTCGCTGGCCAGGAGTTCCTCCAGAGCCTTCATCGCTCCAAGAAAGAGAGTCCCGTTTCCAAGGGGAATGAACAGGTTTTCGGGAATTCGACCGAGCTGTTCGAACACTTCGTAGATATAGGTTTTCGTTCCTTCGTAAAAAAATGGATTGTAGACGTGGTTCGCGTAGTATTTCCCTTCTTTTTTCACCTTCTCGCGGCAGACGGCGGCGCAGTGGTCCCTGCTGCCGGGCACCACATTCACGAGGGCTCCGTGAGCGCGTATCATGGCTATTTTCCCGGGCGAAGTGCCTTCCGGGACGAATATCTCGCAGTCGATTCCCGCCTTGCCGCAGTAGGCCGCTATGCTGTTGCCCGCGTTTCCGCTCGAGTCCTGCACTACAGATTCCACCCCGATAGTCTTGCATTGCGAGATCAATACCGCCGCTCCCCGATCCTTGAAGGAAAGGGTGGGCATGAAATAGTCCATCTTGAGGAGGACGGAACTGTCCAGGCGCACGATGGGAGTCATACCTTCACCCAAAGTGACATCCCTCCAAATCTCTCCCTCCAGAGGAAGAAAAGCCCTATAGCGGAACAGTCCCCACGTTTCCTTGTCGATAAGCTTCCTTTCGAATCGGAGAGGCTTGAAGTCCAGATCCCATAGACCGCCGCAGGAACAGGCAGGCATCCTTGTGGCGGCGGATTCCCTGTGGCCGCAGCTGGAGCAGATGAATTCCAGCATGGTTATCTGGCCCTCTTTATAAGCTCGGTGATTTTTCGCCCCGGCGCGACGCCTTGGGGGCAGAGCCTGCTGCACTCGAAAGCCCTTTCGCAGGCCGATGTTCCGTCCGCTCTATCGACCAACGCGTCCATTTCGGCCGCCCGATCGGGGTGTTTCTTCATTTCGACAGCGGCCGCCGCGAGGGCCGCCGGCCCCACGAATGCCTTCGCCACGGGACAGCCTGCGACGCAGATCCCGCATTCGATGCAGTCTTCAAGCTGGCGGCTGTCGTCTTCGCCATGGTTTTCCGTCGCCTTGAGATAATCGGTGTCGGGAAGATTCTCGAACAGCGGTCCCGGCCAGACCGCGATCCCCTCGATCTCCGTCATTTTCGCGAGAGGCTCGATAAGCAGGCTGCTTGTCCGTAGATCGCCCAACCTTGTCAGGCACATCAGGCGGGGTTTGCCGTTTATCATGGCGCCGCAGGTTCCGCATGAACCGTGATGGCAGGAATGTCGGTATAAAAGCCCGGGCGCCTTGTCTTTGCGTAGCGTTTCCAGAAGATCGAGCACCGTCGAGGAAGCTTCGATATCGAGGGAATAAATGGATTCGCCTTTTGCGTTTTTCAGCACGATATCGATTTTCATCGTCCGGCTCCGCGGTAGTACGACCGCCATGAGGGCAGCCTGAAACGGCTTGTCCGGCATTCGGCGACGAGTCCGGATTTTTCGCAGATGAGATCGGCGGTCTTTTCGGCCATGGCGCGGAGCACGGTGGCTTTACCGCCGATGACGCTAAGGAAACCCTCGAGGCCATCATCCTTGCCATGGTCGAGAACCACGGAGTCGCGGCTGAGTTCCCTGCTTTCCGGTTCCGACCCATTTTCAGCCGCGGGGTTCGAGGGACCAGCCGCCGGTCCCGCCGTAGAACCAGCCGCTGGCCCTGCGAGCGGTTTTGCAGCCAGTCCCGCGAGCGGCCTGGCGGCCGCCCATGCCGCGTGAAAAGGCATTTTCGCGAAATCGGTTATCATTTCGGCCGCCGCGGCGCGGAGGAAGTCGATCTCCTCCTCTCCGGGCAGGATCCCTTCAGGGGAATCGACCACGCGCTGGGTGGTACCGATTATGGATAGTCCCCGCTGGGGAAGGAATATGTCGCCGTCGCCGGGCGGCCTCAATCGGCTGATGACATGATCGACGAGCCTGCCTTTCACGGCCAGCATCGCGCCGGGCGCGGGCACTATTGGAATGGAAATCCCCGCCAGCCCGCCGACCTGCCCAGCCCATGCGCCCGTCGCGCTCACCGCGAAATCGCACTCTATCTTGATGTCGCGCCCAGGTCCCTGCCCCGGCTCCTGCGCCTGCCCGGTTCCGTCCTGTCGGCCCCCGCCTGCCAGCTCCGCGGCACGCGAGCCCGTGCCCAGGTTCCGCGCCAGCAGGGCGCGAAGCCTTCCTCCCGAAAAATCGAAGCCGGCGACCTCATGCCAGGGCAGGAAAACCACCCCCAGCCTTTTCGCCGCAGCCGCGAACATTAAAGGCAGCCTGAACGCGTCGAAACTGCCGTCCGGCACGGCCACGGCGGCCTTCACCGCCCCCGAAAGCCTGGGTTCCATGCGCGCCAGACGCCCTATGTCGAAAGACCTGGCCGAAATTCCGGCTTCCAGACAGCGCTCGATGAACGTCGCCTCGAGCGCTTTTTCCTCTTCCGTCAGGGCGACGAAAAAGCCGCCGTTGTATTCGACGCATTCTCCCGCTATCCTCGCGAGAACGAGACTCTCGGCATAACATTCCCTAGCGATATTCCTGTCGGCCCAGGCATAGCGGGCTCCACAGTGGAGCTGGCCATGGTGGCGTCCCGTCGTGCCCGACGTGAGCTCCCCCTTTTCGAGGAGCGTTACCGAAAAACCGCGCTGCGCCAGATCATAGGCCAGAGCGATACCTGTGCCTCCGCCGCCGATGACGCAGACCCTGATCCCATTCTTCCGCACCGCGCAGGCCAAAAGAGAGAGAGGTTCGGCTTCGGCGCCGAAGATGGAAAACCTGGCTTCCATGGCTATGCGTTCGTGCTGAAACGCTTCACTTTTTTCGTCGTGGTCATCTCGAGAGGCTCGCGGAGCATGGCGACCTTGCTTATTTTCTGGTAGGGAAGCAGCTTCTGGTTCACCTCTTCGACAATCTCTTTCATCCTCGTTTCGGCCGCCCGGAGCGTCGCTTCCTGCTCGCCGGGAAGCTTCTTCAGCCAGTCCTGATCGGGGTAGATGAGCGCTTCTATAAGTTCCGAAGCCTCTTCATCCTTGTCGACATATCCCTTCACGAGAATCTGGTCGATTTCCTCGTAAAGCTGGAAGCGGTTTTCGATTTCTTCCGGATACACATTCTTGCCGCCTGCCGTGACGATCATGTTCTTGGCTCTCCCCGTGAGATACAGGTAATTTTCCTCGTCCAGATACCCCAAATCTCCCGTCTTGAACCAGCCATCGTCGGTGAACACTTCCCTGGTCTCATCGGGCATCTTGTAATACCCTTTCATGACCATGGGACCCTTTACCACGATCTCTCCAATCCCATCTTCGTTCGGGTCCAGGATCTTCATTTCGGTCTGGGGAATCACCTTTCCGACCGAGGTTTCCTTATAATGCTCGATGGGATTGAGGGTGAGGATGGGCGAAGTCTCGGTGAGACCGTAGCCCTGCACGAAATCTATGCCCAGTTCGTTGTATTTCCTGAAAACCGAAGGAGCGAGCGGCCCTCCGCCCGAAATGCAGATTCTGATGGTGGAAAGACTCGCCTTTTCCAGCACGGAATTGAAGAGTTTTTTCCCCGGATTGACCTTGAACAGCTTCTTGGTCGCGCCCGAAATCCCCATCAAGGCCGATATCAAGCCGAAAACGAAGGGACCTTTTTCCTTGACGCCTTTCAGGATGCCGTTCAGCAATTTGTTGAAAAGGAGGGGCACGCCGAGGAACATGGTCACGTGGGCATCCTTCAGGTCCTTGAGGATCTGTTTGACGACCATGCGTTTCCCGAACACCGTTTCGGCTCCCACGGAAAAAGATTCGATGAAGACGGAGAGCATCGTGTAGGAGTGGTGGATGGGCAGGAGGGCGTAGAAGACGTCGCTGTGATAAATATGGAGATTGGCTTGGGCGAGCATGCAGTCCGATACCAGGTTTTTGTGCGTCAGCATGACGCCTTTGGGTTTTCCCGTCGTGCCCGAGGTGTACAGGATGGCGGCGAGATCGTCCTGGGCGGTTTTGTGCGCCTGGGCCTGGCTGCCGCCGGAAGGGGAGGCCAGGTTATAGAGGTAATTCTCTCCGCCTTCGTAGAGCGCCAGGATTTTCGAGAGCTGAGGGCAGGCGGACTTGAGCTCGGCCAGTTTTTCCTCGTCGACGAAAAGAATTTTCGCGTCCGACGCGGCGATCAGATTCGTCGTTTCCGGAAGACTCAGCTGGTAATCGATGGGGACGACGATAGCTCCCGCCTCGAGGATGGCCAGGTAGGCGATCGCCCACTCGGGGGAGTTCTTGCCGGTCAAGGCGACCTTCGCGTCCTTCTCAATGCCTATGGATAGCAGGTAAGCCGCCACGCTCCGTATTTTCGCGTGGGCTTCCCTATACGTGAGGCTGATTCTGTCCGGAGAATACACCGTAAAGCAGGGACGGTCAGGGAAACGCTCGACGGAAATGCCGAAGAGTTCGGGCAGGGTAGGCCACTCCCCCGAAAAAAGCCTTCCCCTGAAGGGATCGAGACATGTCCAAGGCTGCTGATTATCCATGTAAAACCACCTCGCGGAATAGTTGGGGAAGACTCTTCGGCCGGATTCTGCCGACGGAAGCCGACTCTTCCTACGAATATTATCGTATAGTTCCATCTTTGTGAAAAGAAGGCCCGCGGGGATTCGTCCGAGGGGTTCGGGCATCGCGGCCGCGGCAACCGCGGGCATCATGGCCGCCGCCCAGCCGCGCCACCGTCCCAACGCCCAGCCGTTGATCAGAATCAGCTCTCCCCTTCCATTCCAGTATCTTTTTCGCTATGCTCATTGAATCTATCTTTTTCAACAGCGCGGAGGGGATGCATGAAGGCGATCGAACTGGCCAAGGCCTACGATCCAAAGAGTTTCGAAGACTCGATTTACGCCATGTGGAAAGACGAAGGTCATTTCCTGCCCAAAGGTGACAAGAACAAGAAGCCTTTCACCATCGTAATCCCTCCCCCCAACGTAACCGGCGTCCTCCACCTTGGCCATGCCCTGGACAACAGCCTCCAGGACATCCAGATCCGCTACCGCCGCATGACAGGCCGACCGACCCTCTGGGTGCCGGGCACTGACCACGCGGGCATTGCCACGCAGAATGTCGTCGAGAAAAAGCTCCGCAAGGAAGGCAAGGACAGGCGCGCCATGGGGCGCGAAGCCTTCGTCGAGGAAACCTGGAAGGTAGCCAAGGAACATAAGGCTTTCATCAACAATCAGCTCGCCAAGATAGGCTCGAGCGTCGACTGGTCGCGCGAACGCTTCACCCTGGACGAAGGGCTTTCGAAAGCCGTGCGGGAAGTTTTCGTCACGCTGTACGAGCGCAACCTCCTCTACAAGGGCGAATACCTCGTCAATTGGTGCACGAGCTGCGGCACGGCCCTTTCCGACGATGAGGTCGAGCATGAGGACGAAAACGGCGCCATGTGGCACATCTGGTACGAACTGGCCGACGGACCCTGTCCCGAATGCCCATCGGGCAGGATCGAGATAGCCACGACCAGGCCCGAAACCCTCTTGGGCGATACCGCCGTCGCGGCTCATCCGGAAGACGATCGCTATCGCGCCCTCCTCGGCAAAATGATTAAGCTCCCCCTGACCGACCGGCTCATCCCCCTCATCGCCGACACTTACGTGGACAGAGCTTTCGGTACCGGCCTCGTCAAGATAACGCCCGCCCACGATCCCAACGACTTCGAGGTAGGAAATAGGCACGGCCTCGAACGCATCAATATCCTCAATCCCGACGGGACCCTCTCGAATAAAGTCCCTGAAAAATACCGCAATCTCAAGGTAGCCGAGGCCAGGAAACTGGTGCTCGCGGACCTCGAAGCTTTGGGCCTCCTCAAATCCGAGGAGAAAATCACGCACGCGGTTGGTCATTGCTACCGCTGCCATACCTCGATCGAGCCATATCTCTCCAAGCAGTGGTTCGTCAGGATGAAACCCCTCGCCGAAAAAGCGCTCAAGACCTGGCGGGACGGGGATGTGACCTTCTTTCCGAAAAAGTGGGAGCATACCTACCAGCATTGGATGGAGAACATCAGAGACTGGTGCATATCGCGTCAGCTCTGGTGGGGACACAGGATACCCGCCTTCTACTGCCGCCACTGCGGCGCCGTCATGGTCGAGCGCGAGGATCCTCTCTACTGCAAGCAGTGCGGGTCGGACGATATCTGGCAGGACGAAGACGTCCTCGACACCTGGTTCTCCAGCTGGCTATGGCCCTTCAGCACCCTGGGCTGGCCCAAGGACACGGCCGACCTGCGCCGCTTCTACCCCACGAGCGCCCTCGTCACCGGCTACGACATAATCTTCTTCTGGGTGGCCCGCATGATCATGGCGGGCATGGAGTTCACCGAGAAGGCCCCCTTCAGCGAAGTGTTCATCCACGGCCTCATCCGTGACAAACAGGGCAGGAAGATGTCCAAGAGCCTCGGCAACGGCATCGATCCCCTCGAAATCGTCGACGAGTACGGCGCCGACGCCCTCAAGTTCACCCTCGCTTACAACTGCGCCGCCGGCCAGGACATCCTCCTCGACCGCGACAGCTTCAAGATGGGCTCGAAATTCGCCAACAAGGTCTGGAACGCCTCGCGCTACATCCTCATGAACCTGGAGGGACGCGAGTTCGTCGCGCCCGAATCGCTGACCTACTCCGACACCGACAAATGGATCCTGCACCGTCTCGACGAGGCGGCTTCCCAGACCGCCCAGGCTCTCGAATCATGGCGCTTCAACGACGCCGCCCAGGCCGCCTACTCCTATTTCTGGGACGACTTCTGCGACTGGTACATCGAAGCCACCAAGCTCTCCACGAAATTCGGCGGCGACGCCGAAAAGGACAGGGCCACCACCGTCCTCCTCATGGTCCTCGAGGAATCCCTGAGGCTCCTTCATCCCTTCCTTCCCTTCCTCACCGAGGAAATCTACGGAATGCTGCCCAATGCCAAGGGAAGGCTGATTTCGCAGCCCTGGCCGAAGCGGGACGGCTCGAGACTCAACCCCGAGCTGGCCGCGCGCTTCGACAGCCTGCGCGAACTCGTCACCCTCGGGCGCACGCTGCGCTCCGAATTCCAGATTCCGCCCGAAGTGAAAATGCCCATCGATATCCGCCTCGAGACCGGATTCGACGGCCAGGAGTTCATGAGACAGGGCGCCGCCCTCATCGGCCTCCTCGTCAACGGCCCCGAGCCCCGTTTCCTTGACCCGGACACGCCGAAACCGCTGGGCGCCGTAGCCCTCGTGGGCAAGGGATTCGAGCTCCATATCCACGTCAAGGACGTCGTCGATTCGGAAAGGCTCATCGCTAAGCTTGAAAAGGATATCCAGAGGGAGTCATCCTTCGCCGCCAAGGTCCAGGCCAAGCTGGCCAATCCGGCCTTCGTGGCTTCAGCCCCGGCCGATATCGTCGCGCAGGAAAGGACGAAGGGCGCCGAAGCCGAATCGAAAGTGGCGAAACTTCGGCATTACGTCGAGGAGCTCTCATGAATTCGGACGGGAGGTCAGGTATTCCGTTTGATGCCCAGGATTTTCCCGGCATGCAGAATTCCAGTCTCCCGCTGCGTTCGGAAAGCGTCCCCATGGATGAGGACGCGATGCTCAGACTCAAGAACATGCACCTCGCGCCCTATATCCAGCTCGCCACCGGCCTCATCGGCAAGCTGAGAAGAAGCGGGGGCAACATGTTCAGGCATCAGCTCGACACGATGGCCATTCTGATGGACTATGGCTACATCGATTCCGTGCTCCTCAAGGCATCGCTTATCCACGACCTCATCGAGGACGTGCCCGAGATCGACAGGGACAGCATCCTCTCCATAGACGACGAATCGGCGGGCGTCTACAGGCTCGTGCTGGAAGTGACGCGTCGCCCCATCGAGAACAAGATCGATTTCCTCGCGAGGATCCGCGATTTCGGTTCCATGCGCGCCAAGGTGCTCAAATCGGCCGACAGAATCTCCAATATGATAAGCCTTGGCTATGTCACCGACATAAACTTCGTCCAGCGCTACACGAACGAGACAGAGAATCATGTTTATCCGATCGCCAGGCTGGCCGATACGCGCATGCTCGCGGAACTCGAGGAGCTCGTGGCGACGAGGCGCGAATACTTGGCGCGCAGATTCGAGATTTAAAGGAAAAACCACCAAAGGAGAAAGAATATGGACAAGATATGGACTTCAGCCGATATCGCGGCGACCATCGATCATACGCTGCTCAAGGCGACCGCCACCGAAACGTCGATACGCGAACTCTGCGCCGAAGCCAGAACCCACCGCTTCGCGAGCGTCTGCGTCAACCCGGGCTGGGTGCCGCTCTGCGTCGCCGAACTGGCCGGATCGGGTGTCCCCGTCTGCACTGTCATCGGCTTTCCTCTCGGGGCTAACGCGACCGAGATTAAGACTGCCGAGGCGAGCCTGGCCGTCAAGCAGGGAGCCCTGGAAATAGACATGGTCATCAATATCGGCAAAGCCAAGGCCGGTGAATGGAAGGCGGTCGAAGAGGACATCAGGGCGGTGGTGAAGGCCTCGAAACCCGACATCGTGAAAGTGATCATCGAAACCTGCTATCTCAACGCGGATGAAAAAGTGAAAGCCTGCCAGGCGGCTCTGGCCGCGGGCGCCGATTTCGTCAAGACGAGCACGGGATTCGGCACGGGGGGCGCCACCATCGACGATGTCGTGCTGATGCGCAAGACCGTCGGCGACGCGCTCAGGATAAAAGCCTCGGGAGGCATCAGGACCAGGGCTGACGCCATCGCCATGCTGAACGCGGGAGCGGACAGGATCGGCGCGTCGGCGGGAGTTTCCATCGTCGCCGGAAACGATTACTGAAATCCGGCATTGACGCGGGGGCTGAGGAAAAAATCGTTGACAACCCCCGCTCCCAGCCTTACTATTGTTAAGGGCTTTGTTCCGGCCTTTGAGACCGGAAATGAGGCGTTCCTTAGTTTTTAAAGGGAGGATTTTGCATGAAAAAAGCATTGTTTGTGCTTCTCATTGCTGCTCTCGTGGCAGCCCCCGCTTTCGCGCAGTTCAAGATTGGTTTCGTCACCGATACCGGCGGCATCGATGATAAATCGTTCAATCAGGGAACATGGGAAGGCGTCCTTCGCTTTGCTAAAGACAACAAACTTCCGAAGAGCAACTATAAGTACCTGCAGTCATCGGCTGAAGCCGATTATGTACCGAATATCTCCGCTTTTGCCGATGAGAACGTCAACATCGTCATAGCGGCCGGATTCCTCTTCGAGAAAGCCATCACCGACGTGGCGACCAACTATCCCACGCGCAAGTTCCTCATCATCGACTCCGCGGTCCCGAAGCCAAACGTCGTAAGCGCTTCCTTCGCCGAGCATGAAGGTTCCTTCCTCGTCGGCGTGGCGACGGCTCTCAAAGCCAAAGCGGCCGGACAGAACATCGTCGGTTTCCTTGGCGGAATGCAGTTCTATCTCATCGAGAAATTCCAGGCCGGTTTTGAGCAGGGAATTCAGGCCGCTCTTCCCGAATACAAATCCTGGAAACGCCAGGCCGATATGTCACTCGTGGCCGATGGCGGAAAGTTCACGATTCTCGTCGACTACGCGGGCGATTTCGCCGCCCCCGACAAGGGACAGGCTATTGCCCAGAAACAGTTCAACAAAGGCGCTTTCATAATCTTCCACGCCGCGGGCGGAACGGGCAACGGCATGATCAAGGAAGCCAAGGAGCGCCAGCAGAAGGGCGAGGAGAAATGGGGCATCGGCGTCGATAAAGACCAGTATGCCGACGGTCTCTACGGCAACAAGTCCGCGGTTCTCACCTCGATGATGAAACGCGTTGACGTAGCCGCCTACGAAGTCTGCAAGCTGACGATGGCCGGAAAATTCCCCGGCGGACAGACCTTGGTATTCAATGTCGCCAACCAGGGCGTTGGCCTCCCCGACAAGAACCCCAACCTTTCCAGCGATATCGTCAAAGCGGTGGAAGGATTCGAAGCCAAGATTGCCTCCGGCGCCCTCAAGGTTTCCGAAGTTCCCGCAAAGTAAGGATTTTTCGCAAGCCTGCGCCTGGTAGCGGACAGGCTTTTGGGGCTGGCCGAGAAGCGATTCTCGGCCAGCCCTTTTTTTGTTCCGTGAGGATTTTTCCGTCCGGCCATTTTGCTCATAGTCAGGAATTACGCTGTTGTGCTATTATTCCCTATTACAATTTTTCGAGGGGGCGAGCGGTGGGATATATCGTCGAGATGCTTAATATCACCAAGAATTTCCCCGGCATCAAAGCCAATGACGATGTGACTCTCCAGGTGGAAGAGCGGAGCATTCATGCCCTTCTCGGGGAGAATGGCGCCGGAAAATCCACGTTGATGAGTATCCTGTTTGGACTCTACCGGCCTGATTCAGGCACGATACGGATAAATGGCAAGGAAGTGACTATCAACGATCCGAACGCCGCCACGGAGCTGGGCATCGGAATGGTCCATCAGCACTTCAAGCTCGTCCACAATTTCACGGTTACGGAAAACATCATCCTCGGCATGGAACCGCACAGGGGACCGATCGTCGATATCAGGCAAGCCGAAAGCAAGGTCGAGTCCATTTCCAAACTATATGGATTGTCCGTCGACCCGAAGGCAAAAATCGAAGACATCTCCGTCGGCATGCAACAGCGGGTTGAAATCCTGAAAATGCTGTACCGCGACGCCGACATCCTCATATTCGACGAGCCGACAGCGGTGCTCACCCCGCAGGAAATCAAGGAGCTGATGCAGATCATGCGCCGCCTCGTCCACGAGGGGAAGACCATCATCCTAATCAGCCACAAACTGAAGGAAATCAAGGAAGTCGCCGACGTCTGCACCGTCCTCAGGCGCGGCAGGCTCGTCGATACGGTGAAGGTCGAGAACACGAGCGAAGAGCGGATGGCGGAGATGATGGTCGGCCGCGAGGTCAACTTCCATGTCGCCAAGGATGCCGCGAAACCGGGCGATGTCTTCCTCAGGGTCGAAAACCTGAACGTGCGGAACAATAGGGGCCTGCCCGGCGTAAAGAACCTGTCCTTCGAACTCCGCGGAGGCGAGATACTCGGCATCTGCGGCATAGACGGGAATGGCCAGACAGAGCTCGTGCAGGCCATCACCGGCCTCGCGAAGGTCGAATCTGGCCATATCTATCTACATGATAAGGACATAACGCACCTTTCAATAAAACAGAAGACCGATCTGGGCATCGGCCATATTCCCGAGGACAGACAGCTCCACGGGCTCGTCCTCGATTTCAGCCTCGGCGAGAATTTCGTCCTACACAATTACCATGAAAAACCCTTCGCGCATTGGGGCATCCTCGACAAGAAGGCGATACGGCTGAACGCGGACAGGCTTATAAAGGAATTCGACGTACGATCGGGGGAGGGCGGCGACACGCCGGCCCGCTCGATGTCGGGCGGCAACCAGCAGAAGGCCATCGTCGCTCGCGAGATCGACCATTCTCCCGATGTGTTCGTGATCGCCCAGCCGACGCGGGGCCTGGACGTGGGCGCGATCGAGTACATCCACAAACGGATCGTGGCCGAGCGTGACAAGGGCAAGGCGGTTCTCCTCGTCTCTCTGGAGTTGGACGAGATTATGGACGTTTCGGACAGGATCGCCGTCATCTCACGTGGCGAGATCGTGGGAACGGTCGACGCGAAGACGGCCGATGAAAATGAGCTGGGACTCATGATGTCCGGTTCATTGCGCAAAACTGAGCATAGCTCGCAGAAAGAAGCGGTTCGGGGGCAGGCATGACCAAGCGCAGCGAAAAGTTAGTGTTGCCGCTGATAGCAATTTTCCTGGGATTCCTTCTGGGTTCCATAATCGTGATGCTGACCGGCCGGTCGGTGCTGTCGATGTTCACCGCCCTCATAAAGGGAATCTCGGGCATCGACATCGTCAACGGCAATCCGATCAACACAAGATACATCGGCGAGTTTATCGTCCAGTCGATGCCGATCATCCTGACCGGCCTGTCCTTCGCCTTCGCCTCGCGCACAGGGCTTTTCAGCATCGGCGCCGAAGGACAGCTGATGATAGGCTCGATGGCGGCGAGCGCCGCCGCGCTCTACATCAAGGCGCCGGCCTTCATCCATGTTCCGGTGATCCTTCTTTCGGCGGCCATGGCCGGCGCCCTGTGGGGAGCCATACCAGGCATTCTCAAGGCGAAATTCAACGTACACGAAGTCACCGTCACCATCATGCTCAACTATGTGGGCCTCTACCTCAACAATTTCATGATCCTCAACGTTTTTGGCTCGACCGATAGGGTGAAGACGCCCTTCTTCCCGCAGAGCGCCCTCCTGGAATCGCCATTCCTGGAGAGCATCACGAGAGGCTCCCGCCTCAACTGGGGCTTCATTCCCGTGCTTCTGGCGGTGCTACTCTTCTCCTTCATCATCAACAAGACCACCTTCGGATATTCGCTCAGGGCCGTGGGCTTCAACAAGGAAGCGGCGCGCTACGCGGGCATGAAGGTGAACCGCAATATCGTGTCCTCGCTCATGATAGCGGGCGCCTTCGCGGGACTGGCCGGAGCGATCATCACGACGGGCACCTTCAATTTCGGCCGTGTCATCTCGGCGGCCGAGGGTTATGGCTTCGACGGAATCGCCGTGGCCCTGGTAGGAGGCAACGAGGCGCTCGGCATCCTGCTCGCGGGCATGCTATTCGGCGCTCTGAAATCAGCCCAGCCCCTCATGCAGGTCCAGGGCATCCCGCGCGAGATCGCGGGCATAATCCAGGCCTCCATCGTGCTCTTCGTCGCTATGCAGTACGGGATAAAAATGGTCATCGACAAGATCGCGCGAAAAAAACATGAGGCTGTCGCCGAGGGGGACAGGGTATGAGCTTCAAGATAATTCTGGAAATGTTCCCGATAGCCATGATGTTCGCCTCGCCCATCATCATCACGGCGCTGGGCGGCCTCTTCAGCGAGCGATCAGGGATAGTCAATATCGCTCTCGAGGGCATCATGATGATTGGCGCTTTCGCGGCGGCGACGGTCACCGTTCTCCTGGAAAGTTCGACGCCGCTGGCGCCCTGGATCGGCCTTCTCGTGGCGCTTCTGGCCGGCATGCTCTTTAGCCTCCTCCACGCCTTCGCGAGCATCAACCTCAAGGCGAATCAGACTATTTCCGGAACCGCCCTCAACATCCTCGCCGGCGGACTGACGGTGTACCTCTGTCAGATCATCTTTCATATGCAGCGCTCGAAAACCTTCTCCAACGGAATTCAGAAGTTCACAGTCCCGGGACTCTCTCAAATTCCCGTAATCGGCGGAATGTTCTTCAAGAATACCTATCCGACCTTCTATCTCGCGATGGTCATCGTTCTCCTGACATGGTTCGTCGTCTACAAGACGCGCTTCGGTCTGAGGATGCGTTCTTGCGGCGAGAACCCACAGGCGGCGGCGAGCATGGGCATCAATGTAGAGCGTATGCGCTATATCGGTGTCCTCGCCTCGGGAGCCCTCGGCGGACTTGCCGGCGGCATCATGGTACTGACAGCCGATATCCAGTACACACTGGTGTCGATCCATGGAACAGGCTTCATCGCCCTCGCGTCCCTGGTCTTCGGCAAGTGGAATCCCTTCGGTGTTTTGGGCGCGGGACTTTTCTTCGGATTCTCCACGGCTCTATCCTTCTATGCCAAGGACATCAGTTTCCTCGCCAGCACACCCATTGAATTTTTCTATATGCTTCCTTATGTGCTGACCATCGTCGCCCTCATCATCTTCGCCGGAAAATCCGTCGGCCCCAAGGCTTCGGGCGAGATTTACGATTCGGGCAAGAGGTGAACAAGTCCAAGGAGAGCGCTTGATGCCGTATCCTATTGAAAGCAAGATCGTCATCGCGGTCTCGTCGAGCGCTCTCTTCGACCTCACGGCCTCCGACGAGATATTCAGGACGCGGGGCGACGACGAATACCGCGAATGGATGAACGCCCGGAGCGACGAGCCGCTGGAGCGGGGCAACGCGTTCTGGTTCATACGCCGCTTTCTTTCGCTCAACAAAGGATTTGCGCAGGGCGAAGGTCCCGCCGAAGTCGTGCTTCTGTCGCGCAACGACCCCGAGGCGGGCATTCGCGTATTCAAAACCATACGCCATTACGATCTCGACATCGTCCGGGCGGCTTTCCTGGACGGCCGCTCCCCCTATCCCTATATTTCCGCCTTCAACGCCTCCCTGTTTCTTTCGGCGAACCCCGGGGACGTGCGCTCAGCCATCGAAGCGGGCCTGCCCGCGGGACTCATCATGTCCTCAGGCTTCGGCGAGGACGAAGAAGGCGAACTCAGGGTGGCCTTCGATTTCGACGGCGTAATCGCGGACGACGAGGCCGAGCGTCTGTACCGCTCGCCCGGAGGCCGCGAAGCCTTCGCCGACGCCGAACTCCGCAATGCCGACAATCCCCTCGATCCCGGTCCCATGAAGACATTTTTCGAAAAGCTCGCAGCCCTCCAGAAGCATCAGCGCATGGACCTCGGCCAGGATTCCGGAAACAGGACGGCCGTGAGGACGGCGATCATCACCGCCCGGAACGCCCCCGCCCATGAACGCGTCATCAATACCCTCAAAAGCTGGGGCATTTTTACCGATGAAATATTTTTCCTGGGCGGCATCGAAAAACGCAGGATTCTCGAAGTCTTCAAACCTCACCTGTTTTTCGACGATCAGCTGAGCCATCTCGAAGGGGCCGGTCCCATGGCCGCCTGCGTCCATGTCCCCTTCGGCATCGCCAACCGCCGCGGCAAGGCCTGAACACGGACGGACCGGACGGTTGCTGAACCCGTCGAGACCTGAATCGGGGCGCTCCACCTTCAATTTTGCCAAAGCGGTAAAATTATCCACAAAAATGCATAGGATGAGGTATAATGGAACTGAGGGGAGCGATGATCGACACTAACGCACTGCAGAAATATTCCCTGTTCGGCGGCGTGCTGCCCGAACAGATTGAGCGGATCAAGCCGCTTTTCGGATATGCCCGCTACGATGCCGACGATATGCCCATGCGCGAGGGCGATCCCAACGATAAAATCTTCTTCATCATCGGCGGGCGCGTGAGCGTCTCCAAGCAAGGCATCGTCATCGCTGAACTGGGCGAGGGCGAAACCTTCGGTGAAATGGAACTCATCGACGTCATGCCCAGCATCGCCACCATAATCGCCCAGGAACCCCTCGAAGTCGTCACCATCTCCAACCGCGCTCTTTACGAAATATCCAAGGTTGACCTCAAGGCTTTTTCCCTTCTGGTGATGAACCTCGCGAGGGACCTCTCGCGGCGTCTGCGCAGGATGGACGAGCTGGCCTGCCGATAAATCGGGCGATCCGTCTATACGGCCGAAGCGGCTGCCGCTGGCGGTCGCCGCAGACGGCTTCACCGTGCGGACGGCGAAATCATTAATGGGACACGATGGAAATAGCCGAGTAAATCAATAATATTCCCATGCCGACATTGAAAATAAGCTCGCTTTTCGGGCCTTTGAGGATTTTTGTCAGGCCGGTGCCGGCCAGCGTCCATGTGAGGATCGAGACGAAACCGACGATCGTCAGCAGGAAAGCGGAAAAGAGGACTCTGGGAACGCTGCCTGCAAGCAAATCGAAAAAAGAAGCGTAAATGGTTATTCCATAGAGGATCGACTTGGGATTGACGATCTGGAGGAGGAGTCCGGTAGGGTAGGAATAGCTGACGTCTTTCAGGCCGGCGGACTTGTGCTTTATGAACGGCGATACAGCAAGCCAGAGCATGTAGGAAAACCCCAGCCATTTGAGATAGGGAGCTAGCGCCGAATAGCGCGTGCGCAGGAAGACGCTGAACAATCCTGAACTCGCCAGGACGCAAAAAAAGCCCGAGGAAATCCCGAAGAGGTAAGGCAGCGTTCGCCTGAGTCCGACCTTGATGCCCGCGGCGGCCGATGAAAGATTGTTGGGCCCGGGGGTGAACGTTGTGATGAAAATATAGGAAATCATGGGCAACAGATCAGGATTCATGCCTTCCCCCCGCGAGAACCGTCAAAGAAACCGTACATCTTAAAATGCCGGGGACGGGTCTCGAACCCGCACGCCGTTTGCACAGCAAGGGATTTTAAGTCCCTGGTGTCTGCCAATTCCACCACCCCGGCTCGTCGAAAAGCGGGAACGCAAGCCGTCTTGAGGACGCCGCGTGGCCGCGCAACGCCGCAATGATATCCAAGACAGGCTCGAAGGGTCAAGGATGAAATCAAGGCGAGAAAATTAAGGTTCGGCGTAAGCTAAAGATCGAAAAAATCCTTTAAAAACACCGCGACGCCATCTTCGTCGACCGAAGGAGCCACGGCATCGACCTTGGCTTTCAGTTCATCGGAAGCATTGCCCATAGCCACCCCGACCGCCGCGGCGAGGAGCATGTCTTCGTCGTTGCCCGCGTCGCCGAAGGCGATGACTTGGTCCAGGCTGCCGCCCCAATGGCCTACGCAGGCCCGCAGCCCCGATGCCTTGCTCACCCCGTTCACGACAACCTCGAGCATGAAGGGAGCGGAATACATGACCTGGGCGCTGCCGCTCATCGTCGCCTCGATCTTTTCCCTTATGATTTCGAGCTTTTCGTGATCGTCTAGGAACATGCATTTTGTGAAAGAAAGTCTTTCGATATTGTCGAAATCCACATGGTTTCCCTCGAGACCCGATCGCTTGATATAGAACTGGGTATAGGCCTTCTCCCGTTCATAATACCAGCTGTCGCCGATAAAGGCATGAAAATGCGAGTCGCAGGCGCGGGCAATTTCGACAAACCGACGGGAGAGTCCATCGTCCATATGCGTCTGCGCGATCAACAGGCCCTCGCCGTCATAGACATCGGCGCCATTCGAGCAGACGAAACCGTCGACTCCGCCAAGAGCGGAGATATGCT
This sequence comes from Treponemataceae bacterium, assembly GCA_963677895.2. Lineage (GTDB taxonomy): Bacteria > Spirochaetota > Spirochaetia > Treponematales > Rectinemataceae > UBA11090. Next base: position 125,074 of record CAXXGJ010000017.1, on the reverse strand, counting down.
TGTTCGCGGAAGCGAAAACGCGGCCGGTCGATATGATTACTTTTTTGCCTATCGCGCGGCAGGCGATGAGCGTGTCCCTTACGGCAGCGGAGAGGACATAGTTTTTGTCGAGTATGGTGCCGTCCATGTCGAGGGCGATATAGCCGATTTTCTCGTTTTTCATCGTCGTTCCTTGGGGATTCCTTAGGGCGATTGGTCTATCTATGATAACGCGGAAGCGGGAAGCTTGTCATGTACGCCGAAGAAAGAAGCTCCCTTGCCTTTACACGCGAGGCCAAGCTGTACGACAATGCTGGCAGTATGGCTGACAATCAAATCCTCTCGGGAGGCACATTCGTCCTGCCCGACCGGCTTCTCGAAGGGGGAATCCTCGTCGTCAGGGAGGGAAGGATCCGTCATGTCGGCGAAGAAAGCCTTGAAGAATACTTGTTATCCAACCCTGAAGACCGCGATTTGGCCGTCGTCGATTGCGGCGGCTCTTTCGTAGCGCCGCGGCTTGTGGAAATGCATATCCATGGAGCCTTCGGCATAGGCTTTGAAAGCGTCGGGGGCGCCGAGGATATCCTAGAGGTCGCGAGGAAACTGGAAAAGAGGGGAGTGGGGTGTTTTGTTCCCACCATCCTCTGGGATGAGGGGGCCGTGGGAAGGCTCGTGGATGCCATCGAGGCTTCGCGGTTGCCCCCCGAGGTTATTCCGGGAATATATATCGAAGGTCCCTTCATCGACCCGAAGCATCGCGGAGGGATAAACCTGCCGCAGATAGAGGCTCCGGACGCTGACTTGTGCAGGAAAATCATCGAGACGGCCAGGGGCAGGCTCAGGATAATGGCGCTCGCGCCGGAATTGCCGGGCATCGAGTCGCTCTATCCGATACTGAGAGAGAATGGTGTCCTTGTTTCGCTGGGGCACTCGGGCGCGAGCGCCGGAGTCGCCTTGCCGCCGCCGCCCTTTTCCGTGACCCATCTCTTCAACGCGATGAGCGGGCTGGACCACCGAAGTGGCGGCGGCGGCCTCGTCAACATAGCCCTCGCGGGCATCCCCGCGTGGACCGAACTCAACGCCGACGGTATCCACGTGAACGACAGCAGCATGAAGGCAGCCTCGCGATGCATCCCCTCGGAACGCCTCATCCTCACAAGCGACGCCGTGGTATCCGCCGGCCTGGAGTACGGCGAATACCGCTATTTCGGGAAGTCCGTTTCCTCCAGCCTGAACGGTGTGCGCTACAGCGAAACGGGCACGCTTATCGGATCCAATAAATTAGGCATGCAGATAGTGAAATCCTTCATGGAGGCCACTGGTCTTTCCCTCGCCCCTGCGCTTGCCTCCATGAGTCGCACGCCCGGCGCCGCCCTCGGCTTCACGGCCGGCGGGCAGGGGGGAAGCATAGAGGTGGGGGCGAAAGCCGAGCTTTTCATCTGGGACAAGACGCTGACCGCCTGCAGCGGACCGAGCTCATCGAGCCGAGCAAATCAAACAACGCAACCGAAACGCCAAGATCAGGAGAAAGGCTGATACTATATGATGAACAGAAAAGCCGCCGCTTATATTCACACCGACAATCTCGTCAACAACCTGCGTAAAATTCGAATCCTTGCCGGCCAGGCAAAAGTCTGCGCCGTCGTCAAGGCCGACGCTTACGGCCATGACGCCATCGCCGTATCGCGCACCCTCGACCGCGAGGGAATCGATTATCTCGCGGTAGCCCTTCTGGAAGAAGCCCTGGAGCTTCGCTCGGCCGGCATCGCCTCGCCCCTCCTCGTTCTCGGCACCACCGATCCCTCAAACGCCGATATTGTAGTATCGCAGAATATTACGCAGACCGTGTACACTATGGAACTCGCGCTCGCGCTCGCCAAGTCCGCGCGCCGCCTGAATCATCCGGCCAAAATCCACGTCAAGATCGATACGGGCATGCATCGCCAGGGCATTTCCCCCGATGACGCGGAATCCTTTTCCCGTTCGCTCGCGTCCATGGAAGGATTATATATTGAAGGCGTCTACTCCCATTTCGCGGACGCCGACAATCCCGACACTTCCTTCACCTATCGTCAGCTCGCCGAATTCCGGCGCGCTGTCGAAAGCATGAAGGCGGCCGGCGTCTGCCCCCCCATACGGCATATTTCCAACAGCGCCGCTCTTCTCCATATCCCCGAAGCGCGATTCGATATGGTTCGTCCCGGCATACTCTTCTACGGCCTTTCCCCCGACGCGAATCCGAATCCGCCTGAGGGATTCCTCCCAGTCATGCAGCTCTGCGCGTCCATAGCCAATATCCGCCTGCTGAAAAAAGGAGAAAGCGTCAGCTACGGCAGGCTCTTCACCGCGCGGCGGGATTCGCGCATCGCTCTTTTGCAGATCGGTTACGCCGACGGCTATTCCCGTCTCCTCTCGAATAAAGGCAGCGTGATCGTAAGGGGAAGGAAGGCACCCATCGCGGGTCGAATCTGCATGGATCAGGTGATGATAGACATAACGGATATCCCCGAAGCCATGCTTGACGATGAGGTCACTCTTTTCGGTCTTCCCGAATTGCCCGCCGGAGAACTCGCCGGCCTTATGGGCACCATCGATTATGAAGTGACCTGCGGCATCTCGAAGCGCGTGCCCAGGATCGCGAAGGGAGGAGCCGATGTCGGCTGAGTTCAGGAAATACCATGCCCTGGGCAACGATTATATCGTCATCGACCCAAGGGAATTTCCCTTCGTGCCCGTGGCCGACGCCGTGCGGGCGATCTGCGACAGGAACATGGGCGCCGGTTCCGACGGCATACTGCTGGGACCTCTCGCCTCCGAAAACGATCTCGCGGGCATGCCCGCCGGCCTCCTCGGCCTCGCCGCGACTCCATGGGTCAGGATCTTCAATCCGGATGGTTCCGAAGCCGAAAAGAGCGGCAATGGGCTGAGGATTTTCTGCCTATTCCTCGCGGAACAAGGCTACGTGAACGGCGAGGAATTTCCCGTGGGCACGAAAGGCGGCAGGGTTCTGGCTAAGGTCGAAAGCCTCGATCCGCCTCGCATAAAGGTGGATATGGGCGAGCCTTCTTTTTCGGCATCCGCCGCCGGACTCGCGACCGATTTTCCGGAATTCGTCCAGGGGAAGCTGGATCTGGGAACCGAAAGCGTTTCCGCGACCTTCGTCTCCATGGGCAATCCACACTGCGTCATTTTTGCCGAAAACCCGACGCCTGAGCTGGCGAAACGCCTGGGTCCCCTCGTCGAGAATCATCGGCTCTTTCCCGAGCGGACCAATGTGCAGTTCGCGACAGTGATGGACAGGCACAACCTGCGGATAGAGATATGGGAGAGGGGGGCGGGCTATACGCTGGCGAGCGGCTCTTCCTCCTGCGCCGCGGCGAGCGTCGCCAAAAAGCTGGGATTGGTCGAGGGGCTCGTCCGGGTGCATATGCCCGGCGGGATTCTTTCGCTCGATCTTTCCCGCCCATCGGTGCTGATGACGGGTCCCGCGCTCTGTATTTACGAAGGGCGGTTCTCGGAGGCGATGATACTGAGCCTGAAGAATTTTGGCGCCCTCGGGGGCGGGAATCCCCGTCTGGCGGGCGGGAAATAATGAAGCCCGGCGGCGATATCCTGAGAAGTCTGGGCCGACAGACCTATTATTCCATCGATCTCGATGTCGTGGAATCCAATTTCCGGGATATGAAGACTATCGTAGGAGATACGGTGAAGATCGCCGCCGTCATCAAGGCAGACGCCTACGGGCACGGCGCCGTGATGATCGGCGGGACGCTGCTGGCGGCCGGCGCCGACCTGCTCGCCGTCGCCACGATTTCCGAAGCCCTCGAGCTGCGGATGGCCTTTCCCGATGCCGATCTCCTCGTCATGGGGCATACACCAGAGGAATTTGCCGGCCTTGCCGTCGAGCATCGAATTATGCCCACCTTGTTTGACGCGAAGAACGCCGGGGCTTTTTCCGACGCGGCGGTCAAGGCAGGCGCGGTTCTTCCCGTCCATATCAAGCTGGATACAGGGATGAACCGGCTGGGCATGAAGCCTTACGAGGATACCGTCGGAATAATCGGGACTATCGCGGGAATGCCGGGACTGGATCTGCGTGGGATTTTTACTCATCTCGCGCTTCGCGATCGGGAATCGGATATGGCTCAATTCGCGGCCTATAATGAAATTTTGGCCGGCTGTGCCGCGAAGGGCATTCCAACCGGGCAGCGCCATGTCTGCGATAGCATAGGCGCCGTCCGGTACCCCGAATTCAGGCTCGACATGGTCAGGGTAGGGGCGGCGTTTTTCGGCGTCAGGCCTTCGAGAATGGGGGCTGAATACGATGCGTACCCATTCCCCCCGGCGGGAACTTTCGTCACGCGGATCGCGAGAATCAGGCGGCTGGAAGAGGGCGAAATGGTTTCCTACGACGATTCATGGCAGGCTCCGAAGGGAGGCACGCTTGTGGCCACGCTTCCAGTCGGGTACGCCGACGGCTATCCCCGGCGCTTCGGCAACAAGGCTCAGGTCTTCATCAGGGGGAAGAGGGCGATGGTAGTTGGCCTGGTCTGCATGGACCAGACTATGGTGGACGTGGGAGCTGTCGATGGCGTTGCCGAAGGCGATGAAGTGATCCTTCTGGGAGGAGGGGCCATAAGCCTGAACGAAGCTTCCGAATGGGGATCCACCAACAGGAACGAGCTGCTGTGCGGTATCGGAAGAAGGGTCCCGCGCTTGTATACGCGAAGCGGGAAGGTTGTCGCTCTGGATAATCGTCTCTCGGGATCGACGCTGCGGCGGTTCTAGTCCGCTGGTCCGCGCGCCGGTAAAACTTAAGGAGTCTGGAATGTCGACAGGTAAGGAATTGCTGGAAGCAATGAAAACGATGAAGGACTGGCTCGTCCAGACGCGTAGGACTCTCCACCGGATACCTGAAGCCGGCGACGCCGAGTTCGAGACGCAGGAAGCGGTCTGCGGCATCCTGGAAGAACTTGGTGTCCCCTACGAAAAAAGGCGAACCTCCATCGTGGCGCTCGTCGAGGGAAAAAAATCCGGCAAAGTGGTCGGCGTGAGGGCGGACATGGATGCCTTGCCGGTGAATGAATCCGCCGATCGCGTCTATGCGTCCCTCCACAAGGGTTACATGCACGCTTGCGGCCACGACGCCCATATGACGATCGCTTTGGGCACGGCGAAATACTGGATGGAGCATCGGAACAAGCTGGAGGGATCGGTCAAGTTTCTTTTCCAGCCCGCAGAAGAGACGACGGGCGGGGCGGCGAAGATGATCGCCGACGGCTGTCTCGAGAATCCCCATGTCGATTTTGTCATAGGGCTCCATGTCATGCCGGATGTGCCGACGGGAAAGGTCGAGCTGAAGCATGGGGCCCTCAATGGCTCCTCCGATTTTCTCGGCGTCACCATACGGGGCAAGGGAGCTCATGCCGCCTATCCCAGCACGGGCATCGACGCCATCATGATAGCGGCCAAGGTAGTGGACGCGCTCCATTCGGTGGTTTCCCGCTACGTCTCTCCCCTCCAGGAAGCCGTGCTTACGCTCGGAACCATCCAGGGAGGCACCCGCAACAACATCATCGCCGACGAGGTGAGGATGACGGGCACCATAAGAACGACGAATCCTCAGGTAAGAGCGGAAATCGCGGAGAGGGTGAGGGCCATCGTCGCCAACCTGCCTGTCGCCTTCGGGGGATCCGGTGAAGTCGAAATCGTCGCGGGCTATGCGGCGCTCATCAACCACGATTGGGTGGTGGATCTCATCGCCGAGGAGGCGAAGGATCTGCTGGGTCCTGATTCTATAATCTGGCGCGATAAGGCGAGCATGGGCGTCGAGGATTTTTCCTTCTTCGTCCAGGAAAAGCCAGGCTCTTTCTACCATCTCGGTTGCGGCAACCCCCGGAAGGGGATTACGGCGGCTCTGCATTCCAATGCCTTCGATATAGACGAAGACTGCCTGCCTATCGGCGTCGCCATGCAGGCGGGCCTGGTCTCCAGGCTGCTCGGAAAGCGTTCGTGAAGGCCGCTGCCGCCGGCGCGGCTTCCTGCCGGCCCGTGCCCGCTCCGCGGCGCCTCAAGCCGCGCCGGCTGCTCCGAGGCGACACAGTTTCCCTCATAGCCCCCTCGGGCTCAGCCAGCGGCCCCGACCGGGTCGAAGCCTCCATACGGGCCCTTTCAGACCTCGGCTTCAAGGTTAAGGCTTCGCCCCATTGCGCCGACGCCTATGGCTACCTCGCCGGAGAAGACGCGACCCGGGCTCGCGAGCTGGAACTCGCCTTTCTCGATCCGGGTACCAGCGCCGTGATCTGCCTCAAAGGCGGCTATGGAACGCCGCGCATTCTCGATCTCATCGACTACTCGATCATCGCCGCCCATCCCAAGGTTTTTCTGGGCTACAGCGACATAACCGCCCTCCACACCGCGTTTCGCCAATTGGCTGGTCTTGTCACCTTCCATGGCCCCATGCCTTCCTCCGACATGGTCCCCGAGTTCGATCCGGCTTCGAGGGCTTCCCTGGAAGCAGCGCTTTTTGGGCTTCCAGAAACCGCCGGCCTGGCCTCGATTGCCACCCCAGCGGCAGCCGCCCCGGCCTCCGTTGCCGCCACCGCCACCGCCACCGCCACCGCATCCCCGATCCTCCGCCTCACAAACCCCTCTGGCCGTCCTTTTCATACCCTTTCGGGCGGAATCGCCGAAGGCGAACTCACGGGAGGCAATCTTTCCCTCATCGCGGCCACCATCGGTACGCCCTGGGAGCTCGACGCGCGGGGAAAAATCATATTCATCGAGGATGTCGACGAGGCGCCCTACCGTATCGACAGGATGCTGAACCAGCTGCGCCTGGCGGGTAAATTCGAAGACTGCGCGGGCGTCGCGATCGGCGCCTGGACCCGCTGCGCCCCCGCCGAGGGCAAACGTTCGCTGACGATCGAGGAAATCCTTCGCGACCTGATCCTGCCCTGCGGAAAGCCCGTTCTCGCGGGCATCGAGGCGGGGCACTGCGCCCCGACCCTGACCCTGCCGCTCGGTCTCCGTTACAGGATGAACACCGATGCGCGCAGCCTTGAACTGCTGGAGTCGCCCTTCGCCGGTTGAAAATTGTATGGACGCCCTTTTTCCGGAAATTGCGCCTCTAGGCGCCCTCTTGCCGGCCCTCAGCCTCCGGGAACTTCCAGAGAACTCTCCGGAGGCCTTCCTCAGCCTCCTGGAACTTCCAGAGAACCCTCCGGAGCCCGTCCTCAGCCTCCTGCAGCTTCCACGAAAGCCCTGAAAAGAGCGAGGAATTCCGGAAATCTCAGCGTGAGGCTTTCCGGATGGAACTGCACTGCTACGAGAAAGCGCGAAGCGTCCGCCGCCTCGAAACCTTCCAGGACGCCGTCGGCGGCAAAAGCCGAGGCTTTCAGTCCCGGCGCCAGATCCCTGACGGCCTGATGATGAAAGCTGTTCACCCGCAGGGAAGTTTTTCCGAAGGTGCAATGAAGCATCGATCCTTCCTTGAGTTCGACGGAATGGTAAAGCCTGTCCACGGGGAAATCCTCCGGACTATGGGCATTCGTGCCCGGCCGTTGCGTTTTCAGATCCTGAAAAAGCGTTCCTCCCATCGCCACGTTGATGAGCTGACATCCTCTGCAGATTCCGAAAATAGGCAAGGCTTTCCTGGCCGCCGCGGCGAACAGCGCCATCTCCCACGCGTCGCGTCCCGCGCCGAAAGGACCGATCCCGACAAGGGGATCCTGGCCATAATAAACGGGATCGATATCCTTGCCTCCCGTCAGAAGGAGGCCATTGATGTTCGAGACATAATCTTCCGCCATACTCGGGTCCTCGACGAGCGGAATGGGAAAGGGAATGCCGCCCGAGTCCCTGACCGAACGGGTATAGTGTTCGCTGAGCGAAACATAATTCGCCCGCGCCTGCGGATCGATGAAGGTGGTGAGTCCGATGCGTGGTTTCATGGTCATCCCCTAGATAAAAGCGTCGCCGTCGGCGATATTGGGCGAAGTATACCCGCTGGCCGCCGGATTTTCCATATTGAAAACATTTCGGCACTCTTAATCTTCGCCTGAGGATCGTGTACAATGCCATTATGAGCATATCAGGATTCAATTCCCGCGCGGAAATCTGCGGAAGCAAGCTTTATTTCGATGGCGTCGACGCCACGGAACTGGCCGCTCATTACGGTACTCCCCTCTATGTCGTTTCCGAATCCATGGTGAGGGAGCGCTGCGGCCTCATCAGATCGGCTTTTCTGGAAAAGTATCCCAATACCTCGGCGGTGTACGCGAGCAAGGCCTTCCAGACCCTCGACATGTGCAGGATCGTCGCCGACGAAGGCTTAGGGCTCGACGTCGTCTCCGGCGGCGAACTCTACGCGGCGCTCAAGGCCGGCATAGACCCGGAGACCATAATTTTTCACGGCAACGCCAAGGCGGCCGACGAACTCGATTACGCCATTCGCTCCAATGTCGGGCGCATAGTATCCGACAACCTCTTCGAAATCGAAGAAATCGAAAGGCTGGGGGAGCTCTACGGCAAAAAAATCCGGGTGCTCTACAGGATCACGCCGGGCGTCGACAGCCATACGCACCGCTTCATTTCCACCGGGAGCCTGGATTCCAAATTCGGGATTCCTCTCGACCCGTCGTTGCGCGACCTCTATATGCGCGCCGTGCTGGACGCGCCGCACATCGATTTCAGGGGATTTCATTTCCATATAGGATCCCAGCTACACGACAACTTTTCCCACCTCGCGGCGCTGCGGATAGCGCTGAAACTCATGGCCGACGTAAAGACCGGCTATGGTTATGCGACCTCCGAGCTCAACCTCGGCGGAGGCTTCGGCATCCGCTATCTCCCTGGCGATCCCGAGCTGAGCCTCGGCTACTTCATCGATCCCATGATGGAACTGGTGCGCGGCGCCGCCGAGGAAACGGGGATCCCCATGCCTAGGGTGACGATCGAACCGGGCCGCTGGATCATCGGCGAAGCGGGCATCACGTTGTATACCCTCCGTTCCGTCAAGACGATACCCGGCATACGCACCTACGTTGGCGTCGACGGGGGCATGGCCGACAACATCCGCCCGGCTCTCTACGAGGCTAAATACCATGCTCTCTGCGCCAATAAGGCGGATCGGGTTGGGGCGAGCTGTACCACGGTGACGGTGGTGGGCAAGTGCTGCGAAACGGGGGATATCCTCATACGCGACATCGATCTGCCCGATCCAGAACCGGGCGACATCCTCGCCGTTTTCTCCACGGGCGCATACAACCACTCCATGGCCTCTAACTACAATCGCATTCCCCGTCCCGCCGTCGTCATGACCAGGGACGGTTCGCATCGCCTTTCCGTGCGCCGCGAAACATACGAGGACCTCCTCATCCGCGAACGCTGAGCCTCGGGCAGGATATGAATATGGAGACCGTCATATGTACAGCGCGTTAGCGCCTCTCGTCGGCGCTCTCATAACGTTGATGAACGGCCTGAACAGCCGTTTTTCCGCGATCGCCGGCAGCCTTGCCGCCGTGCTCTTCATTCATCTGGCGGGACTCGTCGCTGTATCGGTCGCGCTGTTGCTGAAACGGGAAGCGCGCCAACCGGGCAGGCTGCCGTTTTATTACTACCTCGGCGGATTTATAGGCGTCGGAACGGTTTTTTCCAACAACTACGCTTTCGGCATACTCGGCGCCTCGCTGACCGTATCGCTCGCGCTTCTCGGCCAGACATTGTTCTCGGTCCTCATCGACGCCACAGGGCTCCTGGGCAGGAAGAAATACCCCTTGAGCCTCCGAAGCGCGCCAAGTCTTCTCCTGGCGGTGGCTGGCGTGGCCGTGATGTCGGGCGGCCATTGGCGCGCCGATGTTTCCGCCATGGCCGCGGCCCTCGCGGCCGGCGCTTTCCCCGCGCTCTCCTTCGCGTTGAACTCCGAGCTGGGCCGAAAGAAGGGCGTCCTGCGAAGCACGCGCGCCAATTATGTCGTCGGTCTCGTCACGACATCGCTCATCGTAGCCCTGGTCAGGCCCGATGTCGCTGACATGCTGCGGTCTGTCGCGGCCGCGGGTCCCTTTCTCGCGCTCGGGGGAGGCTGCATGGGCGTGGTGGTCGTCACCTCCATGAACCTCATCTTCCCCCGGATAAGGGCTTTTTCCGCTACGCTGCTCGTGTTTTCGGGCCAGGCTTTCGCCGGCATACTCATCGAATTTGCCCTGGGAGGAAGCCTTGAATGGAAAAAACTCCTGGGTACGCTCCTTCTCCTCGCCGGCCTGGCCATGAATACTATAGTTTCAAGACATAATGGCGAGAAGACGCGTCAATCCGAGGACGCTATGGCGCGGGAAAACGATGTTCCTCCCGATCCGAGGAACCGCCTCCTGGCTCCGGAAAGTGCCGTCACGCTCGAGGTGAATGGAAAGGACATCGTTACGCTTATGTGCAGTCCCTTCGATCTGGAGGTTCTCGCCTTGGGCCACCTTTTCAGCGGCGGGCTCATCGCGTCCATGGACGAAGTCCTGAGTCTGTGGGTTTGTCCCGACAATTCGCGCGTGCACATCAAATGCGTCCATGATATCGCCCACGAGTCCGGCTTTGCCGTCGTCCCCTCGGCCTGCGGCGCGAGTCCGGCTTCGATTTTTCATGGCGACAGGCTCGCCCGTCTTTCTCCGTCACGGACCTTCGCCATGGCATCGCTGCGCGATTGGGCGCGGGAGATGTTCGACCAGGCCAAGCTGTACAAGACGACGGGCGGTATGCACTGCGCCGCTCTCGTCCCCGAAAATGGACTAGTATTCACCTTCGAGGACGTTGGCAGACACAACGCCGTCGACAAGGCCATAGGACGCGGGCTTCGCGAAAAAGTGGATTTTTCGCGAAGCTGCCTCATCAGTTCCGGCCGCATCGCCGCGGACATGGCGGCCAAGGCTGTCGCAGCGGGCATTCCCCTGGTGGTTTCGCGAAGCATTCCCACCACGGCCGCGTTTTCTCTCGCGGTCGAAAAGAAGCTGACCCTCGTCGGAAGGATCAGCGCTGTATCGCCTATCGTCTATACTGTACCCGAAAGGTTGGGCTAATGATGAACAACGTAATTTTGATTGGGCTTGTCAGTTTTTTCGCCGATCTGAGCACCGAGATGGTCTATCCCCTCATTCCCATGTATCTGACGACGGTATTCGGCGCCACGCCAGCTCTCGTCGGCGTGATAGAGGGAATCGCCGAAAGCCTCGCGAGCCTCCTTAAAGTATTCAGCGGCTATGCCACGGATAAGTACCGGAAGAAAAAGCCCATCGCCTTCTTCGGCTATTCCACGGGACTTATATATAAGCTGGCCCTCATTTTCGCCAGTTCCTGGGTGGGCGTGCTCGCCGCGCGGGTAATCGATCGCTTCGGAAAAGGCATCAGGACGGCGCCTCGCGACGTGCTCGTCAGCGAGAGCAGCGATTCGAAAAAGCTGGGGCACTCGTTTGGGCTTCATAAAGCCCTCGACATGGCAGGGTCGGCGGCGGGCATTCTCCTCGCGTTTTTCATCATGAAGACCGGTAACGGCGAATTCGCGTACAAGCGGATCTTCCTGCTTTCGGCAATCCCGACGCTCGCTGCCCTCTTCATGTTCATCTTCATCAAGGAGACCCACAAACCAAGCGAGTCAAAGGCGCCGCTCAACGTCTTCGGCAGTCTCAAGAATCTCGATTCGCGCCTGAAACTCTATCTGGTTGTCGTATTCATATTCACACTCGGCAATTCGTCGAACACTTTCCTTCTTCTTCGGGCTAAAAACATGGGATTCGATTCGGCCACGGTGGTGCTGCTGTATTTCCTGTACAACATCGTCTCGTCCCTTCTCTCCATACCGCTTGGCAAGATATCCGATCGCGTCGGGAGAAAATGGGTGCTGGTCGCCGGGTATGTGACGTTCGCGATCGTGTATGCCAGCTTTGCCTGGGCCACCGGTAAAGCGGTTATCGTCGCGGCTTTCGCCTTGTATGGAGTTTTCACCGCCATGACGGCCGGTGTCGAACGCGCCTTCATAGCCGAGATCGCGCCCAAGGAACTGAAGGGCACCGTGCTCGGTCTTCATTCCACGATCGTCGGAATCGCGCTTCTGCCCGCGAGCGTGATCGCTGGATTTTTGTGGAATATATTCGGACCCGTGGTTCCCTTCGCGTTGGGCGCTTCTCTTTCGCTCGCCGCCGCGCTGATACTCGCTGTCGGGCTTAACAGGAAAGTGAAGAGCGTTGCCTAGCGCACCAATGCGCTGAAATTGCCGCTCGCCAGTCCCGCGCCGCCTGACCATATCCTGAAGCCCGCGATGACGTCGTGGAGATAGTCAGAATTTAAAATCATGCCCCGCCCTTTTGCGTCGTTGATGAAGGAGACAAGATCGAAACTCACGTTTCGCGCTGCTGCGGGCGCCACGTAGGTGATAGAAAAAGGATCGATCCAGATATTCCATTGCAGGCCATTTATCATGACTAAACCGTACTGAGACCCGCCTGGCGAATGGCCGGCCGGCTTGTATAGCCAAATATTCAGCGAATATTCCGGGCCCGGGATGCTGCTGTTATTAAACGCTGTCGTAAACCATAGTTCGTAGGTGGCGGCGAAATCAGCTAATGGGGCATTCGCGTTCGACCAGGTCCAGGCTGTTGGAATGCTTGAAATAGCGCTGGTAAGCATTGGAAGGGCGCTGCCAGACGTAGCATGTCCGTTATTGTTGCCGATGAATATCGACGGAAAAGACACCGGTAAGGTTGTTAAGGGACCAGTCTGCTGCGTAATAGAGAAATTACCAGTATCGGCGTAATAGGCGACTGCCTGATTGGTGGTCAAGGGATTATCAATCTTGTTCTGGATTACGTAATGTTGTATCCCGCCGGAAATTACGGGAAGCCTGCCGTCATACCCTGATGCCGCGTTAGCGGCGGAGAGCGTGTCCTCAAAGGACATTATCGTGGTTGTCGTGGTCGTGCTCGTCGTCGTCGGCGGCGGGACTGTCGTGGTGGTAGTAGTAGTGGTGGTGGTCGTCGTCGTCGTTGTAGTCGTTGTCGGTACAGTAGTCGTGGTCGTTGTTGTTGGCGGGGTTGTGGTGGTTGTCGTTGTAGTGGTCGTCGTAGTGGTCGTCGTCGTGGGGATAAGGTCTTCTACAAAATCCAGAATCGCCGGACAGCCCGAAAGCAACAGTACCGATATAAGCGCAAAGACTAACGGGAAGATGCTCTTTTTCATGTTTGCTCCATCGTTAGGTTACAGACAGTATCTCCTTGATTACTTGTTTTGTAAACTATTAATATCGGAATCTATTTATAATACCCGACGCGCCCGACCGGTTAGCTTGCCTTTTTATTCATGGTTCAGAAACACCAACGCCCGACTGTTTTCAGTCGGGCGTCATGTGTAGGTCTAATCGGGCTGAGAGGATTTGAACCTCCGACATCTTGGTCCCGAACCAAGCGCGCTAGCCCCTGCGCTACAGCCCGTAATAAAAAAACCCGTCAGTTTGATTGACGGGTTTGATCGCCCCAAGAGGCGAATCGGGAGCGACGGGTATCGAACCCGCGATCTCCGGCTTGACAGGCCAGCGCGATAACCAGCTTCGCTACGCCCCCGTGTCATTGCTGACGAAGACGAAATATATATGGATTGAACCCTAATGTCAATAGGAAACGATTATCGCTCCCGATTTTTCATCGATGTCTTTGCCCTTGCCGGCGGCCTTGGCCGCGGGGATCGGACGATGGTCCAGGATATCCGCTAAACGCGTTTGGGGCTTTCCCGTCGGGCGCTTTTCCCGCGGGGCGCTTGGCGCGGCAGGCACGGCTGGCTGAGGCATGCGGACGAGATCTCCGCTCGCGAAGCCGAAGTTCAAGGGCGAATAGCGCACAAGACTGTAGCCCTCGGCCGAACAGGCATAGCGACCCGCCTTGAAGTTGGGCAGGGGGAACTCTTCGGAGACGATTCGCAACAGAGCCGAAGATTCCGGCGGTTTTTTTGCCTGGAGGGGCATTTTGGGCAGGGTCGACAATAGATATGAGAAAACCAGTTTGTCCTTGGAGAGCCCCGCTTCGTCTGACAGCGTCTTGAGCCATGCCGGAGCGCTCTCCGTTCCGATGGTGAAATGACACCAGGGATATTTGTCGCGCCGTTTGGGCATGACGACATCGGAGAGGTTTTTGGACGAGGCACCCGTGGGAAGTTCCTCGCCCGGCGTGGAAAGGCTGCGGAAAATGCCGGGCATCGGGCAGGAATGGTTGTGGGGACAGGGCGCGATCGGGAAAGCCCCGAAGGCCGATAGAGCGGCGCGGACCGAGCTGATGAAGGAGCCGGAGCGCGGGTCGCCCGGTTCCATGAGGAAGATCGAGCCCGAATCCTTCAGGTATCCCAGGAGCTGGCGGGCCGTGAGGAGGGCGCGCATGCCGAGCGGGGTCTTGCTCTTCCAGAAAAACTCGTTGAAGACATTGGCGGCGGTGAGCAGGTCCGCCTTTTCCGGCAGGAAGGATCCAAACTGCTGTCTTAAGGGTATGATTTTCCAGGGGGGCAGGGCGCCGGAAAGCCTGACGCTCAGGCTTTCGAAAATCGTCTGGCCGACCTTGAGAATGTGTTCCGTTTTATCCAGGCAGTAAATAGTGAGCTGTTTTTTCCGCAGGTCGGGGCGGGCGATATAGAGGGCGATCGGCACGGTCATCGGACCCGAACCGATATCGACGATCGTCGCTCCGTCATCCAGTTCGAGCGGAAGGCCTGAGAAGATCGATGAGAGGCGGAGGATGTTCCAGGGAAGGAAATAACGCACATAGGCCGAATAGTAGGCGGGCGAGCTTAAATACTCAGCCGTCCTGTGTTCCCGTTCGGAGGTGAGGTCTTCCCAGAGAGATCTGATGGTGTGGCCGAGTTCCACCCTGTGTTTTTGCGTAAGCGGGACGGTCTCGTCGAATATGGCGGGCAGGGCGGCCAGGGCCTTTACGCAGTCGCCATCTATCTTGAGGGACTGGATCGCGGTCGAGGGAAGCGGCTGAATCTCCGGCTTTTGCGTCGACCGGACCTTTTCGAAGCGGCGGGGCGATCCGCCCGGACGTCGATTGCCTTTATATGCGTGTTCTTTCACGAGACGAGTATAGCAGAAACGACGGCACGTATCGAGAGTAGAGGAGGAACCGGAGGTTCCCCCTCCTCAGTTAAAAAAACGCGAACTCCCTTCATCACCAATCGAAGCTGAGGATCACTTTGCCCGATTGCCCCGAGAGCATGGCGTCAAAGCCCTTTTCGAAGTCGTCGAAGGAATAGCGATGCGTGATCACGGGGCTGATGTCGAGGCCTGAAAGAAGCATGGCCTGCATCTTGTACCAGGTCTCGAAAATTTCGCGGCCGTATATCCCCTTGAGGAAGAGGCCTTTGAATATGACGCGGCTCCAGTCGATGCCGGCCCCGTCGGGGAGAAGGCCCAGCAGCGCCATCCTGCCGCCGTTGTACATGTTTTCGATCATCTGTTCCAGGGCTTTGGGATTTCCCGACATTTCGAGGCCGATATCGAAGCCGCCGACCATGCCCAGCTCCTGCTGCACCGCCTTGAGGGATTCCTTCGCTGTATTGACCGTGCGCGTGGCGCCGAGCTTCTTCGCGAGATCGAGCCGCCAGTCGTTCACGTCGGTGATGACGACATTTCGAGCGCCGACGTGCTTGGAAATGGCGGCAGCCATGCAGCCGATGGGGCCGGCGCCGGTGATGAGCACATCCTCGCCGATCATATCGAAGGAGAGGGCGGTATGGGTGGCGTTGCCATAGGGATCGAAAATGGAGGCTATATCGTCGGAAATGGAATCGTGGACATGCCATGCGTTGGAGGCCGGCACCGAGACATATTCGGCGAAACAGCCGTTCCTGTTGACGCCGATGCCTATGGTGTTGGGGCAGAGATGACGTTTGCCGGCCCTGCATGCCCTGCAGACGCCGCAGACGATATGGCCTTCCGCCGAGACTCTTTCGCCAATCTTGTACCCGGCGACCGAACGCCCCATCTCGACGATTTCGCCCACGAATTCGTGGCCGACCGTCTGCCCGATGCTGATCGTTCGCTGCGACCAGGCGTCCCATTTCCATATGTGGACATCGGTGCCGCAGATTGCCGTTTTCTTGACGCGAACCAGAAGATCGTTGTCGCCGATCTCGGGCATGGGCACTTCCTGCATCCACAGTCCGGGTTCGGCCTTGCTTTTCACGAGAGCCTTCATTGTGCGCTCCTTTAGGATCAATTATATATCAATGCGCCGGATTCGTGCATATAAAATGCCCGAAGTCCGCCTACAGAAGAAAGAAAAGCGCCGCGCCGCTCACCGCCACGATGGCGCCGGCGACTTCCAGGGCTTGCACTTTTTGTTTGAGGATGAAAATCGTGGGCGGGATGATGAGTACGGGAGTCAGCGCCATCAGCGTGCTGGCCGTGCCCGCTTCGGTATTCTGAAGGGCGAAAAGCGAGAAGGTGACACCCAGGAAAGGACCGAAAATGGCGCCGATGCCCAGGTTCTTCAGGAAAGTCCTTTCCTTCGGCGTGACTTTGAAAACCTGCACCGCTTGGCCGGTGAGCAAGGCTTGAAGTCCGAATCCCAGTATCGCGGTCATCACTCTGATCTGCGTGCCGGCGATGGCATTGCTGTCGCCGAGGCCGACTTTTGAGAAGATCAGTCCGACCGCCTGGAAAACCGCCGAAAGCAGGGCGTAGATATAACCTTTTTTGGATGCCGAGAATGGCTTGCCTTCGCTTTTTTGTTTTCTCTGTCTCGACAATACCACTATGAGGATGCCGCCCACGACAATGGCCATTCCGAGAAGCCGGAGGGGCTTCATTCTTTCGCCCAGGAACACGAAGGCGAACAGGGCGGTGAAAAGCGGCGTCAGCGCCTGGAATACGACGCTGATGCGCGATCCGATGAGTATGTAGGCATTGAAGAGGAAATAATCCGAAACCAGGAAGCCGATGACGCCCGAAAGGCAAAGATAGAACCATGTCGCGGGCGATGCGCTTAAGGGAAGGGGCTGGCCGTTGAGGATGGTACCCGCCAGGGCAAGGAGGAAAAAAGCGAAGACGACTTTCCAGAAGTTGACGGCGAGGGCGCCAAATTTTCTGGACGCGTTTTCAAAGAATATGGCGGAAATGGACCAGCAAAAAGCCGTCCCGAACGCCGCCAAGGCTCCTAACTTTTCCATCGGGCTGAGTATACCGATATCAACGAGCTTGTACCATCGGGGGGTTAAAGTCGGGAGGCCGAAAATCCGGTTTCGGAAAAAATTTGACTTACCGCGAATATAATCATACAGTAAATATAGAAAAGGAGGGAGAAACAATGGCGATAATTACCATAGCGCGTGAACTGGCATCCCTCGGCGAAGAGACGGCACAAGAATTGTCGCAGATTTCCGGATACAAACTCATCGACAAGGAGTATCTGGAAGGCAAGCTCAATTCTATTGGAATAACCGCCGAGAAGCGGCAAAAATACGATGAGAGGAATCCCGGTTTCTGGGCTTCGCTCTCGCAGCAGAGGGACGACTACCTGCATTTCCTCAAGACGGCGATTCTGGACGCGGCGCAGGAAAACAACTGCATCATCATGGGGCGGGGCGGTTATGCGATCCTGAGGGGCGTTCCGCACATGCTCGCGGTGAAGATCACGGCGCCCTTATCCGTCAGGGTCGAAAGGACGAAAAGAACTTTCGGCTGCGACAACAAACGCGCCCTTCAGATCATCGAACAGAGCGACCATGACCGCGGCGGCTTCCATAAGTATTTTTTCTCCACGGACTGGTCCGATGGCCGGGAATACGATCTGACCATCAATACGGGGAACACCGATCCCGCTCACGCGGCGGTGGCGATCGATTCGCTCTGCAAGGTTTTTGTCGACAAGGGTAAGGAAGAAGCCGGCGTACAGAAGATAGAAGATCTCGTGCTCGCGCAGAATGTCGTGACCGAGATCATCTATGCGCGCAAGATCCCCGTGCATTTCCTGGAAGCGACGGTCGAGAGAGGCTCGGTGGTGCTGCATGGCGTCGCGAACGCGCAGTCCTCCATCGATACGGCCTTGGCGGCCACTCACTCGATTTCTGGCGTCAAGCATGCGGAAAGCGCCATACAGCTTGTCCAGGAATTCACCGTCATGCCCTGAGGCTACGCAATCGAATCGGGACCTCGCGGAATGATCAGGCGAGGTCCCTCACTTTTCATAGAAGCTTTCCTCTGCTAGTATTCACGCCGTGGACTATATAACAAGTTTTCATGGAATCCTCGAAACGCTTAAAGCCAAGCCATCCCAGGTGAAAATTCTCGTCGCCTCCGGCGAGGGAAGCCGAAAGCAGGGCCCGCGCGTAAGGGATATCCTGGATCTGGCGAAAAAACAGGGGATCGTCGTCGAACAGGTCGACCAGGACCTGCTCGACAGGATCGATCCCGACAATAAAGGCATAGCGCTTTCCCTACTCGGCAGGAACGCCGAAAAAAGCCTCTCCCTGGAAGATTTTTTGGAAGATCCGCCTGAAAAGGCTCTCGTCCTGGTGTTGGATCATATCGAAGATCCCCAGAATTTCGGCGCGATACTGCGTTCGGCCGACGCGTTCGGCATAAACCTCGTGGTAGCCCCGATGCGGCGCGCCTCGCCTCTGGGAGACGCCGCGGCGAGGACGAGCGCCGGCGCCTCGGCCTGGGTGCCGGTGGCCTTCGTGCAGAACCTCGCGGACGCTGTGAAAAGGCTTCAGGGCAAGGGTTTCTGGGTATATGCCGCCGACATGGGCGGCGCGCCGCTCCCGGGACTCCCCCTGCCCGCGAAGACCTGCTTTGTCTTCGGGAACGAAGGAGAAGGCGTGTCACGGCTTCTCGCCGAAAGAGCGGACGCCATCGTATCGATCCCGATGCGGGGTCACGTGGATTCGCTCAACGTTTCGGTGGCCGCGGCGCTCTTCATGTACGAATACAGAAGAGCGCATAACGACTAGATATCCCAGATCTCCCTGAACGGGTGTTCGCGCTCGCAGTAGCGGCACACGAAGGTGGAACCCGACTTCCGCCGGAACTCCGTGGTTACGCCCTCGTTGTTCTTCGGATTAGAGATGCAGTTTTCATTCTTGCAGGAAATTTCCTCGAAACCATAGATCCTGGGCGGCATGGCCAGGCGATATTTTTTCGCCACCTTCGAATCGCGGATGAGGTTGAGCGTGCAGCCGGGCGCTATCGCGGCCAGTTTTTTCAGGTCCTTTTCCCCGAAGCTGATGATGTCCGGCAGGGAGATGATGCCCTTGTAGACTTCAGTGCCCTTGAACGAGTGGTAGACGCCATGGCTCGAGCGGACGTTGAGCTTGAGGATCTTGCGCACCGCCTCCACGTTGCTCCATATCTTTTCGATGGGTTCTCCCGAAGCGATATGGTCGATGACGATGCCTTCCTCCACCGGTTTTATGCCCACTTTATATTCAGGCTTGCTATGGTTGGCGGAGGGAGCCTCGATGATGAAGTCTTCCACGATATCCGGTTCCATGGCGAAGGCCCCCTCGAAGTCCTTGCCGAGAAGGCCCGAGACCATGCCTATCTCTATGATCCTCGTCCAATAACCGTTGGCCGACTGCGCGTCCCATCGATTGAGCGGAAGCTCGTCGAGGAAGGTGGGATTGGTCGGATTGAGGCGGTCGCGGGGCAGAGGGTGGTAGAAGCGGGCATCGTCGGGCAGGAGGCTCAGCATGTCCTTGCGGAAGGTCACGCTTTTCCGGAGGAAGGGCGCGCGTTCCAGCACCGAGTCGCCCATGCGTTCGAGCTGCAGCCTGGTGAAGTACCAGATAGGCGCCACCTTGCCCGAAGCCAGGTATTCGTCCAGGGATTCGTAGGAGTTGATCTTGTAGCCGTTGGCTTTCATCCTTTCGATGTAGTAGGAGGGCATGGAGAGCAGTTCGGGGGCTACGAGATCGACCTCGACGTTCCGGAAGATTCTCAAACCGTCGGCCTTGGAGTGGACGGTGCGTCCATGGTAGAGGTCGCCAGTGAGGGCGATATGGATGTGGTCCTCGTTCCAGTTCAGCTGTTCGAGAAAAGAGAATTCGTCGAGGAATTCCTGGGTGGGGTGCTCGTGCTTTCCGTCGCCCGCGTTGATGAATCCGGGGCGGGGGCCGCCGGAAATCTCCGCGTAGCGGGAGAGGGCTCCCTGAAGCCAGCGGCAGGCGCCTTCGAGCTTCGTGCGCAGGATGAAGCAGGAGTCGGCCGAATAGCCGTACAGCATTTTTATGGCATCCGTCATGGATTCGTTCTTGTTGAAGGAACTGGAGGCCGCGTCGAAGACATTGGTGCGGCACCCGAGGAATTTGGCCGCGTTGCGGAATGATTCGCGCGTCCTCGTCGAGTCTTCCATGAAGATGAGGTAGGCCTGGTAACTGGGATCGTTGATTTTGAAGGGACTCAGGTCTCCGCCCGAACGGGCGAGATTTTTCAGTTCGCTGGTTTTTTTATAGAGATATCGCTGTTCATCGAGCGATAGATCGTTCACGACGGCAATCGTTCTGCCTTTGAATGGACCGGATCGTTCCATGGTAGCCTCCTATATGGCGTTCTCGGGGGGCTTAAGCCGCCCGAGGGCTTCGATATATCCCGTCTGGGGATAAAAATCATACAGCGTCAAGGATTCCAGGCTCCAACCCGCGCGGGTAAGGTCGCCGATGTCGCGCGCCATCGTCACGTGATCGCAGGAAACGTAGATGAAGCCGCCTATATTAGCGCCTTTCAGCCATTCCCTTGTGGCGGGCGAGAGCCCGCTGCGCGGAGGATCGGCGAGAACCCAGTCGAAACGGGAGGCTTCCCCGCGGCGAGCGCGCGCGGCGGCCGCCAGGGCCCAGGTTTCGACGTCGGTGGGCACGAAACGTCCGGTTCCCGCGGGCAGGTTGCCCCGGGCCGCTTCCAGCGACACGGCATCGCTTTCGACGCAGGTCACCTCGCCGAACTGCCCGGCCAGGCGGGCGGCGAATAGGCCGGCGCCGCTGTAGAGGTCTACGGCTTTTTGTCCCGAGATGCCCCGCAGGGCGTCGTCGACGAGGGCGCCGGCCATCTCCAGATTGCTCTGGAAAAAGTGCTTGAGCGGGAAACGGTATTCCCTGCCCGCCACTAGGGCTTTCGCCTGAGCGTCGATCCCTTCGATGTAGAGCCGCTCATCCTGGCCGAACACGACGAAGCGGTCGCGCTGGCCTATCCGCGCCTGAAGCTCTTTGTCCGGTCTGGACTTCCGGTTCTGGCGGCGCAGCCATGCGTCGATGCAGGGCGCGGCTATGGGGCAGCCTTCGGCCCGGAGCGAAGACGCGGAATCGGCTTCCATGAAGCCGATTCCGTGATCACTCGTGACGTGAAGCTGGACCCTGTTCCTGTAGCCGTTGGGCGCGCCGCTCTTTATCGCCATTCCTGTCGGATCGAGCTTGGCGATGCGCCTGAAGCTGTCCCTGACGGCCTCGGCCTTGAATTCGAGCTGATGGCCATACTCTATGTGCTGTAGGCCGCAGCCGCCGCAGAAGCCGAAAATGGGACAGGGGGGCTTTACCCTGAAGGGGGAGGGGACAAGAACGTCGAGGAGTTTCGCGCGGATATAGTCTTTGGATGTTTCGGCGATTTCGCAGGTTATTTTCTCGCCGGGAATGCTGAAGGGGATGAAGACGGCCTTGCCGTCGAGGAATGCGATACCGTCGCCGCCCGAAGCGAGCTTTTCAACGGTAAGGGTTATCCTGTCAGCCATGCTGGAATGATAATAGGCAGATATTCGAGAATTCCGCAAGTACGGCCGAAGGCAAGTTTTCTTTGCCTAACGGAAACTTGATGGTATACTTGTGGTATGAGTATATCCATTCGCTCTCTGGGCGCCGCTGGTGAAGTGACGGGTTCCAAACATCTTGTCGAAATGGACGGGAAACGGATATTGGTCGATTGCGGGGCCTTCCAGGGGAGAAGAGCCGAATCGGACGCGAAAAACCGCGCGCTTCTCGGTGAGCTTCCCGCCTCGGCCATCGACGCCGTCGTCCTCACGCACGCTCATTTCGACCATTGCGGGCTCCTGCCGCTTTTGGTAAAGCGCGGATTTTCGGGCAATATCTACTCGACGTCGGCGACGAGGGATCTCGCCAATCTCGTCATGATGGATTCGGCGCGCATCCAGGCGCGCGATGCCGACTATCTCTCCCGCCAGGCGGACAAGAAGAATGAAAAATTCGACTGGAAGCCGCTGTACGAAGACCTGGATGTCGTCAAGACGACGGGTCAGTTCGTCACCATCAACTATCACCGGCCTATTACCCTCATGGATGGCGTCTCTATTGAATTTTTCGACGCCGGCCACATACTGGGTTCAGCTCTCGTTCGGATGAAACTGAAAGCGGCCGACGGCGAGGAACTCGTGGTGGGCTTCAGCGGGGACCTTGGCAGGAAGGACAAGCCCATAATCCGCGATCCCGAATTCCTCGAGGATCTCGATTACCTGGTTCTGGAGAGCACCTACGGCAACAAACTGCATGAAGACACGGCCGATGCCCTGAAAAGGCTGGCTTATATCGTGACGAACACCGTCCGGTCCGGCGGTAAGATCATCATTCCCGCCTTCGCCGTGGAAAGAACGCAGGAGCTTGTTTTCAATCTCCACCTTCTCCAGGACAAAGGCGAAATTCCCGATTTGCCCATCTGGGTGGATTCGCCTATGGCGGTGGACGCGACGGAGATATTCCGTCTTCATCCCGAATGCTACGACCAGCAGACCCACGATGCCTTCACGGTCCATTCCGAGAATCCTTTCGGCTTCGCAGCGCTTCGTTTTTCCAGGACGGTCGCCGATTCCAAGGCCCTCAACGCTGCGAAGGGGTCCATGATCATCATATCCGCCGATGGAATGTGCGAATTCGGAAGGATACAGCATCATCTGATCCACAATGTGGGCAGCGCCGCGAATACTATCCTTATCGTCGGCTATATGGCCGAGGGAACTCTGGGCAGGCGATTGAGGGACGGAGCCAAAGATGTGCGGATTCATGGAGACTGGTTCAGGGTGAAGGCCGATATCCAGGAAATAGACGCTTTTTCGGCTCACGCCGACTGGAAGGAAACGCTCGATTGGCTGAAGGGAACCGATATCGCGAGGATCAAGAAAGTGTTCCTCGTCCATGGCGAATCGGAAGCCCTCGCTTCGATGAGGGAGAAGGTGCTGGGAGCGGGCGCCGCGGCCGTAGAGATAGTTCAAGCGGGTGAAACCTATATTCTCTGAAAGGATATGATCCGAATGGAAAAGCTCTACGCCGGTCTGGACATAGGCGGGCAAAGCATAAAGGGCATCGTCCTGGATGGCGCGGGGAAGACGAGACATGAGGTGTCGCGGACTACGCCCGCCTCGCGGGGCGCGATCGCCCCGGGTGGGGCGGCCGCCTCGCGGGAGACGGCTGCCTCGTGGGGCGCGATCGCCCCGGGTGGAGCGGCCGCCGTCCTGGATGTCATCCGCGGCGTTATCGCCGAGCTTTCGGCTGTTGGAACGATTGCCTCGGTGGGCGTCGGCACGCCAGGCGGGGTGGATCGCGACGGAGTCATCGTCGGCATGTCGGCCAATATTTCCGGCTGGTATGGAACGAAGCTTCGAGAAGAAATATCCGCCATGGCTGCCGCTCTCTGCGCCGTTCGCAACGATGGTAATATGGCCGCCTACGGGGAGTGGGCGGCGAGGGAAGGAAGCCCGAAAGGTTTGCTGTTCATAGGCCTGGGGACGGGGATCGGCGGCGGCTATGTGGAAAATGGCAGGATCTTCGGCGGCTGCGACGACAGGGCGCTGGAGATCGGGCATTTCGTGATCGAACCTTCCGGCAGGCGCTGCGCCTGCGGCATCGACGGCTGCTCCGAGGCCTACGCTTCGGGGCCATCCATCGGGAAGATAGCGGCCGCCTTGGGCAGGGGAGAAGACGCGGGGCTCGGGTCGATGGCGCGCGCCGCCGGCCCTGCCTCCTCATTCAAAGATTCGCCCCTGGCGGCGCGCGCGCTCGCCGGTGAATGTTTTAACGCCCGGGAAGTCTACGAAGCCTACGCGGCCGGGGATCGCCTCGCGCTCGCCGTCGACGCGGTAGCCGCCGAGGCTCTGGCACGCGCCGTATCGGCAGCCTTGGCCATGTTGGCGCCCGATACCGTCGTCTTCGGCGGCGGCGTCATAGCGGGAGCCCCCCACCTGCCGGCGCGGATCGCCGGACTCGTGCGCGAGAAGGTGTATCGCGATGCATGGAGGCAATGCAAATTCGATACGGCGCTTCTGTCGCGCAGAGCGGGTCTTTTGGGCGCCGCCCTTTACGGAGCCAGCCTCGTCGTCGACCGGACCGAACTTCTCCGCATCAGGGTAAGGTGAAATTCTCCGTTTCCTCAAACGCGTCCAGTTTTTCTATCCTCAGCTCGTGGCGGCCGCCCTGGAAGCTGGCGTTCATGAACACTTCCAGAATATCTTCAGGCTTTTCCCTGTATTGAACCCTTCCGCCGAAGGCGAGGAAGTTGGCGTTGTTATGCTCCTTGGCCATGAGGGCGGTGAAGCTGTCGTGGATGAGGGCGCAGCGGATTCCCTTATGCCTGTTCGCGGCGATGGAAATTCCGATGCCGGTCCCGCAGAGCAGGATGCCGAAATCATAGCCGCCCCTGGAATACTCCTTGACCGCCAGAGCCGCCATGTCTGGGTAATCGACCCTGTCTTCCGAGTCGACGCCCAGATTCCTTACCGAATGCCCATTTTTCTGCAACCATTGGAGAAGCCGTTTTTTAAGTTCGACGGCGCCATGGTCGTTGGCTATTACAATATTCATGCGACAATCTTACTTCAGGGAGGCGCCGCCCGGCAATATTGAAGCGAAGGAATAATCTCCGGACGTTCGTAGGGTGAGACGTAGCCAGGAGGTATCCATGGGGAGGTCCGGACTTTCGGGAATGCGGAGGCCAGAGGCCGCTAGCCTTAAAAGAAGTAACGGCGGCGGCAGCTGCCTTTGTCCATTCATCTCACGGCGAATCGCCACGCTCTGGCCTTGTCTCGCGGCCGCCGCTTTCCTCGTTGCCTGCTCCCCCGATCCTGCGGACATACTTCTGCCGGCGGGCGATATCAGGCCCCCCTCCATTCTTGACGCCGGCCAGAGCGATCCGGGAACCTTCAAGATTCTCTTCGACGAAAATATCCAGCCGGTGATCCAGAGTTTCGCTTTCGCTCCCGCGGCTACCAGAGCGACGCCCGGTTCCGAGGGGGCGCTCCTGACCGTCTCGTTGGAGCCAGCGGCCGCTGCGGGGGAGGCCTGCTCCCTCTCCGGCGAGGCCAGGGACGAGTCCGGCAATACGACGAGATTCCTTTTTTCCTTCGTCGGCTACAATGAAAAACCCGCGCTGCTGCGCATAAACGAGATACAGACGGGCAAGAACAGTTCGGCCAGTAATCCCCATAGGGATTATGTCGAGTTCACGGTCGAGGAAGGCGGAAATACCGGGGGGATACAGGTCCAATGGGCCAGTTCGGTAAAGATCATGTCCTACACTTTTCCGCCCAGCGAAGCGGCCAAGAATTCTCTCGTTGTCCTGCATTGCGCCCCCGAAGGCCTTCAGTCCGAAGTGGACGAAACCGGGCCGGATCTTTCGCTTTCGGGAGGCGTGGACGCGAGCGCCACGGGAAGGGATTTCTGGACCGAAGCGGGCGGAATTCCGGATGAGACCGGCCTTATCATGGTAAGGCTCAGGGAAGAAGATCAGCCAGTGGATGGCGTCTTCTTCGTTTCCTCAGAAAAAACAGGAGAGGTCGATTCGGCTAAGCTTTTGGGTTTTCTGGAGGAGTTGACGCTTGCCGATCTCTGGCCTTGCTCCAGCCCGCCATTATGGGAAGACGGATTTCCCTGGAAGAGCTCGGCTTCCAAGCCCCTGCACCGGAATCGCGATGGCGACCCGGGGGCCGGTCAATGGCAGGTCGGGGAATCGGGCAGCCAGAGCCCGGGCATCGCCGCTCCGGGAAAACCCGCCGCAGGTTCCAAGAAGACAAAAATGAGCGACTCCAAGATCCGTTAAGATCCTGGAGACGCTCCGGAGCGTTTAGGTTCAGTCTTTTATGAAGTTCTCAATCTCGTGTTTGGGCAGAGCCCCTACTTTCTGTTTGGCGAGCTGGCCGTCCTTGAAAAACAGAAGCGTGGGGATCGAGATGATGCCATATTGCGAAGCTATATCGCCTTCATCGTCGACATTTACTTTCCCTACCTTGATTTTGCCTTCATTGGCTTCGGCGATCTGGGCGATCGAAGGGGCGATCATCCTGCAAGGCATGCACCATTCGGCCCAGAAATCGACGAGGACGGGGATTTTTGAATCGAGAACTTCCGCCTGGAAGTTGGCTGAGGTAAGGGTTACTTCGACGCTCATGACGGCTCCTTGAATATCTTTCCTGGAAATTTTCCGTTTGGGATTTGCTCATATAGTATAGCCAAATTCTCTGGAGCCGGTCAAATGACTTATGCCTGGAAATCTATATATAGCCTTGCGCGGAAAAAGAAAACCGCTGATACTGTAACAGGCAGCGACTAGAATGATCGTGCAGATAAGGAGTCTATCCCTATGAAAGAAACTGCTGGCGCTTGGAGTTTTTCTCGAATTGGCGGTGTGGATCAGGTAGTCATCAGAAATGGAGCCGATATAGCCCGGCTTGGCGATCTGGATCAGAAATTGTGGGCTGTCCTCGCCATGCCGGCCGCCCAGCCCGCCTTCAAGGACGGTCTAGCCTATCTCGATGCCGACAAAGACGGAAAAATAAGGGTTCCCGATATCCTCAGAACCATCGAGGAGCTGAAGGGGCAGCTGAATTCGCTCGACATTCTCTTCGAGCAGAACGACAGCATTGCCGCCGAGCAGCTGAAGGACGCGGCGCTGAATCAAGCCGTCTCGCAGATGCAGGGCAAGCATAAATCCATCGATCTCGCCACGGTCGAAGAGGCGATAAACACGTTCTCCGCCCTTCCTTTCAATGGAGATGGCGTCGTGGTTTCGGCTTCGGCCGAGGATGAGGCTTCGAAGACGCTGATCGCCGCCCTGGTCGGAACGGGCTACGCGGCGCAGGATTCCGGCGGCGAAGCGGGCGTGGACGCGGCTTCCCTGGACAGGTTCGGCGCCGACGTAACGGATTACCGGTCATGGCTGATCGGGGCCGAGGCCTTTACGGGTCTTTTCGCCTCGGAAGAGGAGGGCAGGAAGGCAGCCGACCTTTTCAAGGCGATCGGCCCGCAGCTCGATGATTATTTCAAGCGCTGCCGCATTCTGGCCATGTCGGGGTCTTCTTCCGCCATGGGGGAGCTGGAAGCGCTCATGGCAACGGTTTTGTCCAGAAATCTCCCCGCTGATTCCGAAGAGTTGGCCAGACTACCGGTCGCCCTGCCCGACGCTTCATGCGTTCTGCGCCTCGATGGCGCCCTCCACCCCAGCCATGGCAAGGCAGTCCTGGTGTTTTTCGCCCTTTCGGCAAAGAAGCTCAGCCAGGCGAACACCGTCACACAGGCCGAATGGGAGAACATCGCGGCGACGATGTATTCATATAACGCTTGGGCTGATTCCAAGCCCAAGACGGGCGTGGCCGTTTTGGATGGACAGGTTTTCGAGCCCGCTTTCGGCCAGGATGCCCTGGAAAAGCTGCGCGCGCTTATAGAAAAGGACCTGGCGATGGCGGGGAAGGCCGAATCATTGGGCAAGATCAGGACCCTGCTGATCCTTAAGAGGGATTTTCTGCGCATTCTGGGGAATTTTGTCAACCTTGACGAATTCTATGTTCGGAAAAGAGGAATGTTCATGTCGGGCAGGCTCTTTCTCGACGGCAGGGAACTGGAGTTGTGCCTGGACGTAAAAAACGCCCCCGCTCACGGCACGATGGCAGGTTTGTCGTCCATCTACCTTATTTATTGCGATCTATCCCGCAAGGACGGCAGGAAAAAGTCGATTGTCGCGGCCTTGACCGCCGGCGACGCCGACAACATCTTCATCGGCCGAAACGGCATTTACTACGATACGGAGGGCGCCGATTGGGATGCCGTCATCACGAAGATCGTCGTTCAGCCTATCAGCATACGCGAAGCCTTCTTCAGCCCCTATAAGCTGCTCATCAGGACGGTAGAGGAACTCGCCATGAAGCGGGCGGCCTCGGCTGAAGCCGCGAACATGGACAAGATGAAGGGAGTCGCGCAGACAACAGTCAACGGCCCCAAACCGGAGCAGCTGGCGCCCAAGAAAATAGACGTCGGAACCGTAGCGGCCATCGGCGTCGCCTTGGGAAGCGTCGGCGCCATGGTTACGGGTATTCTGGGGATCTTCTTTGGCATGGGCGTCTGGATGCCCGTCGGCGTCGCCGCCATTTTCCTCCTCATTTCCGGTCCCTCCATGATTCTTGCCTACATGAAGCTGCGGAAAAGGAATCTGGGCCCCCTGCTCAACGCGGAAGGCTGGGCGGTCAATGGACGGCTCAAGATCAACGTTCCCTTCGGCGCGACCCTGAGTCATCTCGCCGTTCTGCCTCCTGGGGCCGCCAAGGTCATCAAGGATCCGTTCGCCGAGAAAAAGAAGCCCTGGGCTCTCTACATCGCGCTTCTCGTCGTCATCGCGCTCGCCGTAGCGTATTTCGCCGGATGGCTCGGACCGATTTTCGGATGACAGGTTCGAAATCGAAGCCGCTCGGACTCTTTTTCTGCTGCCTGTTCGGCTTATTTTCATGGATCGCCCCGGCTCCGCTGCCGGGGGAGGCGCTGTTTTTCGTCCAGGCGATGCCCGCCTTCAACTTCACGAGCGTCGCACCCCTAAGCGACACGCTGTCCCTGAGTCCTGAGGATTATGCCCGTTACTACGATTTCCCTTCCGTGCTCAACCTGGGACTCGAGCTGCATGCGGCCAGGTCGGAGCTCGTCTTTCGCGTCGACGTCCGGCCCGATTTCCAATCCTTCGCCACCGAGCGGTATTACGGCAATCTGCCCTTCGTCGCTCATGGCATCAACTCCATTGGCGACGCGAACATGCCCACCGTCGGCTACTTCGAGTTCGGCGGCGAGAAGCTTCTGCTTTCGATAGGAAGACGCCAGCTTAAGTGGGGGCCGGGCACCTATGGGCTCGCCATATCTGACAGCGCGCCCTATCTGGATCACCTGTGGATCGACTATCGCTTCCCTACGCGCAGGGGCGAGTGGTGGTACGGTTTCGTCGCCATCGGGGCGGATAGGGCGGGCAACGTGTGGACCCAGCTGGACCCGGAACCTGCCGGATGGGGCTATAAAAACATCTTCGCCCATCGGGTCGGCTACTCTAGCGATCGGCTGAGGATTGCCGTGGGCGAACTCAACCTCATCCACGACATAGTGCCCGGCCTCATCGATATTTCGCCCTTCGCCGTCTACCACAACATGTACCAGGACGCCTACAGCAATGTCATGCTCGACGCCAGCGCCGAGGTCAGATTCGGAACGGTCAGGACCTTCGGAGAGATTGTGATGGACGATCTCGTGATGCCCTGGGAGACTTCCGACGGTTCCCCGTATCGGCCGACCGCCCTGGGATTACTGGGCGGCGCCGAATGGAAAATCGCGGGCGGCTCGCCCTACGTGTTCGGCCGCATGAGGGAAGCCGATTATTCTCTTCGCGAGAATAGCTTTTTGGAACCGGGAGGCCTGAGATTGAGCTACGAGGGGTATCGGACCACCACCTACCTCTACAACAGAGAGAACGATTCGGGAAAATGGACGCTGCCCGACCATCGGCTCGTCAACACCTCGACCGGCTATCTGTATACGGCCAACGCCTTCTACCTCGGTTTTCCCTATGGTCCCGACACCGTCCTCGACATGCTGAAGCTCTCCTGGGAAAGCCCCAGCCTCAACGCCGCCCTTTCGCTCAAATATTTGCGAAAAGGAGCCTACGGCATCGAAAGCGCCTATCCCCCCTCCGACGGCGCCGCCACCTGGTTCGACCTCCAGGAGCCGGTGACCAGGAACCTGATCGTCGGCGTCGGAGTCGAGGCGGCCTTGAGTCCCGCGATCGAAGTCTGGGGGAAGGGCGAATGCTGGTTCGGCGACTCGCCCCAGGCAAGCCTCACCGGAGGCCTGGCATATCGTTATTCGACGAAGTGATGCTGTTCGGCTAAGTCATGCCTGAGCTTCGGCGCGGGCCGATTGAACCAGCCGCAGTCATGGCTTTCCTTCACCTTCCCCAGGGCGCCGCGCCAACGCCTAAATATTGCCTTCGCCGTCATGTCCTTGGGCGATCTGCTTCCCAGCACCATCAGAGTCTTGTTGAAAAATCCCGGCACGACGAGGGCTTTGCCCGCGAAAGCACCCCGCAGGGCCGTCTGGGCGACTTGGGCAGGTTCCTTCGATGAGAGGCGGCCGAAAAAGCCTTGTGAATTCGTCTTCTCCCTGATCGCCTCGCTCGTATAGATTCCTCCCGGCGTGAGGGCGGTGACCGAGATGCCGAGGGGAGCGAGTTCATGTCTGAGGGCTATGCTCCAGTGAAGAAGGAAGGATTTGCTCGCGGCATAGACCGCGAAAAGCGGCATGGGGTAGAAGGCCGCCAGGCTTGCGACGGTGAGGATTCTGCCCTTGCTCGCGGCGAGTCTTTCGACGAGGCCGTAGGTGATGGCCATGGTGGCCTGGATGTTTACGTCGACGACTCTCCGCTGGAACTCTATGGGGATGAGATCGAAAAGACCGTTGTCGCCTATGCCCATGTTGTTGACGAGGAGGGAGACGGGTCTTTCGTCGGCGAGGGCGAAGGCGAGAAATTCTTGCTGGGCGCTTGCCGTGGAGAGATCCAGCTCGAGGGCGAAGACGATCGAGCCATGGAGACGGCGCAGCTCCTCCGCGAAGACCGGCAGACCCGTTCCCGGAAGAGCGACCAGTATGAGGTTCCAGCCTTTGGTCGATAATGTATCGGCGAAGGCCTTTCCCAAGCCTTGGCTCGCGCCGGTGACGACAGCGAATTCTGCTGCTTTTTCCATCGCTTTTACTCCGTATTAAAACATCTGTTTGAAACGTGTGATTCAATATATCTCACTCCTAATAAAATGTCAAACAATGTTTAAAACAATCGTATAAAACAAGACTTGACGCTAGCCTTCAATTCTGCTACTTTTTTTATGACATCATGCGGAGGTGCGGGATGAATGCCAGTTCGTTGAAGGGAAAGCGCTGCGTCGTCACGGGGGCGACATCGGGCATCGGCTATGCCACGGTCGAGGCGCTCCTGGGGCTAGGAGCCGAATTGGTCTTCGTCGGGCGCGATCCGGGGCGGACGGCCGCTGCCGCCAAGGCTTTTGAGAGCGCGGCGGGAAAGGCGGGAGCGCCTCCCCCGCAACAGGAGCTCGCCGACCTGAGTCTCATGACCGAAGTGGCCGATCTCGCCTCGCGTCTCGCCGATTCCGGCAAGCCTATCGACGCTCTCGTGAACTGCGCGGGTGTCTACACCGCAAAGAGAACGCTCACGGCGGAAGGCCTGGAGACGCAGTTCGCCGTCAATCACCTCGCTCCTTTCCTCCTCACGACAAAACTTCTGCCCGCGATGAGCGCCGGCTCCAGGATCGCGACCGTCAGTTCGGGATCGCATTACTATGGATGGATACGCTGGAATGATCCCAGCCTCGAGGGGAAATATTTAAGCCTATGGGCTTACGAACAGTCGAAGCTGGCCAACGTGCTGTTCTCCTACGAACTCGCTCGCAGGCTGGAAACTGGCGCGCTCAAGGCTGGATCGGGAGAAGGAAAGCCGACGGTCTTCACCATAGATCCGGGGCTTGTCAACACCGATATGGGACAGAAGCACGCGCGGGGTCTCACCGGGCTTTTCTGGAGCCTGAGAAGGAGAGGCGGCACGAGTCCGGCTCGGCCGGCTTCGGGGATAGCCGCGCTCCTTTCTTCGCCGGAAGCGGCGGGACGAACGGGGCTGTACTGGCGCGACGCCGTTCCGCTGCGATCGTCCCGCCGCTCCTATGACGCGGCCGCCGCGCGCCGGCTCTGGGAATTGAGCGAAGCGATGGTGGAGAAGGCGCTCGGCGGCGGCCAAGGGGGAAGCGATGCCTGAGAAAAACGAAGAAGGCACAAGGGAGAGAATCCTTGCCGCCGCGATCGACATCATAGAGAAGAAGGGTATCGAGGCCGCGACGGCCAGAGCCATCTCGACGGAGGCTAAGGTCAATCTCGCGGCCATCAACTATCACTACCGAACGAAGGACGCCCTCATGGCGGCTGCCTTGGCCGCTTCATGGAAGAACGCTCTCGAGGATCTTCAGGGCTTCCTGAACGTTCAGCCATGGGACCCCAAGGCCGGGATCCTGGAAATCGCCACCTTTCTGCGCCTTGGAGCCCTGCGCTATCCGACCGTGACGCGACTCCACTTCCTGGGCGCGCTGGACGGCGGCCGCGCGGACGCTTCCCTCTCATCGTCGCGCGCTGGATCGAACTTCTGGGAATTCGTCGCCGAATGCGAGCTCCGCGTGGCCGCTGCCCTCGGCATCGATCCTGACTGGACGCTCCGGGTGCGCACCGAGGCGCTTTTCGCCGCCATGGTCTGTCCCGCCGTCGCGCCTGGAGTCATTTCCGCGCCATCGGTGGGGAAGAGCGAAGAAGAATGCGTCGCCCTTCTCGTGGAGGACTATTTCAACGCCATCCAGCGCCCTGCCTAGATGACGCGGACAAGTTGACTAAAATAAAAGATTTCTTTATAATTAAGTAATCTTAATTATTTAAGGATCTTATGTTGCCCAACGAAACGGAATTTCTGGAGACGATGGGGGAGTGGACCCGGCTGGTCATGCGCCACTCCATGCACGGCCTCGTCCACTACACGAAAGAGAATGGGCTGTCGATGTCGCAGACCGTCGCCCTCTTCAAGATCAAGCGAAACGGGCGCTGCGGCGTAGCCGATGTCGGCGAGGACCTCCAGGTCTCGAGCGCCGCCGCGAGCCAGATGCTGGACCGGCTGGTCCAGCAAGGTTTCATACAGCGCAGCGAAAATCCCGATGACAGGCGCGGCAAATGCCTTACCTTGACCGACAAAGGGCAGGCCTTCCTCCAGAAAGGCATCCATGTGCGTCAGCGCTGGATCAAAGATCTCGTCGATTCCCTGTCTATGGAAGAAAGGCGCGCCGCGAACGAAACCATAGCCATGCTCGTAGGAAAGGCCAGGGCCCTTGAAGGTAATGTGAAGAATCCCCACTGCGAGGGAGAAGGAACCATACACTCATGATGCGATTGATGCGTTATCTGAAGCCTTATGTGGCTTCGATCGTCCTTATCGTCGTTCTGCTCTTTCTCCAGGCCAACGCCGATCTGGCGCTGCCCGACTACATGTCGAGGATCGTGAACACTGGCATCCAGCAGGGCGGTATCGAAGATTCCCTGCCTCAGGCGATGGGCGGGAACAAGTTCGACATGGTCCTCAAGCTCACCTCCCCGGAGGAGGGCGCCGCCATCCTCGCGGCCTACGATCGCTTCGAGCCGGGCTCTGAAGCCCACCAGGCTCTTCTCAAAAAATATCCCAACGCAGGGAGCGAGCCTCTCTATATCCTGAAAAAGATAGACGCGACGGCGAGGAGCCGTCTCAACGCGCTGATGTTGGGCGCGATTTCGTCCAGGATGACGGGCATCGATCCTTCCGTCATCACCCAGATGGGCGTCCAGGCCGTCAAGGGTGAATACGAAAGGTTGGGCATGGATACCGTCGCCCTGCAGACTTCCTACATTCTTTCGGTAGGCGGTCTCATGCTTCTATTGACTCTCGTCTCCGTCGTCGCCACCGTCATCGTCGGCTTCCTCGGAGCGCGCACGGCGGCGGGTTTCGCCCGGGACCTGCGCGTGAACCTCTTCCGGAAGGTCGAGAATTTCTCCTTCGCCGAACTGGACAAATACTCCACCGCCTCGCTCATCACCCGCTCGACCAACGACATCACGCAGATGCAGATGGTCACGGTCATGGGATTGCGGATGTTCTTCTACGCGCCGATCATCGGCATAGGCGGCGTCATAAGGGCGACGGGGAAGGCTTCCTCCATGTGGTGGATCATAGCGCTGGCGGTGTCCATCATCCTCGGCGTCATCGCGGTCGTTTTCGCGATAGCCCTGCCCAAGTTCAAGAGCATCCAGAAACTCATCGACAAACTCAACCTCGTCGTGAGGGAGAACCTGTCAGGCATGATGGTCATCCGCGCCTTCGCCATGCAGGGTCGGGAGGAGGAGCGATTCGACAAGGCGAACAGGGACCTGACGGGAACGATGCTCTTCGTGACGCGGGTCATGGTAGTCCTCATGCCTCTCATGATGCTCATCATGAACCTCGTGTCCCTCCTCATCGTCTGGACGGGGGCTCATGAAGTAGCCCTTTCGCAGATCAGGGTCGGCGACATGATGGCGTTCATGCAGTACGCCATGCAGATATTCTTCGCCTTCATCATGCTCTCGATGATGTTCATCATCCTGCCGAGAGCCTCGGTTTCGGCCGACAGAATAGCGGAAGTGCTCGCCACCGAGCCGAGCATCGTCGATCCCAAGACTCCTCTCGTCTACGGCGCTGATTTCGCAGGTACCATCGAATTCAAGGACGTGAGTTTCCGCTACCCGGGAGCGACCGATGATGTATTGAGCAAAATCAGCTTCACGGCGAAGCCCGGCCAGACGACAGCCATCATCGGCACGACGGGATCGGGCAAGTCCACCCTGGTGAGCCTCATCCCGCGCTTCTACGACGCGACCGAGGGCTCGATCAGGGTCGGAGGCATCGATGTCAGGGCGGTTTCGCAGGAAGCGCTGCGCTCGAAGATCGGCTTCGTGCCGCAGAAGGCTTCGCTTTTCTCGGGCACGGTCGAAAGCAATCTGCTCTATGCCGACGAGAATGCCTCCAGGGAAGATATGGCGCTCGCCCTCGAGATTTCCCAGGCGAAGGAATTTGTCGACGTGAAACCGGAAGGTATTGGCCTCGAGATTTCCCAGGGGGGCGGCAACGTGTCGGGCGGCCAGAGACAGCGCCTGACGATCGCGCGCGCCATCGTCAAGAAGGCACCAATCTATATTTTCGACGACAGCTTTTCGGCCCTCGATTTCAAGACCGATACGCTCCTGAGGCAGGCGCTCAAGGCATCCTTGAGCCAGAGCACCATACTTCTGGTAACCCAGCGCGTCGCCGCCATAAAACAGGCCGACCAGATACTCGTCCTCGACGAGGGCCGGCTCGTGGGGCAGGGCACGCACCATGAACTCATGGAAACCTGCGAAGTCTACCGCGATATCGCGATGTCGCAGCTGAAGCAGGAGGAACTGGCATGAGTGACATGCATAATCCGACAGGACAGACGGGCAGATCGGGGATGCGTCCCGGAACGGCTTTCGGCAGAGGTGGCCCCGGCGGCCCGGCTGCCATAATGAAGGGCGAAAAAGCCCGCAATTTCAAGGGTACGATGAAAAAGCTCATCGGTTACCTCGGTCCATTCAAGCTCCCGATAGTAATCGTGTTTATATTCGCGGTCGCTTCCACGGTATTTTCCATACTCGGTCCCAAAATCCTGGGCAAGGCGACGACCAAACTCTTCGAAGGCGTCATGGCGCAGATGGCCGGGAAATCCGGCGGCATCGATCTTCCGGCCATCGGCAGGATCCTGCTCGGCGTCCTGGGGCTTTACCTCGTGTCGGCGTTCTTCAGCTACATCCAGGGCTGGATCATGTCAGGTGTTTCGATCAAGATCACCTATCAATTCCGCAAGGATATACTCGCCAAGATCAACAGGATGCCGCTCAGGTATTTCGACGGCACGAGCCACGGCGAGGTGCTCTCACGCATGACCAACGATGTGGACACGGTCAACCAGACCTTGAGCCAGAGCCTGACGCAGATGATCACTTCGCTCGTCACCGTCCTGGGCGTTCTCGTGATGATGCTGACCATAAGCTGGCAGATGACCCTCGTCGCTCTTCTCATCCTACCGCTGTCGATGGTCCTGATCCGGCTCATCGTCAACCAGTCGCAGAAGTACTTCAAGCAGCAGCAGGAATTTCTCGGCCACGCGAACGGCCATATCGAGGAAATGTTCGGCAGCCATGCCGTGGTAAAAGCCTTCAACGGCGAAGCGAAGAACATAGCGAAGTTCGAAGGCATCAACGACTCGCTCTACCATTCGGCGTGGAAATCCCAATTCCTCTCTGGAATCATGATGCCCATGATGAACTTCGTGGGGAATCTCGGCTATGTGGGCGTCACCATCGTGGGCGGCTACCTCGCGGCCAAGAAAGCGATAAGCCTCGGCGATATCCAGGCATTCATCCAGTATGTCCGCTCATTCACGCAGCCGATAAGCCAGATCGCGAACATTTCCAACGTCCTGCAGCAGACGGCCGCTTCGGCCGAGAGGGTATTCGAATTCCTGGAAGAGGCCGAGGAAGCGGCGGACAACGCCGATGCCCGGAAACCCGCGAAGGTCGAGGGAGCGGTCGAGTTCAGGAATGTCCATTTCGGTTATCTCGAAGATAAAATCATCATCGACGACTTCTCGGCGAAGGTAGCTCCCGGAAAGCGGGTCGCCATCGTGGGGCCGACGGGCGCCGGCAAGACGACGCTCGTGAAGCTCCTCATGCGTTTCTACGACGTGAAGGAAGGGGCCATTCTTATAGACGGCAAGGATATCCGCGAGTATGCGAGGGCCGATCTGCGGCGTATGTTCGGCATGGTGCTTCAGGATACATGGCTTTTCAACGGCAGCATCCTCGACAACATCCGCTACGGAAAAATCGGCGCCTCCGAAGAGGAGGTCGTCGAAGCGGCCAAGGCGGCCCATGTGGACCACTTCATCAGGGCCTTCCCGCAGGGCTACCAGACTGAGCTCAACGAGGAAACGACCAACATCTCGCAGGGCCAGAAGCAGCTTCTCACCATAGCGAGGGCCATACTCGCCAACCCCCCGATGCTCATCCTCGACGAGGCGACGAGCTCGGTGGACACCCACACCGAGGTCCTCATACAGAAAGCGATGAGCGTGCTCATGAAGGGCAGGACGAGTTTCATCATAGCCCACCGCCTGTCGACCATACGGGACGCCGACTGGATCCTCGTGATGGACCACGGCGACATCGTCGAGCAGGGCACCCATGAGAGCCTCATCGCCGCCGGCGGATTCTACGCGAACCTCTACAACAGCCAGTTCGAGAAGCTGGAGAGCGCTTGAGCGACGAATGTCGCGACATAAGGCGGGCTCTTCTCAGGCACCTGCCCGGCATCGACGCCTGGAGGTTCATGGCGCCTCCTTTCAGGGGAGATGAAGGGCTCGTTCCGCGACGAGAAAGGGAAGGATTCCGTGAAGCTTCGGTGCTGATCCTTCTGCATCCGTCGCGCGACGGATTAGTCTTCCCTCTGATCGAACGGCCCGGCAGCCTGAGGCACCATGCCGGGCAGATAGCCTTCCCCGGCGGCGCCCTCGAGCCGGGCGAAAGTCCCCTTGACGCGGCGCTGCGCGAAACGGAGGAAGAGATCGGCGTCAGGCTGCCAGAATCGTCGGTCCTTGGTGCCTTGAGCGAAATCTCGGCCCTGCCTTCAGGCTATCATGTTCACCCTTTCATCGCTTTCGCCGAGGAAATGCCCGTCTATCGCCTTCAGCGGGAGGAAGTGGACGATCTGTTCGAGATTCCCCTGGCGGCGCTGATGGACCCGGCATCCATCTCAACCTTTCCCATGCGGCGCGACGACAAGGACTGGTCGGTACCCTGCTACAATTTCGAGGGAAGGATAGTCTGGGGGCTCACCGCGATGATCCTCGCCGAATTCGGCTGGCTTTTAACTCGATCTCCAAGCCTTTTATGAATACATTATATAAGTGTTATATTCGCAGAAGGCGATGAAAGAAGGAGGAGATGATGAACAGTTCGAAAAGCGTTACTCTGGAACAGCGGGAGACATTGCTGAAATCACTGAAGTCCCGATTCGATAAATACATGAACCGTCATAAAGACGTGCGTTGGGTTGAAGTTCAGGCGAAAATCGCCGCGAACCCTGATAAGCTTTGGTCGCTGAACGAAATGGAAAAGACTGGCGGCGAGCCTGATGTCATCGGATTCGACAAAGCGATGAATGAATACATTTTTTGCGACTGCTCGGATGAAAGTCCCAAAGGGCGAAGAAGCATCTGCTATGACCGTGAGGGTCTCGAGTCAAGAAAAGAGCATAAACCGGAAAATACCGCGGTCGACATGGCAGCCGCCATGGGGATTGAACTGTTGACGGAAGACCAGTATCGGAAACTTCAAGAATTGGGGGAATTCGATACGAAAACTTCAAGCTGGCTAAATACTCTTTCCGCGATAAGAAAACTCGGGGGAGCGATTTTTGGCGATCGACGCTACGACAGGGTCTTCGTGTATCACAATGGAGCAGAATCCTATTATGGCGTTCGAGGTTTTCGCGGCTTGTTGAGGGTGTGAGGCTGTTACCTGAGCTCTTTGTACCTTATAGCTTAGCAGACACAAGCTATTCTTTCTTGCATAAGTCTTTGAACGCTTACTATTATTCATATGCAATTTCAGTTTGACATCAAGACTCGGGGCCGCTATCATAGCTAGCCCCGAGTTTTACTGCAATCACTTTTTAACTGTGACGTTTACATATTTATGAGCTCCAATTTTGTTTAAGGTAAATCCTTCAACTTTATTGGAAATTCCAACACACATCTTATTGTAATAAAGTGCTACTGTTGGAGTCTCATCCATCAGAATGTTATATATCTTGTCAAATATTGCTTTACGGTCGCTATCCTTGAACTGTTCTCGGCTTTTGATGATGAGATCAGTTACCTCTTTGTTGTTGAAATACGAGTTGTTACTCGCGGAAGATGGATGGTAATTGCTATAAAGATTGTAGTCAGCATCTCCTATTAGATTGTTGAAGTAAGAAATATTCATATCGAAATCCTGCTTTTCAACCAACCTGTTCAGCTTTGTCGCCTGTTTCATTACTTCAATTTTAAGGGTAATACCAATTTCAGAGAGTTGATTCTGTAGCACCGTGCAGACTTCAGTATATACCTGATCATCATCAACCCATACGCTACAGGAGAATCCATTCGCATAACCTGCTTGCTTCATGAGAGCTTTCGCTTTATCAAGATTATAAGTAGGTACTTTAATATTTGCGTTGTATCCGAACGCTGCAGGAGGTACTGAAATTGTTCCAGGGATACCTATTCCACTAAGCACATACTTTACAATAGAATTTCTATCGATTGCGTAAGCTATAGCTTGTCGAACTAACTTGTTTCCAAGAGGTCCTTTTGATTGAGTGTTGATGTTCAGGTCAGAGACCATCATCGACTCTCCTTGGAGTAAAGTCATTTTTTTGCTGTTTTGGATTCGTACAACATCATTCGGGGGAATATCATAAGCCACATCAATCTCGCCAGTCTCTAGCTGTATACTTCGCTGAGTGCTTTCAGGGACTACTTTCATCATTACGTACTTTGTTTTGGCTTTCTGTCCGTAATATCCATCAAATGCCTCGAGCTTTACATACTCATCCGGTTTCCATTCAACGAATTTGTATGGCCCAGTACCAATTGGGTTGAGAGCAAATGCTTTCGGATTCGCCTCAACTATTTTTTTTGGTACTATAGAGCATGGCGGAGTTGTTAATGCTGCTAACACCGGTGCATAAGGATACTTTGTCTTTAATATGATTGTGAATTTGTCCACCACTTTTGATGATTCAAGGAAGGCAATGTTGTTTGCTACGTTTGGTGTTGCGATCATTCTATCGTAACTAAACTTTACATCATCGGCGGTAAACTGGCTGCCATCGTGCCATTTTACATCCTCTCGCAATTTGAACTGTATCTCAGTACTTGAAATTCTTTCCCAGCTTTTTGCTAAACTCGGAACGATCTGCATGTTTTCATCGAACTTTACTATCTGTTCAAACATGTTTGATGTCACTGCAAAAGCGCGCAACTGTTTCCCGATATGTGGATCCAGTGAAGTTATATCGGAACCCTGAGCGAATACAATTGTATCCTTGTACGGCCCAGCCGCCCATGTAGCACCTGCTGTCATCAAAACGAAACATACAGCCATAGCTACAACAAATACTCTTTTCATCTTCTGCCTCCTAAAGACATAATATTCGCTCACCCATCTATAATGGGTTTTAATGCAAATCTTTCCGCGATATGGCAAGAAACCAGATGATTTTCTGATATTTCCCTGAGCACAGGTGTTTTTTTTGAACAAATATCCGTCACATAAATACATCGCTTAGCGAACCTGCAGCCAGGAGCGGGGTTTATCGGAGATGTCAGCTCTCCCTGGAGTATCATTCGCTTCATCTTGATATCTGGGTCAGGAATGGGAATCGCGGACAATAACGCTTGTGTATATGGATGGATTGGTGTTTTGAATAAATCATCAGGCTTCGCCATTTCTACGATCTGTCCTAGGTACATAACCAGAATATTGCTGGATAGATGCTTAACTACGCTCAAGTCATGGGTGATGAAAAGATATGTCAACCCAAGTTGTTCTTGGAGGTCCTGCATCAAATTCAATATCTGCGCACGTATGGATACATCCAAAGCTGAAACTGGCTCATCGCAAACAATGAATTTTGGATTTAGAACAAGTGCCCGCGCGATACCTATTCTCTGCCGTCTTCCTCCATCAAGTTCATGTGGATAAGTGTTTACCAACCTTCTGGCCAGCCCGACAAGATCCATTATTTCAAAAACCCTTTTTTGCAAATCTGACTTCTGCGTAGGCTTGAAAACGTTTTGTATGAGCAAAGGGGCTTCGATAGCCTGACTTACAGTCAGGCGTGGGTTTAATGATGCATAAGGATCCTGGAAAATAATCTGCATCTTTTTTCTGAGATTTTTCATTCTGTTTTTTGAATATTTTAAGATATTATCGCCATCGAACAAAACTTCCCCATCCGTGGCTTCATGCAGCCTTAATATAACTCTTCCTAAAGTAGATTTGCCACATCCGGACTCTCCTACGACACCGAGGGTTTCACCTTCCTTAATATTAAAAGAAAGGTCATCCACCGCATGTAAAAGTCCTTTCGGAGTAGGGAAGTATTTTTTTAACCTCCTTACTTCAAGGATATTATTTTTCTGTATCATCATTTACCTCTTTTCTGACCTTTCCTTCTTGAATAAAACATCGAACGATGTGCTCCCCGTCTACCGCGACCATCTCAGGATGCTCTTCGTTGCATAGCTCTGTAGCCCATTTGCACCTAGTACTGAATTTGCATCCATTTGGAAGATTCATAGGGTCCGGCATTAAGCCTTCGATTGGGATCAGTCTCCTGACTGTTTTAGTCAGACTAGGCAGAGAGTTGAATAATCCTACGGTATATGGGTGTTTCATGTTCTTGAAGACTTCATGCACCGTACCGTACTCTACTATCTCTCCAGCGTAGATGACGGCGACATATTCACAATTTTGGGCAACAACGCCGAGGTCATGGGTAATCAACAACATAGTAGTTTTTAACTTTGACCGCAGATTATTCATCAAATCCAGTACTTGAGCCTGTATGGTCACATCTAAGGCTGTGGTTGGTTCATCTGCTATTAATACTTTCGGGTTACATGTCAGCGCTATAGCAATAATTACTCGTTGTTTCATGCCTCCGGAAAACTGATGTGGGTACTCGTGGCATCGTTCTTTTGGAATACCTACTAGTTCCAGCATATCCTGGGCTTCTTCCATCGCTTCGTTGCTGGATACCTTCTTATGGGTAATTACTGCTTCGGCTATTTGTTCCCCTACTGTCATCACCGGGTTGAGTGAAGTCATCGGATCCTGGAATATCATTGATATTTCTTTTCCGCGCAATTCACGGGTTTTTTCATCATCGAGCGTTAAAATATCCGTGTCCTGATAAAGGATCTTTCCTTTTCGAATTTTTCCAGGAGGGCTTCGTGTAAGTTTCATTATACCTTTTGCTAGGGTTGTTTTTCCTGCCCC
Organism: Treponemataceae bacterium; assembly: GCA_963677895.2. Classification (GTDB taxonomy): domain Bacteria; phylum Spirochaetota; class Spirochaetia; order Treponematales; family Rectinemataceae; genus UBA11090. Next base: position 83,116 of record CAXXGJ010000017.1, on the reverse strand, counting down.
GGTCTCGCCAACAAGCCCTACGGATGATCCTTCCTTCAGAGTAAGATCAATTCCATTTAACGCATGGACAACCCCATCCTGTGTTTCATAGACTATATCGATACCTTTTACTGCAAGTATGTCACTCATATTTTTTCATCTCCGTTTACTTCTTTAGCTTTGGATCGAGCGCATCACGGAGACCATCACCAAATAGATTCAGCGCCAGGATTGTTATCATAATCCCAAGACCTGGTATTACCGAAATATGCCATGCATCGCGCATGTACATTTTTGCGGAGGTCAATATGGCACCCCATTCAGGTATGGGAGGTTGTATCCCAAGTCCTAGGTATGAAAGACCTGCTATCGACAAGATCGCATTCGCTGTGCCTAATGTTGCTTGTACGATTATAGGAGCCATCGCGTTTGGAAGGATATATTTCATGATTAGCGTAATATCGTTGGCTCCAACCGCTCGGGAGGCTTCGATGAATTCTTTGTCCCTCACCGACATCACTGAAGCGCGAACGATTCGGGCAAATCTGGGAATTTGAGGTACCGCAATCGATAGAAGCAGGTTAAACATGCTTGTTCCCAAAGCTGCGACTACCGCAATCGCAAGCACCATAGACGGAATTGCTAAAAATACATCCATAACTCTCATTAAAAGATTGTCGATTTTCCCGCCATAATATCCTGCTACGGCGCCGATAAGCCCGCCGCTTAACGTTGCGATTACTATTGCCATCACTCCTACAAACAAGGAATATCGGGTTCCCCATATCATCCTAAATAGGATGCTTCTACCATATTCATCACAGCCAAAAATGTTTTCTAAAGATGGTTTCATAAGGCGCTTTTGAAGATTTTGCTTAATTACATATTTTGTGTATATGTTGCCTCCATCCACAGCATCTATGACAATAGTCCCGATAGATATTGCTATGAGGATGAGGATCAGAGCTAAGCCAACAATCGCCATTTTGTTCCGTTTGAATCGTATCAATGATTCCTGCCAGAGCGTTCGGCTTTCGGCTCCTTGCTTGCTTATGGCTTTTCGCATGATATCTCCTGCTAATGTTTGTATTGCGATTTGATTCTTGGATCGATGAACGCATAAAGGATATCCACCAACAGATTTATAACCGTGAATAATATAGATAACATCACCACAGAACCGAGCACATTCGGAATATCCTTGCTCTTAATAGCTTCAACTACGAATCTCCCTACACCAGGCCATGAAAAAACAGATTCTGTCATGACTGATCCACCAAGAAGCACACCAAATTGCAGCCCTATTACAGTTACAATCGGGATAAGAGCGTTCTTAAGCTCATGGTGTATGGTAATTTTCGACTGTTTCACCCCTTTTGACCGCGCGGTGTCTATATAGTCTTGTCTTATAACTTCCAACATTGATGATCTAGTTGTTCTCGCGATAAGTGCCGCAGTACTGCCGCATAACGTAACTGCTGGTAATACCAAGCTTCTTATAGCACTGAAAAATCCACTTCCCATACCCGCTGAAGGAAACCATCCAAGATTTAAAGAAAAGATGATCACAAGCATCAATCCAAACCAGAAAGCCGGAGAAGCAGCCAAGATCAGAGTAAGGATCATCGCTACATTATCGAAAAGACTATACTGTTTTTTAGCGGATAGAATTCCTACCGGTATTCCGATTAAAACGGCAATTACTACGCCGGTAAAAGCCAATAGAATTGTATTGGGGAGCTTGTCCAGGATCTGGCTCATTACATCAAGGTTGTTTTTATACGATTTGCCAAGATCGCCTCTTAATAGGTTAACTATGAAGGTCGAATATCTTACTAAAAGCGGTTTATCTAGGCCCAGTTCAGTATGAAGTTGAGTAACAGATTCTGGTGTCGCATCAGCGCCAAGAATGATGAGCGCAGGATCCTCAGGTGACAAGGTCATAATAAAAAAGACTATGAATGTTGCGCCCAAGAGCACCGGAATAAGCATGATGAGCCTGCGTAATACGTATCTATACATTAGATTCACTCCCCATTAATGAAGGCTCATTCAAAGCTTCTGTCCTTAAGCGAAACAGAAAATTATCGAGAATCATCGCTAGATGGTCAATCTGTCCAGCAAGTCGATTTCTTTGCCTAATAAGATCAGTCATGGCGAAAAGTTTGATATCTTCCTCATTTGAGTTTTCAAGAATGGATAATGATTTTTTTATTAGCGGGAAACGTTCCATTTTTGCTGCCGAATCTTGGTAATATTGACTGCTATATGAATAAGTCAAACGTACAAGTTCTCCGCCGATGTATTTAACTATATCATCGTTATCAGTCCGCTCAAATTCTGGGGAGTCATAGAGCGATATTACTTTTCGTTTTAAATTTGCTAAATTTTTGAATACCGGCTCGAATATGTTGGTATCAGAAACCGAATTCGAAATAGTATATAAATAAGTGCTAATCTGTGTAATATAATCGACGATTTGAATAGGTATATGTTTACTATTTAACACTGAGCATATCATTTCAGCATTAATAAGCATATCACGAGCTGTAATTTTACGATCCATTTTATCTATGGTGTCACAATCAGTATGCCACCAGACACCGCCGCTTGGGCATGAAAAATCACAGTTCTTGGGTAAGGGTTCATATTTCAACATTATTGAAATAGGAATTTTTGCTCCCCAAAATGATTGATCGGCTGCTCGAGGCATAAAAATTGAAGGCATTGTATCATTTCCCGTATATTTTTTGATCAACTGAGAGGTAAAAATTTCTCCTTCCATCAACGTTGTTCTTGCTCTAATTTGATCGGAATTTTTACAGCCTGCTAAGTCGATATTAAAATGCGCTATGCAATTCTTTGATAAGTCCTCCCAAAGATTGTCGCAGTACCAGGTTGAACCAGCGTATCGTCCATCTGAATGACCAGACCACCATCCAATTACAATACTTCGATTCAGCTTCGTCTTATTTTCGCTAAAAATCCTAGCATACTCGATAAGTATCGCATCACTAATTGCGTTATCTGTAATTCCTTCATACCATGAATCATAGTGTGCTGATATAAGGACGAATTTATCGCTCTTTCCGCTAATTCTAGCGACTGGCATCATGCTTTTTTTTACTGAATTATCCATTACGACGGTAATACTTACAGTATAATTTTTGTTCATAATATTTGTGATCATTTCTTGACCATCTGAATATGTTACAAAAACGTAGGGGATATAGGGGAATTTATCAATATCATTCAAGCAAGGCGTTCCCCATACAGTGCCGACCGTTGAATGGTGGATTAGGTCTTCCTTGGATTCTTGTATTTGGATTACTGCCAAAGCTTGTGCATCAGATGCTATTTTTGCGAATCCATCCTCAACTTTATTGATAAGGATTACCTTACCTTTAGCAATATTATGAGCATCCTTGTTTAGCCTACCATGTTCTGCAAGTTGCTTTGAGTCCTTTATGTAAACAATTTCACCTTGTAGTTGGCTGGCGTCTCCGCTATAGACCGCTGCAATTGCCTTAAAATGTTGAGCTCCCATGTGTATAGATGCGTTCAAAGGCCGGCTGACATATGCGTTATATTCATATTCATGTACTTCAGTTCCATATTCGTGCATCTTATTAATTATATATTTGGCAGCAATATCGCTTTCCTCTGTCCCGGTATATCTTTGAAGGGTATTGAAATAATTAACCGACTGTATAACATTATCCATCGAGAATTTACCACTTAGGGCATCGAATAGTTCATTGCTGTCGCCTGGATTAACCATAGACTCCCCGAATTTAGAGGTTTTAACGAGTATCCGAAAGATTCCTGGATTTTTAGTATAGGGCCATTTTTTTTAAAGGAAATATCATCCGTTTCAATGTAGCAATTGTTACTAAAATGTAATAAATATAATTAAGATATAGAAATATATCTATTTATTGACTGAGAGCATTCTATAATACTATACTCCTTCTACAATGTTTTCAGCATAAAGCTAGGTTTTTGCTGAAAATAGAGAAAAATCTTGCAAGGAGATCTGATTGTACAATAAGAGTTATGTTTTGGTTGACTTTCCTAGCTGCGCAAACCTGGAAGTAAACGAATTGATAGCTAGATACGCCAAACGTAGGGAGCTACCTGGAAAGAAGATATTTGTAAACCCAGGCGATATAATTGATTCTATATATTATATACATACAGGCCGAACACGACACTATATGATAAATAATGATGGTGTAGAGAAAATATCTTATATATTGAATAATGGATGGTTTTTAAGGGAAGGAGTATTCGTCCGTCATACCCCGAATATGCTTGCAGAAAGGTTTTCCATCACTGAGATCCCGACCGTTTTGTATGTAATCGATCGTAAATGCTATGATAAGTTGCTACAGTATCCGGAATTCTCTAACGAATTACTTCACAGTAGTACTACCAAGAACGATCTTTTACGAAGAGAACTAGAGAGCATTGTATTTGACACAGCAAAGGATAGGCTTCTAAAGCTTTTTGCCGCCTCAATAAAACCAACCTTAATAATTGATGATCACTGGCACGAGCTAAAAATATCATATAGTCATCAAGAGATTGCCGCGATTTTAGGCGTAAATAGAGTTACCATCAGCCGCTTGATCGCCACAGCATTGAAGGATGGAGATTTAAGGACTCTAAACTCTAGGATACAAATCCATTCAGGAACGATAGCGCGCCTAGATAATGATAGCGATGCAGAGTAGATATATTCATGTGCCTACTCCGCATAAGAAAATAGCAGGGCAATAATATGTTTGATAGCTTGGAAATAATCCACGATTTTAAGGTTTTCGTTTGGTGCATGGTGGTTTCCGTTTGTATTTGCAGGTCCAAATCCTATAATTGGCAAATTCGGCCATGCGTTTCTGAATATTATTGCCGGGCCTGCCCCTAGCTGAGTCAATTCTGTCACCATGGGCATTTCATATACTTTTTCCGCTGCCTTCATTAATCGCAAACGGAATGGAATATCAACAGGCGTGCGTACTGGGTAGTTTGATCCACCAAGCCTTGTAACCTCGATATCGGAGAACCCATGCCTTTCGAAATGCTTCGCTAATAGTTTTTCAATTTCAATCGGATCCTGATCCGCAACAAGATAGAAACTTATCCTCGCATATGCTTTTGAAGGCACTATCCCACGGACTCCGTTGTGAACCTCGCCTGATTCGATTCCACAAATAGAAAGAGACGGTTCCAAATAGATCCTTTTTTTTAATTCTAATCCACTGGCATCCAGAAGGTAATGACTGATACCTAATTCTTTTATTAGCTCCTGTTCCTCATATGGGAAATCTTCAAGAACTTCTAGATCAGTTTTCGTCGGCTTAATTATTTTATCATAGAAACCCTCTATAAGAATTTTTTCGCAGCTGTCTTTGAGCGTAGCCAAAGCCCATACCAATCGCCACGATGCGCTTGGTATGGTTGCCCCCATTCTACTGTGCGTGTCTGTGTCTGCTGTCTTTACGCGTATATCGAAGGCACAACTACCTCTGACTCCAAACCTTGCCCAAGGGTGACCCTTTTCGTCCCTTCTTCCGTTTTCCCATACACAAACATCTGCTTTACTCATCAATTTAAATTCTTTTTGATTGGTTTTCGCAAAAGTAGACATGGAAAGGCTCGAAGTCTCTTCATCACCTTCGACAATGAATTTCACTCCAGCAGGAAGCTTCCCGCAGACTTTGAGAATTGCCTCTATTGCATGTATTCTAGAAAAAAGACCTCCCTTGTTATCTGATATTCCTCTTGCATAAATTTTTCCATCAATGAGCTGTGCGCTAAATGGATCTTTAGTAATCCAATTTTCACGTTTCCCTTCTTCTACTACATCATAGTGGTTATAGAAAAGGATTGTATCCTGCGCTTCTCCATGTTTTTCTGCGGAAATTAAGGCGTTACCGCCTTTAGCATCGTGTCTCCTCACGTCAAGCCCAATCCCTTCCATCTCTTCTTGAATGTAATCCCTCGTTTTTTCAAGCCCATCAGTATCTCCACTTACGCTTCTGAAACTACATATTTTCTTTAAGTCTTCAATCATCTCGATTTGATGTTGATCCACATATTCAAAGGTTTTTTTTAATAAATCTTCAGAAAAGTATCGTGGATCTTCCATTTCCAATCTCCTTTATCAGCAAACACGATCAATTATAGCTCGAGTCCATGAATCTAGAGCCGTCATATAAAATAGAATAGGGTGCTTTTCTTAGATTAAAAATATCATTAGCTGTCATGTAGCAATTGCTACATTGATTTTATTACGTCCCGTTGTAGCGGCATGGCCGGTATGGACGGCACGGCTTTACATTTCTCGCAAGCGACATGGGCGGAATGGTGTATGCAATTATAAAAAAAGGGACGTCCTTTCGGACGCCCCTTAACTGCTGATAAAGAGTGGGACTTAGTAGTCCATTCCCCCCATACCGCCCATGCCGCCGCCGCCCATTCCGCCGCCGGCGGGGGGAGACTTGGGTTCGGGCAGATCGGTGATGGCGCACTCTGTGGTGAGGAGGAGGGCCGCTACGGAAGCCGCGTTCTGCAGGGCGCTTCTCGTGACCTTCGCGGGGTCGATGATTCCGGCCTTCATCATGTCCACCCACTCGTTCTTCGCGGCGTCGTAGCCGATGCCTTTCTTGGAGGTCTTCGCCTTGTCGGCGATGATCGAGCCGTCGATTCCGCCGTTTTCGGCGATCTGGCGGATCGGTTCCTCGAGGGCGCGGCGAACGATCTTGAAGCCGATCTTCTCGTCGTCGGAGAACTTGGAAATATTGGCCTTGTCGAGGGCGAGGGAAGCCTGGATGAGGGCGATGCCGCCGCCGGACACGATGCCTTCGTCGATGGCGGCGCGGGTCGCGGAGAGGGCGTCTTCGACTCTGTGCTTCTTCTCTTTCATCTCGACTTCGGTGGCCGCGCCGACATTGATGACGGCGACGCCGCCGGCAAGCTTGGCCAGGCGTTCCTGGAGCTTCTCGCGGTCGTAGTCGGAAGTGGTTTCCTCGATCTGGTTCTTGATCTGGGCGATCCTGTCCTGGATGTCCTTCTGTTTGCCCGCGCCATTGATGATGGTGGTGTTGTCCTTGTCGACCTTAACCGTCTTGGCGGTGCCGAGCTGGTTCATCCCGGTGTTCTCAAGCTTGAGGCCGAGCTCCTCGGAAACCACTTCGCCGCCGGTCAGCACGGCGATATCCTCGAGCATGGCCTTGCGGCGATCGCCGAAGCCGGGTGCCTTTACGGCGCAGACGCTCAAGGTTCCGCGGAGGTGGTTGACGATGAGGGTCGCGAGAGCCTCGCCTTCGATATCCTCGGCGATGATGAGGAGGGGTTTGCCCGACTGGGCAATCTTCTCAAGCATGGGCAGAAGATCCTTCATGTTGGAGATTTTCTTGTCATGGATGAGGATGAGGGGATTCTCGAAGACCGTGGTCATGGAATCGCGGTTGGTGACGAAATAGGGAGAGGTGTAGCCGCGGTCGAACTGCATACCCTCGACGAAATCGATGGTGGTGTCCATGGTCTTGGACTCTTCCACGGTGATGACGCCGTCCTTGCCGACCTTTTCCATGGCGTCCGCGATCTGGTTGCCGATGTTGATATCGTTGTTGGCGGAAACGGAGGCGACGTTCGCGATTTCCTCTTTTTCCTTGATCTCTTTGGAGTTCTTCTTGATTTCCTCGACGGCGAGCGCCACTGCCTGGTCGATGCCCTTCTTGAGGCCCATCGGATCCATTCCGGCGGCGACGGCCTTGAGGCCTTCCTTGACGATGGAATAGGCGAGGACGGTGGCGGTGGTGGTTCCGTCGCCGGCGATATCATTGGTCTTGGTCGCTACTTCCTTGAGAAGCTGGGCGCCCATGTTTTCGTAGGGATCCTCGAGCTCGATTTCCTTGGCTACCGAAACGCCGTCCTTGGTGACCGTCGGCGCGCCGAACTTCTTGTCCAGAAGAACGTTGCGGCCCTTGGGGCCCAGCGTAACCTTAACGGCCTTCGAAATGATCTCGACGCCGACCAAAAGCTTGCGTCGAGCATCTTCGCTGAACAGCAGCTGTTTTGCCATAGTGTTATTCTCCCTTAACTAAATGGATTGGTGACCTGTAAGGTCGCCTTAAAGATACCCATAATCGGGCCGAATGACAAGATCTTTTAAGAATAAACTAGTAAAAATGTAAAATGCTTCGTATACTAACTACATGGACGAGTATCTTTTCATGGGCATGGCTTTCGCGCTTTGGCGGAGAAGAGTGGGGCAGGTTCTCATGCCTTTCGGCATAACCTTTCACCAGTTTTATTTGGTCAGACTGGCGCGGCGGATGGGGGCGCTGAACCTGTCGGCGGCCGCTTCGGAACTCGGCATGGACAAGCCTACGCTCAGTCTGGTCGCGCTTAAGTGCGTTCAGAAAGGCTGGCTGCGCCGCATTTCCGTGGTCAAGGACAGGCGTTCCACCCGCCTCGGTTTGACCGGTCAGGGAGAGGAACTCCTGGACAGGATAGACGCCGCGAGGCTCTTCGCGCCCGAATCCATGGGCGACGCGCTCGATGTGCTGGATTCTGAGGAGAGGGCGGCCCTGCGCAGGATGCTGGACAAGGTTTCGCGGCGCGCGAGGGATATTTTTGTCTGAAAATCGGGCTCCCGTCGCGCATAGATCGGAAACCGCGGAAACCATAGGTTTCCAAAAAACGCCCGATATGTTAAGGTGAGGACGTGATAAACAGCCCACAGATTTTATTTTCCGACGAGTCGATCGTCGTCATAAACAAGCCCGCGGGTCTCTTGTCGATTCCCGATCGATACGACCCGGACGCTCCGGTCGCGCTTTCCTACCTGGAGAAGGATTTCGGGCATCTCCTTGTCGTCCACAGGATCGACAAGGACACCTCCGGCGTCCTCCTCTATGCCAGGGACGCCGAATCCCACAGGATTCTCAACTCGCAGTTCCTTTCGAGGACCGTGGAGAAATCGTATCTGGCCATCGTGAGAGGCAGGACGGAAAAGGATGAATGGGACTGCGACGATCCGCTGCTGGCCGATGCCGACAGGCTTCACAGGACCATCGTGGACTCGAAGCGGGGCAAAGCGGCATACAGCCACTTCACGACCCTCGAAAGGTTCAGGGATTTTTCACTCGTACAGGTGCGTCCGGAAACGGGGAGAACGCATCAGGTGAGGGTGCACTGCGCAGCCACCGGCTACCCGATAGTCTCTGATCCGCTGTACGGCGACGGCAAACCCGTCCTTCTTTCGCAGATCAAGCGCAAATGGAAAGGGGATCTCTTCGATGAGAGACCTCTGCTGGAGCGCACCGGCCTCCATGCCGAAAGGCTCGCTTTCTCGCATCCCGTGACCAGAAAGAAAATCGACATGAGCGCTCCCCTACCCAAGGATATGAGCGCGCTCATTGCGCAGCTGAAAAAAATATAATCGCGCGGTCGAGAAAAATCTGACCGCGCAGCCGAGAAAAATCTGATCAGCGGCGCCCCGTCAGTTTTATGATGTGGTAGCCGAACTGGGTCTGGACGACGTCGGATATCGAGCCCACGCCCAGGCCTTTGCAGGCCGATTCGAAGGGGGCGACCATCTTCCCCGGCCCGAACCAGCCGAGGTCTCCCCCCGATGACTTCGAGGGGCAGGTCGAATGCTCGCGCGCCAGGCTTTCGAAGTTGGCGCCCTGTTTGATCCTCTTGAGAAGTTCCTGAGCCAGGGCCCTGTCCTTGATGAGAATATGACTGGCTTTCATTTCCATGATTTGTCTCCTATCGCCACGAAAGGTGGAATTCCCTGATCTTGCCCACCACTTCCTCAATCTGTTCGAGGGGGGGCAGAATTGTCGTCCTGAAATGAGCCGTGCCGGGCAGCTGCCCGAAACCGCTTCCCGGAATGACACAGATGCCCGTCTTTTCGAGCATGGCGAGGCAGTACTCGTCGTCGCTCCGCCCGGCGGGCAGGGTGATCGTCGGGAAGGCGTACATGGCGCCCGTGATGGGCTGGCAGGAATAGCCGGGAATGCTGTCCAGGCCTTCCGCGAGAAGCGCCGCCCGCCGCTTCAGCGCGTCTATCACACCGTCGCGTTCGTTTCGGAAAAGCTCGTAGGACTGATCGCCCGGGCGCGGCGGACGCACCAGCAGATAGACGAGGACCTGTCCCGGCAGATTGGAGCAGAGGGCGATGGACTGGAGCTTCGTGATCTGGGCGATGACGTCCTCGGGCAGATTCCTCACTTCCATATAGCCGCCGCGCTGGCCGCATTCGCCAAGGTAGCCCTTCGAACAGGAGTGGAAGCTGAAGAGACTCACGTCCTTTTCGCCCAGTTCGGTCAGCACTCTCGCGAAGGAGGTGAAGCGGTCTTCCGCCCGATAGGTGTTTTTCTGGTACACTTCGTCGGCGAGAACGGAAAGTCCGTGTTCCTTCGCGAAATCGATGACCATCGCGATATTGTCGCGTGACAGCACCGAGCCAGTGGGGTTGCCGGGGTTGATGACGCAGATGGCCTTGACCTTCGTGCCCTCTTTTCGCGCCTTGGAATAGGCTGCGTCGAGCATTGCGCGGGATAGACTCCAGCCGGAAGCCTCGTCCAGATAATATCCTACCTGCACGCCGCCGTAGAGAGTGATCGCGGCCGAATAGAGAGGATACTGGGGCGTGGGAACCATGACGCCGTCGCGGTCGGAAGCGATGACGCAGCGCAGCGCGGTCTGGACGCCTTTGGAGGCGCCATCGGTGAGATATATATGCTCGGGGTCGGCCTTGACGGCGAGCGCCTCGTCGGAATCCCGCTCTTGTATGAACTCCGCGATGGCTTTCCGGACGAACTTCAGTCCCTTGGATTCCGAGTACGCGCCCAGACCGCTTTTGGATTCGGTCAATATGGTTTTCGCCGTAGCCAGGATATCCTCGGGGAATGCTTCGGGAGCCTTCGACGCAAGTTCGGGCCATTCGGCCAGGGCGAGAACCTGCCGCACGTAGGTCAGAGGTTTCTGTCCCAGAGCCTGGGGGTTTCCGATATTGCAGTAAATTATCTTCCGGCCTGCTCGTTCGAGTTCCTGCGCACGGGCGACGATAGGTCCCCGAACAGCGTACTGCGAATCGATGACTGCCTTTGCCATGTTGGATAATGTGAGCGTCATGACGGCTCCTTTTGGAGTGTTCCATGGACCGATGGAACGTAGAAGCTAGTATAGCCAAGGAGGCCGGATGAGTCAAACACCATGCGGCCGCGAGAGTCGCTGCAATATTATTCACTTCTGGGTAAATAATTATGATATTCCATTCGCGCTGGCGTACTTGACCCGGGTCTTCGCATGGTATATATAGGATCATTGCCGCCATATGGCATCGCGGCAACCACTTTGCATTTTGGAGGACCACATGCCCGTCAATCTCAAGGGTCGCAGTTTCCTCACGCTCAAGGATTTCAGCCCCGAGGAAATCCGCTATCTTCTCGACCTGTCGCATGACCTGAAAGCTAAAAAGCGCGCCGGAATCCCTGGGAACGCTTTATACCGCAAGAATATAGTGCTCATTTTCGACAAGGCGTCGACCAGGACGCGCTGCGCCTTCGAAACCGCCTGCTGGGACGAAGGGGGCAACGCCACCTTCCTGACCAATTCGCAGATGGGCAAAAAGGAATCCGTCGAGGACACCGCCAAGGTGTTGGGACGCATGTACAACGGAATCCAGTACAGGGGATTTTCGCAGAAACTCGTGGAGGATCTCGCGAAATATTCGGGCGTGCCCGTGTGGAACGGCCTCACCGACGACGACCACCCGACCCAGATCCTCGCCGATCTTCTCACGATCGAAGAGCATGTCCACAAGCCCCTGAACAAGGTGAAGATGGTCTACTGCGGCGACGCGAGGAACAACATGGGCAACGCGCTCATGATCGGTAGCGCCAAGATGGGCATGCGCTTCGTGGCGCTCGCTCCGAAGGAGCTTTGGCCGAACGAGACGCTCACGGCCGAAATACGCAAGGTGGCCGAGAAAACCGGCGGCAGCATCGAATTCTTCAGCATCGAGAACGTGGATAAAGCCTTGGCCGGCGCCGACGTGCTCTACACCGATGTCTGGGTTTCGATGGGCGAGGAAGCGAAGTTCGCCGAACGCATCGCCCAGCTCCAGGACTACCGCGTCACCATGGATTTCGCGAGGAAAACCGGGAATCCCGATGTCGTCTTCCTGCATTGCCTGCCGGCCTTCCACGATACGGAGACCGCCGTGGGCCAGGATATCGAGAAGAAGCATGGCATCGGCGAGATGGAAGTGTCGGACGAACTCTTCCGTTCCCGCCACTCCGTCGTTTTCGATCAGGCGGAGAACAGGCTACATACCATCAAGGCGGTCATGGTCGCCACGATAGGCGATATCTGAAGAATGAGGCTGTTCTCCGGCGCCCCTATGCCGGAGTAGACGATGAGAGGGCTGTCCGCGAAACGAATCGCGGACAGCCCTCTCTCATTCATAGCTGCTCCTGAGATCGAAGAGGCGGAGCTGAGAGGAGAGGTCGATCGTGGACGCACGCGCCATCGCCTCCGACCCCTTCTCCGGAATGAAGCGAAGCCTTCTCGACTCGCCCCTTGAAAGATAAAATCCCGCGTCCTCGAAGCGGCCGCGCAGGCAAGGGAGTCCAGGAGCGGCCTGGAAGGTTGGAGCGACATGGAACGCGGGCGCGTCGCGCGCTTCTATGGACACATACAATGCCTGATCTTGCCCTTCCTCCGCTTGATCGAGCTGCGCCACAAGGTTAGCCTCCACAAGGGAACAGCGCTTGGGCTCGGTGAGAAAACGCCACGCCCGCCGCCGCGATTCGCCTCCTGGGACCGTGGAGTTTCGCGGATTTCCGTACGCCGATAGCCTGGCCTCGATGAAGCAGCGTTCGGGGCTCTCGGGCGCATCCTTCAGCGGCATCGACCATAGCGTCCGCGCCCCCTCGGCCGGCAGTCCCTTGTCTCCCTTGTAACTTGCCAAAAGCCTGCCCGTGAAATCGACGAACGAAATCTCGAAACTCCCGTCCATGCCAAAATAGCTATCGTTGACGACGCGCAGTTCGATGTTCCCGTCGCGCAGAATGAAGGCGAGGAGAAGCGGGTCATAGAAGCGTCGCGCTTCGTAGTGAAGAAGCTTCCATATGCCGCCGTATTCGATGCTGGACCAGCTTGTCGCCGGCCATACGTCGTTGAGCTGCCAATAGAGTGTCCCCATGCAGCGCGGACGTTCCGAGCGCCAGTATTCCACGGCGGTGCCGATGGCCATGGCCTGCTGGACCTGCGATAGGTAGAGCGTCTCCCTGAAGCCTTTGGGCATTCTGAAATAGCGCAGCATGGTGTCGACGATCAGGCTGTTCCCCTGCGGGTGGCGCTGGTGGGCTTCCATCGTCGGCGAGCTGAGGTTGCGCTCGTCCGGAGGCGCGAAACCGGCTATAGTCTCAAAGCCCGGGAAGGCCTGGAAACCGAATTCGGAGCAGAATCTCGGGCGCACGGTCAGGTATTCGGAAAAGGGCTTCCCCTCATGCCAGACCGACCAGAAATGCATGTCGCCTTTATCGTCGGAATGCCAGTTATCCGAAAAGTCGTTGGGACCCGCCGAAGGACTTGAAGGCCACCAGCATCGTTCCCAGTCGAGTTCTCGTACGACCTTACCCAACACGCCCTCGGTGAGCCGATCGTAGTCGACTATATAGCGCGCCGGATTCGTCTTCGATTCTTCATACCAGGTAATCGCACCCAAGGCTTCGTTGCCGCCGCACCAGAGCGCGACGCTGGGGTGGTACTGAAGTCTCTTCACCTGATGACGGATCTCCGCTTCCACCTCGGCGAGGAAGGCGAGAGTGGAGGGGTAGAGCGCGCAGGAGAACATGCAGTCTTGCCAGACGAGGATGCCGAGCTCATCGCACAGATCGTAGAAATCGTCGCACTCGTAGCGTCCGCCGCCCCAGACGCGGAGGCAGTTCATGTGAGCCTCGACGGCTGATCCGAGAAGGCCGGCGATTTTTTCCTTTGTGCACCGGGAAGGCAAGGCATCGGCGGGAATCCAGTTGGCGCCCTTCGCGAACATATCGCGGCCGTTTACGACGAACTTCATCTCCCGGCCTTCGGAGTCCTCCGCCGTCGAGACGATGAGTTCGCGGAAGCCGATCCGTTTGCGCACGATATGAGGAGAGGCCGCGGCCAGGGAGGTATCGACTTGGCCGTCTCCATGAGCGGCAGCCGCCCCAAGCGATATTTCGAGGTCATAGAGGGGTTGGGCGCCCATGCCCTGCGGCCACCATAGAAGAGGTTTTTTCACGTAAAATTCCATCTTGAGCGCGGAGTCGCCCGCAGACAGCTGGACCCGGCTGGAGCGTTTTTCACCGGCCAAGGCCACGGAAAGCAGAGCCTCCATGCTCGAGGGGCTATTTACGTCGATGGTCGCTTCGACTTTGAAATCGGGACCTGATTCCAGGGCGAGGCCACGCGCGCGAAGATCGAAGCTTTCCACCGCGAAAATGCTGGCTCGCACATAATCGATCCTGGGGCCATCGACTCCCACGAGTTCAATGCTGTCGTAGATTCCTCCCGTCATCAGGCAAGGCCCCCAGTCCCAGCCGCTCATGCATTGGGCCTTCCTGATGAGGTTCCTATGGGGAGAAGAGGGAGGATAGGTCGATTCGGGGATGGGGTAGGGCAAGGTCGCCGCGATGTCTGCCGCTGCCTTTTCGGGCGAGCGGATGCGTATCGATATCAAGTTCTTCCCCGTTTTCAGCGTGGAGATCAGGTCTCGACGGAACCTTACGAACATGGAGGCATTGTCGCCGATGCGGGTTCCATTTATCTCGACGCTCGCCACCGTATCGATGACGTCGATATCGAGGAAAATTCGTTCGCACGCGAGTAGCGCGGGAGGTACCTCGAACTCTCGCTCGACACGCCAATCCGACTCGCCTACCCACCGCACTTTATTTTCGTTTTTGCCCGAATAGGGGTCAGGCGCGACTCCTCCGGCGACGAGCGCCGAAAGGATATCGCCAGGAACGGTCATTAGGACCTCAATTTCGCCGTCGATTTGGCATAGTCTCCATTCTCCGGCAAGCGAGAACTTTTCCATCGGTATCCTCCATCCGCTGAGCGTGAGACCCGCGATCGAATCATCGTAAAGTTTCCTTGACAGCCGCGTATAGTGATGATATATATCAATTGGTTTAATAAATCAACTAATTGATATTAAAGATGATACACGATAAAAATTTGGAGAGCAGGGCATCATGGCGAGAACCGGAGATTCGGGTAAGCGCACGACATCACGTATATTCAGGGCGATATGGCGTAATCCCGGTATCAGCAGAATAGATCTGGCGAAGCTTCTCGATCTCGACAAATCCACCGTGACGAATCAAGTCTGCTTCCTTTTGGAATCTGGCCTCGTCGAGGAATTGGATGAAGGCGAAGCTTCGGTCAGGGGCGGCCGGAAACCGATCCAGCTGGCGGTTCGGAAGGAATACGGGCGCATCATCGGCATCGAACTCCAACTCGGTTTTTGCGAAGCCGTCATCGTCGACGCCGCTGGAGAAATCAGGGGGACTAGACGTAAAGCCGTGGATGTCAATTACGACAACTTCACCGACACCGTTCTCGGTCTCGTGGAAGAAACCGAAAACGAATACTGCTGCGACTCGGTACTCCTTGGCGTGGGCGTCGGAACGGCCGGCCTCGTCGATTCGGCCAAAGGGCGGATTCGTTATTCAGTGCCGCTCGGCATCGGCAAGCCGCTGGACTTCGAAAAGGCCATGGCGGGAAAGCTATCCGTACCCGTATGCATAGAAAACGACGCTAATTGCTGCGCATGGGGTGAACTTGCCTTCAATAAAAAGGAAGACCTGAACAATTTCCTTTTCGCCCTGGTGGAATACCGGCAGGACCAGACTTCCTTGCGCTGCTACGGCGGCATTGGGGTAGGTTTTGGCATCGTTCTGCGCGGCAAGGTCCATACCGGATCACACGGCTTCGCGGGCGAATTCAGGAGCGCGTTTTGCGACGGGAAGAACGATCTGCAATTCTCGTTGCCGCGCGAGGACCTCGCGCGGATGAATTCGAACCGCGCGATCTTGGAGAAGACTATCGAGGAGCTTTCGCGCAACATGGCGATGCTTATCAATACCATGGATTTTTCGCAGGTTTTCATCGGTGGTGATATTGAAGCTCTCAACATAGACCTTCCTTCGATACTGAGGCGCAAGCTCGAGGAAAATTGGATGTATCCCTCTCCCAAGGATGTGGAAATCCGGTATTCGAGTCTCAAGGATAAAGCCGTGGCTTATGGGGCCGCGGGTATGGTATTTGAGCGGCTGTTGGCTGAGCATCGCCTCCTCGAGAGAGGCGTTTCAAGGGGGCTTTAGCGCCGTCTCCTCGATCGGTGCGGCGAAAGCATAGGATTCCATGCGGGGTCGAACCCGCTGCCAAGGAGGTTTCCATGAAAAAGGCGGTTCTCGCGTTCGCCATGGTCGCACTCGTCGTTTCGGGAGTCTGCGCCCAAGAGAAAGTGACGCTCAACGTCTTCAACTACCAGCAGGCCGATCAGGCTGGATACCAGGAAGACGTGGCGATCTGGCAAAAATTCCAGGCTGACAACCCGGATATCACCCTCAATATGGAAGTGCTCTTCAACGAGCCCTACCATCAGAAGCTTCAGGCGTACGCCGCGGCCGGAATGCTTCCCGACGTTTTCTATGTCTGGCCGGGCGCTCGCAGCGCGGTGATCCACGAGAAGAAGCTTGCGAAGGATCTCTCGAAGGTTCTTGGTGCCGATTTCCTGAAAAATTTCTCCGGCGCTGCCACAAACCCCAACAATCAGCTGGGAAAGTACCTCGTCGAACTGCCTCAGTCCTTCACCTACACGTCGGTCATGTATGTCAACAAAAAACTCCTCTCCGACAACGGTTTCGCCCTGCCCAAAACCTACAGCGATCTCAAAAAAATGGTGCCCAAACTGAAGGCGAAGGGAATCAATGTCATCATGCTGCCGAATAAGGACGGCTGGCCGATGCAGTCCTGCCTCTTTTCGACGGTGCTCGGAAGGATGGCCGGCGATGACTTCGTCGACGCGATCAACGCTGGCAAAGCGAAGTTCACCGACAAACCATTCGTCGATACGCTCCAGGTAATCTCCGATCTCTACAATGACGGCATTATCGCCCGCGAAGACAACCAGGTTGGCTACGGCGAGGCGCCCGGTCTCTTTGTCTCGAGCAAGGCGGCGATCTATATCGATGGCGACTGGAGAGCCGGCGCTTACATCACCGATAAAGCTTCAGGGAAAGCGCTCATTTCTCCCGCTGCGCAGGAATCCGATTTCGCTCTCCTGCCGTTCCCGGCTATCGCTGGCGAGAAAAATCCCGGCGTCGTTTCGGCGGTCGCGGGCACGGGTTGGGCCATTTCAGGCGCACTTCCCTCGAACTCGGCCAAGGAGAAAGCCGCGAGCCGCCTCGTCAAGTATCTCTATTCGGCCGAAGTCCAGGCCATTCGTTACAGCACCGGCGCCTACGTTCCCACCCGCAAGGGCGTAAAAGCAAACGTCGAGCCCTTCGTCGCGAAAGTCCCCGTCTTCTACGCGGACAATCCCGACACCTGCTATGTGTTCGACGGCGCCTTCGATCCGGCCGTCTACAACGTAGTCAACGATGGCCTCATCGCGATCGGTCTTGGAACTTCCACGCCGGAGAAAGTCGCGTCCGATGTCCAGAAGGCTTTTGAAGCCTGGAAAACTGCGAAAAAATAAAAAATTCGCTTAGGGGGCTGCCAATAATATCGACGGCCCCTCTAGGCGCATAACTTCTGATAGTGAGGATCCGATGGCTGGACCGCGACGAACCAATCATGAAGAAAGCAAGGCATATTGGGCGATGATTTTCCCGGCCTTTCTCATCTACATGATAGTCATGGCCTTCCCGATCCTCCTGTCGATCCTGCTCTCGGTATCGAACTATTCAGGCGGAAAGATGTTCGGTGGCGAAAGCTGGGGATTCGCCGGCTTTCAGGCCTATTCCCGGGTCTTTTCCGACCCTTGGTTCTGGAATGCCTTCAAGAACAATATTTATATCGTGCTCATTTCAGTACTTGGACAACTACCTCTCGGCTTCGTGTTCGCCTATTTCATATACGCCAGGCTTGTGAAAGCGCCCAACTTCTGGCAGGGACTTCTCTACGTGCCCAACATAATCTCGGTCATCGTGGTCGGGCTTCTCTGGCAAACCATATTCTCGCCGCATGGTCCCATCGCCGAAGTGGTGAACGCGATGCGTGTAAAAGAGTTTCAGGCTCGGCTCGGGGCTCTTTTCACATCCTCTGGCGGCTACGCCGCAAGCGACGAGATAGTGAGGAAAATCCTCGATCTCGCGGGCTCGTCCGGAAGAGCCATGTTTTCCGATCCCGTTCCGGAATTGAAGGACCTGCTCGCTTCCTACGCGGGGGAGCCCATCCGTTCCGTGCTGGACGCCCTCTCCAACCTTTTTGTCCAGAGATGGAGCCCCACCTTTCTCAGCAAGGCCAACATAGCGATGCTTCCGGTGCTCTTCGTGATTCTCTGGATGTATACGGGCATGTATCTCATTCTATTCCTGGCGAACATGCAGAAGATTGATTCGCAGGTCGTAGAGGCCGCGCGGATCGACGGGGCCGGCGATTGGCAGATCATGCGTTATGTGATTTTACCCGCCTTGTCGGGAACACTGGTGAACTCCGCGATACTCGCCATATCCGGCTCCCTTTCCAGCTTTGCCCTTGTTTTCGCCATGACGGGGGGCGGACCCTCGCGAGTGACGGAAATCCTTTCGATCTATATGTACAATAATGCATTTCTCGGGAGGCCGAACTTCCCGCTCGCGAACGCTATTTCCCTCATCATGGTACTGATAAGCTTTATGCTTATCGGCCTAACCAAGGTGGCTGAAAAACGGTTTGGCGGGAAGGAGGACTAAGCGATGAAGGATGAGCGCAGAAACGGCGTCGCTCAGCGACTGCTTTCGGCGATGGCCAGGTTTTTTGCCTACGTCATCATGATGCTCTTCGCGTTTATGACGATCTATCCCATATTATGGCTCGTCATGAACTCCTTCAAGACGACGAGGGAATTCCAGATGAGCCAGTTAGGGTTTCCTAAGAACCCGACGCTGCGAAACTACGTCGAAGCCTGGAAAATGGGCGATTTCGCCTTGCTGTTCCCGAATTCCCTCATCTACACGGGTATTTCCACGATCGGCATCATCTTTCTTTCCCTCATGGCGGGTTTCGCTTTTGCGAAGCTGAGGTCGCGCGCCACCAAGCCTATCTACAACAGCTTCATCATAGGTATTCTACTCACCACACAGACATTGATGATTCCGCTGTTCCTTGAAATGAACCTGTTCGGGATTTACAACACGCGGCTGGCGGTGTTCCTCGTCTACATCGGCTGCGGACTGCCTATCGGCATTTATTTCGCCACGGAATACATCCGATCGATTCCCTCCGCAGTCGTCGAGTCGGCCCGCATTGATGGCGCCGGCTTTTTCTCGATATTCATGAAGATAATCCTGCCGATGAGCGTTCCCGTGGTCACGACCCTTGCGATCTTGAACATAGCCTCCATTTGGAATGAGTTCGCGCTCATCAACATTCTCGTCTCAAGGACGGAATTGAAATCGTTGCCTCTCGGCATCTATAAATTCTCTGGCTCCCTGTCGACCGATTACGGGAAACAGTTCGCCGCGCTGACCATCGGAATGATCCCAATGCTTCTTTTCTATATCGCGTTCCACAAACAGATCACGAAAGGTGTCGCATCTGGCGCCATAAAAGGCTGAACGCGAAGCGGAGGATTAAATGTGCGAAAAAAAACTTTCCGCCTGATTTTTTATGGGGCTGCTCCACGGCAAGTTATCAGATAGAGGGGGCGGTCGATGAAGACGGAAGAGGTTTATCGATATGGGATGATTTTTGCCGGATGCCGGGAAAAATCGCCGATGGAAGCGACGGATCAGGCGCCTGCGATTCTTATCATCGCTATGGCGAGGACGTTTCGCTTCTAAAATCGCTCAACGTAGGCGCGTATAGGTTTTCCATCGCGTGGCCAAGGATTCAGCCCGATGGAAAGGGCGCGCCCAACGCTAAAGGTCTGGACTATTATTCACGCCTCGTCGACGCACTTCTTGAAGCTGGCATCGAGCCGTGGGTCACCCTCTACCACTGGGATCTTCCTCTCGGGCTCGAGAGGAAAGGGGGCTGGCGGGAGAGGGATACCGCCTTCCGTTTCGATGAATATGCGAGCATAGTGTATCGTCATCTCGGCGCAAGGGTTAAGCACTGGGCGAGCTTCAACGAGTTATGGTGCTCGGCATTTCTCGGTTACAGGGATGGGGAACATGCCCCTGGCCTGAAGGATGACAGAGCGGCATATAAGGCCGTCCATCATCTCCTTCTGGCGCATGGGCTCGCCGACAGATCCTTCAGGCAAAGCGGCTTAGGGGGCGAATTCGGCATCATCGTCAATCCCGACGCGCCGAGGCCCGCTACCCGCGGGCCCGAGGACGCTGCAGCGGCTTGGCGCGCGTCGCTCGAGCGCACGGCGCTGTGGCTCGATCCGCTGTACGGGAGGGGCTATCCCAAAGAATATATGGACGCGACAGGCGCCGTTTTTCCCATAGAACCCGGCGATATGGATATCATCGCCGCGCCGCTGGACTTTATCGGCATCAACTACTACGGCGAGAATGCCGTTACGGCGGCTCCAAAAGGCCCTGGCAACCCGCTCGGTTATGCTGCAGCGAAAAGCTGGCAGGAGAAGACGGAGATGGGTTGGGAAGTCGTACCTCAGGGGTTGAGGCGGATTCTTGGCTTCATCGACGGAGAATGGTCCCCGAAGGCTTTTTACATCACCGAGAATGGCGCGGCATTTTCCGATGTCTCCTGCGATTCGGGAAGAATTCGCGATACGAAGAGAATAGAATATTTCCGCGGCCATTTTGAGGCTTGTAGGGACGCGATAGGCGACGGCGTTCCACTGAAGGGATATTTCGCTTGGACGCTCATGGACAATTTCGAATGGGCTTGCGGGTACAGCCGGAAATTCGGCATCGTGGCAGTCGATCCCCATACCTTCGTCAGAACGCCAAAAGACAGTTTCTATTATTATCGCGATGTCATCGCCGGCTATGAACTATAAAAAAAAGTCGAGGTGCGGCGGCCTTGTGCCGGCGCCCGCCTTCTATCGGGAGCGGCGTGGCATCTGCGATATATCGCACGGCTGCTCTATCGTCGCGCCGTTCGACTGGCTCGATGAAGCCCGGCTCCTTTCGGAATGGCTGGAAAGGGCGCTGATCAAAGGCTTTCCCGTCGAGATCGACGATGAGGTTTCCTCCTCCCTGTCTTCGCGGGAACCTCGGCTTTTCATTTCAAAAAGAGGGAAGGTCGGCGGGGAGGAATGGCACAAGATCGACATCGAGCCGGCCGGAATCCGCCTGCTCGCCGAGGGCGCCGCGGGAGTCGTGCGCGGCGCGTCCAGCATCGCCCAACTCGCGCTCTCCGGGAAAGGGCGGATTCCGGCCGCGACGATCGAGGATTACCCCCGCTTCGCATGGAGAGGGCTGATGCTCGATACGGCGCGCAGCTATTTCGGCATAGCCTTCATCGAAAAAATGCTCGATCTCGCCGCCCTCCACAAGCTCAATACGCTCCACTGGCATCTGACCGATGATCAAGCGTGGCGCCTCGAGTTGTCGTTCGCCCCTGAGGCGGCGGAAATCGGATCCCGTAGGCTCGATGGGCGATACAACCTACCGCTATGGCGCGCGGGAAGCTACGGCGTGGCCGATATAGCGCGCATCGTGGAATATGCGCGAATCCGCCACATAACGATCGTCCCGGAGATTGAGACGCCTGGCCATGCGGTAGCCCTCCTCGCGTCGCATCCGGAATTCTCCTGCGCCGGGGCCGCCGATGCCGATAAGGTTTTCAAGCCAGAGGATCGTTTCGGCGTCTTCGACGATATTCTCTGTGCCGGCAACGATGATGTCTTCAGCTTCATCGGCAGGGTGTTGGACGAGGTCTGTGCGCTATTTCCCGGTCCCTATGTGCATATGGGGGGCGATGAAGCTCCCAAGGGAAAGTGGAGAACCTGCCCTCGCTGCGTATCGAGGATGGAAACGTTGAATTTCCGTGACGAAAAGGGAGAGCTTGATCCGGAACGGCTCCAGGCGTGGTTCATGGGAAGAATGGCTGATATGCTCGCGGCGCGGGGAAGGCGGATGATCGGCTGGGATGAGATCATGAACGAGACCCTAGGGCGGGATTCGGTCGTCATGGCATGGAGGAACGAAGGCCGAATCGCCGCGGCAGCGAATGCCAGTTTCGATGTGGTGGCCTGCCCACAGACGAAGGCCTGTTATCTGGATCATAAACAGACAGAGGAGCCCGAGGAACCTGGGCAGTTGGGTGTTTGCACGCTCGAAGACTGCTATGCCTTCGACCCTGTCCCGCAGGGGATCGATCCTGGCCAGGAGGAGAGGATAATCGGCGCGCAGGGGAATTTGTGGAGCGAACTCCTTTGTTTCGGGAGACAGGCCGAGTATATGCTGTTTCCTCGGCTCTGCGCCCTCGCGGAGGTATTCTGGACTCCAAAAGCGCGACGCAATTATCCGGATTTCCTCGCGAGAATGAGCGTTCATCGGCGCAGGCTGGATGCCTGGGGAGTGAATAGCCGTCGCTGACAGCTGGGTTTTTCCGTGCCGATATGGTATTCTATATCCGGTAGGTAGCATATGAACGAATATTTCGATCCGCGCCCCAAGGCTGAGCGGGCGCTTCTCGTCGGCATAGAAATCGACGCGGTCAAGAAGGAGGAGGCTTTGAGCCTCCTTCACGAGCTCGGCAGCCTCGCCAAGACGCTCGGTCTCGAGGTTGTCGACTCCATTTCCGTCAAGCTCCGCGAAAAGACGGCCAGCCTCCTCGTAGGCACCGGCAAGGCCGACGAGATCGTGGCCATCGCCAAATCGGACAACGTGGATTCCATTGTTTTCGACCACCCCATCAGCCCCAGCCAGCAGAGAAACTGGGAGAAACTTTCGGGCAAGAAAGTCTACGACAGGGCGGAACTCATCATCAAAATATTCTCCTCAAGGGCGCTGACCAGGGAAGCCGGGCTCCAGGTCGAACTCGCGCAACTTGAATTCGCCATGCCGCGGCTGGCTCATTCCTACGAGGACCTTTCTCGCCAGCGCGGCGGCCGCTACGGCACGAAGGGTTCCGGCGAACAGAAGATCGAACTGGACCGCCGTTCGATAGAACACAGAATTCATGAAATCAAGGAAGAAATGAAGGATGTGAAAAAGTCGCGCGAAGTCCAGCGCAGACGGCGGGAACGCATCGAACTGCCGAGGGCGGCCATCGTCGGATACACGAACGCGGGCAAGTCCAGCCTTCTGAACGCCCTGACCACGGCCAACGTGCTCGCCGAGGACAAGCTCTTCGCGACCCTCGATCCCACGACGCGCAAGCTCATCCTCAAGTCCGGAGCCACGCTTCTCCTCACCGATACCGTAGGCTTCGTGCGCAACCTTCCCCACAACCTGGTCGATGCCTTCAAGGCCACGCTCGAGGAAGCCTCGGCTTCGGATCTCCTTATCCACGTCGCGGACGCTTCCGATCCCGAAGTAGAGATCCATATGGCCACGACCGAAAAAGTCCTCGCCGAGATAGGCGCCGCCGAGCTGCCCAGGATTCTCGTGCTCAACAAGATCGATATCGCCGAGCCCGCGGCTCTGGAACAGTGGAAGCGAATGCACCCCGAGGGCCTGGCGGTCTCCGCCAAAACGGGACATGGACTCGACAGTCTCGCTCTGCTCATAGAAAAAAGCCTTACTTCCGACATGGAGGAAGTCCTGCTCGCCATCCCGCATTCGGAATATTCCCTGATCCCCCTTATCCATCGCGAGGGATCCATCATCGAAGAGAAGACCGAGGACGACAGGACGATCGTCCGGTGCAGAATCCCGAATCGTCTTGAGGGCCGGCTGGGAAAATACCGCATCTGAGCGCAGGAGTACGCATGAAGGAAATCAAATCGGCCTTGGTCGTCGGCGCCGGCGCCATCGGGGCGGCGGTGGCCTCGATACTATTCGACATAAACAGCGAGGCGGTAGCCCTCTGCGCCGCGGGAGAACGCAAGGAACGCTATCTTCGCGAAGGCTTCATCGTCAACGAAAAGCACTATTCCTTCCGGATCGCCGACGCCGCCGTCGATGGGCCCTACGACCTCGTCATCGTATCGGTGAAGACCGACGGACTGGCCGGGGCGATCGAGGAGATGCGCCCCTTTGTAGGTCCGGACACGACGATCCTGTCGCTTCTCAACGGCATATCGAGCGAAGAAATCCTTCGCACCGAATTTGGCCGGGAAAAAGTGCCTTTAGCCATCATAATAGCCATCGATGCCTTGCGGGTGGGCAACAGCATTGAATTCAAATCCCCGGGAGAAATTCGATTCGGCTTCGAAAAGGACTTTCCGGAGGCTTCGGAAAATCGCATAACGTCGGTTTCGCGCTTCTTCGATGCCCATAACATCCGGCACACGACGCCTCCTGATATGGCCAGGGTTCTCTGGTACAAATTCATGATCAACGTCGCCTTGAATCAATGGTCAGCCCTCATCCGCGGCTCCTATGGCCTGTTCCAGAAGAGCGTTCCGGCCAGGCTGCTTCTAACTGAGACGATGAAGGAAGTGATCGCGCTGTCCGATGCCCTGGGTAAGGGCCTCGTCCCCGAGGATATCGACACTATCTTCGCGACTATAGACAATTTGAATGAAAACGGCAAAACGTCCATGCTTCAGGATGTGGAGGCGGGGCGGAAGACGGAGGTGGAAGCCTTCGCCCGCGTCGTCGTGGAAAAATCGCGCGAATGCGGACTGTCGGCGCCCATAAACCAAATTCTCCTTCTCGCGATCAAGGCGATGGAGGATGGTTTCGCGGCCTGATCCAGAGCGGCCTTTCCTAGGCGGCCTTTTCATAGCGGTCTTTTACAAGGCGGCCCTTCCCGAAGCCGCTAAACACTCTTCAGGCTTGAAATCTCCCCCGACCAGAAAGCCTCGGCTTCGCCTTTTTCCCCAAGGAGCAGAAGCCGTCCCGAACCGTCGATGCCCCGGATTTTTCCCTTTTTCTCGTCGCCGCGCTCGGGATGCCCGACTCTGAAACCGATCTCCTCGCCCATACCCCACAACGCCTTTTCGTAATCCTCGCGCCAGGCCTTGTCCTCCAGCCGGCTCACGGCCGCTTCCGCTATGGCTATCGCCAGGGCTGAGGCCAGCCTGTCGGGTTCCGGCATGATACCGGCGACTTCAACGAGGCTTATGGCCTTTTCCTTCAGCGTCTCAGGATAGGATTCCTTCCTCAGATTGATCCCTATGCCCGCCAGCAGCCAGCCTCCCGTCGTCTCGCAGAGAAGGCCGCCCAGCTTCCTGAAGCGGGGCTGAGCGTCATCTTCGACGACGCTCAGCCCCAGAATGTCGTTCGGCCATTTGATGAGGATACGGGAGGGCGCATACTTGGACAGGACATCATGGACGGCAAGGCCGATCCTCAAGGAGGGGGCTATCGCGGCGGAAAAGTCGCCTTTCAGGCAGAGGGTCATGAGCAACGAGGTACCTGGACCGGCTTCCCAGGATCTGCCCTCGATCCTTCCTCTGCCCGCCGTCTGCGCATCCGCCGTGATGATCAACCCGGATTCTGTCTCGCTGGCGATGAGACTTCTCGCGATATCCATCGTGGAACCGACCGTCGCGAAACGCCGCAATTGGAATTCCATTGGGATACGATAGAAGCTTTTCGGCGTTTTTTCAATCTTCGGACTGTCGCAAGGCTGGTAATTTGGCCAAGATTCTGTATTATGAAACAAATTTGGTTCCGGTTTCCTTTTTACCGAACCACAACGCAAAAATCGACTGTCATTCTGCTATCGCGACCGGAAGGAGCTGTTCATGTGCGGCATAATCGGCTATTCGGGACCCAGGAAAACATCATCCATCCTTCTCGAAGGACTCAGGCGACTGGAATACAGAGGCTACGACTCCGCCGGCATCGCCGTCGGGGGGAGAGCCTATGCCGACCATCCTTTGGGAATCGTGAAGTCGGTGGGGAAAATCGCCGCGCTCAAGTCGGCGATTCCTTCCGATATGGACGGGACCTGGGGCATAGGCCATACCCGCTGGGCGACGCATGGCGGCGTCACCGAAGCCAACGCCCATCCACACACCGACAACTCGGGCAAGATAGCGGTCGTCCACAACGGCATCATCGAAAACCATCACGCGCTGAAGTCCATGCTTGAAAAAAAAGGCTGCGTCTTCGTGAGCGAAACCGATACGGAAGTCATCCCCCATCTCATAGCCGAATATTACAGGGGCGATCTTCTCGAGGCGGTGAAGGCGGCCATCCAGAACCTTCAGGGCACCTACGGCATCGCCGTCATACACGCCGACGAGCCGGGGCGCATCGTGGGCGCGAGAAACGGCAGCCCCCTCGTGGTGGGCGTGGGCGCGGGCGAAATGTTTCTCGCCAGCGACATCACCGCGATGGTGGCCTATACCAACAAGGTCATCTATCTCAACGACGGGGAAATCGTCGATATCGGGAAAGACAGCTACTCTATAATAGACAAGGAAGAACGCAAAGTAGACAAAAAGGTGGACGAAATCACCTGGGAGCTGGGTTCCATCGAAAAGGGAGCCTATCCCTGCCATATGGAAAAGGAAATATTCGAGCAGCCCGAATCCATAGCGAGGGCCTTGAGCGGACGTCTGGACGCGGAAAATTCGACGGCTAAGCTGGGCGGCCTCAATATGGAAAGGCGCAGATTCGCCGGAATAGGAAGAGTGAAAATAATCGCGGCGGGCACGAGCTGGCACGCCGGCCTGGTCGGTTCCCATCTCCTCGAGCAAGTGGCGCGCATTCCCGCCAGCGCGGAGCTGGCGAGCGAGCTTCGATACAGGAATCCCGTGATGGAAAAAGATAGCCTCTGGTTCACCGTGAGCCAGTCCGGCGAGACCGCGGATTCCCTCTATGCCATGCGCGAAATTCAGAGAAAAGGCGGGTCGGTGCTCGGAATCTGCAATGTCGTAGGCTCGACGATCGCCAGGGAATCGGATGGCGGCATCTACGTTCATTCCGGTCCCGAGATCGCCGTGGCCTCGACCAAGGCTTTCACGAGCCAGCTGGCCGCTTTCTACCTCTTCACCTTGCTCATGGCCAGGATGCGCGACATGTCCAGGGAGGAAGGGACGAAATTCCTCGTCTCCCTCCAGAAGGTGCCCGAGATGGTCGAGACTGTCCTGAAGCAACGCGACAATATCCAGGCCATCGCCAGGAAATATTCCAAGGCGAAGGACTTTCTCTTCCTCGGGCGCGGCATTCTTTACCCCATCGCGCTGGAAGGCGCGCTCAAACTCAAGGAAATCAGCTATATCCACGCGGAAGGCTGCAGCGCCGGTGAAATGAAACATGGACCCATCGCCCTCGTGACCCCCGAGGTTCCGAGCGTCTTCCTCGTGTCGGACGACTACCTTCGCGAGAAGACGATCTCCAATATCAGGGAGATCAAGGCGAGGGGAGGTCCCGTCATCGCCGTGGGCGTGGAAGGCGACGAGGAGACGAGAAGGCTTGTCGACGATTTCATACCAGTGCCCAAGGCCGATCCGCGCTTCTATCCCTTCTCCATGGTCGTGCCGCTCCAGCTTTTTGCCTACTTCTGCGCGCTGGAACTCGGGAGGGACGTGGATCAGCCGCGAAATCTAGCGAAAAGCGTGACCGTCGAGTAATGAAGGGAAAAACCTTCTCGAACTCCGTTTTCATGGCGAAAAAAAAGGTTGTTCATCTCCCGCACCGGGAGTATACTGTCGGCTGTTTGCATTGAATTCCAAGGAGGAATTATGAAGAGGGCGATTTTTGCTTTGGTTCTTATCGTCTCCCTGGCTTTTGCCGGCTGCGCCAGCAGCGGGAAAAGCGACACGATCAAGGTGGGCTGGTTCGGCGCTTTGACCGGAGACCAGGCTGTATGGGGCGAAAACGAGTTCAACACCGTCAAGATGTTGTTCGAGGAATATAATGCCGCGGGCGGAATCCAGGTCGGCAACAAGAAATACAAGCTCGAAGCCATCGGCTACGATAACAAAGGCGATGCGCAGGAAGCGGTAAACGTAGTAAAGAGACTCACGGGACAGGATAAAGTCGTCGCCATACTCGGTCCCAACGCCTCTGGAAACGCGATCCCCATAGCGCCAGTCCTCGAGCAGGCCAAGGTTCCCGATATCGCCACCGTAGCGACCAATCCCAAGGTCACTGTCCTTGACGGCAAGGTAAAACCCTATAACTTCCGCGTCTGCTTCATCGACCCCTACCAGGGCGCCGTTGCGGCGGGCTATGCCTTCGACAGACTGGGCGCCAAGAAAGCGGCCATCCTCTACGATGTGTCCGACGACTATTCCCAGGGCCTCCGCGAATTCTTCAAGATGAATTTCGAGAAGAAGGGCGGCACCATCGTGGCCGACGAGTCGTTCAACGCCGGCGACGTGGATTTCAGGCCCCAGCTCTCCAAGATCAAGGCGGCGAATCCCGACATCATCTTCATGCCCTACTTCTTCAAAGAAGTGGCGCTCTCAGCCAACCAGGCCAGGGAGCTTGGCATGACGCAGGTGATGATGGGCGGAGACGGATGGCCTTCGGAGCAGCTTATCTCCATGGGCGGAAAAGCCGTCGAGGGTTCCTATTTCGTCAACCATCTCGATTATGCCGATCCGGCCGTCGCCGACTATAAAGCGCGCTACCTGGCCAAATACGGCAAGGAAACCGAGCTCAATGGCTATCTCGTCCACGACGCGGTGCTTCTGCTGGTCGCCGGTCTCGAGAAAGCGGGCAAGGTGAATGGCGAGGCTTTGGCCAAGGCGTTTGAAGGCATCCAGGTTCAGGGCATCACGGGCAAGATCAATATCAGCCCGACGACGCACAACCCCGAAGGCAAGGACGCAGCCATCCTCAAGATAATCGATGGCAAGTATGTATTCCAGGAAAAGTACGCCGCTGAGTAAGCGCGGTTGTTAAAGGGCAGTCAACGAAGCGCCGGGGGAATGCCTCCGACGCTTCGGGACTGCCCGATTTTTTCATCGGGCGGCGCGTTCGCTGGACTTCCCAGTCCAGCGAACGCGCCGACACCCATCCCGCCGAAAGAGGACAGGCCATGACTCAGTTCCTTCAACAGTTGATAAACGGGCTCTCGATCGGCTCCGTGTACGCCTTGATGGCTGTTGGTTATTCACTCGTATACTCCATCATGAATTTTTCCAATTTCGCTCATGGCGGCGTCATAATGCTGGGCGCTTACTTCGGTTTCTTCGCGCTCACACTGCTGAAACTTCCCTTTATCGCGGCCTTTCTGCTCGCGACCGTAGGAACCACCCTGCTGGCGATTCTGGTGGAGAGGGTAGCCTACAAACCATTGCGCGAACGAAACGCGCCCTTCCTCTACTTCATCATTTCCGCGATGGGCGCTTCGATTCTCCTCGAGAACATCGTCATAGCTACGATTGGTCCAACGTTCAGGACCTATCCGCAGGTAATAGAAAGGACTCCCATCAAGCTCGGACCATTGGCGATAGGCAGGCTGGATCTCCTTATGTTCTTCATCTCCGCCATCTGTCTCGGAGGACTGATCCTCTTCATAGAAAAGACGAAAATGGGCAAGGCCATCCAGGCGGCGGCCTATAATATCAAAGCCTGCGCCCTCATGGGCGTGAATACGGACAAGATCATCCTGATCGTGTTCGGCCTTGGCGGCTTTCTCGCGGGAGTGGCCGGCGTCTTCTTCGGCATGAAATACACGGTGTATCCGCAGATCGGGAATATCACGACCAAATCCTTCATAGCCGCCGTATTCGGGGGATTGGGGAGCCTGCCGGGAGCCGTCATCGGCTCCGTGATCCTCGGAATCATCGAAACCCTCGTTGCGGGGTATATCTCATCACAATACCGCGATCTCATCGCGTTCGTAATTCTTATCGGCGTTCTCATATTCAGGCCGACCGGCATCATGGGTAAGAACACCGTGGACAAGGCCTGAGGCCCGGGGGAATAAGATGGATTGGACATATATCCAGGGCATCCTGATGCTCGCCGGGATCAACCTCATCGCCGTACTCGGCCTGAGCCTGCTCACCGGTTTCACTGGGCTGTTCTCGTTCGGTCACGCGGGATTCATGGCGATAGGCGCTTTCGTCGGCGCCCTCATGACCGTTTCGCCGGCGACGACTCCCGCTGGCCTTGGGCTTCCTTTCTTCGTCGGCGTCATCGCCGGCGGAGCCGCCGCCGGCATAGTCAGCTACTTCCTGGGTCGCATAACCCTCAACCTGAAGGGCGACTATTTCTGCATCGCGACGCTCGGTTTCGGAGAAGCCACGAGGCTCGTGCTCAACAACGTGCAGGTATTCGGCGGCGCCCGCGGCTGGCCCGGCATTCCCTACAAGTCGACGTTGCCCGCCATCATTCTCGTCGACGTGCTGGCCGTCATTTTCCTCGCCAACCTCGTGAAGTCGAGGCACGGCCGCAACATGATAGCGGTCCGCGAGGAAGAGCTGGCGGCCCAGATATCGGGCATCAACGTATTCCGGTATAAAATGATCGCGCTCATCGTCAGCGCCGTCTATGCCGGCGTGGCGGGCGTTTTCTTCGCCCACTACATGACCTTCCTCCAGCCGAAGATGTTCTCGATGACAAAATCCACCGAACTCACCATCATCGTCATCTTTGGAGGACTGGGTTCGATCTCCGGTTCCGTGTTGGGCGCCCTTCTGCTCACGGCCCTGCCCGAAATCCTGCGCGCCTTCGAGATCTGGCGACTCGTGTTCTACGGAGCCGCGGTCATACTCATCATGATTTCCCGTCCCAAGGGGCTCATGGGCGGCATGGAACTGACGCCTGCGGGAATCCGGAAAGCGAGAATGGAACGGAAGGCGAGGCTCGAAGCCCTGAAGGAAATGAAGAACGGCCAGGACGGGGAGGGCAGCAATGGCTGACATACTTGAAATCTCCCATCTTACAAAACGCTTTGGGGGACTTGCCGCCGTCAACGATGTGTCCTTTTCGGTTCCCGAGGGGGGAATCGTGGGTCTCATAGGCCCGAACGGCGCGGGAAAGACCACCATTTTCAACCTTATAACCGGCGTCTATTCCCTCACCGAGGGCGCCGTGAAATTCAAGGGCCAGAGCGTCGTCGGGCTTCCCCCCTACAAGATCGCCGATCTCGGCATCACGAGAACGTTTCAGAACATCAGACTCTTCAAGAACCTGACCGTTTTCGAAAACGTGCTGACCGCATGCCATTTGAGCGCCACCTACAATATCGCCGAGTCGATTTTCCGCCTCCCGCGTTTCAGGAAGGAAGAGAAGGCGCTCGTGGCGAAAGCCGAAAAACTTCTCGAGATCATGGGCCTTACGGACAGAAGGGATCTCGTTGCCAACAATCTCCCCTACGGAATGCAGCGGAGACTGGAAATCGTCAGAGCCTTGGCCCTGGATCCCGAACTGCTGTTGCTCGACGAGCCCGCCGCCGGCATGAACCCGGACGAGACCGAGCATCTCATGAAGCTGATCGTCAGGATCCGCGATGAGTTCAAGCTGTCGGTCCTCGTCATCGAGCATCACATGGACCTCATCATGGGAGTATGCGAGCACATCGTCGTGCTCAATTTCGGATTGAAGCTCGCGGAAGGCGGAGCCGACGAGGTCGCGAACAACCCCAAGGTGATAGAAGCCTATCTCGGCACCACAGAGGAGGCCTGATCATGCTGAAAGTTAACGACCTCCACGTATCCTACGGCGGCATCAGGGCCTTGAAAGGCGTATCCCTCGAAGTGAAGCGGGGCGAGATCGTCACGATCATCGGCGCGAACGGCGCAGGGAAGTCCACCCTCCTCAACACCATTTCGGGATTCCTCAAACCTTCGCAGGGAGAAGTTCTCTACAAGGACGCCAAGCTGGCCAGGCGACCCGATCTGGTCGTCAAGTCGGGTATATGCCATGTCCCAGAAGGAAGGCTGATTTTCGCCAATCTGACCGTTACCGACAATCTTCTTCTGGGCGCCTATCTGCGGAATGACAAGAAGGTCGTCCGCGAGGATATAGACAAGGTTTTTTCCATTTTCCCGCGTCTCAAGGAGAGGGAGCAGCAGATAGCCGGCACCCTGTCGGGCGGAGAACAGCAGATGCTCGCGATGGGCAGGGCGCTCATGACCAACGGCGAGCTTGTGCTCATGGATGAACCCTCGCTCGGGTTGGCGCCTCTGCTTGTCCAGACGGTGTTCGAGATCATCGTCAAGATCCGCGACATGGGAAAGACCATCCTGCTCGTGGAACAGAACGCCTTCAAGGCGCTCACGGTGGCCGATAGAGCCTACGTGCTCGAGCAGGGACGCATCGTGAAATCGGGACCGTCCAGGGAAATAGCGAGCGACCCCTCCGTGCGGGCGGCTTACCTGGGGTCGAAATCGGGCAACGTGAAAAGATCGCCTTAAAGAACGCCGATCAGGAAAAGCCCGGCGACGACGGCGACGCAGCAAAGAATGGCGGCCAACCTTCCCAGCCAGCGATGCGCGATTCTGAGCCGGGCCGTTTTTTTCTTGTCTTTCGATTTGAATATCATGAATCCCAGAAACGGCATCGAGATCAGGAAAAGTAGAGCGACTCCGCCGAAGACGGCGTGGCTTACCCTGAAGTGGGGGCCGCCCGACGATTGCACCATGATAAGCGCGAGAACAAACCCCGAGAGAGCCAAACCGACGGCGGCAAGGTTGAGCGATTTATGCGCCTTGAGCCACCATTTCTTCTTTCTGAAAAACCTCGCGACGACGATGGCCGCCAGCATGGCGGCGGTTGCCGTCGCCATGAGCGCCAGGTGAAAGGGGAAGAGGCTCATTCGGAGCCATCCATCATGAGCGTGGCTTTGCCGGCCTTACTGTGATTCGCGGTGAACTGCAGGCTGGAACTATAAGCCCATATAACCTTGAACGAGCCTTTGGCGGGGATGACCTTGTCCAACTTGTCGGCGGTATTCAATTTTCGGGAGAATTCGAATACGACCCGATCCTGGGATCTGCCGGCCGCGGAGGCGAGGAGGCTGTCCTTGCCTCCCTGATTCAGGTCTGGCGGGTGCGGGCCGAACATTCCGGTGGACCAGGCGTCTATCGACTGCAGTTTGCCCGACTTGTCCACGATGCCGAATATCATATCGGCATTCGCCATGATGTTCGTCGGCTCGAATCCTATCGCGACCCATCCGGCCGCCTTCGCGTCGATGGCCATGAATATCGCATCACCCTGAATTTTCCAGAGGAGCCTGAAATTTCCATTGTCGAATGACGTTTCCCTCGCGTACTCGCCTTGGGCAATAGTTCCGTTTACATCCACCGCGTAAACGGCGGAACCGATCGCCGCCAGCACGATCATAATCGATATTATTTTTATTTTCATTACAAAAGTTTAATACAGGAGATGATCCGAGGCAAGATAATAATTAAAAATTGGAAGCGAGCTTCCGAAATGCAGGTCTCCAGGATCATCTCCTTTGAAACGCGCGCTTCCTGAATACCCGCTTCCTTCCCGCGACGCGATGTACCGTCTAGAGCGATTCCATCATCGTACCGTAGAAAAGCGCGCAACGATCGAGATCGCTCAGCTTCACCCGCTCGTTGTCTCCATGAACTCCCTTGAGGTCCTCCTGGGACTGGATCAAGGGCGTGAATCTATAGATCGCGCCAACGACATTCTTATAATGTTTCGTATCCGTCGCGGCGCTGAAAAGGAAGGGCAGGCAGCCCGCCTGGGGATGGGATGTCCTCAAGGCCGACTCGATGGCCTTCCATCCCTCATGGTCCGTTCCGGATTCGCTGGACGGCTCGATTACATGATCTTGATATTTGGGGGATACCGTCGCGCCGTAAGGCGCCACGATGCGGTTCAGCCTCGCCATGACTTCTTCCGAAGTCTCGCCCGGGAGAATGCGCACATTCAGCGTAGCCTCGGCATTGTCCGCGAGGACATTTTCCTTCGGGCTACCCTTGAGCATGGTGCAGGCCACGGTCGTGCGTATCAAGGCGTTCGTGGTCGGCCCCGAAGCGAATACCCTCATGAGAACCGGGGCTGTCAGCCAGAGCTGGCTGAAGAGGAAACGGTAAGGCTGTCTCGATTCAGGCGCGAGGCGAGAGAAAAAGGAACGCACCGTGCGCGTGAGTTTTGCGGGGAAGGGCCGCGCTTCGATCGCGGCGATAGCCCTGGCGAGATCGCCGGGGGCGGTATGTCGAGGCGGCATGGAGGCATGCCCTCCCGAACCTTTCACGCGCACGCAAAGGTCGGCATAGCCTTTCTCCGCCACGCCGATGAGGGCAAGGGGACGCGCGGCAAAGGAAAGCATGCCCACCGAGATGGGCCCTCCTTCGTCCACGAGAAAAGAGGCCTTGATCCCCCTGCTGGCAAAAAGGTCGGCGATGGCCGCGGCACCCCTATGGCCGCCTACCTCTTCATCGCCGCCAAAGGCGAAATAGATCGTCCGTTCGGGCTCGAAGCCGCGCTCCAGGAGCTTTTCGGCGGCTTCGAGAATGGAGGCCATGAGCACCTTGATATCCTGGGTGCCGCGGCCCCAGAGTTCGCCTTCTATGATGTCTCCCGCGAAGGGATCATGTTTCCAGCCCGCCGTATCGGCAACGGGTACGACGTCGAAATGGGCGCATAGCACCACCGGCGCGAGGGAGGGATTTTTTCCTTTCCAGGTGTAGAGAAGGGCCCTGTCGGAAGGTTCTTCCCTCACCAGCTTCGCGTGCACCTGGGGATAGAGAAGGGGCAGCTCGCTTTTCAGCGCCAGGAAGGCCGCGTCGTCCTCATCGCCGGGGTTGTAGGATGAAACCGTGGGAAAGCTCACGAGACGTGATAGTTTGGAGGGCAAATCGGGATAAATTGCCGCCGATGTAGCATTGTCGTTCATTCAAAATCTTCCTTTTGATAAAAGTATGAAGTAGTATGACGACAAGGTCAACATTATGCGGCATAGCCTGCCGGCTTTTTACCGCCCATATGGAGGAAGACGATGGCTCAGCGACAGTCGGGGCTCCGCATTTCCAAAAAAGCCTTTCTCACGAGCTTTCTCGTGCTGCTCGCCCTGATGCTGGGGGCGGGCCTCCTCTCCGCCGTCCTGCCTTCCGGTCGATACGAACGGGTCATGGGCGAATATGGCCTCCAGGTGGTGCCCGATACCTACATCATGACGGAAAAGCCCGCCTATCCGGTCTGGCGCTGGTTTACCGCCCCCTTTGAGGTGCTCGCTTCCAGCGACGGGCTCCAGGCAATCGTCATAATACTGTTCATCATGATCGTGGGCGGCGCCTTCGCGGTTCTGGACAAGGCTTCGGTGCTCAAGGAGACCGTGACCCTCATCGCCCGACGCTTTGCCGCGCGCCGCTATCTTCTTCTCGCCATCGTCGTGTTCTTTTTCATGGGGATCGGATCGCTTCTCGGCATCTTCGAGGAAACGGTACCCCTCGTGCCCGTGGCGATAGCCCTCTCCCTCTCCCTTGGCTGGGACATCTACGTGGGACTCGGAATGAGCATTCTCGCGACGGGATTCGGCTTTTCGGCGGCCATCGCGAATCCCTTCACCATAGGCACGGCCCAGCGTCTCGCCGGCCTTCCCATGTTTTCCGGCTCGGGTTTCAGGATAATCGTGTTCATCTGCGTCTACGCGCTCTTTTACCTTTGGCTCGCGGCCATGGCGAAAAAATGCGAATCCGGAAAACCCGGCGCCGTCGCTGGCCTCCCTATCGATGTCGTGCCGGAAAAGACAGCCGGCCTCAAGCCTGGCCGCGGCGCCCGCTTTTTCGGCCTCTCCATCCTCATCCTCATCGCCGTCATCATGACGGTCTCGCTGACGAGAACCTTCGCCGACTATTCCATGCCCATCATCGCCCTCATATTCCTTATCGCCGGCCTCGGCTCCGGCCTCGTCGCCGGCCTTTCCTTCCGGGACTGCCTCAAGGCCTTCGGATCGGGTGTGGCCGGCATTCTCCCGGGCGTCGTCCTCATCCTCATGGCGATGGCCGTCAAGCACATCATCGTCTCCGGAGGAATCATGGATTCCATCCTCCACGGGGCTTCCTCCATCATCGGGGAATCGAGCGGCTACGGAGCCGCGGCTCTCATCTATATTTTCACCCTTGGGATGAATTTTTTCATCGGATCGGCCACTGCCAAGGCCTTTCTTCTCATGCCCCTTCTCGCGCCTCTGGCCGACCTGGCAGGCGTCTCCCGTCAGCTGGCCGTACAGGCTTTCGCCTTCGGCGACGGATTCTCCAATATGATCTACCCCACCAACGCGGTTCTCCTTATAGCCCTGGGCGTGGCGGGGCTCTCCTGGCCCGAATGGTTCAAAAAGACCTGGCTTCTGCAGGCGGCCGTTCTCGTCCTCACCATGGGTCTTCTCATGATCGGGGTTCTGGCGGGTTACGCCTAAAGTAGGCTATACTTCGGCCATGTCGGAATTCGTGCATCTTCACAACCATACAGATTTCTCCCTCCTCGACGGCGCCGCCCCCATCAAGGAACTTGTCGCCACGGCCAAGCGCTACGGAATGCCCGGCTTGGCGATAACGGATCATGGCAATATGTTCGGAGCCCTCACTTTCAACAAAGTCTGCAGGGAAGAGGGCGTGAATCCCATCATCGGCTGCGAGTTCTATATGGCCGGCGGATCCCGCCGGGAAAAGACCGGAACCGAGAACGGCAATAAGTATTGGCACTTCATCCTCCTGGCCGAGAACCAGGAAGGCTACCGCAACCTCATGAAGCTCACCTCGCTTTCCTACACCGAGGGCTTCTACTACAAACCGCGAATCGACGACGAAATCCTCGCGATGTATTCCAAGGGACTTATCGCCTCCACCGCCTGCATAGCGGGGGAAATCCCCTCCCTTATTCTCTCCGGAAAGAGGGACGCGGCCGAAAAAAAGGTCCTCTATTACCAGGAACTCTTCGGAAAGGACAGATTCTACCTCGAACTGCAGGATCACGGACTGGAGGAGCAGAAACTCGTCAACCGCGAGCTTATTTCCATGTCCAGGCGGACGGGGCTGCCGCTCATCGCCACGAACGATCTTCATTACATAAATCAGGAGGATTCGGTAGCCCAGGACATCCTTCTCTGCGTGGGCACGAACCGCAAGCGGAACGAGCCTGGACGCATGCGCTTTCCCAACAACCAGTTCTACCTGAAAACCGCCGACGAAATGGCGGCCCTCTTCGGCGAGGTGCCCCAGGCGCTCGAAAACACCCTCAAGATCAACGAGATGGTCCAGCTCAAGATAGATTTTCCCGGTCCCATGCTTCCCGACTACGAGATTCCGCCCGAGTTCGAATCTCCCGAAGCCTACCTGCGCCATCTTACCTACGAAGGCCTCTCCAGGCGCTATCCCAACGCCGACAAGACGATCCGGGACAGGGCCGAATATGAGCTTTCGGTCATCATCAAGATGGGCTTCACCGGTTATTACCTCATTGTCTGGGACTTCATCGACTGGGCCAAGCAGCACGACATACCTGTCGGACCCGGCCGCGGATCGGGCGCCGGCTCGATCGTGGCCTACGCCCTCAGGATCACCGATATCGATCCTCTGAAGTTCGATCTCCTCTTCGAGCGCTTCCTCAACCCGGAACGAATATCCATGCCGGACTTCGACATCGATTTCTGCTATGAAAGACGCGGCGAAGTGATCGAGTACGTCACGCGGAAATACGGCGTGGACAGGGTGGGGCAGATCATCACCTTCGGAACCCTGAAGGCCAAGGCCGTCATAAAGGACGTGTCGCGCGCCCTCGATATCTCCTTTGAAGACGCGAACAACATAGCCAAGCTTATCCCCGAAGACCCCCACATGACCCTGGAGACGGCCTTCGAGATGGAGCCGAAACTCCAGACCCTGGCCAACGACCCGCGCTACCAGGAACTCTTCAAGATCGGATTGAGGCTGGAAAACCTGCACAGGCACAGTTCCATACACGCGGCTGGCATCGTCATCGGGAAATCCGTCCTCACGGACTTCGTCCCGCTCTACAAGGATCCCAAGACCGGCAACATTTCGACGCAGTATACGATGGACTATCTGGAGAACTGCGGCCTGGTCAAGATGGACTTCCTGGGACTCAAGACCCTGACGCTGATCAAGAACACGCTCAACCTCATAAAGAAACGAGGCATCGAACTCAAGGAAGAGGCTATCCCCGAGGACGACAGGAAGACCTTCCAGCTCCTCGGCGAAGGCAAGAGCACCTCCATATTCCAATTCGAATCCTCGGGCATGCAGAACATCCTGAAAAGGGCCAAGCCGAACACGATCGAGGATTTGATAGCCCTGAACGCCCTCTACCGGCCAGGCCCGATGGATTTCATCGACAAGTACATCGATTCCAAGACCGGAAAGATACCCATAACCTATCCCCATCCCTCCCTCGAGAAATACCTCAAGGCGACCTACGGCGTCATCGTCTACCAGGAACAGGTAATGCAGGCGGCGCAAGAGGTGGCGGGCTATTCCCTGGGGCGAGCCGACCTCCTCCGCAGGGCCATGGGCAAGAAAAAACCGGAAATCCTCGCCAAGGAAAGAGCGCCCTTCATTGAAGGCGCCCTGAAAAGGGGATACAAAAAAGAGGAAGCCGAGGAAATATTCGACATCCTCACCCCCTTCGCGGGCTATGGCTTCAATAAATCCCACGCCGCGGCCTATTCCGTCGTCGCCTATCGCACCGCCTATCTCAAGGCCAACTACCCCGCCGAGTTCATGGCGGCCAACCTCACCAATGAGATAAACGACACGGGAAAACTGACGCAGTACATAAGCGAAGCCAAAGCCATGGGCAGAAAGGTGCTGCCTCCCGACATCAATTACTCCGAAGCCATGTTCAGCGTGGAAAAGGGGGAAATCGTCTATGGTTTCCTGGGCATAAAGGGCGTGGGAGCCGGCATCGCCAACGCCATAATGAACGAAAGGAAGGACAAAGGCCCGTTCTCCGACTTCGTCGATTTCCTGTCGCGCATGTCCAGCGTTGGACTCAACAAGAAAATACTGGAATCCTTGATTCATGCGGGCTGCTTCGATTCGCTGGGATGTAAGCGGAAGGAACTGATGCTCAACCTGGAGCGCGCCCTGGACTGGGTTTCTTCCAAGATGGAGCACGAATCCTCGCGGCAGGGCAGCCTCTTCGATTCAGGGGACGAGACGGTGTTCCCGCCCTTCAACATGGAGCCCTGCGAGGAATACGGCCGCCAGGAAATGCTGGATTTCGAGAAGGCACTCCTCGGTTTCTATTTTACCGGCCATCCCATGGATGAATATAGGCAGATATGGGAACGCTCCTCATCCCTCGATCTCGCCCACCTCGAACACGCCACCCAGGACAAGGAATATATCGTCGTGGCCATGATGATGGAGTTCAGGGAGATTATTACCAAAGCCGGGCGGAAGATGGCATTTGGCCTTCTGGAGGATTATTCCGGCTCCATCGAGATAGTGGTTTTTCCCGATGCGCTTGAGCTGCTGCGTTCCCAGCTGGCCACCGATCGCGTCTACTGCATAAAGGGAACCTTCGACGGATCGCGGGGGAAGCCCTCGCTCCAGGTGAAGGAACTCCTCGATCCGGCTTCCCTGAAGGAAAAGTCCTGGCGGGAACTGCACATTCGCCTCACTTCGGTGGAGAATGGCAGCAGGTACGATGAGGAAACCATGATCGAGCTGCGCGATGCGATATATTCACTTCCGGGGTCTTGTTCGCTGACCTTTCACATTCCACTCAAGGATAAAGG
This sequence comes from Treponemataceae bacterium, assembly GCA_963677895.2. Taxonomy (GTDB): domain Bacteria; phylum Spirochaetota; class Spirochaetia; order Treponematales; family Rectinemataceae; genus UBA11090. The sequence goes on along the minus strand of CAXXGJ010000017.1, from coordinate 43,231 downwards.
CGGGGAAGCCATCGTGCGGGCGGGAGCCCATATTTCCTGCTCAGCTCTCGACAAGGATGTGGAATACCTGAAGACCCAGCCATTCGTCGCGGAGGTGTGGCGAGACTAGCTCGCCAGCGAGACTAACGGAGTTGACATGGAAGTGAAGATTCTTGGCGTGGGCGGATTCGAAAACGAAGGCTTGCCCTTCAATTCCTGCCTGGTCGACGGTCACCTGCTCGTCGAAGCCCCTCCCGACATACTCCAGTCCCTCATGCGCGAAAAGGTCGCTTTATCCGACATCGATACTATCGTCATCACGCATTTCCACGGCGACCATTGTTTCGGCCTGCCGTTTCTGCTTTTCAATCTTTACCTGACGCGAAACGAGGGCCAGGGCGGGCGCGAAGCCGCTCCGTTGAAGCTCATCGCGCCATCGGGACTGCGGGAATGGATGAGAATGATTCTTGGCTTGGCCATTTCGCCCGAGCACCCTTATGTGGAATGGAGTCTCTCGGCCCTGGAAGCGGCCGAAATAAAAGAAGGCGGAAGGATGAAGGCGGCTGGCGGGCTCTGGCTCGAATTTTTCAAGGCCGAACATTCTCCCCTCACGTATTCGATACGCATCGGCAGAGAGGCGGAAGAGGCGCCGCTTTTCATCGCGACCTCCGACACGAAATGGAGTCCTCGCCTCGAGGCCCTCCTGTCCATGGGCGGGCGTCTCGTGCTTTGCGACTCCGGCGGCAGAGGCGCCATGGACCCTGAAGGCGGGACGGATGCCGAGGGGCGGCCCTGGGAGGGCGAAGTGCATTTGAGCCCGGCGGAGATCGAAGCGCGCGTGCTGCCTTTATTGTCCCCCGGCACCCAGCTCGTCGCTACGCATTTCAGCGCGGCGCCGCCCGAAAACGGCAGGCTGCGGTTTGCCAGGAACGGGGACATATACAGGATATGACAAATGGTTTAAATACGGGCGAGAACCCATTGCGTTAAGGCATCCCAGCGTCTGAAGGTAAAATCGGCATCGGCGTCTTTTCCCCTCCCGATGAGGGCTGTCTTCATGCCGGCGGCTCTGGCGCCCATGATGTCGTAGTCATGCTTGTTGCCTACATATAAAATGGATTCCGGTTCGACGCCCATATCGGCGGCGAGGGCCAAAAAAGGACGAGGGTCCGGCTTGAGCGCTCCGGAATCCTCGGAGCAGAGTATGGAATCGAAAATTCCGGAAAAGCCCAGCAGCTTGATTTTTTGTGACGGCGGCAGGTCTGACAGAAGGCCGAGACGAAGCCCGGATTGATGGAGTGTCCGCAGACAGGCGGCGACGCCTCTATAAGGCCTGATAAACCTGAATCTCTTCTCTATGGTCGAATATATCAATGTTTCGATGGAAACGGCCACGCTGTCCGTATTGGCGCCGAGATTCCTGGCTATCATTGAAGCCTGGCGTTTCCTGAAGGCTTGGGAGATGAGTTCCTCGTTTCCCGGATCGATGGTTCCCGGCATCCCCGACGAATCCCGCGCCCGCAAGGCCCTGCGAGCCGCGCCATAGGCGCCGAGCAGCCTGGGATGCAGCATTCCGATGTCGGCGGAAACCGCGTACATAAGCCATGCTGGATACAATGTCCCGTCCAGGTCGAAGCCGACCGCTTTTATTCGCACGTTATTGTAGTACCTTGCCGGCGGGCTTTTGTCCAGAGAAGGCTCTGGAATATAGGACGAGGGCGTCCCGCTTTTCGCGGGACGCCCTCGTCAACACAATCATGAAACATCCGGAAATCGACATAGGCGAGAAACCCTAGAAATTCCTGGCCGCATAGGTTGTATGCAGCAGTTCATGCGATAAGTGCCCCGCAGGATTTCCCAGGAATTCCTTGTAGAGGGCGCTCACTTCCAGATTCAGGTGGGACTTTCGCTCGGGGAGCCTGAGATCCTCGGCATAGAGCGAGAGATTGCGCGCAAGCTTCTTGTCCATGTCGGGGAGAACGGGCTGGCCGCCTCCGCCGATGCATCCGCCGGGGCAGGACATCACCTCGATGAAATGGTAAGGACTTTTCCCCGCGGCCATTTCGTCGAGGATGACGCGGGCGTTTTTCAGGCCGTGGGCCACGGCTACGCGAATCTTCATCCCAGCCGCAGGCACTTCGGCCGTCTTTATGCCCTGCAGCCCTCTGACGGGCGTGAAGTCGGTTCTGGGCAGGGGTTTGCCCTCGAGGATTTCGTAGACGGTCCGTAAGGCCGCTTCCATGACGCCGCCCGTCGTGCCGAAGATGGTGGCCGCTCCCGTTGACGTTCCCAGAGGACTGTCGAATTCTTCCTCGGGCAGGGAGGCTATCTCGATGCCGGCGAGGCGTATCATTCTCGCCAATTCCCTGGTCGTGAGCGCCCAGTCGACATCCTGGTAATGAACAGGCTTTTTCGCCCCGGGTTTTATTCCGGCTTTTTCGTTCCACCAGGTGTACGCCGAATCCATTCCGTTCCGCTTCGTTTCGCCCTTTTTGGCCGTGCAGGGCATGATGGAGACCACGCGCATGGATTCCGGGGATATTCCGGCTTTTTCGGAATAGAAGGTCTTGGCCACCGCGCCGAACATCTGCTGGGGACTCTTGCACGTGGAAAGATGGGGCAGGAGGCTCGGATAGAATGTCTCGATGAAGTTGATCCACCCGGGCGAGCAGGAGGTGATCATCGGCAGGGTGCCGCCGCCCTTGATCCTGTTGATGAGTTCCGTGCCCTCTTCCATGATGGTGAGGTCGGCGGTGAACTGGGTGTCGAATACCTTGGAGAATCCGAGGCGCCGCAGCGCGGCAACCATCTTGCCTGTGACGAGACTTCCCGGAGGCATCCCCAAGGCTTCGCCGAGGGAGGCGCGGATCGCGGGAGCCGTCTGGACCACCATATTGAGACCTGGTGCCGCTAGCGCCCCGAGAACCTCCTGGGACTGGTCTCTTTCCGAAATCGCGGCGGTGGGACAGACGACCGAACATTGGCCGCACTGGACGCAGGGGCTATACGCCAGTCCCCTGTCCATGAAGGTGCTGACGCGCGTTCTCGCGCCGCGTCCAGCGAAGGCGATCGCGTGAACGGACTGGACTTCGGCGCAAACGGCCACGCAGCGCCCGCAGAGTATGCACTTGGAGTCGTCGCGCACGAGGCCATCCGAGGAATTGTCGGGCTGCGGATATTTCTTGAGCTTGGGAAAATGGGAGGCGCGAACGCCGAGCGACTCCGAAAGCGTCCGCAGCTCGCAGGTTCCCGATCGTATGCAGGAAAGACAATCCGTCGGATGATTGGCCAGGAGAAGCTCAATGGCCGTCCTGCGGGCATTTATCACCCTGGCACTGGCCGTGTGTATCTTCATTCCCGGCATCGGCTTCTGGACACAGGATCTGATGAGCGATTTGGCGCCTTCGACTTCGACGACGCATACGCCGCAGGACGCGTTGGACGATATATCCTTCATGTAGCAGAGCGTCGGAATCTTTACCCCTGCCTTGGCGCAGGCCTCGATGAGGGTCTGTTCGGGGTCCACTTCAAGGCTGTGTCCGTCGACGGTAATCGCTATATTTTTGGTTTCCATGGCATTCCCCCTTTATTCTTCCAGCGGAGCGCTGTAGGTCTGGCGCTTCCGATCGCGAACATCGCAGCGCAAGCAGCGTTCGGCTTCGATCCGCGCCTGCTCGCCCGTGTAACCGAGGGAAATTTCCATGAAGTTGCTCTTGCGGGCATCCACCGGTATGAATACCGCCCTGGTCATCTTGGCCTTGGTGAGCTTGTTCGGCACTTGCATCTTGTATTCGAAGGACCTGAACAATTTCTGGAAGCGTTTTTCGCCGGTGAGCGTCTCGTCGAGCGATTCGGCGGCGATTCGCGCCTGCCCCATGGCTTCGGCCGCTGTCGCGGGCCCCATCGCCGCGTCGCCGCAGACAATCACCTTGGGATTGGCGGAACGCAGCGAATAGGGATCGGCCTTGAGGCGGCCGTCCCGCTCCACGCTTACATCGATGGCATCCAGACCCGCAATGTTCACCTTCTCGCCGATGGCGACGATGATCGAGTCGCAGGGAATCTCGTAGAAATCGTCGGTGGGCACCGGTCTGGGGCGGCCCGAGGAATCCACGGGGCCGGCCTTCATTCTCTGGACCTTGAGCGCCTTGGCCTTGGGATTCTGCGCGTTTCCGTTGCCCAGCACTTCGACGGGCTGCGTCATGCAGGTGAGCGAAACGCCTTCTTCCAGCGCGCCGGTAAGTTCCTCGACGTTGGCTGGCATATCGGAGCGAGCCCTTCTGTACACGAGCGTGACATGGGCGCCGAGCCTCAGCGCGGACCTAGCCGCGTCGATCGCCGAGTTTCCGCCGCCCACGACAATCACTTCGCTGCCGATTTTGGGCTTCTGGCCTTCGCTGATATTCTTGAGCAGTTCGCTCGCGGGTATGACGCCTTTCAGGTTTTCCCCGGGGATGTTGAGGCTTATCTCGCTTCCGGCTCCCGCGGCGATGATGACGGCGTCGGAGGCGTCGAGAAGCCTCTGCCATTGTTCCTTCGTCTCCATTCTCGTATTGAAGATAAAGCGCGCGCCCAGCTTCTGGATAAAGGAAATTTCTTTCTTCAGCACGTCCTTGGGGAGGCGATAGGAGGGAATTCCCCATCTGAGCACGCCGCCGGCCTCGCTTTCAGCGTCGTAGACTGTCACCTCATGACCGAGCCGCGAAAGCCAGAAGGCCGCCGCGAGACCCGCGGGACCGGCGCCGACGATGGCTATCTTTTTTCCGGTGGGAGGCAGCTTTTCCTTGATGAGCCTGTTGTAGATCGATTTTTCCCTTCCCATTTTGTACATGGAATCGGCGAGGTAGCGATGGATTTCACCCTGGGACACCGGCTCGTCGAGCATGTCGCGCCTGCAGCGCATCCTGCAGTGGAAATGGCAGATGCGGCCGAGGGAACCGGGCAGCGGATTCTCGCGGAGGGTGAGCTCGAAGGCATCCTCGATCCTGTTTTCCTTGAGCAGCTGCAGATAACCGGGGATGTTCATATGCAGCGGACAGGAGGATTCGCAGAGGGCGACATAGAGATTTTCGCAGATGCCGGCCGGGCATCGCTTGGCCTTGATGTGTTGGATGTATTCGTCACGGAAATACTTCAGGGTAGTGAGCACGGGATTGGCCGCGGTCTGACCGAGTCCGCAGAGCGCGGAGTCCTTCACGGAGAGAGCCAGAGCCTCCAGCGTCTTGAGATCCTGCTCGCTCGCCTCGCCGTCCGCCACGCCCTGCAGAATGTTGAGCATCTGGGCCGTGCCTTCCCGGCAGGGCGTGCATTTGCCGCAGGACTCGCTCGCGGTGAAGCTGATGAAATAGCGTGCCACGTCGACCATGCAGTTGTCCTGATCCATGACGACCATGCCGCCCGAGCCCATGATGGCGCCCAGTTCGGTCAGATGTTCGTAGTCGATCGGCGTCTTGAAGAGCGAGGCGGGAATGCAGCCGCCTGACGGGCCGCCAGACTGGAGCCCCTTGATCTTCTTCTTCGGACCCATGCCCTCGCACATGCCGTACACGGCGCTTTCGAGCGTGGAGCCCAGTGGCAGCTCCACGAGACCGGTGTTGCGCACCTTGCCGACAAAGGAAAATACCTTGGTGCCGGTGCTCAGGGGCGTTCCGATCGCGGCGAAATACTCTCCGCCCCGGGCGACGATGACCGGCACATTGCACCAGGATTCCACGTTGCCGATGGTCGTAGGCCTGCCGTAAAGCCCTTTTTGGGCGGGGAAGGGCGGCCTGGGAGCGGGACGTCCAGCCTTGCCCTCGATGGAGGCGATTAGAGCGGTTTCCTCGCCGCAGACAAAGGCGCCCGCGCCTGTCACGATATCGATGTCGAAATTGAACTTGCTTCCCAGTATATTCTTGCCGAGCAAGCCCGCTTTTCTCGCCTGCTCGAGCGCCTTCGTGAGACGCTGCACGGCCAGCGGGTATTCGGCGCGCACGTAGACGATGCCCTGCGTAGCGCCCATGGCGTATGCCCCGGTGATGATCCCTTCGAGGAGCATATGGGGATCGGATTCTATCTCGTTCCTGTTCATGTAGGCGCCAGGGTCGCCTTCGTCGGCGTTGCATATGACGTAGGTTTCCCCGGGATTGGCCAGGGCGTTGTCCCGCATGATCCGCCATTTCTTCCAAGTCGGGAAGCCCGCCCCGCCTCGTCCGCGAAGACCGGATTTTTTTACTTCCTCGATTATCGAATCGGGCGTCATGGTGGTGAGGGCCTTGAGGAGGCCGGTGTAGCCTCCCACCCCAATATATTCCTCGATCTGCTCGGGATCGATGAGACCGCAGTCCCTGAGAACCAACTTTTCCTGTCCCTTGAAAAAGGCCAGCTCCTTCCATGTCGGAAGGAAGGGGAAGCCTTGCCCGAAGGTCACGGTATGAGTCCTGAAATCCCAGGACTCTATCTTGGCTTCGGCCAGCTTGGCGATCTTCTCGAAGGCGGCATCGTCGGCCAGGCCTTTCACGAGGAGAAGCGCCTTCGAGGCCTTTACGTCGGCGAACATGAGAAGGGGTTTTCCCGGGCGATAGGCCATGACAACAGGTTCGGCCGCGCAGAAACCGAAACAGCCCACGCGCCTCGCCTTGGCGGCGATTTTCGTGCTCTTGATAGACTCTTCTATGGCGGCGAATACTTCATCGGCTCCGTTGCCGATGCCGCAGGTACCCAATCCTACCGATATCCAGGGTGTTCCGTTGACGATATGGGACAATCCTTTTTTCCGGAGGTCTCCGAGGTCGATGACGGCGTTCATTTGTCGCCTCCTTTTTTGAGCTTATCGAGGAGGGAGACCAGTTTTCCGATGGTCATCCTGGATTTCACCACCCCGTCTATCATGACGACAGGGGCGAGGGCGCATTGACCGAAGCAGGCGACTGTCCTGATAGAAACGAAGCTGTCGGGACTTGTGGCCGAATTTTCCTCCTCTTCCTTGAAACCCTGGATTCCCATGCGGGACAGCGCTTCGTTGAGAAGGGCGAGGGAGCCTCTGGTATGGCAAGCCGTTCCCCTGCAGACGACGATGGAGTGTTTGCCCTGCGGCTTGAGGTTGAAGAAAGAATAGAATGTCGCCATCGAGTAGACCTGCGAGAGCGGCGCTCCCACGAGGTCAGCGACATTTTTGAGGGTCTCTTCCGATAGATAATGCTTGGGATCGTTTTCCTGGGCCTGTTCGAGAATTTTCAGCAGGCTCCCAGGAGTTCCGAGGTTGTTGTGAACAATCCGCTCGATGTCCGAACTTGGCTGTTTCACGGTGATCGATGGCATAAAGCCTCCTTGTCGATCGAACCGAAGTACAAGTTTGTGCCAACCATTGGTTCCTGTATGATTGCAGTATGCGCCGCCTGGAAAGTTTGTCAAGAAAAAAATATAGATAAATAGAGATAAATATAAAAAATATTTGAGTAGATAATAAATTGTTAATTATATCGGTAAAATATTATTTAAATATCTTAATCAAAAATTGTTGCATTTATGTATTTTCCATTGAATACTGTAGCAATGGATCAACTAGACAAAAAGGAGCCTTTGCCGGGTTCTTCCTACAGCTTTCCATGTCTGTGGCCATCCAAATTTTCAAACCAAAAAGTTGATCTTCTCGCCAAGCGCCTGAAGAAGATATTCGAATCCCTTCCCCATCTGGGCTACATCGGCCCCCGCGAGCTCAAAGATTACTCCTATTACGAACAGCTCATCGTCCAGGCGCTCTACGATATAGATGAAAAGGCGCGCAAGGGGGAAATGCATCCCCTCGATACAAGGGATTACCCGAAAATCGTGCGCTATCCCAACGGTGTCGCCAGGGTGGCTATGTACATCGGTTCCTTCGATCCCTTTCAGCTGACGCACCTCACCATAGCACTCAGACTCCTCGCTTCCCCCCATAATGACTCCGACATCATCATCGTCGTTCCCGAGGGTTCGTCCAATCCGGGCAAGCCCCAAAAAACCGATTACCCCTTCAGGTTCCAGATCGCTAAAATGCAGCTGGCCGGGCTTTTTGAGCCCTTCATTCTGTCCCTCGACCTCGGGAATGAAGCCGATACGATAGAGATTATCCGCAGGTTCATCGCGATGCATACGGGCATGAAACTGGAGCTGACCCACCTCATAGGGTCTGATGTCCTCCCGATCGCGGCGCGCTTCATCGAGGAAGACCTAAACATATGGCGAAAACAGGCTTCGCTCTCGGGCGTCGAATTCAGCCATTCCGTCTACGTGGCGAGAAGAAGCGCGAAGGGACAGTTCGCGCCTTATCTCAAGCAGATAAGGGACCAGGGGATACCGGTCCATTTCGAGCGAAGCGTGGTCGGAACGCCTTCGAGCACCGATTTTCGCCAGAATCGCGCCATCACGCTCTTTCTCCCGACCGAGAGCATACGTGACAAGCTCGAAATCATATTTCGCTATAATATGAACCAACCCTGGTCCATCCGGCCGGAACATAAGCTCGATAGAGCTTGAGCGCGCTGGAGCGCGAACTCGCTGGAGCGCGCGTTGGCTGGAGCGCGCGTTCCGGCCTGATCGATGCCAGTTTACTTAAACCTTCCCAAGGGATATTCTTGTGCGATAGAAATTGAAATTGGAGCGTATTCAGCATGAAAATGATATTCTTGGGTCCTCCGGGGGCTGGCAAGGGCACGCTCGCGGCGATGGCTTCCAAAAGACTGGGAGTGCCCCATATATCCACCGGCGATCTTTTCCGGGCGGCCATTAAGAACGAGACCGAACTCGGCAAGCAAGTGAAAAGCATATTGGCGGAAGGCAGCCTCGTGCCGGACGACCTGACGATCTCCCTCGTGAAGGAGAGGCTTTCCCTGGCCGACGCGAAGAATGGCTGGATTCTGGACGGATTTCCTCGCACCGTCGTACAAGCCGAGGCGCTGCAATCGATCGACAAGGTGGATCTTGTCGTCAATTTCGATGTCCAGGACGAGACAATTCTCTTCCGCCTCACGGGACGTAGAGTCTGCAGGAATTGCGGGAGGATCTACCATATTTCCACCATGCCGCCCGCCGCGTCAGGTGTCTGCGACACATGTGGCGGTCCGCTGTATACCAGACCGGACGACCACGAGGAATCGATCAAGACCAGGCTGGCGGCCTACAGGGACCAGACCGAACCACTCATTCAATGGTACGGCAATTTGGATCGTCTCGTGACTATCGACGGCTCGGGCTCTCCTGATTCCGTCTACGAAAGGTTCTCGGAGGTTCTGAGAGCGTAGGCGGAGTCATCATGAAACGTTTTTTCGCCACAACCATAGTCTTCTTCCTGGCGCTCGCCTTTGGCGGTTCGGCCTCCCATGCCTTGAGTCCCGAGCCCGACCCTCAGAAAAAAAGCATTTCGGAAGGGGTATGGGAGGGCAATCTTGCGATACGCAAGGCTGCCCCTGCCGGCGCGGCTGGGATTGGGGGACAGGGGGGAGAGGAAGGGCAGGGCTCGCTTGCCTCGAGCCTCAGGCTGAAGATCCTGGCGAAAGGCCAGGGCGCCCTGATGGATATTCCCGAACAGTCGATGTTCGGCTACCCCCTCGATGATGTGAGCTGGAGCGAAGGAAGAATTCATTTCGCCCTCGACGCCCTCGGACCCGATGAGGAGCTGGTCTTCGAAGGATTCTATGCCTCGGCCACGGGCGGCGCCATCATCGGCACGGCCAAATCCGCGTCATGGAAAGGTTCCTTCAAACTGACCAAGACTGCCCCGGCGCCCGATCGAAACGAGACACCCCTCTCCATCCCCACCGAAGACGGCATACTTCCGGGCACGCTCCTCCTGCCTGAATCCAGTCAGCCGCAAGCGCCGCTCGTCCTCCTCCTGGCGGGAGCCGGAACGACCGATAGAAATGGCAATAATTACAACGTTCCCGGGAAATCGGACAGCCTGGTCATGCTGGCAGGGGCTTTGGCGAAGAAGGGCGTCGCTTCCTACCGGTACGACAAGCGGGGCTCGGGGGAGTCGTACATGCTTGAGCGCCATGGCGTGACGGCCAGCCTGACGGAGCATGTCCTCGATGCCGTCCGGGCCTTGAAACTGCTCGGCGGCATGGATGGGTTCTCCAGGATTGTCGTCGCGGGGATGAACGAGGGAGCATGGGTGGGAGCGGCCGCGGCCAACCTGCTGTCGAAGGAAGGATTTGTCATCGATGGGCTTCTGGTTCTGGACAGTTCCGGCCGGGAACCGCTGGAAGATCTCAGGGCTTCGCTTGGCGAGCTCGATGAAGCGACAAGGGCCGAGGCCGAGGCGATCGTGGAGGCGCTGCTGGCGGGGAAGTCCTTTCCGGCGCCCTCGGGCGCGCTTTCGGATTTTTTCGCGAGCTCCCGCCTCGGATGGCTGGCCTCCTGGCTGAGATTCAGCCCGGCGGCGGAAATGGCCAAGGTAAGGGCGCCCGTTCTCTTCATTTACGGTTCGGCCGATCTGCAGGTGCCGCGGGCGGCCTTCGAGAGGCTCCTGGACGCTAGGCCCGGGGCAGCCGCCCGCGTCATTCCTTCGATGAATTACGCACTCAAGCAGGTGAACACGGAGAAGGAAAACTACGATTCCTTCACGAATCCCGCCTATCCGCTGCCTCAGGCCCTCGTCGACCTCGTGGCGGCATTCGCCAAGGCAAAACCGGCTCCCGCCGGATCGCTGCCATACGAGAGAATCCTGGGAGATTGATGCCGCCGCCCGCTCATGGAGCCAGAAGCGATGCGACAAGCACAGACCTAAGCGCTGTCGCGTCCATCTCGATATTCCTCACCACATAACTGTCGTTTTCCAACGTGAGAGGCGAAGCGCTCAAATCCACGTTTCCCTGGAACAGTTTTCCGGCGGCCGCCGTCCAGAGGAACTTTACGACAGGCTTATAGGCCTTCGCCGTGGCCTCATCCTTCATCAACATATGGATATCGAGGATGTATCGCGGCTCTGGGGCTTTCGGGGCGCCGCCTGTTTCCTTTTGGGAAATTTGATAAGCCGCCATGCCCGTCTTGTCTGAAAAGCGTCCGGTGACGACGATCGCGCCGATGGGAATGGAAGCCGCTTCCATGGGAAGGGAGCCGGCGAAAAAGGCCGATGGGTAATTGGCGGCTATGAATATGTCCGATCGGGAGAGTTCGGCAAAGTTCTTCGGATAGGCTTCGATATCCACATATCCTACATAGGGCGGGATTTCGGAGGTCGCCGCGTGGATGAGGCCGGGCTGCAGGGGTCTGATGTAGATCGGGTTGTTGACGGATTTGTAGCCGCCATCGTCCGTTCTTCGCCAGTTGGAATCCAGGGCCATGGCCAGCCTTACCGAGATGACCGGGAAATCCCCGATGAAGACCGCTTCCATGGTTGGAGCCGCGGTTCCGATTCCCCTGATGCCCGCCCCAAAGGTCCTTGTTCTGTAGACGAAATTCTCGAGCATGGACGTGTCGACGTTCGTCGCGGAATTCTTGCCCGAAGAGCGACTGTCCGCCGCTCCGCCGATCCCGTTCGCGCCATTCCTGGCTATGGCGGCGGCTATGGCGTTCATTTCTTCGTCATCGATGCCTTGGGTGATGTCGCGCAGCGCTTTCCCCGAAAGTCGGATATAGACTTGGGGGGTGACTTCCAGGTGGGTCGAGGGTTCGGTTTTGTACACTTCCTCGGGAATCGTCGCGCAGCCGGCGAGAAGGGTGATGGTTAGCGCGATCGCCAGCGGGAAGATGGAATTTTGACGTCGGTGGTGGAAAAAAATCATGCGATACCTCGTTGCTCAAATAATGATCGGCAGAGTCGCCGGTGATCCTGCGCTGCCCTGTTCCAAAATGCGAAGGCCGAATCCTCGAAGCCGAATTCGGGGATTCGCCCCCTCGTCGATCCGAAGGCGGAGGAGGCTTTTGTGGCCGCGTTCTTCAGCCAGGCGAGTCGGTCATAGCCTGACCTGTAGGGATCCGGCGTCTGGAGGATGCCGTTGGCCGCGCCGCCCGCGCGCTTTGCCCAGGCATCGCCCTCATAGGGCGGCACGTCGAAGTCCACGATGTAGTCCGACGCGCGGGCGGCGCTGTCTCCCGACGCCCCCCGGCCGTTCCACAACTCCTCAAGCCTGCCCACCACGAAAACCTCGTCGTCGAATTTCCGCCGGTTGTAGGTGCACAGAAAGCGGTAGATCATGGATGCTGCCTTCGCGAACCTCGCCGCGTTGCTGACGCTGCGAAAATCATCCTTAAGGCGCTGGTCCTGCCAGACGAGCCTTGGTACGTCGGGGCTCTTCAGGGCGTGCAGATGGCCGGCGGCCGGAATGGGCGACGAAGGGTCCAGTGCATTCTGCGCCTCCGAATCGCCCGAGAAATTCTGGTGTGCCCATGTGTCGGCGTAGGAGTGCAGGGCGATGCCGATCCTGAACAGATCCTTCGTCTTCAGAGCCGCGATGAGAATCTCCCTCGAGAGGGGCGAATCTTCCGTCACGACGAAACGTCCCGCGTGGCCGTCGACTCGCCTGGTCGAGGCCAGCCGCGCGTCGCCGGGTATGAAGTGGAAGGGCCTGTATATGTCCCTGGCCACGGTTTCGTCCCAGAACACATAATTCTGCGTGACCTGCGTAAGCCGCCTGCCTCCGGCGCCGGGTCCAGCGGCCGATCCCGCGCCAATCCCCGCGGCCGATCCCGCGTCGCCTCCCGGATTAAAGCCAGGGTTCCATCCAAAAATCTCCCAGGGCGCGATGCACTCGTCGACCATCTGGCTCGAGACGGCTATGGTGGAGGCGTCGATTTCGTTGAAACCCGCGCATCGGGATAGATAGTGCAGGGTATAGTAATGGAATTCTATATTCATCGATAGATTAAGTATGCCGCGCCGGAGGCCGCGCGGCAACTATTTGGGAAGCCAATCCTTTCTTTCTGGAATCTTTCGGCCGGGGATGCTAGGATGATGACGAGGAGTGACAATGGCCATCGAAAGAACTTTCACCATGCTGAAGCCTGGAATCCTCTCGCGCCGCATCGCGGGCGAGATAATCTCGCGGATAGAGCGCAAAGGCCTCGATATCGTGGGCATGAAACTCATGCGCATCCCTCGAACGCTCGCCGAGGAACACTATGCCGAGCATAAAGAGAAGGCCTTTTTTGGCGAACTCGTGGACTACATATGTTCCGGGCCGGTGGTCGCCATGGCGTTGGAGGGCGACAACGCCATCGCCCTGCTGCGGAAACTCTGCGGTTCGACCAAACCCGAGGAAGCCGCCCCCGGCACGATCAGGGGAGACTTCGCCATGCACACGAACCTCAATATCATCCACGCCTCCGATTCGCCCGAATCGGCGAGGCGGGAAATAAACTTATTTTTTAAGCCGGAGGAACTCATCGGCTGGAAGGACGGTAACAATGGCTGGATCTGAAAAACTACCTACCTGGGACTTGACCCCGATTTTTCCAGGCTTCGATTCGGATGAATATCGCGCCGCCACAACGAAGGCCTCGGCCCTCGCGGCGGAAGCCGTCGGATTCTACGAGGCGAGCGCCAGAGTCGCTCCAGGCGAAGACGTCGCCGCCTGGCTCAGGAAAGCGCTGGCCCTCAACGACGAGATGGGTTCCCTCTTTGAAACGCTTTCGGCCTACGCCTACGCGCGTTTCAGCACGGCAACCCGCGATCAGGCCGCCCTTTCCGAACTCAATGCCGTCGAAGAACTCATGCTCCCGGCCAAGAAAGCCGATGTCCTTTACAAAAACGCCCTCGCCGCCAGAAAAGACGCCCTCGAGGCGGCGCTCGCACAGGATCCTGAACTGACGCCCTACGCCTTCCACGTTCGCGAAGAACTGTTTTTCCAGTCCAGGCAGATGGCCCCCGAACTCGAAGACCTCGCCGAGGATCTAGGCCGCTGCGGCGCCGACGCCTGGTCCAGGCTCCAGGAATCGGTGAGCTCGAATACCTCCGTCGTATGGGACGAAGCGAAGGGGGAGAAGAAGACGGTCATCGAATTGCGCAACATGGCTTTCAATCCCGACAGGACCATGCGCGAAAAGGCTTTCAATCTCGAGCTAGCGGCATGGAAATCGGTCGAAATCCCCATGGCCGCCGCCCTCAACGGCGTCAAGGGCGCCACGAATTCGCTCAACACTCGGCGCGGCTGGAAGGATGCCCTTGAAAAATCCACGGCCCAGGCGCGCATCAGCGCGGCGACTCTCGAAGCCCTGATCTCGGCGATGGAATCCTCGCTGCCGACCTGGAGGCGCTATCTCAAAGCCAAGGCTAAAGCCCTCGGTCAGCCCCGGCTCGCCTTCTACGACTTGTTCGCGCCCGTGGAGAAGAAAGGCGTGCCGCTGCCTACCTTCGGATGGGAAGCGACGCGAAATTTCGTCCGCGACAAATTCTCCTCCTTCGATCCGGCCATGGGCGCCTTCGCGGCCAGAGCCTTCGACTCGAACTGGATCGACGCCCAGCCCAGGGAAGGAAAGGTGGGGGGAGCCTACTGCACCGATTTCCCCAGCGCCAAGGCGGCCCGCGTGCTCTGCAACTTCGATGGAAGCTTTTCTTCGGTGAGCACGGTGGCGCACGAGCTTGGGCACGCTTGGCATCATGAGTGCATCATCGACAAACCCTACGCGCTCACCCAGTATCCCATGACCCTGGCGGAGACCGCTTCCATCTTCGCCGAAACCATCGTGTCGGAGGCCGCGCTCGCCTCGGCAAGCCCCGCCGAGCGCCTGCCCCTCGTCGAAATGCATCTCCAGGACGGCTGCCAGGTCATCGTCGATATCCTTTCGCGTTTTTATTTCGAGAAAGCGATCTTCGCCCAGCGGAAAACCAGCGAATTGAGCTCGGAACAGTACTGTTCGATGATGCTGGACGCCCAGAATAAAACCTACGGCGACGGCCTGGACCCCGAAAAACTCCATCCCTACATGTGGGCGGTGAAGGGGCATTACTACATTCCCTCGCTCTCCTTCTATAACTTCCCCTATGCCTTCGGGCAGCTCTTCGGCCTGGGGCTCTACGAGCGCTACAAAGCGGAAGGCCCGGACTTCGCGCGTTCCTACAGGGAACTCCTCGCCGAAACGGGCACGGCGTCGGCGGTGGACGTGACGAAAAAGGCCGGATTCGATATCGAGAAACCCGAATTCTGGCTTTCGGCGCTTTCGGTCTTCAAGCGCCAGACCGAAGAATTCGAGAGCCTGGTGGCTGAATTACTATAACCGCGGAGATGAATATGGATTTTTCGAAAGTGTTTTTGGAGAGGCGCTCCGTGAGGGCTTACGACGGCAGGCCTATTCCCGGGGAAATCAAGGACAAGATCGTGGCGGCCACGCTCAGGGCTCCCACGGCGGGCAACTTGATGCTGTACACGATCCTGGACATCGAAGATCAAGCCCTGAAAGAGAGGCTCGCGGTAACCTGCGACGACCAGCCTTTCATCGCCCGAGCGCCCTGGGTTCTGATTTTCCTGGCGGACTACGCGAGGATGATGGCCTTTTTCGAAAAGAGCGGCGTGGGCGATACATGCCTGCGCGAGGGGAAACCCTTTCTTTCGCCCCAGGAGTCCGACCTGCTTCTCGCCTGCTGCGACGCCCTCATCGCCGCGCAGACGGCGGTCTGCGCGGCCGAAAGTCTCGGCCTCGGCTCCTGCTACATCGGCGATGTCATGGAGAACTGGGAAATACACCGCGACCTGCTCTGCCTGCCGCGATACACCTTTCCAATCACGATGCTCTGCTTCGGGTACCCGACGGAGCAGCAGATCCATAGGCCCCAGCCGGCGCGCCCGCCCCGGGAACTGGTGGTCCGAGAAAAACCATTACGCCTTGCCGTCGGACGAAGAGCTGATGTCCTTGTATACAGGCCCGGGCTACGGGAACTTCGTCCCTCAAAACGGCGCCGAAAACGTAGGCCAGTCCCTGTATGCCCGCAAATTCGCGGCCGATTACAGCGCCGAAATGCGCAGGAGCGTCGCCTCCATGCTGAAGGACTGGCGCTGAACTCCCGGCGCCGATAACCGCATAAAAAAAAGACGGCCATGACGGCCGTCTTTTCTATTTTGTACAATTCGGTTTTCAGTAAATAGCCAGAATCGACATGACCTTTTCCTTGCCCAGCGTCCCGAGGAATCCCGCGAGCCGGGGACCCTGGTCCTTGCCGACGAGAGCCTGATAGGCTGCCTTGAACAAAGTCTTGCCGTCGGTGCCCGCCGCCGTCGCCGCGTCGTAGATGGCCGCGGCCACCGCCTTCTCGTCGGCGAAGCTTTCCAGTCTGGAGACTACATCGTCGCGAAGATGCCTTACGGCGGAGAGCTCGACTTCCGAGAGTTCGACCTTCTCGCCGGGATTCTTCACGCTGAAGCGGAAATCCTCGGGGGAGCATTCGTTGACCCAATACCAGGCGCAGGCCGCTCTGCGGCGAATTCCTTCCTCCTGGGAAGGCTTAATGCCGGGAAGGGAGGCCAGAACCTGATCGACGTCGCCCTGATGGATGAGAAGCAGGCTGGTCAGGTGCCTGAAAGGTACCTGGTAGGGAGCCTCGGCGGGCACGGCGCCTACCTGGGACAGTTCGTAGATTCGCCTCTCCCTGGCCTCGGAGTCCTCGTCCTTCGCTTTTTCCGCGCCCCAGTAAATGCGTTCGGTCTTGTCGTAATCCTCGTAAATCTTGATCACGTCCAGATCGAAGCTGATGACGAATTCGGTGTTCGGGCGGGTTCCGGCGAAGAGATAGCGCACGAGTTCGGGCTGATAGACCCTGAGCAGATCGGGCAGATCGACCACCTTGCCCTTCGACGAGGACATCTTCCCCGGCGAACCCTTGATGCCGATGAAGTCGTAACGGAAGGTGACGGGTGGCTTTCGGCCGTAGACATCCTCGACGACATGCTTCGATGTGTCGAAGGAGCCGCCCTGGGAATGATGATCCTTGCCGGCGGGTTCGAAATCCACGTGTTCCTGGTTCCAGCGCATAGGCCAGTCCACGCGCCACACGAGCTTGGCTCCCTTTAGCGTCCGGAGGTCGCCCGTTTCCTTGTGGCCGCAGTCGCAGTGGTAGGTGAGACCCCAGTCGCCGTCCCAGCCGTCGATCTCCGTCGTGTCCTTGTCGCATGCCGAGCAGAAGACGGATACCGGCCACCATTCGCCCTGGATCTTGTGGTCGTCGTCGCGGTACTTGTCGAGAATGGTCTTGAGATGTTCGCGCATCTCGAGCGCGCGCTTCATGCCCTCGGCGTAGAGCCCCGAGCGGTAGCGCTCGGCCTGATAGAGGAATTCAGGGTAGATGCCGACCGCGGGAAGCACGGATTCCACGTCCACCTCGTGGTGGCGGGCGTAGGATTCGTTCCTGCCCCAGGGATCGGGAACCATGGTGATGGGGAAACGGAGGTATTTTTCGAGCATTTCGGGCTGGGGCATGTTGAGGGGCACTTTCCTGAACACATCGTAATCGTCCCAGCTGTAGATGAAGCGGACTTTCTTGCCCCTGTCGCGGAGGGCTCTCACGACGAGCTCTACCGAGATCATCTCCCTGAAATTGCCGACGTGCACGGTTCCGGACGGCGTGATGCCCGACGCGCAGGTGTAGCTTTCCTTATCGCCCCACTCGGCGATTATCTTTTCGGCGGTCTGGTCCGCCCAATGCATAGCTTTCTTGTTTTCCATGACAGAGAGTATAGCTTATTCATTCACCGCATGAAAATAGGTCGCCATTCCTCATGACGGTAATTTCTCTTCCGCCCGGCATGAGCGCGGTAATTGTCGGCCGTTTCACGAGGCCATCGAGATGAATCATGGCGGGGGCATCCTCGTCATAGTTGGAGCCTATGGCGAAATGACAGGTGCCGTAGACCTTTTCGTCTTCCAGCATGTTCCCGGTTATCGTGGCTTCGACATTGAGCCCAATGCCCAATTCCCCTATATGCCGCGCGTTCGTGGCGTAGCGAAGGGCCTCCTCGGGACTCATCCCTCCCTTTTTCACGAGGGATGAAGCCATATCCATGCCGGCGCGCAGCGCTTTCTCGAGACGTTCGGCCTCGGAGGCGCCTTCGCAGCCCATCACGTAGCCGCCCGACACGGCGCAGGATATGGGTGTTTCGATGATGATGTCGCCGGCTATGTCGGCGATGGAGCCATCGAACACGATGGTTCCTTCCGCGGATTTGACGACGGGCGAAATGAAGACTTCCCCTGCGGGAAGGTTTCCGCCCGAGCCGGGCTCCCTGAAATCGCCGTCGTCGATGAAAGTCTTCCTGCTCTCGACGCCGATGAAAATATCCGTGCCCGATGGCGCCGATATCTGGAGCGCGACCGCTTCGTCGAGAACCTTCTTGAGGGCGAGCGCCCTCGAGCGCATTTGGGAATAATCGATGGCCACGGTGCGCGTGAACATGTCCACCGTCATGCCTGGCGACCAGAAGGCGCGCATTTCCTTGGTTCCGTGAAGCAGATAGTGGAAAATATGGTCGTATTTCTTTCCGTCGGGAGCGGTCATGGGCGCCGCGATGCGGTATTTGTCCTTGCCTAGCTTCTCCGTGGAAATCGAGGCGAAGACATCGGGTTTGGACGCTATCGCCTCGAGGACGAAATCCTCGGCGTAGTCCCCTTGGGTCTTGATAGGCTGGTAGAGAAGCGTCGTCAGGGCGCCCGTTTTTTCCGCGGCGGTCTTCAGGGCCTCGGCGATCATGGCCTGTTCGGTGCCGGGATTGGATACGATGAGGAGTTTCTCGCCGGCCTTCATGGCCAGGCACTGTTCGATGACGGTCTGGGCTGCCTTTTCAAGCGCGATCATGACGTTTTGCCTCCGTTTGCCCCGCGTTTGTAGATAGGTACGCGCGATTGGGGCGCAAGGTCCAGGCCATCGCTTTCCCCGCGCGCGAAGTAGTGATAGGCGATGCCCGCCACCATGGCGCCGTTATCGCCGCAGAGGGCGAGGGGCGGAAAATGTATTTCGAGATCCTTTCGTGCATCGAGCTGGCGGCGCAGGTAGGCGTTGGCGGCGACTCCGCCCCCCGCGACGATGCGTCGGATCCCCGTATCCTCCACAGCGAGGAGGAGCTTGGACAGCAGCATGTCGATGGCGGTCTTTCTGAACGAAGCGGCGATATTTTCGGGAGTCGTCTCGGCGCCGTTCTGTCGGTAGCTGTCGAGATGATGGATGACGGCGGTCTTCAATCCGGAATAGGAAAGGTCGTAGCGGTGGTCGCCCTTGTGGAGGGACGGCGTCGGGAACTTGAAGGCTCCGGCGTCTCCCCTCTCGGCGAGTTCGTCTATGATCTGGCCGCCTGGATAGCCGAAACCGTAGTGCTTCGAGACTTTATCAAAAGCCTCGCCCGCGGCGTCGTCTATCGTGGTCCCCAGTACGCTGAGCCTGTCGAAATCCTCGGCCAGGCAGATGATCGAATGGCCGCCCGATACCAGAAGCCCGATGAAAGGATATTCGATGTCGTCGACAAGGCGGGGGGCATAAAGGTGGGCGAGCATGTGATTGATGCCCTTGAAAGGCTTTCCAAGGGCGAACGACATGGCTTTGGCGAAAGACAGACCCACGGCGAGGGAGCCTATAAGCCCTGGCTGAAAGGTGGCGGCCACGCCGTCGATTCCCGATGGCGCGATGGACGCTTCGCGAAGAGCCTGCCTTACGACACCCTCGATCCACTGCGTATGAGCCCTGCTGGCGATTTCAGGAACGACACCCTGGTATTGCGCATGGAGGGGAATCTGCGTCGCGACTATGTTCGAATGAATTTTCCTGCCGTCTTCGACAATGGCCGCCGAGCATTCGTCGCAGGAAGACTCAATCCCCAGGACGAGCATCGTCGTCTCCCGTCGCGCTTCTGATCATATACTTCGATATGGTCGATAAAGAATAACCTTCTTCGACGAGCTGAGGATATATGTCCATGAGCGTCTGCGCGAGTTCGGCCGACCAGACATGGCCGATCAGCACCGCGGCGCCCCTGGTCGAGGCGACCTTCTTGCCCTCATCGAGAGCGTGGAGTACCGATTGCTTATCGCCAGAGTTGTCCAGAAACACGTCACGCTCCCAATATGGTATGGCTAATTCAAGGCAGAGGGCTGCCGTGGCAGTTCCTGGTGCCGTGAGAGAATCAAGATAATAGATGCCACGCTTTTTGACAAGGTCGAGGGTGGCCGCCATGAGCGCTTCGTCCCTCGTGACCGCCGAACCCATATGATTGTTCACGCCGACAGCCTGGGGAAGGCTTTCCAGATTCCGGGCCACGAGGGAGGCGGCTTCCTCGGGCTTCATGCCGAGGAGAATGGCTCCCGGCCCGGGATTGTTGCCGCCCAGAGCCTGCATGGGCTGATGCAGGAGGACTTCCTTGCCGGCTTCGGCGGCGAGCCTCGCTGCCTCGGCGCTGTGGTCCACCTGCGGCAGCACCGCTATCGAAATGGGGAAGGGCAGGGTCAGGAAGGGCTGAAGCTGTCCCAGGTTGTACCCCGCGTCATCGATGACGATGATGAGGGTAGGCTTGCGGCCTTCCTTCAACCTTTCTTCCCGCACCGTGAGTATATACGGCTTAGCCTTTTCCTTAGGCGGCGAGGCGGGGCGGCTTTCATTTATCATGGGTTCTTTTGCGGGCGCGTTTTGGGGCTTTTGCGCGGGAGCGGCCACGACATCAGTTTCGGGTGCCGGCAGGGCCTGGCTGTCCGGCAGGAGGGCTTCATAGCCCTCGGGCACTTCTATGGAATACTCGGGCTGTCCATAGGGCCAAAGCGTCGTCGGCGAGAAGGGTGCCGTGGTCGTGGTCGTTCTCGTCTCCGAAGGTCTGTTCAGGTAGGATATAAAAGCCACGCAGACCGCCAGCGCCAGAATCGCCAGTGCAGCGATGATGAAAGATGTGCCGCGCCCTCGGCTTCCCGAAGCCTTTGTCCTGTGTCCGCCGTGTTTTTTCGAAGCCACGCTGCCATAGTATCCACGCGGTGAACCTTGGACAAGACGTGGGCGGGGCCGCCATCCGGCGGCCCCGCCCAGAGCCAAAATTTCCTGCCTTGTACTATGCGATCATGCAGAGGTACCCTTTGGCCGCCTCGGTCTGCAGCTTCTTGAGCGCCCTTTTCTCGATGTGGCGCACCGTCTCCGGCGAAAGCTTCATTTCAAGGCCCATCTGCTTGAGCGACTGTCGGCTGCGCCCGCCTATCTCGAAGCGTTGGCTGATCACGTTCCTTTCCCTTTCCTGGAGGACGGAAAGCAGCTGGACCGTCTGTTCGCGCGCCATGTGCTCGCCAAAAATCTTCTCGGGCGAGTAGGTAAAGTCCTCGTGCATATCGAGCAGATCGACCGTGTCTTCGTCCACTTGGGACTCGAAGCTGCCGACCTTTTCCGAAAACACGAGCACGTCGTTCAGCTTTCTTTCGGGGATTCCCAGCTTGACGGAAATCTCCCTGGAGGTGGGTTGTCTGTTCAACGTCTGGCTCATGATGCTCTTCTCGGCCTGGACTTTTCTTATGAGTTCTTCCTTGCGGTGGGGCAATCGGATCGTCCTTCCCGTATTGACGAGGGAGCGGCTAATCGACTGACGGATCCACCACGCGGCGTAGGTCGAGAATTTTACCTTCCGGGCGCCGTCGAATTTTTCGGCGGCCTTCATGAGGCCGATATTGCCTTCCTGGATGAGGTCGATGAGGGTGAGAGAGGGATTCCACATCGACCTAGCTATGCGCACGACCAGCCTGAGATTGGCTTCGATGAGTCGTTTGCGGGCGGCTTGGTCACCATGCGCTATTTTCAAGGACAACGATTCTTCTTCTTCCCTCGTAAGAAGCCGTATCCCTCGTATCGACTTGAAATAACTTGTGAGGCATTCATCTTTTGTGGAAAGGTTGGGCATGGCACTTCCTCCTGTAGCTATAAAAGCAAACGCCGTGCCATAAATCATAAAATATTTCGCTATTTTTTTATTATTCATCGACAGAAAGAAATAGATGCGAATCATTATTTGCTTGAGACTGCCGTCGCGATATAAAATGAGAAAAGATATTAAAAAAGATACAGAATCCGAAGGGGTTCTGTATCTTTTATTAGACGGATGATTTTCCAAGCCACCAGAGCAATCGGAGCCATCGGAGCCGCTAGAGCCGCTGGGGCCGCTAAGCAATCACTTCACGTACTTCGTGGGATCGAGAGCCTGGCCGTTCTTGAATATGCTGAAGTGCAGGTGGGGTCCGGTGCTCTGCCCGGTGTTGCCCGATAACCCGATAGTGGTGCCCTGCGCGATGGAGGATCCTTCCTTGACGGAGATTTGGCTCAAGTGCGCGTACAGCGACTGATATCCGCTCGCATGTTTCAGGATGACATAGTTGCCGAACACGGAGTTGTAGCCGGTGTCGGCGACGGTTCCAGCGTTGGTCGCTTTTACCCTGGTTCCCAGCGATACGACGATATCGATGGCCGAATGATAGGTTCTCAGGCCTGTGAAGGGATTGGCCCTGTATCCGAAGGAAGAAGAGATGCGGCCTCTGGCCGGCCAGATGAAGAGTTCCCCATAGAAGTTGCGCAGGGTAGCCGACGACAGCCTCGCGTTGGGAATGAAAAGACTCTGGCCGGTATTGATCATGCCGCTCGCCAAGTCGTTGGCGTCCACGATGCGGGTTACGTCTATGGCATAGGTCTTAGCGAGATAGAGAAGGCTTTCCCCGCTTCGCACCTTATGGCTGACGCCATCCATGTTCGGTATCCTGAGCTGCAGCCCCGGACGGATCGAGCTGGCGCTCTGGAGATTATTGGCCGAAATCACTGTGTCTTGTCTGAGGCCGAACCGTTTCGCGATCCTTTCGACGGTGTCGCCGCTTCTGACCGTATAGGATTTAATATTCACCGAGACGGGGATGGGGGGGAGGGCTCCCGACTGAAGGGCGTCCTTGTCCGCCGAATCCGGTTCGAGATAGGCCATCAGCGCGGCTTGGGCCGATTCCTCGTCGGGCAGTATGAGACTCCCCGGCGAAACGGGGAAACTCGTGGCGCCGATGATGGCCGCGGCTCCGGCCGAGATGACGATCGCGGCGATGAGAACGGCGAGGACTATCTTTCGCGCATGGCCGCTATCCGGGCGGAATTTTCCCAGCTTCATCGAGAATGCGTGGATGTTTTTGAGAAGGGAGCTGGCTTCGATTTGGCTGGCTTTCGGTTCGACGGCTACCTGCCCGCTAGCTATCTGCCCGTCGGCTATCTGTCCACCGGCTTTGACCTGAGCTTCCGTCCGCTCATCGGCGGGGGCTGGCACTTTTATCGCCTTGGGCGAGAATATGGACTTGGGAAGGTCGATCAGGGTCCTGGCTGTCGCTTTGAAACCGGCTTTTCCCCTGGCGGCGACATTTTTCAGGCCTTCGTTCGCGTAGGACTGGAATTTTATGCCGCTTTTCTGGAATATGGATTTGGATGGATGATGACCGGAGCGGCGCTCCCTGCCTGCCGAGGTGGGCTTGCCGTCGAGAATGGTAAGGAAAGGCTTTGGGCGGTATTGCGACGAAGAGACGCTGTCTCTTTTGTTTTTCATCCGGTTAGTATCGGTATCCATAGGTTTTTTGAGTATCGGAAGAATTTTGTCGATATATTATCGAAGTTTTTTCTTCAACATGCTGCGTTGGGATTTGCGCCCGGAGGCAAAGGATTGAAAAGATTCGACGGACCGAAGCCCGGTTCCATCAGCGTCGGCAGGATTCTTGCCTGCGTCGTAGCGGCGCTGATCTTGGGACGGACTTTTATAGTGGATGTAGCCCTGGTCCAGGGGAGATCCATGCTTCCAAGTTTTGGATCGAATGATATGGTTTTCATCCTCAAGGCGGCATATGGGCTCAGGAATCCTTTGGGCGGCTATTTCCTTCTCTGGAGAGAGCCGGAGAATCGGGACATTGTCGCCGCCTTCAATCCCGATACCCGAAAAGTGATCATCAAGAGAGTCTGGATCGAGCGTGGCATGGAAAATCCCGAGGGGCCGGGGGGGCGCGCCGCGTACTTCCTCCTGGGCGACAATAAATACGAATCCGTCGACTCAAGGGAATTCGGCCCGGTGCCGATGAACAATATACTGGGGAAAGCGCTTCCATTCCCCCGCTTCTAGGTTTTTGGTTCCCATGGATAAACGATGAAAACAAGAAAGATACGCCTGGTTTCGGCCATGGTTGTTCTCGGGATATTCGCCTCGCTGGTCATGGCCAGATATGCCCAGCTCGCCCTCACCGCCGAAAAAAGCGGGGAGGTCGGCTTGGATGACTCGGGTGAGCGGGGCACGATCCAGGATAGGAATGGCCGTGTCCTGGCCATGGATGTACCCAAGTACAATATTTCGATATGGCGCCCCTCCACAAAAGCGGAAACCTTCAGGCGGGAAATTCCCGAACTGGCGAAGATACTGGGCATTCCGGCGGAGAGCATCGCCTCCCGCTACGACGACGGGAGCCAGAATTATTTTTATATCGCCAGGCGCGTTTCCTCGGAAACGGCTCGCCCGATCATCGAAGCCAAGAAAACGGGCAAATTCAAGGGCGTCCAGGCCGACGAAGTTTCGGGACGTCTTTATCCGGAAGGCAAGCTGGCCTCGCACCTGATCGGGTTCACGGGAGAGGGGAACATCGGCCTCGATGGCATCGAGACCAAATATGAAAGCGAGCTGAAGCCCAAACCCAGAAAGGCCACCGACGGAACGGGGCGCAATCTGGATCCCGGCCGCAAGGTTCCGCGCGGCGATACGGTGACGCTGAGCATAGACGCGAATCTTCAATATATGATCGAGGAGATAATGGAGGGCGCGGTCAAGGCCAATGGCGCCTCGGCCGCATTGGCTCTCGCCATGGATGTGCGAACGGGCGAAATCCTCGCCTATGTCGGCGGGCAGGGCTTCGATCTCAACAAGTACGCTTCCTTCGATGTCGAGAAAAGAAGGGATCTGCTCTCCCTCTATTCCTATGAACCCGGTTCGGTTTTCAAGCTGTTCAGCATGGCTTCCATACTCGACATGGGCGCGATCACCACCAAAACGATTTTCGATTGCGATGGGGCCTACCGCAGGACGCTTCCCAGCGGCGAGAAAATCGTCATCAAGGACTTGGGCGTCTACGGCAAACAGAATTATGCCGGCGTCCTGGCTCATTCCAGCAACGCGGGCGTTGGTTACGCATCGGACCGTGTCTCCGAAAACGATCTTTACGAGCGGCTGAAAACCTTCGGCTTTGGCATGAAGACGGGGATCGGGCTTTCGGGCGAAAGCGCGGGTTCCCTACGCGAGCCGGAGAAATGGTCGGGCCGATCCAAACCCACCATCGCGATAGGGCAGGAAGTCATGGTGACGGCGCTGCAGATGGTCACGGCGGGCGCGGCCATAGCGAACGGCGGATTCCTTCTCAAGCCGACGACGGTTTCGCGCATCGAGACGGCCGACGGGGAGCAGGTGTTCGCCCACGAGGCGCAGCTTGTCCGCCGCGTCGTTTCGGAGGAAACATCGAAGGCCATCCTCGACGCGATGGAGACGACGGCGAGCATGCAGGGTACCGGCTGGCGCGCCAAGGTTTCCGATATCAGGATGGCGGTCAAGACCGGCACCGCCCAGATGATCGATCCCAAGACGAGGGCATATTCCGAAAAGGATTACATAGCGAGCACGATGGGCATTTTCCCGGCTGACAATCCCCGTGTCGTGCTCTATATCGCCATAATAAAGCCGCGCGGAGCCTCCTATCTGGGCGGGCAGATCGCGGCGCCGGTTCTCAGGGACGCCGCCGAGGCGGTCCTGTCCTGTATCGACATAGAGCGCGGCAAATCGCCCACCGTCGTTCACGAAGGATCCGTGGTGCTGCCCGTGGAGACTTTGGCGACCATCGGATCGACCATGCCCGACTTTACGGGCTTTCCCAAACGTTCCCTCCTGCCGCTTCTGGAAAGGAAGGACCTCAGGATCGTCATCAACGGCGACGGCTATGTACAGTCGCAGCAGCCCGCTCCCGGATCGGCGGTGGGCGAGGGCGCGAAAATAATCTTCAATCTCAAGTGAGGTGCGGACCATGAACAGAGACGAGGCGATTTCGCTTTGGCGCCACTACAACAGCGAGGATTCTTTGTATCGCCATGCGCTTTCGGTGGAAGCCGCCATGCGGTATTTCGCCAAGAAATACGGCGAGGATGAGGATTTCTGGGGCGTGGTGGGGCTCCTGCACGATATCGATTATCAGCGGTTCCCCGAGGAACATCTTTCCCATACGCGCCCTATGCTTGAAGAGGCCGGTTTGGGGGAAGATGTCATCCATGCCGTCCTGAGCCATGGATGGGGACTCTGCAGCGATGTGGAACCGACCGCCCGCATGGAAAAAGTCCTCTATGCCGTCGACGAGCTGACGGGGTTCATATTCGCATGCGCCGTCGTGCGGCCATCCAGGAGCGTGCTGGATATGGAAGTGAAATCGGTCAGGAAAAAGTGGAAAACCGCGAATTTCGCCGCCGCCATCCGTCGCGATGTCATCGAGAAAGGGGCGGAGATGCTGGGCGTTCCGCTGGACGAACTTATAAACGACTGTATTCTGGCATTGAGGATGGCAGCGGAGGACGTCGGGCTGAAAGGCTCCCTTTAAGCCTGGCCTTGCCCAGGCTAAGCTTCCGCGAAGCCGGGCCGGATCCAGGCCTCGGCGCGACGCGGTTGACCATGGGGCCTTTTGACTATACATTTTTCGCGACAATCCCTTGCTATATGGTGGTTTCCCGATGCTTGAGAAAATTACTGAGAAATTCGTCGATGTGTTCCGGACGATCGGCGGAAAATCTTCCATATCCGAAAAAAACGTAGACGATGCCGTAGACCAGATAAAGATGGCGCTTCTTGAGGCGGACGTAAACCTCCGCGTCGTGCGGCGCTTCGTCAATTCGACGTTGGAGGAGGCGAAGGGCGAAAAAGTCCTTCGTTCTGTCAGTCCCGGTCAGCAGTTCGTGAAGATCGTCCACGACAAGATGGTTGCCCTCCTGGGCGATGAAAACCAGGACTTGAACATCAGGGGACCAGACACGCAGTCCGTCATACTTCTTCTCGGTCTCCAGGGCTCCGGCAAGACGACGACGGCGGCGAAGCTCGCGAATCGGCTCAAGGGCAAGGGAAGGAAGGTCCTCCTCGTGGCCTGCGACCTTGTAAGGCCGGCCGCCGTGGAGCAGCTCACGGTGCTCGGCGCTCAGGTCGGCGTCGCCGTCCATGCCGAGGAGACCAAGGACCCGGTCAGGGTCGCCACGGCGGCTCTCGCCCGCGCGAAGCGGGAATCCTTCGACACCGTGATCATCGATACGGCGGGACGCCTGCAGATCGACGATGCCTTGATGGCCGAGCTCGCCAGGGTCAGGGATGCCGTGAATCCCATCGAGTCCCTGCTCGTCGCGGACGCGATGACGGGCCAGGCGGCCGTGGATATCGCCAAAGCCTTCGACGAAAAAATCGGCATCACCGGCGTGATCCTGAGCAAGTTCGATTCCGATACGCGAGGCGGCGCCGCCCTTTCGCTCAAGTCGGTCACGGGCAAAGCCATCAAGTTCATCGGAACTTCCGAACACATGGACGGGCTCGAACCCTTCCACCCGGACCGCATTGCGAGCCGCATCCTCGGCATGGGCGACGTGGTTTCCCTGGTGGAAAAGGCCCAGACCGTCTATGACCAGAAAGAGGCTGAAGCGCTCGAGAAGAAGATCTCGGAAGAAAACTTCACGCTCGAGGATTACCTCGACCAGCTGCAGAAGATGAAAAAAATGGGTTCGGTAAAGTCCATGCTCGACATGATTCCCGGACTGGCCGGTCAGGTGAACGAAGACCAGATAGACCTGGAAGGAATGAAGTACGAAGAAGCTATCTTGCGCTCCATGACGAAAAAGGAGAGGCGGAATCACCTCATCATCGGACCTTCCCGCCGCACGAGAATCGCGAAAGGTTCAGGCACATCGGTCGCCGAGGTCAATCGGCTTCTGAAGAAGTTCGAGAAATCGCGCATCATGATGAAGAAGATGGTCTCCTCGAAAGGCAAGAAGGCCATGGCAAATTATATGTCCGGCATGAAATGAATATCGGCGATAGCCCGCGGTCTTCGGGGCTTTACATTCCGGTTCATTTCCGGTAAAGTACCTGAACTATTCCGTTTGGAGTCCAACTATGTCGAGAGTATGCGAAGTTTGCGGTAAAGGCCCTATGTATGGCAATAACGTTTCCCATGCGAAGAATCGTACCAGAAGAGCTTGGCTGCCCAACCTCATCCAGGTGAAGACCAAGGTCGAGGGAACGGTCAAGACGGTGAAAATCTGCGCGAAATGTCTCAAGGCCGGCAAAGTCGTCAAATACGTCTGATCGCCGTTCTTGCGGAGAGCTTTTCAACATTGATCGATTGCCTCTGCGGATAACCTTTTAGAAGAAGAACAGCCGTCCACGATGATCTGTGGACGGCTGTTTTATTATGTAGCGCTTTTGCTATGCGGGATGCATAAAATGAGGCGACCGCACCGATCGGTGCGGCCGCCTCATTCATTCAAAGCAGGGAATGGCGCTCAGGTTCAGCGACCCCAGTAGCCCATTCTGCCACCCTGCTGCCTCTGACCGCCCATCATGCCGCCGCTCATCATTCCACCGCCCATCGCGCCACGGCCGCCGAAGGTTCCGGCGACAGCGCCGAGGTCGATCGTCTTGCCGTTGAGGGTCAGGGTTTCGACACGCACAGCGAAGCTGTCTTTCACGCCGACGATCTCGTGGGAAGATCCTTCGATCTTCACGCTGGCGCCTTCCTTGAGCCCATCGACAAAGCCGTAGAGGCGATTGGGGATCATCACGAAGTAGGTCTTGTTGTCTTTCTTGATGGCTACGCGGGAGTCGACGAGCTCGAGGTTGCCTTCAAGCGTGATTTTTTCGAGTACGATGGTGTTCTGGGCGGGAAGATTGTAGCCGCGGCCGTAGCCGGGCACGTTCATCTGTCCCATTCCCTGCTGGCCGAACCAGGGGCGGCTCTGCTGGGCGAAAGGCTGCGCCGATGCGGCGCCGATGACGAGGAAAGCAATCGCGACGGCGATAAGTGCTTTTTTCATAGTAAGCTCCTTGAAAGACATAATTCCGGTCGGGTGTCGGTGCCTGCTTGCTGTAATGCCCGGTCTCCGGATCCCGCCGCATCCATTTTCATGGACAGCTATTATTAAGCAGTATTCGTGCCAAATAATTAAATAGAAATATGAAATCACTTAATTATATATATAACTTATAAATAAAAAATATTTTTAAGATTATTCAGCTGTTTATCCCGCGTTTTTTATTAGGAATTTCCTGGCCATACGGAAAAATGTTCCCCTTCCGAGCAAAATATTCCCCCGACAGCCCTCCGCGATTCCCGATCGGTTGCTTGACGCTAATTTTGGGCGTATCGATCAAGAAATGCGCCG
Organism: Treponemataceae bacterium; assembly: GCA_963677895.2. Classification (GTDB taxonomy): domain Bacteria; phylum Spirochaetota; class Spirochaetia; order Treponematales; family Rectinemataceae; genus UBA11090. The sequence goes on along the minus strand of CAXXGJ010000017.1, from coordinate 13,908 downwards.
ATCGTGACGATATATGACTAGAACCTCAGCTGCATAGGATTGGGAGCATCAATGTTCGCGAAAAGAATCGGCCTATTTTTTTTCTTCATCTTTGTACTGATCATCGACGTCGCTTCCGCGGACAATGCGCCGTATCGACTATTCCCAACCTTGTACAGAAAGGCTTTTCAGTATTCCCTGCCTCAGACGGTGTCGAAGCCCTCGCTGCAGGGCGGGGCGGGCACGCTGGCCGACCGCGTTCCCATGCTCGCGAATAACACGGTGGTCGCGTTCTACGGCCACCCCAATTCCAGGAAAATGGGCATCCTGGGGCTCTACTCCAAGGAAGAAATCGCCCAAAGGGTGAAGACCTATGCCGGTTACTACGATGAGGTGAACGGTTCCGACGGTGTCGTTCCGGCCTATTACATAATTTACGGCACCTGCTGGCCGGGCGGCGATATCGGCTATCTCAAGGATTCCATCCTGGAGGAATACATCAACTATGCCCAATCCAAGGGCATGATCGTCTTCGTGGATCATCAGATCGGCAAATATACGGTCAAGGAATCCATGGAGAAAATCCTTCCCTTCCTCAAGTATCCCAATGTACATCTAGCAATAGATCCCGAGTGGAGAACCCTCATTCCGATGAAGGAGATCGGGTCCATCACCGCCGAGGAACTGAATCAGGCTCAGCGAATCATGCAGGAGTACATAATAACCAATAATATCCCCGGCATCAGGATGCTTGTGGTCCACCAATTCCATGAGAAAATGATCTCGAACAGGGAGAGGGTCAAAGCCGATCTCGATCGCGTCGTCCTCGTCCACACCGCCGATGGTTTCGGCAGTCCCTCGCTTAAAAGAAGCACGTATTCCCTCATCGCCAAGGCGGAGAATATGCCCGTGAAGGGGTTCAAGCTTTTTTTCAAATCGGAATTCCCCTTGGCCGGCTGGGACAATCCCCTCCTTTCCCCCGCGGAGGTGATGGCTCTCGACCCCCGTCCGGGCCTTATAATCTATCAATAGCGATGTAAATTCCGGGTCAAATCCTTTCGAATCATGATAGAATGATCCTATTCTAAACTTGAGACTTGTCCCGAGGGGATAAGTTGTCGAAAAACATATAATAGGGACAGATGGTTCCCACGTTTCGAAGATGGATGGAGTCGTTTCGGCGGCTTTGTTTTTTTCGGATATTTGTGGTAGCTATCTTGTTAGCTCATTGTCGCAATAAGAGGGAGAAGACCCATGTCCTTTATGAAGAAAACCCTGACCGCAGCGTTCATCCTTGCAATAACATGCAGTTTATTCGTTTTCGGATATGACCCTCCCCAAGGCGCTTTTTTCCTGCGCTCCCTTTATTCCCCCTGGGGTTTGGCTTCAACGCCTACGGTCACCGGCCCGGCTTCGCCATGGGCTACGCAGCTGAACCCTTCGGCGACGGGGGGAAGCCAGCTCACCCAGATCGAAGCGGGGTATACCGGAATCACCGATTTCGGGACCGCGGCTCAGGGCTGGGGCTCAGGCGCGGCCTTTTCCTTTTCGATACCGGTTCCCTATGGCGTATGGGGCGGCAGCGCGAGTTTTTTCTCGGTCCCCGCGACCATGACGGACATGGATCTGGGCACATTCGGCAGCGTCAGGGCAAATTTTTCCAAGGATCTTCTTTCCACGCTTTATATTGGAAGCGCCATCGACATCACCCTCGGCGGGAACGCTAATTTTGGCTGGGGAATAGGGCTCGATCTCGGCGCCACCTGGTTTGCGGGAAATCTTGGGTTCCTGAAGGACACGCGATTCGGCTTATCCATCCTCGATATCGGCAGAGGTTATTCCACGGTGCCGTTGACGGGGATTTTCGGGGGCGCCGCCAGCTCCTATCCTTCGGCCTTTACCCTCGGCCTCGGCATGAGAAGTTATCTTCTCCAATCCTACAACTGGAATCTCGATGTGGCGCTGGATCTCTGGAGTCCTTCCTTCCAGGATCTGGGCGCCGACGTTTCCGTCGGCTTCGGCTTCAGGGAATATGTTTCGCTGCGTCTCGGCTGGTCCATCGGCATGCGCGATACGATTGCCGGTTCGGGCAGAAGTTTCCTGCCTTCGCTCGGCATTTCCGGAACGATTCCGCTCGGGAAGGGTTTTACCCTCGGGAAACGGTCTCATAAGGACGCTTCCGTCAGTACCTCCGCGGCCATCGCTCCTCTCTACGATTCCCTCTACGCGATAGGGGCGGGCTTTAACCTGAGCTTCGGGATAAAGGACAAGACGGCTCCCGTGATCGAAGCCGAGCTGCCCGTTCCGTTCCGCGGCACCGCATATATCTCCCCCGACGGCGACGGCAAACAGGATACCCTGGAGATTCCCGTAAAAATTTCCGATGAGCGCTATATCGCCGGGTGGAAGATGACCGTGGAGGACAAATCCTCGGGCAAGATCATCAAGACTCTTGGCATGTCCAATGACAGGGTGGAAACGGTAAGTGGAATCGGGGTGCTCGGGGACGCTCTCGTCTACACGAAAAAAAATGTCGATGTCCCCCAGTCCATCGTTTGGGACGGCCGCGACGATCTGGGAATGAAGGTTCTCGATGACGCGTACACGGTGAGTCTCGTCTCTTGGGATGACAATGGCAACTACAATCTCGACTACCAGAGCTGCATAACGGTTGTCGTGGACGCCAAAAAGCCGGTGGCCAATGTCTGGCCGCTCGAGCCATCGATGCTGTTCAGCCCCGACGGGGATGGAAGCAAGGATAATCTTGCCTTCAGGAATGCCGGATCCCCGGAAAAAACCTGGACTATCGATATAGCCGATGCTTCGGGCAAGGTTATAAGGGCTTATGAATACAATGACAGCGCCCCGGGCGATTTTACCTGGGACGGCACCGCGGCCGACGGCAAACGCGCCCCCGACGGCACCTACAGTCTCAAGCTTTCGGCCGAGGATGAGGCGGGCAACAAGGCTGTCAGCGAAGTTCGGAATATTACGATCGATACGACGAGGCCAGCGGTGACTATCGCGACGGACGAATCGGTGATGAGCCCGAACAGCGACGGCATCCGCGATTCGCTCCATATCACGACCTCCATTGAATCATTCAAGGGTCTTGAATCGTGGAAAGTCTTTGTCCTCGACCCGGAAAGAAAGGAAGTCTGGACGGTTCAAGGCGGCGCCGATACTCGTCCCGAACAATCCTATCTCTTCTCCGGACTGTCTTCCAAGGGAGAAGCCCTCGCCGATGGCCAGTTCGAGGCAGGCGTCGAACTGCGTTACGCGAACGGATATGCGCCGCAGAAGCTTTCCGCGCCCTTCTATATGGACAGAACGCCGCCTTCGGCATCGATAGCGCTCGCCGACGAGAATACCGTTTTCAGTCCGGACGGCGACGACAGCAGGGATAAATATATCTTCTCGTTCCAGAGCTCGGAGGAAGAAACCTGGAACCTCGTCATCCGCGACGCCCAGAAAAGCGAGAAAGTAGTCAGACACTATCCGCAGGTCCTGCCTGAGGCTCTCGAATGGAACGGGCGCGACGACAAGGGCGGGATCGTGCCCGATGGCGAGTATGAAGTCTATGTCTTCGCTATGGACAAGGCGGGCAACAGCTTTGCCACGACCTCCAGCCGCGTGCGCGTGGATACGAAGAAACCAGCCGTCGCGATCAATCTGAATCGCGAGGCCTTCAGCCCCAACAATGACGGAATCGCCGAAAATGTGACGCTGACCCCGGAAATCGAGACGAAAGACGGACTTGTCTCCTGGAAATTCGCGATAGCGAGCCTCGGGCAAGCAGGCAGGGCGGGAATATCTTTCGGCAGCGAAGCTGGCGATGTCCTGGCCGATACGTATGTCTTCGAAGGCAAGGATAAAGAGGGCAAGGCGCTTGCCGAAGGCCGATACAAGGCAGAGCTGGAGCTGGTCTACATAAACGGATTCGTGGCGAAAATCGGAAGCCCGGAGATACTCCTCGACAGGACCTATCCTAAGGCTCAGGTGAAGGCCGATAAGGTTTCCTTCAATCCGGCGGGAAATCCGGAACAGACCAAGATCGCGATAGAGCAATCCGGAACGAAGGAAGATCTGTGGACAGCCAAGGTGCTGGACGCCAAGGGAAATTCAGTAAAGAAGTGGACCTTCGCCGGCGAACTGCCCTCCTTGACCTGGGACGGCAAGGGAGATTCCGGACTGGTCGTTCCCGACGGTGCCTATAAATATGTCGTAGAAGCCCAGGATAAGGCGGGAAACAGTTTCGCTTCGCGCGAAATTTCCCTGGAAGTGGATACTCTGAAGAAGGATCTCAAACTGGCGGCCGACAGCCTCTGTTTCAGCCCGAATGGCGACGGGGTAAAGGATACTCTGACCTTAAGTTCCGACGCGACGTCAGGCACAAAACTGACCGGCTGGAATCTGTGGATCGCTCAGGCCGAGGCGGGGGCGGAACCGTCATCCGGCAGGAAGGCCGTGAAGTCGTGGCAGGGAGGACTTGTCCTTCCCCAGAGCTTTGAATGGAATGGTCTCTCCGATTCTGGAATCGCGGCTCCCGACGGCGCGTATGTCGCGTATCTCAACGTTGCCTATCCCAATGGCGACAAGGCCGAGACCAAAGTCGGTCCATTCTCCGTGGACAGGATCCCCCCGCGCGCAAGCGTGAACGCTTCCGTGAGGCTGTTCTCCCCCAATGGCGACGGTGTCCTCGATACGATCACCTTCTCGCAGGAAGGCACATCGGGCGATCTCTTCAAGGGAACGGTGAGCACTGGCAAGGGAGAGGTCATCAACAGCTGGTCGTGGAACGAAAAGCTCGAAACTCTCGTCTGGGACGGAAAAGACAGCACCGGAAGCATCGTTCCCGACGGCAATTACCACTATGAACTTGTTTCTTCAGACGCGGGCGGCAACAGTTATTCTTCCGGCAAGATCCCCGTCAGCGTGGAAACGGAAAAGAAAGCGGTTCGCTTGAGCATTGAGCAGCGGAGCTTCAGCCCCAACGGCGACGGTTTCCGCGATGATCTCGGCATGACTGTCTTTGTCCAAGCTCCCGAACGCGTGAAGAGCTATGAACTGCGAATCGTCGCCCAGGATGGCCCTATGGCCATGAACGCGGTGAGAGTATGGAAGGGCGGCTCCGCGCCTCAGAGCGTGACCTGGAAGGGCGAAACCGACTCCGGAGTCCAGGCTCCCGATGGCCGATATGCCGCGAGCATCACCGTGAATTATCTCAACGGCGATGAAATCGAGGCTTCAGCGCCGACCATTCTTCTCGACAGGATAATGCCGAGAATCAACGTGAGCGCGACCCCTGAGATCATCTCCCCCAACAACGACTCCAGGTCCGACAGCGTCGAGTTCACGCAGAACTCGCTCGCGGGCGACAATTGGGTCGGCAGCATCGTGGCGGCCGACGGGAAGGTGGTGAAGAGCTATTCGTGGCAGGACGAGGTACGGAGTTTCTCCTGGAACGGCAAGGACGAGACCGGCACTGTCGTGCGCGACGGCAAATACCGATATGTAGCTGAGTCGGTGGATAACGCCGGCAACAGGACGGTGAGCCCCGGCATCACCATCACCGTCGAATCGGAGAAGAAGGCGGTGAGACTGGACGCCAATACGCTTGCCTTCAGCCCCAACGGCGACGGCAAGAAGGACAGCATACTCTTTGGAGCCAGCGCCCAATATCCGGAAAGAATCAAGAGCTATGAACTTCTTATAATGCAGGAAGGCTCGGGCGCATCCAATCTGCCCGTGAAGAGCTGGAGAGGTTCCTCCGATTTCAGGAGCCAGTACCTCTGGGACGGAGTGACGGATTCCGGATTGCCTGCCCCCGACGGCAATTATCGCGCCCGCCTCACCGTTCTCTATAGGAATGACGACAATCTGGCCAGCGAGGTTGGTCCCTTCGTCGTCGACAGGATCGCGCCTCAGGCTACGCTGCGCCTGTCCGCCAACATCTTCTCGCCGAACGGCGACGGAAGATCGGACAGCGTCGATATCGCGCAGGAGTCGGTTCCCGGCGATACCTGGCAGGGGCAGATAATCTCTTCAGGCGAGAAGATCGTCCGCTATTGGTCATGGGACAAGCAACTCGATTCCATCGTTTGGGACGGCAAAAACCAGACGGGAGCCACCGTCCCCGATGGCATGTACTATTATGAACTCCGCTCGATAGATCAGGCCGAAAACAGCTTTGTCTCGCAGCGGCTTCCCATCGAAGTGGACGCGGCCAAAAAAACGGTGCGCTTCGATGTCGACCAGAAGGCTTTCAGTCCGAATGGCGACAATGTTAAAGACGTGCTGTACATGAATATTCAGGCGCCGAAACCCCAGACTATCAGGGAATATGAGATAGCGGTTCATGCCCTAGACGCGGCCGGAAACCGCCAGGCGAATCCTGTCAAGGCCTGGAGAGGTTCCGCGGACATGAAGGATCAGTACGCCTGGGACGGCAGGACCGACTCCGGCATCCTGGTGCCGGACGGCAAGTATCAGGTAGCCCTGAGGCTTCTGTACAACAACGACGACGCGTTCTCGCTGTCGAGCCCCGCCATCCTCGTGGATACGGTGGGACCGACCATATCGGCTTCGGCCGCTCCGCTTCTCTTCTCGCCCAACGGCGACGGCAACAAGGATACGGTGGCATTCACCCAGAACTCTTCCGTGGGCGATGACTGGACCGGCCGCATCAGGGATGCTTCCGGCGCCATCGTCAGGACCTGGTCCTGGAAATCGGAGGCGAAGAGCTTCATATGGGACGGCAAGAACGCTTCCGGCGCCGTGGTGCGCGATGGCGTTTACGGCTACGAAGTGGGAGCCACCGATCTGGCGGGCAACGCTGCTTCGGCGAAGATTGCCGGCATTAGGGTCGATGGAACGAAACCCAAGGTTTACGTGACTACTTCCGACACAGGTATGTCGCCCAACGGCGACGGCATACGCGATGAGGTCTCCTTCACGATAGTCGTCGAGCAAAGGGAAGGCATCGAGTCGTGGCGCTTTGCCCTTATCGACAAGAAGGGTGAGGAAAAGAGCTTCTTCGGCGGCTCCGGTTCGGAAGTGCCGGCGCGCCTCGTGTGGGATGGACGCGACTTGCAGGGACAGGTCGTCCAGGGCGATTACATAGGCAAGCTGGTGGTCAACTATTCCAAGGGAGACGTGGCCCAGGCTTCGAGCGCTCCGGTGCTCGTCGATGTCGACCCGCCCTCGGTCACTATCAGCGTCGATCCAGAATATTTCAGCCCGGACGGAGATGGAGCCGGCGATCGCCTGACCTTCGGCATCGATGTCGACGGCGCGGCCGGAATCGTCGACTGGAAGCTTGAGGTCTTCGAGACCGCCATCGTCGAGTCGAGCAATCCCAATGCCGTAAGTTCGGAACGGCTCTTCACGGAATGGAACGGGAAGGGGAAACCTCCCGCCAAGATTGTCTGGGACGGCAAGTCGCCGCGCGGCGAACTGGTAGAGGCCGCCAGCGATTATCCGTTCAAGTTCGTGGCCCGCGACGCGCTGGGCAACACCACGACAGTGTCAGGCGTGATAGCCGTGGACGTGCTCGTGATCCGCGACGGCGACAAGCTCAAGATAAAGATTCCCTCGATAGTGTTCAGGGCCAATTACGCGGATTTCGTCGGGCTGTCCCCGGATATCATCGCCAACAACGAGAAGGTTATCGCGAGGGTTGCCCAGATCCTGAACAAGTTCCCCGACTACAGGATCCTCACCGAAGGTCACGCCAACAACGTGGGCAAAATGCTTGGCTATTCGCAGTCGAGAATCGACAGCGAAGAAACCAAGGAGCTCATCCCGCTGTCCACGGGCAGAGCGGAGCTGGTGCGCAGCATGCTCGTTCAGAACGGAGTGGACGCGCGAAGGCTGAGCGTCGAGGGATTGGGATCGCGCAGACCGGTGGTGAGCTTCTCCGATGTGGAGAATCGATGGAAGAACAGACGCGTGGAGTTCGTCCTGATCAAGAATCAATAAGCGGCGGATCCAAGCCGGCGGAGGGTGTGGGGTAAAGCCATAACCCTCAACTTACCTCCCGTAAGGAAGAAGCGATGCTTTTCCTTACGGGAGGTTTTTTATTTTGATCCGGTTTCCCCGGGTTCGGGACGTTATAGAATATCTTCCGGCGAATCCGCTTCGATCAGGCGTCGGGAAAGATCCTTCTCCCTGAAAAGATGCGCGATTTCGCCCAGGAAGGCGAGATGATCCTCGGGGCTTTCCAGTTCGGGCACGAAAATCACGATGATGATTCTCACGGGTTTTTCGAGCAGGGATATCCGGAATCCCTTTCGATGGGATCCTATGCAGACGATGGGCGCGCTGATGTTCTCGACGCGGTCATGGATGAGCACGACGCCTGGTTCGATCTCTATCGGCTGACGTTGAACGATTTCAGTCAGCCTCGTTCCCAGCCTGCTCGACTGTTTTCTGTCGAAAGGAAAGGCGGAGGAGACGAGTTCGAAAATGCCGTCGGCTATGGCCGTGTGTTTCATATCGACGCGGATATTCCCCCGCGCCACCGCATCCTTGAGAATTTGCGACGCGGGACTCGGCTTGGCCGGAATGACGACGGGAATCTCGCTGGTTCCGACGGATAACCGGCCTCTCTTGAATTCGCTGGATTCGCCTTCCGATGTCGCGGTCGGATCGGCCAGATAGATCATGAGAAGGTTCGAGTCGGGGAATTCTTCGCCTATTCGGTGCGGCAGCCTTTCGATGGCAGGATGCCAGGACGGTTCGGAAGGTCTGGCGCTCAACAGGACGAAAAGCTTGGGCATGGCCGGCAATAGCTTGATGGCCTTTCCTATTTCCTTCCAGGACTCCACCTCGATGGTCTGTATCTGCGCCGGATACCCCGCTTCCTTTAATGCGCCGGCCAGCTTGGCGCCCTGACCGCTCAAGGTGACGATATGCAGCTTAGCCTGATTTTTCTTGGAGAGCGCGCCGAGCACGAGGGCGGCGCGCGCGAATCCCGCATGCCGATCGCAGAGGGAAGGGATGATGGCCACCGTGTGCGAGGCGGCGAAGGGCGTCACCGCTCGCGCCACCAGGACCATCTGTTTGCCCCCGTTGACCACCTGGTCGATGATGGATCCGAAGAACGCGTTGGAGAGCCTGGGAGGTTTGTTCCATCCGATGATTATGGTGTCGGCGTTCTGTTCTTCGGCGCTGCTGAGTATGCCTTGGGCGATGTTCACTTCGACGCGGGAGACGGGAATGACGGAAATTTGGGCCGAGACTCCCTGCATTATCGCGGCGGCGAGCATGGTTTCCGCATGTTGGCGGGATTCTCCGTCGGTTTCAGTTTCGGAGATTACGGCCAGGGGAAAAAGCGGGGAGAGGGAGTCCCGTCCGTGCAGCGCTATGCCCAGGTCCATGAGATAGTGCGCCGTCCCCGGCTTGGAAAGGGCGACCATGATGCGTTCGCCGTCCCGCGATGGGCGATCCGGCACTTGGGATTTCTTGAGAAGAATCGATGAACCGGAATTGCGGGCGGCGAGCGAAGCCGCGATGCTCGAAACGATGACGAGGATGATCGCTCCATTGACCAGCGGGTGATCGAAAAGGCCCGAGTTGCCCGCTACCAGGGCGATCGCCAGGGAAAAAGCGGCGAAGGTGGAGGAAAAACCGAAGAGGAGCCCCTTGTCGGCAGCCGAATAGCCCAGGATCTTTCCGGCGACTGAAGCCGCGAGGAATTTCGAGCCCAGGCCGAAGACCGCCGATCCGGCGATGAGCGCTACAGCTATCGGAAGCGAGGGGATCTGTGAAAAATCGGCCGAGACGCCGATGAAGATGAGGAGGAAGGGCAGAAAAAGCGAATCGCCGATCAGATCTATCCGCGACGATATAGACTTGGACGAGGAAAAAGCGGGGGCGATGAGGATGCCGGCATAGAAAGCGCCGATATAGCCCGGCACCCCGACATAAATCCCGAGCGCCGCGCTCGCGAAAAGGAGAAAGAGAATGAAGACGGCATCAATGCTCCCTTGTATCCTGGTTTTACGAATGACAAAGGAAGCGAAGCGAGGCAGGAAGAAATAGAGCCCGGCGAAGTATGCGGCCCATATGCCGATGGTTTTAAAGCCGGGCAGCAGTCCGCTCTCGGGGAATACGATGCCGGAGAGAAATACGACGATCGCCACCATGATCCTCGAAAGACTGGCTCCGCCGCGTCCCACTTCGGCCGATTCCCTGTTCAGGAGGTCGCTCCTAAGCATCGGCTGGATTATCAGGGAGCCGGAGGAGGCGAAAAACGCCCCGAGGAGGATCGCCGAGAGGGGCTTTTGACCGAAGAGGAAGAGACCGAAGGCGATGCCGAAAAGGAAAGGTATGATGAAGGTGAGAGCGCCGAAAATCAGGACCGATTTTGTGCGTTTCCTCAATATGCCGAGATTGACCTCGGTGCCGGCGGCGAAAAACACATAGATCATCCCGAGCGATCCGATGAACTGGATGAGTATGTTGGGTTCGAGGATTCCAAGGACCTGGGGGCCTATAAGTATGCCTATGAGGGTCATGGAGGCGACAACCGGTACCCCGAGGAAATCCGAGAGATAGGGAGCGATGACTGCTATAGCCATGATCAAGGCAAAAATGCCCGCTGGTTCATTCATCGAATTCATATAGTTTTAGTGTAAATGGCATAACGGGCTAACGCAAGGCGTTATCTGCCCCTACCGGCCCTGGAATTCTCCAATAAAGAGCACTTCCGGCTCCAGTTCGAAACCATAGGCGGCAAAGGTCAGCGCCTGGGCTTTTTCGATGAGAGCCCTCATGTCGCCCGCGGAGGCTTCTCCCGCGTTGACGAAGATGTTGGCGTGCCAGGAGGAAACGGCCGCCCCGCCGATGCGCATCCCTTTTATCCCCAGATCGTCGAGGATGGCTCCCGTCGGCTTCCCGAAATTCCTGTTGTTCTTGAAGACGGAGCCGGCGGAAGGAAGGCGGTAGTGTCCCTTGCTGATTCTGTCCAGTTTTCTCGAGCGCATGATTCCCGCGATGCTTTCCGCCTTCCCGTCGCGCAGGGCGAAGGTCGCTCCGGCGACGATCCATCCCGCCCAGGCTCCGCCGGGCTGGAAAGGGGATTTTTTATATGCCCATTGGTCAGCGGCGGGATGCGCGGTTTTTATTTCGCCGTCGGGGGAAACGATAGTTATTTCCTTTATCGTCTCGGAAAAATCTTTTTCATAGCAGCGTGCGTTCATGTAGACGGCTCCGCCCAGGCTTCCGGGCATGCCGTAGAAATTTTCCAGGCCTTCGAGTTCCAGGGCGAGGGCGTCTTCGCAGAGCGTATCCACGCTGATGCCGGCTCCGGCCATGAGCGAAGCTCCCTCGGACCGCGCCCAGGACAATGCCGAAAGGTCGAGCACGGCGCCGCGGATGCCCTTGTCTCCCACGAGGATGTTGGCGCCGCCGCCGAGAACGAAGCAGGGAATGTTCTCTTCCGCCAGATAGGCGACAGCGCGGCCGAGTTCGGCGGACGAGGATATTGTTATGAAAATATCAGCCGGTCCGCCGATCCTGAAGGTTGTATGGGAGGCCATAGGTTCGGAAAAATGGATTCTTCCCGGTTCTATATTGATTTTTTGGGCGATTTGCCATAGGTTTTTCATGGTCGCCATCAATAGTGGTGATTGTGCGGCCAAATTGCAAGCCCGCCGCTGGAGGATAACCGATGCCCGTGTTAAGGCTTTTCAATACCAAGGGTCGTTCGTTGCAGGAATTCAAGTCGCTCCAGCCGGGCAAAGTCGGCTTTTACGGCTGCGGACCCACCGTCTACAATTACGCCCACATCGGCAACCTCCGCACCTATGTTTTCGAGGATATTCTCGTGAAGACCCTGCGCCGCTTCGGTTACGAAGTGAAGCATGTGATGAACGTCACCGATGTCGGTCACCTTTCCGGCGACGACGACACCGGCGAGGATAAGATGGTGAAAACCGCGAAGGAGCGGGGCGAAAGCGTGCTCCAAATAGCCAAGTTCTACACGGACGCCTTTTTCGCCGATACAGGACGCCTCGGCATAGAGCGTCCGACCGTGGTCTGCAAGGCCACCGAGCATGTCCAGGAGATGATCGCCCTCATCCGGCGCATCGAGGCGAACGGCTATACCTATATGGCGGGCGGCAATCTCTATTTCGACGTGACGAAATTCCCGACCTATGGAGATCTGGCTAACCTGCGGATGGACGATCTCAAGGCGGGCGCGCGGATCGAAGTGGATGAAAACAAGAAAAATCCGCACGATTTCGTGCTCTGGTTCACGAAATCCAAGTTCGAAAACCAGGCGCTCATATGGGACAGCCCCTGGGGCAAGGGCTATCCCGGCTGGCATATCGAATGCTCGGCGATGAGCATGAAATACCTCGGCGAGACTTTCGATATCCACGCCGGCGGCATCGACCACGTGCCCGTCCACCATACGAACGAAATAGCCCAGTCCGAGGCGGCCACGGGCAAGACCTGGGTGAATTACTGGCTTCATGCCGAATTCCTCATCCTGGACAAGGGCAAGATGTCCAAGTCGAAGGGCGGGTTCATCACCCTGCAGAGCCTCATCGAGGCCGGCGTCGATCCGCTCGACTATCGCTATTTCTGCCTCGGAGGACATTACCGCAGCCAACTTACCTTCTCCTGGGAAGCCATGGAACAGTCCAAAGCCTCCAGGAAGGCTCTCGTCGAAAAAGCGCTAGAGCTGCGCGAGAAAGCAGGCGATAAAGCCGCGGCGAATATTTCAGAGCTGGGTTCCTCGGCCAAAGAGAGGCTCGCGCGCTTTGACGAAGCCTTGGCCGACGACCTCTCCGCGCCGCGTGCCCTCGCCGAACTGTGGCAGCTGGCGCGCGACCCGCAGATTCCCCCCGCGGAGGCTCTCGCGGCCGCCCTGGACATGGATAAAGTCCTGGGGCTTGGCCTCGGCGCGGCGCGCCGGGCCGAGGCTTCGGTCGATGCCGACACCGTCGCCCGCATAGAAGGGCTGATTGTGGAGAGGGCAAGCGCCAAGAAGACGAAAAATTGGGCCGCGGCCGACGCGATAAGGGCAACATTGAAGGAAATGGGAGTCGCGCTCGAAGACGGCCCCAGCGGCACGACGTGGAAGAAGCTCTGACGCCATCCCCGTAACAATAAGGAAAGTACATTGTTATCTTCTGGTACGCAGCACAACGAACTCGATTTTCGCGCGATCTATGAATCGAACTCCGACATGCTGCTCAGGATCGCGTTCAGGATCACCAATTCCGCCGAAGCGGCCGAAGATGTCGTCCATGACGCATTCGGCAAGCTTGTCGAGAAGAAGATGATCTTTCCGACGCGGAATGACGCCAAATACTGGCTCATCAGGGTCGTGAAGAACGGCGCGATCAACTACGCGAAGCGGAAGGGCAGGGAAACCCGGGCATACGAAAAGTGGTGGCGCAGCGAAGCTTCGCCCATCGAGGATTCGGAGGCTGGTTCCTTCTCCATCAAGGAGACGGGCGCCGAAGCGGGAATCCAGCCTTCCGTCGAAGAGGAAGTGCTGCGGCAGGAATCGTCCGACACGATCAAGCAGCTTCTCTCCACGCTTCCCGAAAAACTGAGAATGGTGCTCATTCTCAAGGAATATGGCGGTATGAATTACAAAGAGATCGGCAAAGTGCTTGGAATCAGCGAAGGCAACGTAAAAGTGCGCGCTTTCCGCGCCAGGGAAGCCCTTCTCGCGCGGATGAATCGGGAGGATGGCAATGTGTCCAGATGATGCGCTACTGTCCGCCTTCGTGGACGGTGAGATTCCCTCCCCATGGAAAGAGCGGATGGAGATTCATATGGCCGGCTGCCGCGAGTGTTCCCGGAAGGTCGAATCTTTCCGTTCGCTCCAGCGATCCATGCTCGCCCTCGACGCCGAAGCCGACCTGAGGACATTGTCGGCGGCCAAGGCTCGAATCGGCGCGTCGA
>CAXXGJ010000016.1:0-6083 GCA_963677895.2 Treponemataceae bacterium | reverse complement strand
TCGCCGTGACGCAGCATCATGAAACGGCCGGGCTTTCGGACAACGCCCTGGAACTCGTACCCCAGGAAATCGTGAAGGGGCAGAGCCTCGATGTCGACACTATTTCCGGAGCCACCCTCGTCAGCCAGGCGATCATCGACGCGGCGACCGAGGCGCTGGCCAAGGCGGGAGCCACGCCTGAAAAACTCAAGGCGGCCGCGAAGGCCGCGGAAGTCAAGACCGCCGCGCCCGCCCGTCTCATGAAACCGGGCGTCTATTACGGCGAAGCCTACGGAAAGTGGCCCAAGGACAGCAACGAGGGAGGCCGCTTCCTCTCGCCGAAGGTCATCAAGCCGATCAAGGTTGAAGTGACCGTCGACGAAAAGAAGATCGTGAGCGTCGCGGTGCTTTCCTGCGACGATACGCCGGGCTTCAAGGAATCGGCCATCAACCAGGTGCCCAAGGCCATCGTCGATTACCAGAGCATCGGCGTGGACGCCGTTTCCGGCTCCACCCTCACCAGCATGGGCATCATCGCGGCTACCACCCAGGCTCTCGAACAGGCAGGCGCCGATCTTCTGGCCTTCAACGCTAAGCAGCCGAAGGTCAACGCCTCCATCGAATACACGACCGATGTGGTAGTTGTCGGCGCGGGCGCCTCCGGCTCCGCGGCGGCCCTCGCCGCCGTCGAAAAGGGCTCCAAAGTCATCGTCATCGAGAAGACCGGCCAGGTAGGCGGAATGGGCGGCTCCTCCACCGGCTTCATCGGCGTCGGAAGCGAGCAGGCAAAAAAAGCGGGAAGCACCAAGACCGTCCAGGATGTCTTCAAGGAGATGATGGACTACACGAGCTGGACCGCCAACTCCTCCCTCGTGAAGGCCATCCTGGAAAAATCGGGTGGCACCGCCGACTGGCTCCAGGCCCACGGCTACAAGATGACCCTGCAGAAGGGTTCGTACACCCATGACACCGGCAAGGGCAACGCCAAGATCCAGACGCTCTACGACAAGTACATCATCCCCGGCGGCGGCCAGCTTCTCCTCCAGACGAGGGCCGAGGAACTCATCATGGACGGAAACAAGGTTGTCGGCGTCAAGGCGGTGAAGAGCGACGGCACGAAGGTCACCGTCCGCGCCGCGTCGGTCGTCATCGCCACGGGCGGTTTCGGCGGCAACAAGGAAATGCTTAAGAAATATACCCACAGCGACAATTACTATCTGAGCGGGAATTCCTCGAACGAGGGCGACGGCATCAACATGGCCCTGGGCGCGGGAGCCGGCTTGAGCCCCGAAATCCAGCCTCATCTCACCGAATTCGCGGCCAGCACTACGCTGGACTTCAACAGCTATTTCATGAAGTACATGAATTACGGCGGCCTCCTCCAGGTCAACATGGAAGGCAAGCGCTTCATGGACGAAGGCATCTGCGCAAGCCAGCCTCTCGCCAAGGGCGCCTCGGCGATCAGGACGGCCGGCTCCTTCTTCGTCGTTCTCGATCAGGCCACCCTGGACACCCTCGAAACCAAGGGTTTCCCGGGCATCGTCGGGGCTGAGAAAACCGCCGAGCTTAAAAAGAGCATCGGCT
This sequence comes from Treponemataceae bacterium, assembly GCA_963677895.2. Classification (GTDB taxonomy): domain Bacteria; phylum Spirochaetota; class Spirochaetia; order Treponematales; family Rectinemataceae; genus UBA11090. The sequence goes on along the minus strand of CAXXGJ010000016.1, from coordinate 4,520 downwards.
GGCGCGACCGCGCCTTAGTCCCCTTCGCGACGATCAAGATGGAAATGCAGCAAGCTCTCGACGCCGGCGTCGCGTTCAAGGCCGACAGCTTCCAGGAGTTGGAGAAGGCGGCGGGATTCGCCCAGGGCGAGTTCACCTCGACGATGAGCCGCTATCTCGCGGCCGTGGATCAGAAGAAGGACGAGGAGTTCTACAAGGATCCGGTCTGGCTCACGCCCATAGCTAAGGGTCCCTACTACGCGGTTCGCATGGAGCCGGCAATTTTCGGGACCATCGGCGGGATCAGGATTAACGAGCGCATCGAGGCGCTCAACGAGCGGAACAAGGTCATTCCGGGCCTCTATGTCGCCGGCCAGGACGGCGGCGGCATGTATGGTTATCCCTACTACGAGATCGTGGGCGTGACCCAGGGCTATGCCTACAACTCGGGAAGGATAGCCGGCGAAAACGCCTCGAGCTTCGCGGGCGCTCGCTGAGAATTTCGCCTCGCTTGCGTCAAACATGAAAAAAGGGACTGTCCGGGAACGGGCAGTCCCTTTTTAGTGTTCGCCGGGACGGCCAAACCGCTCCAGGGCTCTCGCGCCGAACTCCGCGGCGGCGGCGCTCCTCCGGGCGATGATGGAGCCGTAGGATTCGCCCGAGGCGAAGCGCACCGCGGGAATCACCGTTTCGCATTCCAGGGCGTCCATGAAGGCGACGGCTTCCGGCAGCCCTTCCTCGTCCTCGGGCGGAATGGCCAGGAACCCGTGCTTGTCCGCGTGCACGAGGAATCCGGGTTCCACCTCGGTCCCGAAGACCCGCACGCCGATATCCCAGGCTATCGACCAAGCGTAGAGGTGGCCGACGCAGAGGCGTCTCGCCAGCGCCTTGAAGCCCGCGTTGGTCATTTCGTCCACGTCGCGGATGGCCCCGTCCACGATGGCGCCCACGCAACCCAGGGCGCGGTGGGTATTGGCGCTCACTTCTCCCCAGAGGGAGCCCAGCGCCGCGGGCCGGCTCGAATCTTCCACGACGATGATTTTCGGCCCGGCCACCGAGGCGACGTAGCGGTAGTATTCATCCCAGGCGCCGGCCCTGGCCGTCGGATTGTCCCGCTCCGTCGTCTCTATGCGCAGGGTGAGGGCGCGCCCGCACATCGGTCCCATCTGCGGCATGAAGTCGCGCGTCTCCTCGCGGTTCCAGAGTCCTTGAAGCCTGTCGCGCTTCGCGATCTGTTCCCAGCCGTTGTAGATGGTAGGCGTGTTCCATCGTTTCAGACGCAGCATATCCGATTCTCCCAGGCGCCCAAAGGCGCCGGGCTTCTTGTACTCTCCCATGGTTACCTTCCTTATTTGCTGAGCGGAAGTCGGCCGGCCTCGAAGGCTATCGCCGGAACAAGGGAGTCGGCCCCATCGCGCATCGTGCATTATTATCACGTAAAACGCGCGAGGTCGATACCGGAAAGCTGTATATTTGTTTCTGACGATGACGTCCCATTTTTCGTTCTTTGAATTCCGGAGGTATATATAATGAAGAAATCCATCTCGCTCGCTCTCCTCGCTTTAGCCGTTTTCGCCGTCGGGGCCCAGACCGCGCCCCAAACGCCGCCTCAGACGCCGACCGTCAGGGTCACCGGCGAAGCCATAGCGAGCGTTGAGGCCGACATGGCCCTCCTGAATCTCGCCATCGTCCAGCAGGCCAAGACATCCCTCGCGGCGCGCGAGGCGGTGATGGCCTCGGCGGACAAGGTCATCAGTTCGCTGCTCGCCCTCGGCATCGAGAAAAAGATGATACGGACGAGCAACTTCCGCATTTCCCCCGTCTACGACGAGCGCCCCTCCAAGCAGAACCTGATCATCGGGTATAAGGGCGAGACAGGCGTGACGGTGACGCTGGAAGACACGGAACTCGTGGCGCAGGCCGTGGAGACGGCGGTAAGCGCCGGAGCCAACGAGATACGCGGCCTGGATTACCGCAAGAAAAACGAGGAAATCCTGCGCATCGAAACGCTGAAAAAGGCCGTCGCCAATGCCGCGCAGAAGGCTCAGGCCATGGCGGAGACGCTCGGGAGAAAGCTGGGCAAGGCCATCAGCGTCGAAGAGCAAGGCTATTCCATGCGCGCGCCCGACTCGAGGCTCTACCTCGCCAAGTCGATGAGCGCCGGCTCCCAGGAAGCTTTTTCCCCGGGCAGCATCGAGGTAAACGCTTCGGTGGTCGTCGTCTTCGAGATGGAGTGAAGCCGAGCCAAGCGGAAAGCGTCCCACAAAAACGGGAAATAATGGTATATTAGGGTAATGCCCAGAAATCCTGAACTGATGCGTCACAATATAGCTGAGATGGCCCGCGCCCTCGAAGGCGCCGACGCGGCCCTCATCGAAGAATTCCTCTATTCGCTCCTCACCCCGGCCGAAGCCGACGAAATGGCCAAACGCTGGGCCCTCGTCAAGGAACTGTCGACCGGCATGCCCCAGCGCAAGATAGCCGAAGAGCTTGGCCTTTCCCTCTGCAAGATCACGAGGGGCTCGCGCGAACTCAAGAAACAGGGCTCCGCCTTCAAGGCGCTGCTCGGACGGTTGGAAAAGAAGTGATTTGACGGGCTAATTGAAAAGCTCCATATATTCAGAGAAAACAAAGACTCTATTTCTTCGATACCCCGTCGTTTCCTTCAGTATTTTCTTCTCGACAAAGGCTTGCGCGAGATCGTTCGCCGCTTTCGGGGAAAGTCCCGTGAGGCTTTGTATGTCTTTAATATTCACGACAGGCTTGCTGAATAATTCGTGAAAAAGAATAAGCGCTTGTCTGGATCGTTTTCCCATGAGAGCGATTCGGTCTTTTTCCATATCTCTTTTCAAAGAAAGTATTTTCTGCAGAGTCTCGCAGGACCGCGTCGCCGTTTCGATAACGCCTGTCAGAAAAAAGCGTATCCATTGGTCAAGATCGTTCTTGGTTCGAACCACGGTAAGATTGTCATAATATAGTTCCCGGTTTTTCTCGAAAAACTCCGAAAGATACAAGAGTGGTTTCTCGAGGATCCCAGAGGAAACTAAATACAGCGTTATCAAAAGTCGGCCAATTCTGCCATTTCCGTCGAGGAAGGGGTGGATTGTCTCAAATTGGTAGTGCGCGATGGCCACGCGGATCAGGTGAGGAAGCCGCAGATTGCCGTTATTTAGGAACGACTCGAAATCGGACAGCAAATCAGGCAATTCCGCATGCGCGGGAGGTATGAACAGGGCATCCGAAAGACTGGCCCCTCCTAGCCAGTTTTGGGATACCCTGAACTCACCCGGCGTTTTTCGTTCGCCGCGACCGCTCGAAAGCAATACCCTGTGCGCGTTTCTGATAAGCCGGCAAGAGAGCGGGAGCCTCTCTAATTCTTCGATCGCCTCGTTCAAGGCTTTGACATAGTTGTTCACTTCAAGCCAGTCATCCCGTTTTTCCGGATCAATATCCTTCTCATCGATAAATGCTTCTTCAATGTTAGTTTTTGTGCCTTCAATCCGGCTCGAGACCACCGCTTCCTTGAATACATGCATAATGATGAACATAGTTGTGTCGGGAACGAGCCGGGAGAAGGAATTCAGCTCCCCCAACTTGAGCGAGGCCCTTTCCAGGAGGGTATTGATCGTCTCATCGGTCCAGATCCAGGGGTGATCGATCTTTTCAGGCAGAAAATACTTGTATTGGTATCCGTCCTTATACCTACCTGACTTGAAATCTTTGATATCCACGAATCGCTCCTAAGGTAAAGTATAATACCTATTGTTTTACTTATACACCTAAAAGTAAAACATAGCAACTCTTATTTTACTTTACCTTCTCCGCCGCGAAGGAGACGATAGGTTCATACCGCCGCGAGCCCGAGCTGCAGGTCGGCGATGATGTCCCCGACATTCTCGATGCCGATGGACAGACGGACGAGGTCGGGCGTGACGCCCGAATCGATCTGCTGCTCGTCGGTGAGCTGCGAGTGGGTCGTGCTTCCCGGGTGGATCGCGAGGCTCTTGGCGTCGCCGACATTCGCCAGGTGCGAAAAGAGCTTGAGCGATTCGATGAACTTCTGGCCCGCCGGCCTTCCGCCCTTCACGCCGAAAACGACCATGCCGCCCGCTCCCTTAGGCAGGAGTTTTTGGGCGAGCTCATACGACGCGTCGCCCTCGAGGCCGGGATAGCGCACCCAGGCGACCTTGGGGTGGTTCTTGAGGAATTTCGCGACGGCGAGGGCGTTCTCGACGTGTTTCGGCATGCGGACATGGAGCGTTTCGATGCCCTGAAGGAACATCCAGGCGTTGTCCGGCGAGAGGCAGGCGCCGAGGTTGCGCAGGGGCACCGTCCTGAAGCGCAGCGCGAAGGCGATCTTCCTGAGTTCCGGAGGAAGATCGATGGCCCAGCGGAGGCCGTGGTAGTTCTTGTCGGGGCTGTTGAAAAGCGTGAATTTGGGATCGGACCAGTCGAAGGTACCCGCGTCCGTCGCTATGCCGCCAATCGCCGTGCCGTGTCCGCCCAGCCATTTGGTGAGGGAGTTGATGACGATGTCGGCG
>CAXXGJ010000015.1:0-26221 GCA_963677895.2 Treponemataceae bacterium | reverse complement strand
GCATTGTTTGTATCCGTCCCTGTTGCACCTATTTGCAGATCATAGCCAACATATCCAAGAGCACGCTTATGGTTTCAGGTGTTATAATCCTTGGACCCAAAACTTCAGGTATTGTAGAAGCCTCTGTACTGCGCTTTGGTGCGGGATATAATTGTGGGCTGGAATACACATACATTTTCAGGGATGCCAATTCGATACCGTCAGAGGATATTGTAAAGCCATAGGGTGTAAACAGTCCGGTATTTGTGTGCGCAGTATATGCATCCTCCACTACATAGGGCCTTCCCGATGTCCGGAAGTACAAATGATGCCTTATAACCATCACCTAGGTCGAAATTTGCATTTCCTGCCTTCAGCTCCTCGCATGCTGCGATCGAGATGCTAACGGCAAATAGCATTAATATCATAATCCATTGTTTCATTAATCTCACCGTAGTTAAGATGTCTTTTTGAAGGTTCCGAGAACTCTTAGTGCTACTAGTCCCATCTCATTTGTATTATAGGAACCATCTGTGTTTTGACTGACTTCATCAGCCCACGCTCTTTTGCAATACATCTTACCGGCCACGGTGGATTTCGTTCCTACCATAAGATTTAGGTCTGATATATCTGGATACGACTTGCAAGCACCAACGTAAACACCTACAGTGCTACCTATCGAATTTATAAGGGTGTCTTCGTCTGAGCTTTTGGGGACAAACCACATGTTCATAGTATTCCCATAGTCGATTTCTACAAGAGCAAATGTGATTGAATCGATGTCCATAAGTGTTTTGGTTCCCACCACCTCAACAATTGTTTTTTCATCATCGGTAAGTGCGGTTGCGGGTGTAAATAATGTACCGACTATCAAAAGGGCGGCCAAGACCGTTATTCGTGCATTCGTTGATAATACCTCCTACATATTTCATAATTGAATTAAAGGATCTAACGAAAAGCCTTTGGGTTCCACGCTCTGATGCAATGATGCAAACCGCCGGCTTTGCTCTGCATACCTATCGAAATGCCATATTGGAGGTTTAGGAAGTCCAAAACGTCCTGTTTTTCTGTAACCATTTTGCGTCTCTTGCTTCTCTTTTTCCTAATATCAGGATGGATCACGGACGTTTCGGATTATTGTATTTCCGCTGCTGATATGGGTTTGGGATTTTTTTGGGGGGAGTGGACGCGATAGGACGCTTCAAGCTTCCTGAATAGAAGGATCATGCTGTCGCTTTCTGCTTATATCCGGTTGAGCCATCCGCCAGGGTGTAGGGCTGATAATTTGCTTCCAGCCAGGTTACGACCTATGCCATACTCGGACATTGCCGCTATTCTGATCTCACCGGATGGCCCGGTTGGAATAGGCATATCTCTCTTTGACATTGTTGGTAAATCGCTATCTAATGACTGGTTCGGCGTGGTTCGACATTGTTCGACATCGGTTCGTAAAGGCAAACCATTATCTAGCGGCACAAAGTTCGGCAGTTCGTTGATTTTTTGCTCCTGGCGTGAAAAAGATATTTTTTTTAATTTTATTCCATCCACACAAGGAGAGAGTTTGTGTACGTTAGTTCTCTTCTCTCTTATTATATTATATTCTACGAACAACCGAACTAGATCTTTGCCGAACTTGTTTTTGATTTCCGAACTCGTGCCGAACTGCTCCGAACTTGCCGAACAAGTCCGCTTGATTGTGGTTTCGTCTGCAAGATATACGGCCTTGCCATAAGCTGATAAGGTGTCGTAGTCTGGCGGCAATCGTAGTATCTTTTTCTTAACACTGGTTCGGGTTTTCTTTACGTCTTCGATCTGGATTGATGTCCCTTCCTCATCCTCAGTTAAGGCAGCGCACTTGTGGAATAATCCATATTTGGCTTGACCATCACGACTACGCCCATTCAAGATATCTGACAAATCGCCTTTGGATAGTCCAGTCTTTTTGCTTACCATCTCACGAGTAGCCACTCCATGTAGGTCTTTGATGGCTTGCAGAACCTTAAGCTCTCTTGGGGTGTATTTGGTGTCACCATGGCCTTTTATGGCATTGAAGAAGGTCTCTGCGTCCTTGTAGTCCTCGTAACAGGCGATTATGGCACCGTTGCTGTCATGCGCCCTTATGCGATGTCTCCAGACGGCAAATGAGGATACTAGATCCGCGAATATGGTTGCTCCTCTCGGATCTCCTTCAAACCTGATCTTGTCGGAGAAGGGAATAACAACGTCAATGAATACCTGCTTCAGAAGATGAATAATCGCCCGGCAAACCTCCAGCTCCCTGGGGTCGAAGGAAGCCGCGCCGCTCTTCCTTTGCTGGAAGATAAAATCTATCACGGCCTTCGTGTGCTTAGGGTCTTCTGTAGTATCGATCCTTAGCAGCCGGTCCCTGATCTGTTCATCTGTCTGGTCGTCTGCCGTGGTCAGCCAAAAGATAATCCTGGGTGCAGTCTTGAACTGCCTGATCTCCTGATCAACCACTACTGTATGGGTTGCACCTTCCTTGTAAAATGTGGTGCATGTCTTGAACATCTGGGCGGCCTGGTCATTCCAGCCGATATCATCCAGATAGACCACGGCACCGGGTGGCAACCTTGCGCCCAGGTAGTACAATGCTTTTGGACTTGCACTGCCTACCAAGAGATATTCTGCAGGGATCTCCTCGGCCCCCTTCTCGGCACCATCGCTCTTTCCGGATCCTCTCGGACCGCAAGCATGGATATGTACCCCTTTTGATGATAGGCAGGACTGGCCGCCAATGGATAGGAATAACCCCTTTCCTAGATTCCCGTCGCCGTGGTGTCGCTTCTGCCAGACCTCATAAGCATACTCAAACCCTCTGCCCTCGTCGAGTACTTGGTTCGCTTCAGTGAGTATATCCTCGGGTATCTCAGGCCCGGCCTCATCCGCTTCTTCTGCTTTCGGTGCGTGTCTTTCGACCATCACATCTATTGTTTTCTTGGAAACGCCTTTCAGCGTTTTATTAGATGCTATCTTTTCTTTCAGCAGTTCGTACTCAAAGGGGTCAGATTCTTTGAGCATTGCCAGTGCTCGGAGAAATGCAGGGCTTTTGATGGCCCCCTTGGGATCGTTGGCAAAGAGATTGTTTAGGTTTTCAGGTGTCGGGGTTTCCTCTGCGGTTGGTATCTCCCTGGGGTGCTGCTTTCCAGCTTCCAGCCCGGAAATGATAGTTTTTCGGATCTCCTCAGTGGGCAGCTCGGTATTTTCTGCCGCTCTCGTCAGCTCGGAGATTACCTCATCCTCACTTAGCAGTCCAACAGCTACGAATTGACCAAGATTGAAAGCCGAATCATTAAGTTGCCTATTCCTGTTGCCTTCGGGGGTGCCTGCCAGGGTCAATACTTCATCGCGGAGTGCCGCCTCTGCATAGCGCCGGGTTCGGGTTTCATCGCTCTCTATTCGTATGTGGTGGGCCTTCTTGCCGATGTCTTCCAGTTTGGCGGCGTTGGCTTCCAGCTTGGAAGAGAAGGTTATTCCGATTGCCTGAAGATCGGCCAGGAGATGCGCCAGGGTGATAGTAGCCGGTGGGCTGGAGTCAAGCATCTTATAATCTGCGCGCGTGCCATCTTCAAGTGGTTTAAATGACGGTGGGATGATCTGATAAGATCTCTGAAGTTTTATCTCTCCACATTGCTTCCCATCGCGGTAGAGATATATCTGTGCCAAATCAGCCTTCTTGCCGATGGTAGCCAGGGCCTCTGTCACGTTGTCGGAGAGCTTGAATCTCATCCCATACCGGCCTGGGCGGGTTTCCCACCTGGTCGTGGTGGGCAGCTCCAGACCTTCAAAAGCTGCGGGGTTGTCTTTATCAAGGCCGATGTCCGCTTTGCCGGCCAATACACCCACGTTTCCCCGGTGAGCCTGCGCCTCTGCGAAAGTATGGGGCTTCTTCTGCCATTCCTTCTCGATGGGTGGGAATTTAATCCCTGTCGGGAGGAGCACGAATCCAGCATTTGGAGTGTTGAAGCATTCGGGAACATTGGTCATCTATTCTCGCTCCTCAATGTCTTCCAAATAATTTTCAAGAACGTGAATAGCTTGCAAGGCTCCTGTGATCGCTTTTTGGAGATCTTTTTAAATATTAGTTTAGATTGTTTTGTGGTGGCGATCATTTTAGACCGCCTCCCACTGCCTTGAAGAGACACTTTTGGGTTTCCTGCGAATAACCGGCGCTCTATCTCCCATTTCAGTGATGGTGCCGTTAGCGCTGAACTTGTGGCGTATCAAGCCGTGTTCTTGGTTATTGGACTTCCAGGGCAACCATGTCAGAGATTTGGCTTTATCGCGTGGGATATGCACACGTTGATGCTTTTCGCCCTCATTACCCTCGGTTCTGAGACCGTCGGGAATGACAGAGGTCTTGCTATCGCTAGCATGTGGCATAGTATCCTCTGTGGGAAGTGTTAAATTTGAGAAGAGCCTTACTCATAGGTAGACCTCTCGGAGGTAGACAGAGGCGACAGCAACGCGCGGCGAGGGTGCGCTAACACCCTTTCCGGGCACATTTTCTATTTTCGGTATCAACCAACCACGCCCGCCGCCTGAATTCCAACTTTCAGAAAGTGTCTGGTGGCTGCTCCGAGCGAAATTTCTCGCTGTATAGCGAATTTTTCAATCGCTAACCTCGACTCTATCGGAATTTTTGCATTAATTTCTTCCATTCTCATAGAATCACCTAGGGAAGGGAATGTCATGAGACGATTTAAGCTTAACCCCCAAATAAGTGCACCAAAGTGGTGCACATGCGCCAAAGTGGCACATTTTTCAATGAATACGGAACCGTAGTCAGAATAATTACGTGTTAAATTTGACATAAAGTGTCAAGTTAAATGTTAACCGACTGTTTGAATTAAACGGTCGACCGTCAATTTTGCATAATGCGATTTTAGTGCAAATATTTTACTCACATTACATACCTACCTACATACATACATACTATCTATGTATCATATATGTAATATCTACTAGCATTCTTTTTACACCATCATGATGAAGAATATTTCCAAAATCGCTATCTATCGTCTAATCGACTTCATAACACGCTACAGAATGGAATTAACAGTCAAATTATGCGTACAATTTAAATACATTGTTGAAAGAGTGTGTGCGCGGCAAACTGAAGAATAACTCGCTAGAGAACTCAGGCCGTGCGCGGCGGTTGAAAAATCGCTGCGATTATTCCTTTTTAGTACCGCTCAATCCAGCCACACCCACGGGCAGCTCCGACACCGCCAAAAAGAAGTGATGGCCATCTATGCCGCCACCTTCTCCTCTCCTGGCATGGTGTCCACCGGCCTAAATCCGCCTCGCTTAATCAGAGGTTCGTTAGCAGAGACGGTTTTAGCCGCCTCCGATTGTGGAAAGAACTTTCTCTGATGCTTGCATGATTGGCCCGGATGCCAGGTATGCGCCGGGCAAGAACATGCTCGCGGTGTGGCCACATAAAAACAGTCCTTTTTATTGGACAGGATCAACACCACACGGCCATTATCAAGGCTCACGTCCGAGGGTAGCGGATCACTTGCGCGGCCAACGTAGGCCAATAGCGTTTTCACAGCATCGATGGATTGCGTTTTTGGGGTTTCAACTTGAACTAATACTTTTCCAGACATTGCGTTTCACCGATAGGAACATAGTCTTTTTAGTATTTAAGAGTTTAGTCTATTAAAGAAGTAAAGGTTATATAGAGCTAAGATCTTATGTTCTAACATGCCTAAAGTCAGTGCTGATATTACCCCCGAGATTAACCAGAGGCTGAAAGAGTATATCGTGAAGACAAAAGGAACACTTAGAGGCTCACAATCTGGCGTGATCGCGGATGCGATTAAAGAATACTTAGAGCATCATGCAAGTAATTAGAAGGACAGGGATTACCCCCGCCCTTTGGCACGGTTTTGGTGAAACACAATGCCAGCTTGCGGGTTGTCACTGACCGAATATGAGCTTATCTAGGCATAGCTTTAAAATGATTTGAAATAATCTTTGCCAAAATAATAGTAGTAATAAAAAACTGGTTTCCGGTCAGGAGCTGCGAACTCCTGACAGGAGAAAACACCGTGCAGGTGAATACCTTATGTCAGAAATAGCCTTAGCTAAGATAAATAGCTTTGCGTCCACAGCGATGCAAGCCGATTTTCCCGTATCGCCTTCAGAACCATCTATCACACTCTCCTTATCACAGCTCCGGGGCCTCATCCAAGAAGCCTTCCAGCCTTTGCAGGATGAGGTTATGGGGCTCCGAGAAGAGAGAGACCAGGATAGGCAGGAAATAGCCGCCTTGCGCCGCGAGGTGCGTCTGCAGGGAGCACGAACCGACGATTCTTTTGATGCCATCTCCGAGATAGATAACATAATCGCCAAACTGGTCAAGGCTCCGACACCATCAGGAGAGAAGACCGTTGCCAGAATCGCGAAAATAGATGAAGTGCTGAAGAGCCGCGGGCCTACCACATTGAAGCAACTGGAACACATTCTAGGCATTGACCGGGCCACAATGACACGCCTTCTGGTAAAGCTGGACATGCGCCGCTATGAACTTCATGCTAGGCCTGGCGATGCCAGGGAGAAAGTGCTTCGCTTGAAGGTACAAATTCATTGACGTCAACGATCAATTAATTTTAGAGAATAGAGGATAAGAGACACAAACTTCCTTGCACCGATCCTAAAATATCAGGTGACTTACTGATATTTCTATAGTGCTTAGTGGATAGGAGAATAATAATGAACCGATATGAAGAGACATCGAAGTAATAGGTCAGAAATTGATTGATAATTTACATGGCATGTAAACGAATCAACAAATGAACTAAATCTAGGCAACTTATAGAGCTTCGCGCACAATCGAAGTCTAAGGATTCTCAGGTAGAAAAAAATTTTTTTAAACAACTGTTATTAGTTTAGTGCATAGCGTTTCTCTTAGTTATAATATATATTAAAAAATAAACAGTATATATAAAAACAATCTAAAGAAAAAAAACTTATAACTATATGACAGATATATCTGAGGTGAATGTTCAACGTTCACCAAGAGGTTTGGTTGATTGTCGAGCCCTACATGGTAAGCCTAATCGCACATTTCGTTATCTTCTGCCTTACCATGCTAGTGGTAATTCTCATGATAATCATCTCTCGGTGGGTGATATCCTTCTGCGAACATACGCTAAATGAAGATCCTCTTGTGGTCAGGGTTCTTGTCTATGCATCGGATCTTCTCATCATAGGACATTTTGCGCTTTATCTCGGACATAGCCTTTAATGCCACAGGACAGCAATCAATAATCGACCTTCAAGCGATTTCTAGCCAGTCCTTAACTATCATCTTTGCCTGAGATCGTTGATTATAAGGCATTACAGAAATTATAATTTTGCATGTATAAAGCCACAATCGGCCCGTTCTTATGTAACGCTTCGATATTATCTTATGTGGCCCGGTTACATAAGAAGGAAACATTAATAAGTATATAAAATACTTACCTATGTTATGCTTCCGAAAAGGGAAAAAGATCAGATCATAGTCCAAATTCTCGATACATGTCGCGAAGGTGCTAATAAGACCAGGGTTGTTTATCAAGCTGGATTGAATTTTAAGACCGTAGGGCCATATCTCACTTTACTGCAAGAAAAGGGGCTTATCGAGGCCATCCAGGAGGATGGGATTATCTATAAGACATCACCCACAGGAGAGCGAGCCATGGAGACCTTGAAGGACGCCAGAGCGATCTATTCTTAGCTCCACCAGCTCCCAGGATCGAACTCATTATTTTTGAAGTCTTTTATCACGGCGTGGCCGGCATCCACAAGCATCTTATTGAAGTTCCGGCCATCCTGCAGATAGCAAACCGCCACCCATCGCCATATTCCATAGTTTTTTACCTTGCCGGTCTTATCATCAAGGTCCAAGGATACTGTTCTACCTAAAAGCCATTTTTTCGTGTAGGCTGATGCCTTCTTCCCAGCTTCGCATGCTTTCGGCCCGCGAACTTCCGGCGTGTCAATGTCTGCAAGCCGGACCCTGATGATGTCCTCGGAGATCCGGCTATCATGGCTATCTAGGGTAACGTCGAAGGTGTCACCATCCACAACCTTTGAAACTCTTCCCATGGCCTCATCCGGCGCGCCTGCTGCCAGGGTGATCAGGAGCAGCATAGACAGCATAAAGAAGGCTCTGGTTCGTCTCATGGTCTCATTCATCTCTTTGTATGATATTCAAGCTTTCCCTTTATGAAAAAATGGCCTATTGATATTGTTTTCCGGCCAAATTACTTAACCTTATACGTAGAATAAGCTCTTCATGGCAGGAGTCTTCAGGCCACATAAGGCAATGAGTCAAAAGGCTATGGAGCTGGAAGCGGCAAGGGAGATCCTGGCTGAGGTGTTTGGGGTCAGGCTGTCGGAGGTTGATGAGATGATCCATAATCGCTTTGAGGAAGTCCACTCTCAAGAAACCTGCTGTGAAGAGGGCGGGCTGTGGCCACAGGAGTTCTGGCTGGAAGGGTGATCTCCTCATTTCCAGAACCGCCACCAGCTCTTTTTCTTTGCTTCTTCCTAGGCGGTAAAAATGGTTGTCTATTCTTTATCATTATGGCAGCAGCAATGGTGCTTCTTTTTCAAGAAACACAGAAGAGCTATCAAGCCAATCACGAGAAGGTGTATTTTTATAATCTTCTTTACAAGGTTCCACAGCATAGAATATTTCACCTATCAATATATGTGTCTTAAAACTATAAAACTGTGACCTTTCATGGCCTGTCCCCATGCGCCGCCTTAAGGTGCTCCTGTCCATCTTGCCGCCGCTGTTGTTGAGTATCCAAAGGATTCGATCACGCGGAGACTGCGAGGGGCCTTCTCTTAGTGGCATTTCCAGAAATGATACCAAGGCCTTTGTTCAAGTTCATCGATTTCTTTCTTTAGGTTTTCATATCTTCTATTGGTTTCCTTGTCCAAAGCATTTCTTGTAGTCTTGATCCACTGCATTTTCTGTTTGTACTCGTTATTAGCGTTAAATATTAAGAGTCCATTGCTTCTCGCCCAATTCCAATAATCATTTTTTGCGTCAATGTGGTTTTTCAGCGCTCTTAATAAATCCCTGTCCGCTAAATACATATTAATTTCAATATTATCCCAAAAATTAAAATACATTTTCCAGTCTTGATCTGTGGTTCTATCTCGGTTAGGTCGATTATTAAGTTCCGTTGTACCAAATAATAAATCGCTGTCCATGTGGATATGTAATTGCCCAACTAATAACGTCATTTCTTTATGTAAACGATCTTTTTTTTGCTGCAGACGCGTTTCTCTAATAGTTAAGCTCGTTATGATAGCCAAAAATAAGGTCGCAAGAGCTACTCCAATATCAGCCAAAGTACTAAGTTCCATCAACTCTTCATCTCCAGAACTGCCACCATCCTTTCTTTTTGGCCTCTTCCTGGCTTGGTGGCAGCGCAGGCGTGATCTTCTCTGTCAACTGATGAGTCAATGCAGATAACATACTGATCTGTTCCCGGTCTTGTCGTATGGTGTCTAGTGCATGCTCGTGATCACGTCGCGACAATTCAAGGTCTATGTGTGCTTGATCAGCAGTTTTCTTTAGTAGATCACTCTCTTGCTGGAGCCTTTCAGCTAGTGATCTTATCTTTTCTAAATCAGCTTTAATAGCTGTGATCTCAGACCTTAACCTAGTGATCTCGAACCAACTTTTATCTAGGTCTCCTTTGGTCTTTTCCAGCTCGGACCTAGCTTTTGCAAGCTCTCCATGATCACTACCATGTAGGTACTGATCAAGGGCTTCAAGAACTATTTGGGTCTTACCAATTCCTTTTTCTTTGACCGCTTGGTTGATCTCTTTTAGCAACTGATCAGTAGCCTCAGCATAAATCCTCATAGTGATCACATAAGATAATGTAGTGATCAGGTTTAGCTTTACTGGTCCAAATGGCCTATATCTCTCGGCCACATAGGAGAGGATGTAGCGATTAGCCCGACGTGCCGGGCCTGTTGCTCTGATCGCCGCCGCTACCGGCCAAGGGCGCGCGGCAATCTAGGCCGAAGGTCTTATTTTTTTTCGGAGCCTATCGCATTACAGAATGATGATTTTTCGTGCCAATTGGCGCGAGGTAATCAGCGTCTAGCGGTTAAAATTGTTGCCACCCTTGATCTTGTAATGTGGTTGCTGCTTATCAGTTTGCGGTATTTTTGCCACAAAATTATTAGGAGGATAAATTTCTGTATCTGATTACTTTCCCTAACCCCCAATAAAAGGAAGCTAGTGAGGCAAAGCCAGATAATACGTAAAAAATAACGGGACTGGTAGATGTTATCATTCCATCCATTATAGAGAAAGCTGATATTATTAATGGAATACTTGAAAATAAACTACCAAATAGGATAAATTTTAATATTTCAAATAAGTATTTATTAGTAATTCTTTGCTGACCAATTTGCCCTCCATTGTTCCACTCGGATTTTTCTTGCATGAGCTCTAGTTTAGCTTTTTCGCGTAAGTCGCTCGTAAATTTCCAGCCGCGTGATGCAAAGAATACAAAAGCTGCTCCGATAAGAGATCCGATTACACCGATAATTATATCTCTAAGATTATCCCCTATCATAAAATCATTCATATATTTATTCTCCCCTTTTTCGGTTTGATGCTATTAGCATTTTAGCTTCATATTAATAGGACTACCTCTTGCTACCTTATGGGAAACCTAAACCAAGATAAATATATCCACAACATGATTGATTAAATCGTGATAGGAAAATTGCCTGTATAAGTATTATTCTAAGAACTTTCTTAATAAAGTTAATACTGTTGCCTTGTACTAATTTCAGTGACACATTCCACAAAACAGCATCAATAAAGCTTATACTGATTTGATGTAATCCATTCGCGGGGAAACATGGTCAAAACCGGCTCTCCATGCACATAAACTATGAAATGATCGAAAAAAGAAAGGTCTTTTGCAATCGCTACCAGTAGCCAAAACCGAAAGTTATAATCTTGGTGCAAAACCGATATGCTCTGGCCTTGAATTTAATTCACACCGAGTTATGAATATGTTTCTAGCTCGATAATCACCATTGTGCGCTATGGGATTTTACGCATATCGGTTTTGTGGAATTAGGTTATGATTAGATACTTTAGAAATAAATCGCGTTAGTTGTACAAAAAAGGAATATTATAAAACCCGCAAAGACGAAATTCACTGAATTATGCTGATTTTACGCTCGCTATTATGCTTTTAATCTTTCTTTCGTCCTTTGAAGTTGCTATCGCAATTAATACGCGAGATGCTCTTCCAAACTCTGCATCATCTGGCTTTAAGATTCCATACGTCGGTGACCCGGTAGCTAGGTCTTCACCTGTCCCAATGAACCCATCTTCGTATGGCGTTACGTCCACATTGACATTGGTTTGCTTCATTATTAGCTCTAGAACTCTTTTGCAGTTGCTTACTAAAATGGAATGAGGCTCTGAACCAGGCGTTTTGCCTATGGCAATAATTCCTGTTGCGTTGTCTGCGGAGAATTTAACCGATGCAATGTTTAACTCGTTTACCATATAAGGCGATGTGGGCGATATTTCAGCATGTGATTCGCCGAAATCTACTGATAAATTGAAATTATCTACTCTAACAATTTCAACTGCAGATGCAGTTGCCATTAATGATATCAATGAAGCTACCAATATTACGACGCCAATCATTATTCTCATGCAATTCCTCCATGCATTTGACATAGATGTATCCAACGAAAAACCTTTTGGACCTTAAAAGAACTCATTGCACTCTTTGGTGAAAAAAGGAAATCCCACAAGCGAAGCTAAGAAGTGGAATTGATCTTCTCAATGTGAATCGTCTTGAGCAGAGAAAGGGTGCCTTCATCCCAGGGGAACGTCGAAGTTATAAATACTGACGTGTCTTTGTATGGGTCATATTCGTTTGATAATTCCTCCTGTAGAATTCATTATAGAAGATCTAACGAAAAAGGTTTGGGTGATTGACCATTAGGCAGGATTGCATTTCTTGCAGGCAGCATATCCAGCAGCTATTGCACTGCTAGCACTTGAGAAACAAACCTCATGCTCGGGATTTATTTTCGGCACCCAAGAACAGCTCGGCACATGGAACTTATGCGTGTTGCTGTTCCCGATATAATCACAGGTGCCAAGTGTGGTGTAAGCTGTCGAGGTGCTTTGATCTGTAAGCCCTAACATCGCGCCTGAATGTTCCGCGCCTACATCTATTGCTGGCACAATATCTAATGATATGGCCAATGATAGCAGTAAGAGTACTGCAAGTATTATTTTCTTCATTAAATCCCTCCGTTATCTTCTTTTAAGATTGGAGGTTCTAACGAAAAACCTTTGTATCAGTTCGTGATATACCAACTCAAAAACAGGTTAGCTCGCCTGCCCCCCCTGAACATTCTATAATTGCTCGAAAAATGTTCGACTATTTTCGGGTCCATATCGGCTAATGCATGTGATTGCACTAAATCCTAATAAGTCGAGCTTTCGAGGTCTTTGAAGCTATCCTAATGTGATATTATGACACACTATTCCTCCAAATTCTTCCACAATCCTTTCAAAATGGATGGCAAACGTCCAAAAAAACGAGCAGCATTCTTGGTTCTGGTTTTGCCATTAATCATTCCCGGATTGTGTCCGAAAATCGAATTATATCGATGCTTATATCAAAAAAAAGAAAATGAATCTAACTTCCTAAATACCTGGTCCCGATACCTTAATGCTGTCTACCATAGAATTGAAAACTTGCAACGACAGTACAGATGCAGGGAGCCCGCTTGTCTCGCCAGAAACCTCAACTGTACCTTTCAGGCTCTCCTTAGAAATAACCAACTCACTCTGCGCTCCTGGGAAGCATCGGAAGAAACCAGTCATGGCATTGTTTGTATCCGTCCCTGTTGCACCTATTTGCAGATCATAGCCAACATATCCAAGAGCACCGCTTATGGTTTCAGGTGTTATAATCCTTGGACCCAAAACTTCAGGTATTGTAGAAGCCTCTGTACTGGCCTTTGGTGCGGGATATAATTGTGGGCTGGAATACACATACATTTTCAGGGATGCCAATTCGATACCGTCAGAGGATATTGTAAAGCCATAGGGTGTAAACAGTCCGGTATTTGTGTGCGCAGTATATGCATCCTCCACTACATAGGGCTTCCCGATGTCCGGAAGTACAAATGATGCCTTATAACCATCACCTAGGTCGAAATTTGCATTTCCTGCCTTCAGCTCCTCGCATGCTGCGATCGAGATGCTAACGGCAAATAGCATTAATATCATAATCCATTGTTTCATTAATCTCACCGTAGTTAAGATGTCTTTTTGAAGGTTCCGAGAACTCTTAGTGCTACTAGTCCCATCTCATTTGTATTATAGGAACCATCTGTGTTTTGACTGACTTCATCAGCCCACGCTCTTTTGCAATACATCTTACCGGCCACGGTGGATTTCGTTCCTACCATAAGATTTAGGTCTGATATATCTGGATACGACTTGCAAGCACCAACGTAAACACCTACAGTGCTACCTATCGAATTTATAAGGGTGTCTTCGTCTGAGCTTTTGGGGACAAACCACATGTTCATAGTATTCCCATAGTCGATTTCTACAAGAGCAAATGTGATTGAATCGATGTCCATAAGTGTTTTGGTTCCCACCACCTCAACAATTGTTTTTTCATCATCGGTAAGTGCGGTTGCGGGTGTAAATAATGTACCGACTATCAAAAGGGCGGCCAAGACCGTTATTCGTGCATTCGTTGATAATACCTCCTACATATTTCATAATTGAATTAAAGGATCTAACGAAAAGCCTTTGGGTTCCACGCTCTGATGCAATGATGCAAACCGCCGGCTTTGCTCTGCATACCTATCGAAATGCCATATTGGAGGTTTAGGAAGTCCAAAACGTCCTGTTTTTCTGTAACCATTTGCGTCTCTTGCTTCTCTTTTTCCTAATATCAGGATGGATCACGGACGTTTCGGATTATTGTATTTCCGCTGCTGATATGGGTTTGGGATTTTTTTTGGGGGGAGTGGACGCGATAGGACGCTTCAAGCTTCCTGAATAGAAGGATCATGCTGTCGCTTTCTGCTTATATCCGGTTGAGCCATCCGCCAGGGTGTAGGGCTGATAATTTGCTTCCAGCCAGGTTACGACCTCTTCCAGCTCGATATGGAGTTTGGCGGCAACCTTCGAAGGATTGACCCATCCAGCTATGCCATACTCGGACATTGCCGCTATTCTGATCTCACCGGATGGCCCGGTTGGAATAGGCATATCTCTCTTTGACATTGTTGGTAAATCGCTATCTAATGACTGGTTCGGCGTGGTTCGACATTGTTCGACATCGGTTCGTAAAGGCAAACCATTATCTAGCGGCACAAAGTTCGGCAGTTCGTTGATTTTTTGCTCCTGGCGTGAAAAAGATATTTTTTTTAATTTTATTCCATCCACACAAGGAGAGAGTTTGTGTACGTTAGTTCTCTTCTCTCTTATTATATTATATTCTACGAACAACCGAACTAGATCTTTGCCGAACTTGTTTTTGATTTCCGAACTCGTGCCGAACTGCTCCGAACTTGCCGAACAAGTCCGCTTGATTGTGGTTTCGTCTGCAAGATATACGGCCTTGCCATAAGCTGATAAGGTGTCGTAGTCTGGCGGCAATCGTAGTATCTTTTTCTTAACACTGGTTCGGGTTTTCTTTACGTCTTCGATCTGGATTGATGTCCCTTCCTCATCCTCAGTTAAGGCAGCGCACTTGTGGAATAATCCATATTTGGCTTGACCATCACGACTACGCCCATTCAAGATATCTGACAAATCGCCTTTGGATAGTCCAGTCTTTTTGCTTACCATCTCACGAGTAGCCACTCCATGTAGGTCTTTGATGGCTTGCAGAACCTTAAGCTCTCTTGGGGTGTATTTGGTGTCACCATGGCCTTTTATGGCATTGAAGAAGGTCTCTGCGTCCTTGTAGTCCTCGTAACAGGCGATTATGGCACCGTTGCTGTCATGCGCCCTTATGCGATGTCTCCAGACGGCAAATGAGGATACTAGATCCGCGAATATGGTTGCTCCTCTCGGATCTCCTTCAAACCTGATCTTGTCGGAGAAGGGAATAACAACGTCAATGAATACCTGCTTCAGAAGATGAATAATCGCCCGGCAAACCTCCAGCTCCCTGGGGTCGAAGGAAGCCGCGCCGCTCTTCCTTTGCTGGAAGATAAAATCTATCACGGCCTTCGTGTGCTTAGGGTCTTCTGTAGTATCGATCCTTAGCAGCCGGTCCCTGATCTGTTCATCTGTCTGGTCGTCTGCCGTGGTCAGCCAAAAGATAATCCTGGGTGCAGTCTTGAACTGCCTGATCTCCTGATCAACCACTACTGTATGGGTTGCACCTTCCTTGTAAAATGTGGTGCATGTCTTGAACATCTGGGCGGCCTGGTCATTCCAGCCGATATCATCCAGATAGACCACGGCACCGGGTGGCAACCTTGCGCCCAGGTAGTACAATGCTTTTGGACTTGCACTGCCTACCAAGAGATATTCTGCAGGGATCTCCTCGGCCCCCTTCTCGGCACCATCGCTCTTTCCGGATCCTCTCGGACCGCAAGCATGGATATGTACCCCTTTTGATGATAGGCAGGACTGGCCGCCAATGGATAGGAATAACCCCTTTCCTAGATTCCCGTCGCCGTGGTGTCGCTTCTGCCAGACCTCATAAGCATACTCAAACCCTCTGCCCTCGTCGAGTACTTGGTTCGCTTCAGTGAGTATATCCTCGGGTATCTCAGGCCCGGCCTCATCCGCTTCTTCTGCTTTCGGTGCGTGTCTTTCGACCATCACATCTATTGTTTTCTTGGAAACGCCTTTCAGCGTTTTATTAGATGCTATCTTTTCTTTCAGCAGTTCGTACTCAAAGGGGTCAGATTCTTTGAGCATTGCCAGTGCTCGGAGAAATGCAGGGCTTTTGATGGCCCCCTTGGGATCGTTGGCAAAGAGATTGTTTAGGTTTTCAGGTGTCGGGGTTTCCTCTGCGGTTGGTATCTCCCTGGGGTGCTGCTTTCCAGCTTCCAGCCCGGAAATGATAGTTTTTCGGATCTCCTCAGTGGGCAGCTCGGTATTTTCTGCCGCTCTCGTCAGCTCGGAGATTACCTCATCCTCACTTAGCAGTCCAACAGCTACGAATTGACCAAGATTGAAAGCCGAATCATTAAGTTGCCTATTCCTGTTGCCTTCGGGGGTGCCTGCCAGGGTCAATACTTCATCGCGGAGTGCCGCCTCTGCATAGCGCCGGGTTCGGGTTTCATCGCTCTCTATTCGTATGTGGTGGGCCTTCTTGCCGATGTCTTCCAGTTTGGCGGCGTTGGCTTCCAGCTTGGAAGAGAAGGTTATTCCGATTGCCTGAAGATCGGCCAGGAGATGCGCCAGGGTGATAGTAGCCGGTGGGCTGGAGTCAAGCATCTTATAATCTGCGCGCGTGCCATCTTCAAGTGGTTTAAATGACGGTGGGATGATCTGATAAGATCTCTGAAGTTTTATCTCTCCACATTGCTTCCCATCGCGGTAGAGATATATCTGTGCCAAATCAGCCTTCTTGCCGATGGTAGCCAGGGCCTCTGTCACGTTGTCGGAGAGCTTGAATCTCATCCCATACCGGCCTGGGCGGGTTTCCCACCTGGTCGTGGTGGGCAGCTCCAGACCTTCAAAAGCTGCGGGGTTGTCTTTATCAAGGCCGATGTCCGCTTTGCCGGCCAATACACCCACGTTTCCCCGGTGAGCCTGCGCCTCTGCGAAAGTATGGGGCTTCTTCTGCCATTCCTTCTCGATGGGTGGGAATTTAATCCCTGTCGGGAGGAGCACGAATCCAGCATTTGGAGTGTTGAAGCATTCGGGAACATTGGTCATCTATTCTCGCTCCTCAATGTCTTCCAAATAATTTTCAAGAACGTGAATAGCTTGCAAGGCTCCTGTGATCGCTTTTTGGAGATCTTTTTAAATATTAGTTTAGATTGTTTTGTGGTGGCGATCATTTTAGACCGCCTCCCACTGCCTTGAAGAGACACTTTTGGGTTTCCTGCGAATAACCGGCGCTCTATCTCCCATTTCAGTGATGGTGCCGTTAGCGCTGAACTTGTGGCGTATCAAGCCGTGTTCTTGGTTATTGGACTTCCAGGGCAACCATGTCAGAGATTTGGCTTTATCGCGTGGGATATGCACACGTTGATGCTTTTCGCCCTCATTACCCTCGGTTCTGAGACCGTCGGGAATGACAGAGGTCTTGCTATCGCTAGCATGTGGCATAGTATCCTCTGTGGGAAGTGTTAAATTTGAGAAGAGCCTTACTCATAGGTAGACCTCTCGGAGGTAGACAGAGGCGACAGCAACGCGCGGCGAGGGTGCGCTAACACCCTTTCCGGGCACATTTTCTATTTTCGGTATCAACCAACCACGCCCGCCGCCTGAATTCCAACTTTCAGAAAGTGTCTGGTGGCTGCTCCGAGCGAAATTTCTCGCTGTATAGCGAATTTTTCAATCGCTAACCTCGACTCTATCGGAATTTTTGCATTAATTTCTTCCATTCTCATAGAATCACCTAGGGAAGGGAATGTCATGAGACGATTTAAGCTTAACCCCCAAATAAGTGCACCAAAGTGGTGCACATGCGCCAAAGTGGCACATTTTTCAATGAATACGGAACCGTAGTCAGAATAATTACGTGTTAAATTTGACATAAAGTGTCAAGTTAAATGTTAACCGACTGTTTGAATTAAACGGTCGACCGTCAATTTTGCATAATGCGATTTTAGTGCAAATATTTTACTCACATTACATACCTACCTACATACATACATACTATCTATGTATCATATATGTAATATCTACTAGCATTCTTTTTACACCATCATGATGAAGAATATTTCCAAAATCGCTATCTATCGTCTAATCGACTTCATAACACGCTACAGAATGGAATTAACAGTCAAATTATGCGTACAATTTAAATACATTGTTGAAAGAGTGTGTGCGCGGCAAACTGAAGAATAACTCGCTAGAGAACTCAGGCCGTGCGCGGCGGTTGAAAAATCGCTGCGATTATTCCTTTTTAGTACCGCTCAATCCAGCCACACCCACGGGCAGCTCCGACACCGCCAAAAAGAAGTGATGGCCATCTATGCCGCCACCTTCTCCTCTCCTGGCATGGTGTCCACCGGCCTAAATCCGCCTCGCTTAATCAGAGGTTCGTTAGCAGAGACGGTTTTAGCCGCCTCCGATTGTGGAAAGAACTTTCTCTGATGCTTGCATGATTGGCCCGGATGCCAGGTATGCGCCGGGCAAGAACATGCTCGCGGTGTGGCCACATAAAAACAGTCCTTTTTATTGGACAGGATCAACACCACACGGCCATTATCAAGGCTCACGTCCGAGGGTAGCGGATCACTTGCGCGGCCAACGTAGGCCAATAGCGTTTTCACAGCATCGATGGATTGCGTTTTTGGGGTTTCAACTTGAACTAATACTTTTCCAGACATTGCGTTTCACCGATAGGAACATAGTCTTTTTAGTATTTAAGAGTTTAGTCTATTAAAGAAGTAAAGGTTATATAGAGCTAAGATCTTATGTTCTAACATGCCTAAAGTCAGTGCTGATATTACCCCCGAGATTAACCAGAGGCTGAAAGAGTATATCGTGAAGACAAAAGGAACACTTAGAGGCTCACAATCTGGCGTGATCGCGGATGCGATTAAAGAATACTTAGAGCATCATGCAAGTAATTAGAAGGACAGGGATTACCCCCGCCCTTTGGCACGGTTTTGGTGAAACACAATGCCAGCTTGCGGGTTGTCACTGACCGAATATGAGCTTATCTAGGCATAGCTTTAAAATGATTTGAAATAATCTTTGCCAAAATAATAGTAGTAATAAAAAACTGGTTTCCGGTCAGGAGCTGCGAACTCCTGACAGGAGAAAACACCGTGCAGGTGAATACCTTATGTCAGAAATAGCCTTAGCTAAGATAAATAGCTTTGCGTCCACAGCGATGCAAGCCGATTTTCCCGTATCGCCTTCAGAACCATCTATCACACTCTCCTTATCACAGCTCCGGGGCCTCATCCAAGAAGCCTTCCAGCCTTTGCAGGATGAGGTTATGGGGCTCCGAGAAGAGAGAGACCAGGATAGGCAGGAAATAGCCGCCTTGCGCCGCGAGGTGCGTCTGCAGGGAGCACGAACCGACGATTCTTTTGATGCCATCTCCGAGATAGATAACATAATCGCCAAACTGGTCAAGGCTCCGACACCATCAGGAGAGAAGACCGTTGCCAGAATCGCGAAAATAGATGAAGTGCTGAAGAGCCGCGGGCCTACCACATTGAAGCAACTGGAACACATTCTAGGCATTGACCGGGCCACAATGACACGCCTTCTGGTAAAGCTGGACATGCGCCGCTATGAACTTCATGCTAGGCCTGGCGATGCCAGGGAGAAAGTGCTTCGCTTGAAGGTACAAATTCATTGACGTCAACGATCAATTAATTTTAGAGAATAGAGGATAAGAGACACAAACTTCCTTGCACCGATCCTAAAATATCAGGTGACTTACTGATATTTCTATAGTGCTTAGTGGATAGGAGAATAATAATGAACCGATATGAAGAGACATCGAAGTAATAGGTCAGAAATTGATTGATAATTTACATGGCATGTAAACGAATCAACAAATGAACTAAATCTAGGCAACTTATAGAGCTTCGCGCACAATCGAAGTCTAAGGATTCTCAGGTAGAAAAAAATTTTTTTAAACAACTGTTATTAGTTTAGTGCATAGCGTTTCTCTTAGTTATAATATATATTAAAAAATAAACAGTATATATAAAAACAATCTAAAGAAAAAAAACTTATAACTATATGACAGATATATCTGAGGTGAATGTTCAACGTTCACCAAGAGGTTTGGTTGATTGTCGAGCCCTACATGGTAAGCCTAATCGCACATTTCGTTATCTTCTGCCTTACCATGCTAGTGGTAATTCTCATGATAATCATCTCTCGGTGGGTGATATCCTTCTGCGAACATACGCTAAATGAAGATCCTCTTGTGGTCAGGGTTCTTGTCTATGCATCGGATCTTCTCATCATAGGACATTTTGCGCTTTATCTCGGACATAGCCTTTAATGCCACAGGACAGCAATCAATAATCGACCTTCAAGCGATTTCTAGCCAGTCCTTAACTATCATCTTTGCCTGAGATCGTTGATTATAAGGCATTACAGAAATTATAATTTTGCATGTATAAAGCCACAATCGGCCCGTTCTTATGTAACGCTTCGATATTATCTTATGTGGCCCGGTTACATAAGAAGGAAACATTAATAAGTATATAAAATACTTACCTATGTTATGCTTCCGAAAAGGGAAAAAGATCAGATCATAGTCCAAATTCTCGATACATGTCGCGAAGGTGCTAATAAGACCAGGGTTGTTTATCAAGCTGGATTGAATTTTAAGACCGTAGGGCCATATCTCACTTTACTGCAAGAAAAGGGGCTTATCGAGGCCATCCAGGAGGATGGGATTATCTATAAGACATCACCCACAGGAGAGCGAGCCATGGAGACCTTGAAGGACGCCAGAGCGATCTATTCTTAGCTCCACCAGCTCCCAGGATCGAACTCATTATTTTTGAAGTCTTTTATCACGGCGTGGCCGGCATCCACAAGCATCTTATTGAAGTTCCGGCCATCCTGCAGATAGCAAACCGCCACCCATCGCCATATTCCATAGTTTTTTACCTTGCCGGTCTTATCATCAAGGTCCAAGGATACTGTTCTACCTAAAAGCCATTTTTTCGTGTAGGCTGATGCCTTCTTCCCAGCTTCGCATGCTTTCGGCCCGCGAACTTCCGGCGTGTCAATGTCTGCAAGCCGGACCCTGATGATGTCCTCGGAGATCCGGCTATCATGGCTATCTAGGGTAACGTCGAAGGTGTCACCATCCACAACCTTTGAAACTCTTCCCATGGCCTCATCCGGCGCGCCTGCTGCCAGGGTGATCAGGAGCAGCATAGACAGCATAAAGAAGGCTCTGGTTCGTCTCATGGTCTCATTCATCTCTTTGTATGATATTCAAGCTTTCCCTTTATGAAAAAATGGCCTATTGATATTGTTTTCCGGCCAAATTACTTAACCTTATACGTAGAATAAGCTCTTCATGGCAGGAGTCTTCAGGCCACATAAGGCAATGAGTCAAAAGGCTATGGAGCTGGAAGCGGCAAGGGAGATCCTGGCTGAGGTGTTTGGGGTCAGGCTGTCGGAGGTTGATGAGATGATCCATAATCGCTTTGAGGAAGTCCACTCTCAAGAAACCTGCTGTGAAGAGGGCGGGCTGTGGCCACAGGAGTTCTGGCTGGAAGGGTGATCTCCTCATTTCCAGAACCGCCACCAGCTCTTTTTCTTTGCTTCTTCCTAGGCGGTAAAAATGGTTGTCTATTCTTTATCATTATGGCAGCAGCAATGGTGCTTCTTTTTCAAGAAACACAGAAGAGCTATCAAGCCAATCACGAGAAGGTGTATTTTTATAATCTTCTTTACAAGGTTCCACAGCATAGAATATTTCACCTATCAATATATGTGTCTTAAAACTATAAAACTGTGACCTTTCATGGCCTGTCCCCATGCGCCGCCTTAAGGTGCTCCTGTCCATCTTGCCGCCGCTGTTGTTGAGTATCCAAAGGATTCGATCACGCGGAGACTGCGAGGGGCCTTCTCTTAGTGGCATTTCCAGAAATGATACCAAGGCCTTTGTTCAAGTTCATCGATTTCTTTCTTTAGGTTTTCATATCTTCTATTGGTTTCCTTGTCCAAAGCATTTCTTGTAGTCTTGATCCACTGCATTTTCTGTTTGTACTCGTTATTAGCGTTAAATATTAAGAGTCCATTGCTTCTCGCCCAATTCCAATAATCATTTTTTGCGTCAATGTGGTTTTTCAGCGCTCTTAATAAATCCCTGTCCGCTAAATACATATTAATTTCAATATTATCCCAAAAATTAAAATACATTTTCCAGTCTTGATCTGTGGTTCTATCTCGGTTAGGTCGATTATTAAGTTCCGTTGTACCAAATAATAAATCGCTGTCCATGTGGATATGTAATTGCCCAACTAATAACGTCATTTCTTTATGTAAACGATCTTTTTTTTGCTGCAGACGCGTTTCTCTAATAGTTAAGCTCGTTATGATAGCCAAAAATAAGGTCGCAAGAGCTACTCCAATATCAGCCAAAGTACTAAGTTCCATCAACTCTTCATCTCCAGAACTGCCACCATCCTTTCTTTTTGGCCTCTTCCTGGCTTGGTGGCAGCGCAGGCGTGATCTTCTCTGTCAACTGATGAGTCAATGCAGATAACATACTGATCTGTTCCCGGTCTTGTCGTATGGTGTCTAGTGCATGCTCGTGATCACGTCGCGACAATTCAAGGTCTATGTGTGCTTGATCAGCAGTTTTCTTTAGTAGATCACTCTCTTGCTGGAGCCTTTCAGCTAGTGATCTTATCTTTTCTAAATCAGCTTTAATAGCTGTGATCTCAGACCTTAACCTAGTGATCTCGAACCAACTTTTATCTAGGTCTCCTTTGGTCTTTTCCAGCTCGGACCTAGCTTTTGCAAGCTCTCCATGATCACTACCATGTAGGTACTGATCAAGGGCTTCAAGAACTATTTGGGTCTTACCAATTCCTTTTTCTTTGACCGCTTGGTTGATCTCTTTTAGCAACTGATCAGTAGCCTCAGCATAAATCCTCATAGTGATCACATAAGATAATGTAGTGATCAGGTTTAGCTTTACTGGTCCAAATGGCCTATATCTCTCGGCCACATAGGAGAGGATGTAGCGATTAGCCCGACGTGCCGGGCCTGTTGCTCTGATCGCCGCCGCTACCGGCCAAGGGCGCGCGGCAATCTAGGCCGAAGGTCTTATTTTTTTTCGGAGCCTATCGCATTACAGAATGATGATTTTTCGTGCCAATTGGCGCGAGGTAATCAGCGTCTAGCGGTTAAAATTGTTGCCACCCTTGATCTTGTAATGTGGTTGCTGCTTATCAGTTTGCGGTATTTTTGCCACAAAATTATTAGGAGGATAAATTTCTGTATCTGATTACTTTCCCTAACCCCCAATAAAAGGAAGCTAGTGAGGCAAAGCCAGATAATACGTAAAAAATAACGGGACTGGTAGATGTTATCATTCCATCCATTATAGAGAAAGCTGATATTATTAATGGAATACTTGAAAATAAACTACCAAATAGGATAAATTTTAATATTTCAAATAAGTATTTATTAGTAATTCTTTGCTGACCAATTTGCCCTCCATTGTTCCACTCGGATTTTTCTTGCATGAGCTCTAGTTTAGCTTTTTCGCGTAAGTCGCTCGTAAATTTCCAGCCGCGTGATGCAAAGAATACAAAAGCTGCTCCGATAAGAGATCCGATTACACCGATAATTATATCTCTAAGATTATCCCCTATCATAAAATCATTCATATATTTATTCTCCCCTTTTTCGGTTTGATGCTATTAGCATTTTAGCTTCATATTAATAGGACTACCTCTTGCTACCTTATGGGAAACCTAAACCAAGATAAATATATCCACAACATGATTGATTAAATCGTGATAGGAAAATTGCCTGTATAAGTATTATTCTAAGAACTTTCTTAATAAAGTTAATACTGTTGCCTTGTACTAATTTCAGTGACACATTCCACAAAACAGCATCAATAAAGCTTATACTGATTTGATGTAATCCATTCGCGGGGAAACATGGTCAAAACCGGCTCTCCATGCACATAAACTATGAAATGATCGAAAAAAGAAAGGTCTTTTGCAATCGCTACCAGTAGCCAAAACCGAAAGTTATAATCTTGGTGCAAAACCGATATGCTCTGGCCTTGAATTTAATTCACACCGAGTTATGAATATGTTTCTAGCTCGATAATCACCATTGTGCGCTATGGGATTTTACGCATATCGGTTTTGTGGAATTAGGTTATGATTAGATACTTTAGAAATAAATCGCGTTAGTTGTACAAAAAAGGAATATTATAAAACCCGCAAAGACGAAATTCACTGAATTATGCTGATTTTACGCTCGCTATTATGCTTTTAATCTTTCTTTCGTCCTTTGAAGTTGCTATCGCAATTAATACGCGAGATGCTCTTCCAAACTCTGCATCATCTGGCTTTAAGATTCCATACGTCGGTGACCCGGTAGCTAGGTCTTCACCTGTCCCAATGAACCCATCTTCGTATGGCGTTACGTCCACATTGACATTGGTTTGCTTCATTATTAGCTCTAGAACTCTTTTGCAGTTGCTTACTAAAATGGAATGAGGCTCTGAACCAGGCGTTTTGCCTATGGCAATAATTCCTGTTGCGTTGTCTGCGGAGAATTTAACCGATGCAATGTTTAACTCGTTTACCATATAAGGCGATGTGGGCGATATTTCAGCATGTGATTCGCCGAAATCTACTGATAAATTGAAATTATCTACTCTAACAATTTCAACTGCAGATGCAGTTGCCATTAATGATATCAATGAAGCTACCAATATTACGACGCCAATCATTATTCTCATGCAATTCCTCCATGCATTTGACATAGATGTATCCAACGAAAAACCTTTTGGACCTTAAAAGAACTCATTGCACTCTTTGGTGAAAAAAGGAAATCCCACAAGCGAAGCTAAGAAGTGGAATTGATCTTCTCAATGTGAATCGTCTTGAGCAGAGAAAGGGTGCCTTCATCCCAGGGGAACGTCGAAGTTATAAATACTGACGTGTCTTTGTATGGGTCATATTCGTTTGATAATTCCTCCTGTAGAATTCATTATAGAAGATCTAACGAAAAAGGTTTGGGTGATTGACCATTAGGCAGGATTGCATTTCTTGCAGGCAGCATATCCAGCAGCTATTGCACTGCTAGCACTTGAGAAACAAACCTCATGCTCGGGATTTATTTTCGGCACCCAAGAACAGCTCGGCACATGGAACTTATGCGTGTTGCTGTTCCCGATATAATCACAGGTGCCAAGTGTGGTGTAAGCTGTCGAGGTGCTTTGATCTGTAAGCCCTAACATCGCGCCTGAATGTTCCGCGCCTACATCTATTGCTGGCACAATATCTAATGATATGGCCAATGATAGCAGTAAGAGTACTGCAAGTATTATTTTCTTCATTAAATCCCTCCGTTATCTTCTTTTAAGATTGGAGGTTCTAACGAAAAACCTTTGTATCAGTTCGTGATATACCAACTCAAAAACAGGTTAGCTCGCCTGCCCCCCCTGAACATTCTATAATTGCTCGAAAAATGTTCGACTATTTTCGGGTCCATATCGGCTAATGCATGTGATTGCACTAAATCCTAATAAGTCGAGCTTTCGAGGTCTTTGAAGCTATCCTAATGTGATATTATGACACACTATTCCTCCAAATTCTTCCACAATCCTTTCAAAATGGATGGCAAACGTCCAAAAAAACGAGCAGCATTCTTGGTTCTGGTTTTGCCATTAATCATTCCCGGATTGTGTCCGAAAATCGAATTATATCGATGCTTATATCAAAAAAAAGAAAATGAATCTAACTTCCTAAATACCTGGTCCCGATACCTTAATGCTGTCTACCATAGAATTGAAAACTTGCAACGACAGTACAGATGCAGGGAGCCCGCTTGTCTCGCCAGAAACCTCAACTGTACCTTTCAGGCTCTCCTTAGAAATAACCAACTCACTCTGCGCTCCTGGGAAGCATCGGAAGAAACCAGTCATGGCATTGTTTGTATCCGTCCCTGTTGCACCTATTTGCAGATCATAGCCAACATATCCAAGAGCACCGCTTATGGTTTCAGGTGTTATAATCCTTGGACCCAAAACTTCAGGTATTGTAGAAGCCTCTGTACTGGCCTTTGGTGCGGGATATAATTGTGGGCTGGAATACACATACATTTTCAGGGATGCCAATTCGATACCGTCAGAGGATATTGTAAAGCCATAGGGTGTAAACAGTCCGGTATTTGTGTGCGCAGTATATGCATCCTCCACTACATAGGGCTTCCCGATGTCCGGAAGTACAAATGATGCCTTATAACCATCACCTAGGTCGAAATTTGCATTTCCTGCCTTCAGCTCCTCGCATGCTGCGA